>JBEKKX010000016.1:0-57105 GCA_050010515.1 Bathyarchaeia archaeon
ATAGCGCCGATTATGATTATTACGATTATTGCAGCAACGATCCCATAAGTTAGGTCTAATGCTGTTGCTAGGCCTGTTACAGGTGTAGCGGTTGGCGCTGCTGTTGGCGCTGGCGAGCTAGCATAGAAGTATGTGTCAGCTGAAGATCCATAGTATGCGTTTGTACCTGCAAAGGTGGCGATGACAGTGTAATTGCCTGGAATGTCAGGTGTCCAAGTATAAGCGAACGTCCCCATGCCATTAGTTGTGGTAGTGCCGATTGGTCTGTTGTTGCCGTTGGCGTCAATAACACTTAGAGTAACTGGAACTCCAGTCACGTTTGTTGGGCATGGCTGCTGCATGTAAACGTATTCCATCCACTGACTCATGCTTGCGTCAGATACGCATGGTAAGCCGTTGGGGAAGTTTGCTGCTACTGCGTTTTGTTGTGAGCCCGCAGAGATGTCCATTACTGAACCCGTTATCGTCACTGGTGTGGCAGTTGTCACGCCAATGTCAGGTGCGGTAACGGTGGTTTTGCTCGGTCCCATGCCGTAGGCGTATATCTGGTTGTCATAGGCGTTTAGATCTGTCATTATACCGTATGCCAATTCAGGGTTGGCATCAACGTCGAAAGAAGCTATCTGCCATATAGGCTTCCCGTTAGTAATGTTCAAAGCCAGTAGCTGTGCTCCAAGGAACAATGGTGGACTATACTCGTGTCCTTCTTCAAGGAATTCTACTCCGCCGCCACCGCCGACGCCGGTTTGCACCCAAATAGGCCAAACGCCGTATGGAGTGTTCTCGCCAGCGGGACCGGTGATTTGAGTTGTATTGGTGTACCAGTTAACAGCGCCAGTTGCCATGTTTAAAGACCATATGTCTCCGCCGAAGCCGAAAATGTATGTGTTATCGCCGTAGATGTTTGCTTTAATGCCTCCAACGGTGTCATAAGGATTAATAGGTCCTCCGTTTTCACCTGTGAGCGTTGTGGTCCATACTGTCTTTCCTGTACTAACACTGAAAGCGGTAACTTGGCCTGTTTCCTTGATGACGGTCAGAAAGACTCCGTCGCCGACGTTTCCATAGTTATCTAGATTGACTGCAGTGAAAGGTGTGAATGTTACGTTTCGTACGAATAGCTGCTGTCCTGTCGTTATGCTGTAGCCTGCATAGATAACATATCCAACTTGGAAGTAGTTTGTGAGACCGAAGTTAGCTTCTGCATAAACCATAGCTACACCGCTGTTAACGCCCATGACTGTAAAAGTGTTTGGCATTGTCGCAGTGTTTGTATATGCACCAACCGGAACAGTGGCGGGTAGTTGCCATGCTGCCTGTATTCCGTCTGAGAAAGGAATCACCGCACCTTGTGTGGGTCTCCATTCCCATCCTACATCCGATGCGATGTACCAACCAGCGCCAACCATAATGCATTGTGTCGAGTTCCATACTTCGAGTAGTGAACCACCAGGAGCAGTAGTGACCTTTTGGAGTACAGGTCCAGTAATTGGCGCAATTTCTGTCGAGCCGATTGTTTGTGTGCCAACAGTGGTATTAGTGTAGTAAGATATCAAGTCTCCACTTGCGTCTGTAGTCAATCCATAACTGAAACCTGTGCCGTTTACAATGCTGAGGATGTATTTACCGGTCATGGCATCAAACATGTTTAATGTGGTTGTTCCTGGGGCTACGTGGATTCCAGCAGGTGTTCCTGATGTCCATAAGTATGCTAGTCCTCCGAATTGGTTCGGAGTTACGTAATCGAGTACTTGACCACATGCCAGAGGCGTAACTACACCAGCTGATGTCAGAGCAGTTTGTTGTGGACTACCGCCGCCGTAGTTGCTTGCGTCGTCAGTCCATACTGTTTGACCGTTATACAAGTTGACGCAGACGTTGGCAATAGGGCTAGTTGAGCTGCCAGGAAATTCAGTGTAGTAGAGGTAGCCATTAATGACTATTGGAAGATACTTGCGCTCGTACTGAGAGGTCGAGTAGTAGTTACCGTAGGTGGTTGTTCCGCCAGCATCTCCGCCGATTGCGCCTCCGAACGCCACGGGCCTTGTCCACATGATGTGAGAAGTGAGTGGCGCTGTGCTGTATGGATTGAAGTTTGAGGTGGTATTGTAGTAGGCACCGCCTTTACCTGCGCTATAGCCCATGTAAAGGCCAAGGTAAGGACCACCAACCGCGTACCAATTGTTAACGTTCAATGCGTTTATTGGGGTCTGCCAGTATGCTGTTGGAAGCGGAGTTACTGGAACAGACGGTATTGGACTTTGTTGCACTGTAAGCGTTACTACGCTGCTGCTGGCGGGTTCAATGTAGTCTCCGAGGTAAATAGGATTGCTGACTCCGACGCTGCCATATTGACCACCAGTTAATGTTTGTCCTGGGTAGAACATCTGGAAGCTGTAGTTGCCGAGTGCGGTTGGTGTGTAGTGAGCGCTTGTTCCGCCTGTGTCATCTGAAGTGAATGGTCCGAGTGTCTGGGTTGTTCCGTCAGGCTTTGTAACTTTTACGGTCATGCCTTGGAACCTGTCGCCATAAATAGTGCCTGCGGTCATTGGCGGTTCGTTAAGCCAGAAGCCGACAGTAACCGTTTGGCCGATGCCTGCAGGGTTAGGTGCAACATTGATGAAAGCGAAGAGCTGAATTTTCCATGGTGGAGTGTGTGCACTAGCGTTTGGTATTAGCATCATTGAAGCTGTCATTGAAAATGTCAATAATAAAGCAATAAGAATAGCCATAGTTTTACTTTTTAGTTTTTGCATTTTTCTTTTCTCCTGTATTTTATTTTGGGTAAGGGCAAGCTTTTTGCAAACATTGCCCTGCCCAAAATGGGCGTTCAGCTCATGTTACATATTAATGTGAGTGGAAAGTGGCCACTGACGACAAGCACAAAAATTTATTAGGTTGTTAGCAATCTAATACTTTAGCGCGCTGACTTAGAACGTTAGTAACTCACTCGTTTATCTTTCTATTAACGACTTGTCAAAATGAAGGTTTGCTGCATGTAAAACACTCACCGTTGGTCGGCGGTGGAAAATAAAAGAGATCTGGTTAAAAAATTAGGTGATTTTGGGTTTACAACCAATCAAGCCAAAGTATACTTTAGCATCTTTCAATCTGGATCAACTTACGCTAGCAGAATTTCAGAATCCACACATATACATCGGCAAGATATCTACAAGATACTGCCTAAACTTGAAAAAATGGGGTTAATAACAAGAACAGTAGCCAAGCCCTGCACGATTGAGGCTATTCCTGTGGAAAAGGCCTTAGTTAGTCTAGTGCGCGAGAGAGAGAGGGCGAAAGCGGAGGAAATTTCTTGGTTAGAGGCTAATCTGGAAGAACTGATAAATGTCCTCGGGAAGCAACCCGAGATGGGGAAGACAATAGAAGAAAAGAGAAGGTCCATTATCCTTGAATCAGATTCCGAAATAGAGAATATGGCGGACTTGGCATTTAAAAAGGTGAGGATAGAATTCGATTGGGTTACGAATTTGGAGTTGATTACGCGGTTGATGCCCAGTTTCTCTAAGCGCTTTCAAACACTGGCAAGTAGAGGAGCAAAAATCAGGATAATCGTAGAAACGCTCAAAAATGAGGGTTTGGTGAAGAGAACTCTTGAAGAGATAAGACCCAACGGGGGCGACTTCGCAGCGAAGCTTATTTGCAAAAGCAAATCGTTATCCTACCAGATTTTTGACCATAAAGAATTGTGGATTAGCGGAAAACAACTGACTGAACGTGGTTTTCCATGCGTACTGTGGACGAATGGCAGGAACACAACTGAATTCTATGAAGAAAGTTTCAAGAAGGCTTGGAATAGCCGTAGCGCAATCAGCATTTATTCAAAGAGACCGCAGAAGAAACAATTAGAATTGGCAAAAGCTTAGTAAGCGCATGAAAAGTTTCTGCACCATTGACAGTTTCTCACTGTTTCATCATCGGATTCACTTTTCAATCTCTAAAACCAAACAAAAAAAGAGGGAGTCGCGGGTGATAATCTCCACCGCCTTGGGGGTTCAACGAAACCCCCGTCTCCACAAACTCGTAGAAAATTAAAGCATAAAAAAGAAAAAGAGGGGATTTTGCGGGAGATTTCGCCACCCGAGAAGATAAAAACCTATCGACCCATAAAACAGAGGTTACAGCGTAAAATTTCAACTGCGTAGCTAAGGTCTGTTAGGACAATTCGCTATCGAAGTAGTTCATGTCGTCTACCTGTGCCCAATTTTGCTAGAGAAAATCAGTTGCTAAATTGATACCCTATCCCGTCTTTGCTAATTTTGATAATTCATTAACAAATTCTCTTCTATTTTTGGACGTAATTCACTATCTAACGCCCCTCATCTGCTAGCCTCTTTTTGCCATTCCCAACAACAAAAACAAATGGGATAACCTCCCCTTTCTCCTCTGCCGCTGGTTTGCAGTTGCTTGTCAAGAAGACCTAAGCTTAAAAATTAATAGTTCGTACAGAAAACTTGACGAGCAAAACAAACATTAAGTGCTGATCCGTTTTCTAATTGCTTCGTACTGTTCGGGCGTGAACACTTCTTCTTCACATGCGGGACATCTAAGTGCCCTTACGTTATGCAGTATAACACCGTCAAGTTCAAAGTCAAACTCAACTTCGACGTATTCAACGCAACATGTCGGACAAAGTAAAGCACTTGCCCTAATGCTTCTGGGTTTATTCGGTGAATTTTTTTCCAAGTTCCTCTGCCCACGCTTCTACCTTAGCCAAGTCTGTATTATCTACCATGGTTTTTCCCAGGATTCTTATGCGCCCGCCAAAAGCTTCTGTAGATACAGGATTAATGTTCGGATATTTAGCGAGAGTATTTTCGACGAATCTGGCTTTTGCGTTTTCATAGCTTCCCGGCGTACCTGCCCAAGAAGAAGAAACAAAAAAAGCCACTTGTTTGCCGCTGAAGTCATTTTTAAGAAACTTTAACGCTTTATTGTAAACTCTGCCACCCCTGACACCTCCGCCGATAACTACGCTTCGATATTGTGCTAGGTCGGGGACTTTTTGCTCTTTGAGGTCAACCAAGTCAACTTCTAACTGATATTTGGAGCGCAAGACGTCGGCTATTTTTCTCGCTGACTCTTCGGTGGCTCCACCTTTAGTCTGATACGCTATAAGAGTCTTGTTTGCATCCATTTTTTAAGCACTACCATGCGGCTCTTCAATCGGCGCAATTCTAGTGCCACAGCTATTGCAGAAAACTGAGCCATTAGGATTCTTTGTGTTGCACTTCGGGCAAGCAACAGTTTCTGGCTGCGCAGGTTTTTGCTGTAAGCTCTCTTTTGCTTTCTGGATGGCTGAGTGCGTTTCTCGCGCGGCAATGTTGAATGCTTTCTCAAGCTCTACTCCCACACTATAAAAAGCATCCCGCAACTCGTCGGAAGGATAAACAGCGTTTGCAGTTCTACCTACCGCGGTTTTAGTGCCGCATTTTGGGCAAAAATTGGCGTCATCAGCTATTTTTTCGCCACAGTTAGAACAGTTAGCCAAATTTATTCACCATAAATACCCATGTTGTATTGCGAATTTAAGCCTTTATTGATTTAAGAGATTCAAGTAAAAAAGATAATGCAAAAAAGTTAGGTGAGGAACGCTTTAATGGAGTTTTTGTTTTGCTTCTTCAATAAGTTTTATCGTTTGTAATCGCCATGGCTCAAAGTTCTGCGTTGTTGGGGGGTATGTGTTGTAGTGTGCACTAACCTGCCTCATCATCGTAACCGTCAAACGCAACTTTTTGAGAAATCCGACGCGTCGAATACCTCTGAAAACCCGTTTAGCAGTTTCAGTAATGTTTAGGTGGAAGTCATCGCCCATGCCTGCTTTTAGCACGTCGTCTTCAGTCATGAGTTTCTGGTTCATGCCGTAGTTTAGGTCTTCGTCGCTGCAGGATAAGAGGAACATGCGAAACACGTCTAGGCTTGCTTGTTTTTTGCCGTAAGTTTCAATGTACTTCTTATTATAACTCCATAATGCTTCTTTGGTAGGTTCGCCCTTGGCTAAGGCTTCAACGATTGTTTGCCCAGCAAAGTATCCGCTGAGCATTGATGGTCCGATGCCGCCGCCGTGAATCGGATTAACCAGCGATGCAGCATCTCCGACAAGCACGATGCCGTTAGCAACCATGTTATCCAGCGGTCTTCTTGTCGGGTCAAACCATGCACCCCCATTCAAAACAAGCGACCCCTCAAACGCCGGTTTCGCAAACGTGTTATCGTATAGCTGCTTTTTGGGACTAGGGTATTTGCCGCGCATACATATGCCTAAGCCAACGTTAACTCTGGCTCCGCCTTTGGGAAAAATCCACACGTAACCGCCTGGAGCAACTTTCTGGTTGAGGTAAATTTCGCAGAAACGGGTGTTCTCGGTTTCCTGTTTTAGCTGGCGAATTTCGCGGTAACAAGCTTCAACATCCTCATTTTCTATTTCTTTGTCTATGCCCATTTCCTGTGGAAGCTGATGTCTGACAACACCAAAGAAACCGCTGGCGTCAACCACAACTTTGCTTCTCAACTGCACAGTTTGACCAGTTTTCATGTTTTTAGCTGCTATACCAGCTACTGCGCCCTTCTCAATTATTGGCGAACGGAAATTCATGTTATCCTCAAGAACAGCGCCTCTGTCAATTGCTTTTTTCAGGAGCCATTGCCCGAAAAGACGCCTGTTAAGCAAATACCCGACAAAGTCCTTATCCGCTATGGTGAAAACCGTGTTCTCGTCAGGTGAATAAATTTTGATGCCGTCAATTCGAGTCTCCAATTCGCCGCCAGTTGGCTTCTCCAGCCCCAGAAACTTTAGGTGGTGTTCTCCTAAAGCGTCGCCGCAGATTTTTTCTCCAATCTGCTCGCGCTTTTTCTTTTCAATTATGCAAACTTTTAAGTTTGATTCAACCATGGTTTTTGCGGCTAAGCAGCCTGCTGTTCCTGCGCCAACAACTATGGCATCATATTCCAAGAATTCTTTCCTCCAAGCCCTGATGTAATTTGTATACCTTGTTGTATTAGTAAACCTTTATAAATTATGAAGTGAGTCAAACTACACCAAGTGTAACCCATATGAGTGCCCCATTAACTTTAAGCGCTGAATTCCGAAAAATCGTGGAAGCCCGCATGAACCAAGTCTTAAAGGGCGTAGAGGAAACGTTCAAGCAAATAATAGAAACCCAAAAGATAACGCCCACCGAACTCAAGTATGAACTTGATAGTCTGCAAGAAAGCTTCAACCTCTTATTCCAGAAATGGAGCCTTGAAATACTCTACACGCTACTGCTCAAAAACGCCATCGGCTTTGGCGGTATTAAAAAAATCTTAACCGTCAATTCCCGCACGCTCTCAGATAAGTTGAAGATGCTTCAGAAACATGGCTATATAACAAGAAATGTTACTGCTGGCCCGCCGCTGCGAGTGGAGTATTCTCTAACTGCTAAGGGAAAAAACACTGTACTGCTTGCATTGCCGCTTCTGTACTATTCAAGCTCATCGGAAGTTAAGGCTTAACTGGTTCTTCTCATTTCGCTTTAAAGGTCGGGGCAGGCTTGTTGTTTCTTTCACAGTTTCAAAAACCATGCATGTCAGCGTCTTCTCTAAACCCTTAATCAATCGCAGCTTGTCAACTACAAATTTTCCGACTGCATCCACGTTTTCAGCACGAAGTTTCACTAGCAGATCCCAATCGCCAGTAATAATGTGGACTTCCTGCACTTCAGGAAACCGAGCTATCTCCTCGGCAACAGCTCTCTGAGAAACTGGGGCATCATCGGTTTTTGCCCTGTATGAGACGGAGGCTAAGATGAAGGCGGCTGTGCCTAAATTCAGTTTTTCAGGGGACAGAATTGCTCTGTACTGTTTTATTATGCCTATTTCTTCTAAGCGTTTTGTTTTTGCGAAAACAGTGGTTATTGGCGAATTGATTTTTTTGGCGATTTGCTTGGCTGTGAGTTTACTGTTCTCTTGGATTAAAACTAAGATGGCTAGGTCTTTTTCGTCGAGTTTTATGCTCATATGTAATTATTACATGTTATAGGTATAAAAGCTTATGTTTTTTGTAATTTATCTATGTTTTATTATAAAAAATTTATTATCTGCTTTGGACAGTGTAGTTTCCAATAAGCTAACTGAAGTGACTAACTTGAAAAGCAAACAAGAAACTATTCAAATGGAAATTCCAAAACCATTAGACCAACTTTCACCAAGCGAATTAGAAAGGAAAGCCTGTATAGGCAAAATAATGACTTATACACTAAAAAGCCTCACATCCACATTCGTAGACCAAGGCTTCCAGTGGCTGCTTCCAGTAGCCCTAAGCCAATGCACCGACCCACTCTGGCCAGATCCAGGTGCATCCATTGAGAAAAGGATAGAAGTTGACATCTACGGTAAACCTGTACGCGCAACAGCAAGCATGATCATCCATAAACTCGTCGCCGCATCAACCGCTTACCCAAAACTGTTCATTCTTTCCCCAAACATACGTATCGAGAAAACGGAACGCGCCCAAACAGGCAGACACACCTACGAGTTCACACAACTTGACTTTGAAGCCAGAGACGCCACCTCAAAGGAAATCATGACATTAATAGAAGATGCTCTTTGCACGCTAGTAAAAGATTTAAAACGTGAAATGAAAAGCGAATTAACTACGCTGTGCCGCTGTGATGATCTGAAGGCACCAAAGGCACCATTCAAAATTTACGACCGCGTTGAACTAGAAGCAAGATACGGCGCAGACGAATGGGAAGCAGGCATAACCAAAGACATAACAGAACCCGTTTGGGTGATGAACATCCCAAGAGAATTCTACGATTATGAAGACTTCAAAACTGGCAAATGGGACAACTTCGACTTATTCCTGCCGCAGTTCGGGGAAGTGCTGTCAGGTGCCAAACGTGAATGGGAATACTCAAAAATCTCGAAGAAAATTGAGCGTGACCAAGTCAAAAAAGAAAACTATGCGCTGATACTAACAATGGCTAAAGAAGGCCGACTGAAACCTACTGCTGGCGGAGGCATAGGCATGGAACGTTTAGTAGGCTGGATTGCAGGCGTCAAACATATTGGTGAATGTCAACCGTTTCCAAGAGTACCTGGAACTGTAAATGAACTCTAAAACTGTGTAAAGAAACAGGTCGGCAATCGATACAATACTCAACTTTTCTTTTTATTGCAAAAAGTTTATCATTTACCTATGCAACTCACTGAAAGGAACGCGATTAAACCCCAAAAATATTGAAGTGAAAAGAAATGGCTATAATGAATCCATACCTTGAGGCTCTACAGCCCAAACTTAGCGCGCCTGATTTCAAGAAACTAAGCGCCATAGATAATCCTAACGTCCATGAGTTTATAGCGAAAGAAAGCGACCTCTGTCAACCTAAAGAAATATTCATCTGCAGCGACTCTGCTGAAGATATTGCTCATGTTCGGAAACAAGCAATCGCTTCAGGGGAAGAACAAGCAATCTTAAGCCTACCTGGACATACTGTGCATTTTGACGGTGAATATGACCAAGGACGGGATCGTCAAGCTACCAAGTACCTTGTACCCAAAGGCATTTTCCTAAGCAAAGCCCTCAACCAAATGGACCGTCAAGAAGGGTTAGCTGAGGTTAGAAGTTTACTTCGGGATTCCATGCAAGGAAAAACAATGATTGTCAGATTCATCTCACTGGGTCCGCAGGATTCAATCTTTACTATTCTGGGATTGCAATGCACAGACTCATGGTACGTTGCGCACTCTGAAGACCTGCTTTACCGCTCTGGATATGAGCAATTTTTAAAGGCAGGGCCAAAAAGTGACTTCCTACGCGTCCTGCACTCAGCTGGAAAGCTAAATGGGGACATGGTCAGCGTAGAATATGATAAAAAATGCGTCTACATTGACCATATGGATAATACCATTTACAGTGTTAATACACAATATGCTGGAAACTCTGTCGGCTTCAAAAAACTCGCCTTCCGTTTGGCTATCCGTAAAGCAAGCAGCGAAGGGTGGCTAGCGGAACACATGTTGCTCATGGCTGTGTCTGGTCCTGGTGGACGTAAAACCTATTTTGCTGGAGCTTTCCCAAGCGCTTGTGGGAAAACCTCAACAGCTATGCTCCCGGGAGAAACAATTCTTGGCGATGACATAGCTTACATCCGAGTCATTGACTCTGCTGCCCGTGCAGTTAACGTTGAATCAGGCATATTTGGCATAATACAGGACGTTAACTCCAAGGACGACGCGTTAATTTACAAGCTTCTAACTAGGCCAGGCGAAATCATCTTCTCTAATGTGCTTGTTAAGGACGGCAAACCATACTGGCTTGGCATGGGACAAGAGCTTCCCAAAGAAGGCTTAAACTATGCTGGAACATGGTATGAAGGCAAAAAAGACGAGAACGGCAACGAAATTCCACCTGCCAACAAAAACGCTCGTTACACACTAGCGCTCAAAACATTGGAGAACTGTGACCCTCAACTTCACAATCCCATGGGCGTTGAATTAGGCGGCATAATGTATGGCGGACGCGATGCTAAGGCTTACGTGCCTGTTCAGCAAAGCTTCAACTGGGAACACGGCATCGTCGCTTACGGCGCATCACTTGAGTCTGAAACCACCTTTGCTACAGTCGGTCAAGAAGGCGTTCCAGAAATTAACATGATGAGCATCCAAGACTTCATCTCAATCCCACTCGGCAAAAACGTTCACAACAACTTGGGCTTCGGACGGAAACTCAAAAAGCAACCAGTCATCTTCGGAGTTAACTATTTCTTAAAGGAAGTAGGCAACGGCAAATACCTAAACGGTACACAGGATAAGCATGTTTGGTTAAAATGGATGGAACTGAGAGTACATAATGAAGTTGACGCTTTGAAATCTCCAACAGGGTACATTCCAAAATATGAGGATTTACGCAGGCTATTCAAGCAAGTATTAGGCAAAAGCTATGCTAAAGACGATTACATTAAACAATTCACAATTCGGCTTCCAGAAAACTTGGCGAAGATTGAACGGGTACAACGGTTCTACCAGGAAAACGTCACTGACACGCCGTTAGAATTATTCGGTGTATTGTATCTGCAACGTCAACGGCTGCTTGAAGCTAAAGAAAAATACGGTGACTACATTTCACCCGAAAATTTCGAAAAAGAAAAATCAGACTGAGGTATCCAAAATTGAAAACGCTGACAATATTTCACCCTTTATTTGCGTCAAATTTTTAAATGGATCCTTACTTACTGACTAGTAATTCATAATCGTTAATTAAATAAAGCAGTCATTGGAAATTTAAAGAAAAACAAGGTGAAGAGGAATGATGATGAAAAAGCCACAAAAGAAAGAAGATTCAGCCTACAAAATAGATTTAATCACTATTGAAGGCGACGGCTCTTTCCCATGCCCAAAATGCGGAATGACAATCTCACCAGAAGACGAGACAGATGAAAACTACAAAATCTTAGAAACTAAAGTTATCAACGAAGAGCTTGCTGAATTAGTTATCGCATGTGGTAAATGCAGAAGCACGATAATACTTACTGGCTTTCAAGGGCTTTGACATTTAGCTTGGCGAGATTTTAATTATTTTTCATTTGCCAAAGAACTTGGATGTAAATAGCAAAGCCGATAAGAAGTTAATTAAAATTGCAGTCAATGGCCTTTTTATTTAATAAGACGTTTGATAGGCACTGAGTTTGCCTTAACGAGTTTGGTTTTTAGGCAAATGGTTTATTTTGTCTCTCAGCATTAATGAATATTGGTTTGTATGCTTGTTGAGACGTTCACGGTTGGCATGTTATCAACAAACTGCTATGTCGTTAACTCGCAGCAAACGAAAGAGGCAATCATAATTGACCCTGGATTGGAATTTTCTTCTGAAGCCCAACAAATTCTCGATTACGTAACGCAAGGCGCATTAAAAGTTAAGTTAATTGTGAATACTCATGGGCACTCTGACCACATAAGCGGCGACGCCGTTTTCCAAGAAAAGTACGATGTTCCCATTTGCATTCACAAGTATGATGCTCCCTCTATTGAAGGGTTTAACAAAAGCAAGTTTCCAGCAAATGTCCTTTTGGAGGATGGGAGCTTAATCGAGTTTGGCGGTGAATCTCTGAAGGTTATGCATACTCCCGGTCATACTCCTGGCAGCATCTGTCTTCTAGGAGAGCGGCTAGTTTTCACTGGCGACACATTGTTTGCTGGCGGAATTGGCCGAACAGATTTTCCAGGAGGCTCGATCAGTGACATGAGGCTTTCTTTGCAAAAGCTTGTGCGTTTGCCTGATTATCTTTTAATTTACCCTGGGCATGGAGCTGCATCTATAATGGGTGAAGAAAAAAGGGTTAATCCCTTTCTGAAAAGTAAAGATAGTTTTTAATTGAGCTTTGTTTTGCTTGTTTAGCTTATTTCTTGCAGTGCACGCAGGCGCTTGATAATGTTTGGGTGAGTTGAGAAGATTTCAACGAAGTTATCTTTGTGTGTCGGCTTCTCTGCGAGTGTTCGGTTTAGTAGCTCTTTTTTGTCTGCTATTCCGTTTGCGTGTATCTCTGCTGAGTCAGCGTTTGCTCTGTCAGGGTCAGCGATGAATAATGCTTTAAAGGCAGTATTATTTTTTTGTTGTTGTCTGCTTGGTTTGCTGCTTCGGCGGCTTTCTTCAACTATTGTTACTAAGCCTGTTGAGAGCTTTTCTGCGCCGTTCTCAACCACTGAAACGCTGTGTCTATCTGCATAATACTCACGGAGTCTGCTTAGGTAAAGTGTGAATAAGGTTAGTACCCACGAGAAAGCCATAAAGCCTAAGCCTAATAATGCGTTGCTGCCTCCTTTTTTGGCGCCTCCTCCGAAAACGCCTGAAAGCATAAAGGAGTAACCAATAAAATAGAATAATGATGGCAGGAAAGAAACTACCATCATGGCCTGCACGTCATGGTGCTTTAAATGGCCAAGTTCATGTCCAATGACAGCTTCAACTTCACCGTCATCAAGAGACTTCAAAAGCCCCGAAGTTACGGCGATGCGGCTACCTGATAGAGGCGAGCCGTAAGCGAACGCGTTTGGAAGTGGAATCTGTGCTAACATAAGTTTTGGTGTTGATATACCGCTTTTCCTGCTGAGGTTTTCAACTGTCTGGTGTAGTTCTGGGTTTTCGGCTTGTTTAAGTTCTCTAACTTTGTATATTGCGCCTATAAGGTATGGTCCCAATAACCATTGACCTACGTTTAGGGCTACTACAAGTATCCCTATGGTTACTAGGGAAAGACCTATTCCAGCTAAGGTTAAGACGACTGCGAATACGAGTGTGGATAAACCAAAGATTATGGCTAAAGTTGCAACCATAGAAAGCCTAAGTTTCCAAGCGTTCATGCATCGGTCACTTTCAATACCCACTGTGTTTCTATGGACACTTATAACTTTTATGCGCTAATTGAAAGAACTAATCCTTGAATATGACTCATTTTGCACTAGCAGCCAAGATAAGCCCGCTTGAATTACGGCTAAAACTTGTCCATTATAATCATGCGTGGCTTTAGCTTAAAATTCTTTGGAGTCGAGCCGCTTAAATACCAATAGAACCTATTTTCTAATCCACTGGAGTACCAAGCATTGACTGAAAAGCAGGATTGGCAGCATCTTTACATGCTCCTTAAGCTCGCGGAAATGGGCGCTTACCGCCGAACCGCCAAAATTTCAACCGAGTTTTTAGCAGGCAAACTTGGGATTTCCCAGCAAACCGCGTCACGCTATCTGATAGAGCTTGAGCGCAAAGGGTGGATAAAGAGGAACATTACTCCAGAAGGGAGCTTAATTAAAATTGAAGAGGCTGGAAATAAAGAGCTGCAAAAACTTTATTCTAACTTGAAATTTTTAGTTGAAAAATCGTATCCTCCTTCGGTAACTTTGGAAGGAACAGTTTTCACGGGTTTAGGCGAAGGCGCTTATTACATCGCAAAAGAGCCTTATCGGAAACAGTTTACAGAAAAGTTAGGGTTTGAACCTTACCTTGGCACACTTAACCTTAAATTATCAAGCGACTATGACATTAAAACTCGCATGGAAATAGAAGCGTATCCAGCAATCGAGATTACAGGTTTTAAGAACGAAGACCGAACCTTCGGCTTGGTGAAATGTTACCCTGCAGTCATCGATAACAAGGTTAAAGGCGCTTTGATAACGGCGTTGCGAAGTCACTATGATGTTTCAGTGTTGGAAATTATTGCGCCTGTATGCCTCAGAAAACAGTTAAACCTTAAAGACGGCAACACAGTGAAAGTGGAAATTTACATTATGCCATAGCTAAAACGGCGAAATGGGATGCTTGTACTTAACTGAATACTGCTCATGCGGTTTACGCATTGTACCTAACCAATAACCGATTAGCAAACCGAAACCTAACCCGCCTATATGAGCCAAATCGTTCACGCCTGGTCCAGCACTGATAAACAGCAGAAAGAACGCGTAAACTAATGCTCCAAGAATAGATTGCCTAACAGAACGCCTATTATAAATCACAACTGCTCCGAACAATGAGAAAATTGCGCCTGAAGCTCCAACCGATAATAGGTTTGGCCCAAACGCTAAGGAAACAACATTGCCTGCTAAGCCTCCAACGAGGTAGATTCCAAGGTACTCGGGCAGTGAAAACATTTCTTCTCCGCGTAAACCGAAGATGAATAGAAAAAGCATGTTGCCGCCAATGTGCGCTATTGAGGCATGTATAAACATGGATGTGAAAAGCTGGTAGTACCAGCCATGGAACACAAGAAAATTATATTGACCATATTGAAGCATAAGATTGTAGTTTGTATTCAGCCAATTTCCGCCGGCTATAGAAGTATAAATGTAGACTGCGACGTTTACGGCGATTAGAATGTACGTGGGCTTATACTTCTCTGAATTCATGATGCATGACCGATTTAACCGTCAAGTTTATCAATTATTTTCTGTTTAATCTTTGATGAACTATCTAAAGTATACTCTCCAAACTTGCCGATTCTAACAATCTTAACATTCAATTTGTGCATATCCACGTAATTCCGCACTTCTTTCTCCATTTCCTCTTGGTCGTATCCTAAAGCAATTACATCGGGCTTAACGTTCTCAATAACTTCACCAATGTCAAAGTTCTCGTATCCAAGCACTGCTTCATCAACAACTTTCAACGATTCAACCAGTGTACGACGTTGATCCTCAGACATTATGGGTTTTCTGCCCTTGGTTTTCTCCACCGTGCTGTCTCTTGCAATGATAACTACTAGTTTAGCGTTTTCTCCACCTGCTTTTTTGGCCCCCTCCAAAAATTTAACGTGACCCAAATGAAGTAGGTCGAACACGCCCGATGCTAAGACAACTTTTTTCTTTCTTGGTTTGTTGGCCATTCGAATTTCACAGCACCTAATAGTCTTAAAGCGTCAAGGAGCCCTTCACAGTAGGCTACCGAAATTAGGCTGGTTTCAAACTTGCCTTGAGCCTTATAATACTTTGCGTCCTTTAAGTAATCAGAAGCCCAACACAAAATATTAGCCACAGCTTCCTCCGTAACGCTTATGGGCACTTTTGTTTGTTGCAGTTCTTTGAGGACTTTTTCTGCTGAAGAAATATACTTTGAAGTAAGCGCTTCTAGACTCATTTGGCAAGACTCCTGAACTCTGATGGTGCACCAGCAAAAGCAATCAAGGATTCGGTTTCCATAAAATGCAAGTCGCCTGGAAAAATCAAACTGTAAGGTGGCTCGCCGAAGTCATAATTTACTAAATTTTTGACGAAATCAGCTTTCAACATCGGATTATTGCTTCCTGCCCGTGCGATGCCGACTGCAACTGTGTCTGGGGTGATTACGCCTTTTTTGTTTTTTTGTTCAACCTCAAGCAACATTGCGATGGCTTGGTTGATATTTAAGAACTGCTTTTCGTTTACTTTCAAATCTAAAAGGCAAAGGGTATGCAAACCAAACTTCTTGTTTTGAGCGACAACATTGTAAGGCGTCTCAGAAAAATTTTCAGGGAAGGGAACGGTGACTGTTTTTCCAAACTTGTAATTATGCAATCCCGATAAGCTTATTATCGCTGAAATTATGGATGCTCCATGGATAATCCATGTTTTTATTCCATGTTTTTCCGCATCAATCCGCAATGTCACATGTGTCGTGGCGATAAATGGGTCACCGGGAACAAGAAACACTGCTTTGCCTTTTCTGGCGGCTTCAAGAATGATGGCTCCGTTTTCTTCCTCAAGTTCACGCCTTGAAACTACTTGGACTTTTTTGCCACACAAGATCTCAAAGCGTTGCAGGTTAAAGTCGGTCATGAGGCTAGTGTAAAGTTCCATGAAAACGTAATCTGCAGTTTTGGTTTCTTCTAAACCTTTGATGCTTATGCCTTTTTCATCGTTTAATCCTAAGCCTACGAAGACAAGTTCATTCAATATTGAGCCCTTGTAAGTAATTGAGGGGTTAAAACTTAAACGTTATTTTTTCTTGATTTCGCCCTTTTTAACCAGTTGGTCGTAGTAAACGCGGCAAGCGTCCATGGAAAGTCCATTTCTTGCGCAAAATACTCCAAGAACTTTCTCTACCGGCTCCCCAGATTTTCTTTCTTGAACCATTTCCTTTAATTCTTGAATCTTATGCTTCTTATCAATTTCATCGCTCATACGTTATCTTCCTTGCCTATTGGCTCTATTGTTAGCCACTCTCAAAACCTTTTTGTTTATTAACCCTTGAGCGGCTTTTCGTTTCGGATGGAACATCCAACCAAACATTTATATGATTTACGTTAAAAAGAAACCTACGCATTTCAGCCTCGTAAACGAAGGATTGAAACCTAAAATGAAGCCTGTAGAGAACTTAGTAAGGGATAACATAAAGAATCTTAAGCCATGCGTTCATGGTGGAGAGGTTTTGGATGCTGCAGGCAAGAGTGGTTTTAGACGGGAGGAAATTTTAGATTTCAGTTCAAGCGTGAATCCTTTAGGTCCATCAAAAAGGGCGCTTGAAGCAGCAAAAAACAGCTTTAAAGAAATTCCTGCTTATCCAGACTCAAATTCTAACGAGTTACGGCAAGCTATTGCCGGTCACTTTAAACTGTTAAGCAAAAATAACGTCGTTGTTGGTAATGGCTCTACTGAACTTATGTACTTGTTTGCTGAGGCTTTCCTGAAAAAAGGCGACACCGCCATTATTCCTGCACCGACATTTGGGGAATACGAGAGTGCAGTTAGAAAGACTGGGGAAACACCGAAATTCGTAAAGCTTGACAGCAATTTCAACATTGAAGCAGGCGCTTTTGAACAGGAAATGGCAGGCGCAAAAATTGTTTTCTTATGCAACCCCAATAATCCAACTAGCATTCTTATTCCAAACGAAACTTTAACTGGAATAATTGAGCGGGCTTTGGAGCAGGATAGCCTTGTTTTTCTTGACGAGGATTTTTTGGAGTTTGTGGAAAACGAAAAAGCCCTATCAATGATAAGCAAAATAAAGAGTTACCCTAACCTGTTTATTTTAAGGTCTTTTACGAAAATTTTCGGTTTAACTGGTTTGCGGGTTGGCTACGGAATCACCTCTGAAGAAATCATCAATGTGCTATTGTGCGCGAAGATTCCTTGGAACGTTAACTGTTTAGCGCAGGCTGCCGCTGTTGCCGCGTTGAAAGACGAGGAGCATCTAAGGGTGACTCGTGAGCTTATCAAAAAAGAGAAAACACAACTCTTAGCCGAATTAGCGGAAATTAAATCGTTCAAGGTCTACGCGCCTGACGCCAACTTTTTCTTTATTGACATTCGCAAATCAGGCTTAACAGCGACTGAACTGAAGAATAAGCTGCTGGGGCAGGGCATTTTGATTAGGGACTGCACCTCTTTTAGGGGACTTGATCAATACTATATTCGTGTAGCCGTTAAAACCCGTGTGGAGAATGAGCGGTTGATTGAAGCTTTGAAGCGGACAGTGAAAAATTAGAAAAGACTAAGGTTTGAGTAGTGAACCATGTTTTCATTTGATTTCTCTTTCTTTGTCGATTCTGCCCTGATTTTTCTGCTGGCTTTTTTGATTGATGCAATCTTCGGAGAGTACCCTGACAAGATTCACCCAACCATCGGCATCGGCAAAATAATATCTTACCTCAAACCAAAAGCGAAAAACCCAAACCCCAGAATCGAAAAAGCAAACGGAGTCATATTAGCCTTAAGTGTTATGCTGCTTGTTTCGGTTCCTGTGTTTTTGCTGCTTTTTTGGATTAGGCAATCTTTCGGTCCAATACCCTACATTATTGTGGGCGCGGTTTTGTTTAAGGCTACTTTTGCAGTAAAAGGCATGGGTCAATACACCAAGCCAATAGCCGCGGCATTAAAGAAGAATGATTTGGCTGAAGCGCGGAAATGGTTGCCCTTCATTGTCCGCCGAGACCCAAACACGCTTAATGAGAGACAGATTACCTCCGCCGCCGTGGAATCCATCGCAGAAAGCACCACAGACGGCATTACCGCGCCATTCTTCTTCTTCGCCCTCTTCGGCGTCCCGGGCGCATTTGCGTACCGCGTGGTTAACACGTTGGATTCTATGGTTGGCTACAAGAACCCTGAAAACAAGAACATCGGCTGGTTCTCAGCGAATTTAGATACAATAGCTAATTATATCCCTGCCAGATTAACAGCGTACCTAATGGTTGTCGCCTCATTCCTTTTAAGGGAAAACTGGCGTGAATCATGGCGCATTCTGCAAAGGGACAAGAGAAAAACCGCCAGCATAAACGCAGGCTGGACAATCTCAGCCATGGCTGGAGCATTAAACACCCAACTGGAAAAACAAGGCCAATACACTTTAGGCGACGACCACGGCATTTCACCAGAACACATCCCAAGGGCACTACGCGTAATGGCGTTGACTGCTGCCCTATTCGGTTTAGTAGTTGTTTTACCAGTTTTAGCTTTAAGAATCTATGTTACTGGATTCTGAGAATTAGAACAAATTATTAGCCCTTATTAGGCACATATTTGCGTGAATTTTGGTTGATCAATGTTGCGCAAAAATATAAGGATTAGCCTAACTAAGAAGTATACTTCGAGAAGATTGTCCTTCTCCTAAGAAATAGTACCGAATGAGATAATTGCCAAGTTTCAGACTGTATTCCTTATTTTTTCCTTTTTGAATGCTTGTTAGAATATTCGCTTTTTCCAATCTGTTTAGTTGGAGGCTGACAGCCTTTGCGTCAACTTGTATCTCTCGTGCCATTTCCCTTAAGTAAAGGGAGGTTTTGTAGTTGTTTCTGAAAAGACCCAAAATCTTAATTGTGGTCTGTTAATGTGGTATTTATACGACATATGTAGTGATATTACTACAGTTAGCAGTTTAAACTTAACGTGTTCACGTTCATACCCACGTTTATTGCATAATTCTATTCTAAGCTTTTCCCAAATTTCTTCCTTTACTAAATCCATCATTGCTAGGGGTTCGAGTTGTATAGTTTTTAAACAGGCTTAGCATCAGTGTATAGGCATCAGAGAGGGAACTTCGCGTTTGAATGGGAAACCGCTCGTCAGCATAGTCAGCGCTGGAATGTCCAAATTCGGCAAGCATGATGGTTTACTTGCAAGAGAAATCTTTTCCGAAGCAGCTAAAGAAGCGGCACAGCGCAAGCCTACGAAATGTACCTGCAACTTACAGGGCAAGCTGGAAAACGCCAGGTAAAAGACGCGCAAGTAGGCTTGACACATAATGTTGGCGGGTCAGGAGCTACAGCGGCAGTTCACATTTACAGGAGCGACCAGTAATGAGCACAAAAGACCCATTCACAATCGAGCAGTTCTACAAGTTCCTTCAGCAGCAGAAGCTTATGGCTGGAAAATGCCTCAAATGCGGAAAAATCCATTTGCCCCCAAGACCCTTATGCGACAACTGCTTCTCACAAGAGTTCGAATGGGTCAGCGTTTCTGGAAGGGGCAAACTGCTCACTTACACAGTCATCAACGTTGCGCCACAACAATTCCAAGCCCTAACGCCCTACGCCGTGGGCATTGTCCAACTGGAGAACGGCTTGAAAATTCCCGGCATGATTCAGGGCTTAACGCAGGAGCAGCTAAAGATAGGCATGGAATTAACATTAGACTTCGGTTCATGCAGCTCAACGCAGCAGTGTCCGCATTGGACAAGATACTGCTTCAAACCTTGACACTTTAAGCGAAAATAACTAAGGGCTTATTCTGCTTGAAAGTTTAAAAAAAAGGTGAGTTTCCTACTCAACGATTGGAAAATAAAACCCGTAATTCAGGAAGAGAGGGGGAAATACGTTCCAACCATTTCATAGGCATCCTCACCTATCAAGTTAATGCTTGCTTGTTTGATATAAATTTTCACCTAACCAACTTTTTTGCTTAATATTATCGAAGTTTTTTATTATGATGTGGAGAAAAGCTTATTGGCGATTGGATAAGTAGGCTTCACTTAGAAGCTGAATAAACGGTGAACGAAAAAACTAAGTTTTGCCTTGTTTCATGCAGCGTCTTAAGAGAGGAACTTGAGCAACTGGTCAAGCAGGGAAGCCTTGATGCAGAATTAGTTTTTGTCAGCAAATACTTCCATGTCGATTACGAAGCGGTGGAGAAAAACCTGCGTAAGGTCCTAGAAACAACTCTGAAGCGTTTTAATGGCAAAGTAGTGCTCGTTTATGGCGACCTCTGTCTTGGCCAAAACAACGAGATGAAAAAGCTTGCAGAAGAATACGGAATCGTTAAAGTCGACGCGGTAAACTGCATCGATTGTCAACTTGGCGGAAAAGGCGTATTTCTTGAAGCAGACCCGAATCATAACCTCATGTTTATGGGTCCAGGAATGATACAGTTCTTCAAGCATATGAAAGAAAAAATGCTAAAAGAAGGGGTTGATGAGGCAGCCTTTGCGAACATGTTCAGCGGCATCAAAGGCATCGTGCTACTGGATACTTGTGGAAACGCAGAAAAATACAAAGAAGAGTTGGAAAAGTTAGACATTGGGCTTCCGATTCTGGAAACAAGAGAAATAGGTCTTGAAAACGTAAAACGAGTGATTTTTGATGCAATTGAACATGCAACTAGAGTCACCTGACTCTTTAAACGCTCGAAAGTTAAGTAATTGATTGCTTGAACATCTTGGATTAACCGCAAATATTAAAGAAACATCCGCATAATAATGCAGACTATTACGTGTGGATGTGGTTTGATGACGCAAACGGTTACTTCTCAACCTATGAAGAGAGTTGAAGATTGGAAATCTCGATTAATCGACCTCTCAAAAAGAAACAACCTCCTATATTTCCATAAGGCAAAGCGTGGAAGCCTGCCTATTTCTCAACCTGACATGCAAGCAATTTTCAATGCTCTCGTGTTAAAGAAGCGTCGTTTAGAATTCTGGTTGCCTCCGGAAGAAACAATAAAGCCTGAAAGGTCAGAGAAGGCAAAAGGCAAAGTTAAAGCTAAAATAGCAAAAGCCAACGCAAAAGCCGATGTTAAAGAAATCGTTCCAGAAGAAACAAAGCAGCGCCCCACCGCAAATCAACTGGTCAGCGGAAGCTTAACTCGTGCTGATCTTGAAAGAAACCTCAAAAGATTGCAATGGCGCTCACTTCTGGATTACCGAGAACGCGGCGTTCGCATTCTGCATGCGGCTTTTGGCACCTTAAACTGGGTAGACTTGGAAACAAAAGAAAAAGTTCAGTCGCCCCTGATTCTTGTACCTTTAGAGTTAACACGGGATTCAATACGAAAACCCTACGCGATTGCAGTGCCGCCAGTTGAGGAAGAGGCTGTTTTAAACCCTGCATTGCAGGTTAAACTGAAAAACGACTACAAAATTGAATTGCCGCCTTTGCCAGAGGAATGGGAAAACCAAACCCTATCAGACTATTTCAACTTGGTCAATCAAGCTGTTGCTGAAATGGGCTGGAAAGCAGAGCCATCAGTTGACCTGGGGCTTTTTTCATTCCAAAAACTAGTTATCTACAAAGACCTTGAAGCGAACGCTGATTTAGTTACACAGCACCCGATAATTCGGGCAATCGCGGGCATAAAAGAAGGCAACCTAATTTTAGACGGCTTGCCAGACGAGAAAGACGTCGACAAAATCGAGCTTCCAGAGAATACCTATCAGGTCCTCGACGCAGACAGCAGCCAACGAGTCTCCATCGAATACGCCCTGCGTGGACAAAGCTTCGTCATGAAAGGTCCACCAGGCACAGGGAAAAGCCAAACTATCGCAAACATAATCGCAGAATGCATCGCTAAAGGAAAATCCGTGCTCTTCGTAAGCGACAAAATGGCAGCCCTCGAAGTGGTTTATAAGCGGTTAAGCGAAGTTGGTTTAGCGCATTTCTGCCTTGAACTTCACAGCAGCAAAGCCAACAAGCAGCAAGTCGTAGCTGAACTCAAACGCAGCCTCGACGAGAACCTTGTTCCACGTAAACTGCCGTCGGCTCATGAGTTCGAGCGGATGACTGAGTACCGTGAAGCATTAAATGGTTATGTTACCGCGTTGCATGAGAAACGCCCGTACTTGCAGAGAAGCGCTTACGAAGTTTTAAGTTTGATTTCAAGCCTTGAGCGGGTTCCGTTTGTTCCTGTTGGCTTAACTGAACTGGGAACGTTGACTCCTCAGAAAATGCATGAACTTGAAGGGCTTGTTTCTCAACTAAGCAAGGTGTGGCAAGTTATAGAGGAACCAGACTTCCCATGGCTAGGATACCGCGCTAACACCTATAATCTTGAAATTCGCTCTGAAGTGTTAACAGCGCTTGAAAACATTAACGAAGCATTACACGACCTACAGCTAGAAACCGAAGATTTTTCCGCCAAACTTGGAGTGTTTCTGCCTGAAACGTTTGCGCGGATAAAGTGGCTCCTTGAAGTAAGCAAGTTCCTTTATGAAAGCCCCAAGCCAGAAGCATACTGGCTGACCAACCCAGACATTGACAAACTATTAAGCGAAGCTAAAACTTACAATGACACTTGCGTCTGGATTAAGAACACGCGCGCCAGCCTCATGGAGCGCTATAACCCGTCCTTGTTCACCTTAGTCCTTAACAGGTCAGCAGAGATGAAACAGGCTCTTGAAGCGCTAGGCAAGATGCTTCCAGCGGTAGGGTTGGAAGAAGGCGAATTTTTACAGAAACGAGAGAAACTCTTAGCCTTCGTAAAGAACACTCAGTTAGCCTCAAGGAAGTGGCGTGAAAACTCTCAAGCGCTCGCCCCACTGCTGGGGTTAGATAGCGATGGCTTGACGATTAAGCAACTAAAAGAATTATCCAGAATGGCATTGTTATGCTTCGCAGAGGACAAGCCTGAGCCGCAATGGTTTGATTCAGCATATTTTGAGCAAGTTCAAGAAATTGTGTCAAAAGCAAAACGGCTCTACCAAGACCACAACTTGCTAAAAAGCAGGTTAGACGAAACTTACAGCGACGGAATCTACGCCTTAGACCTTGACGAGCTCATAAGAAGATACAGTGGACCATACCAGAGCTCGCTAAAAATGTTCAATTCAACTTATCGCAGTGACCAAAAACAAATTGCCAGATTAACTAACGACGGCAAAGTTCCAAAAAATGTACTAAATGACCTAATTGACGCGCGAAAAGTCAAAAAGCTACATGCCCAGATTGAGGAGTCAGCTGAAACAGTCCACAGCCTACTTGGGCACTTCTACCGCAAATCCAGAACAGACTTCCAAGGCGCAGAAAAAGCCATAGAACTAACAGCCGAAATCCGCAAGCTTTCATGGGCAACACAAATCCCAGAAACTCTCCTCAAACTAATCACTAACACATCCAGTCCATCACCCATGATTAAGAATTTAGGCTTAGAACTTCAGGAGTCAGTTGATAGGTGGGAGCAGCTTGAAAAAGACTTAGAATCACTCATACCAGCAAGCATGCCTAAATCCGCTACCGCTATCACTCAAACGCCTCTGCCGCTGCTTGAGGAATGGGCGACCGAAACAGAAAAACAACTAAATCCACTGTGCGCACTGACAAAAGAGACACTAACAACATGCAAGCAAGAACCTCAAAGCTATAAGCAGCTTGTGGAAGACCTCAAAAACGCTGAAGACATAAGAAAGAAAGAAGCCGCCATAATAGGCGAAAAAGCCCAACTTCAAGCAAAATTCGGCTCACGCTTCAATGATCTGGAAACAAACTGGCAAGACATCCTAACTGTTCTCGAATGGACAAAAAAAGTCCAAGCTACATTCGCTGATATTCCAGTTCCCCAAGCCTTCGCAATTATTGCTGCCCAAGGACCAACTGTTGCACCATCAAGCACAGAACTAAACCAAAAATACGACGTTTCATTAAAGGTTCTGTCTGATTTTGAAGCTCGCTTTGAAGCAGAAATGAAGTATCAAAACCAGAAGCTGAAGGAATTAGAAATCAAAGTAATCGGCGAAAGAATCAAAGCGCTTCGAGACCGCGTTGATGACCTGCAGGTTTGGATTGACTTCAAAGACATCAAAAACCGCTTTGCATTAAGAGGCTTAGACCAGTTCTTCAACCGTTTGGCAGAACAGCGGGTTCCAGCAGCCGACCTGGTTGATGTTTTCCGCAGAGGCGTCTACCAAGAATGGATAAACAATCTCTACAACGAAGACCAGAAGTTGGGCAGGTTCAGAAGGGAGAACCATGAGCAGTTAGTCGCTGACTTCATAAAACTAGACCAAGACCTCATTAAGCTAACATCCAGCATGGTTATTGAACAGGCAAACAGCCGAAAACCACAAGACATACTGGTTCAAGCAGCCGACTCCGAAGCTAACATTCTTCTCAAGGAAGCCGCAAAGAAGAGGCAGCTAATGCCCATTCGCACGTTACTGCAAAAGATTCCTAACCTGCTTGTTAAACTAAAGCCTTGCTTGCTGATGAGTCCCATAACGGTCAGTCAGTTCCTGCCTCCTGAAAGCAACAAGTTTGATTTAGTCTTGTTTGATGAGGCATCGCAGATTGTCCCTGAAGACGCCATCGGCGCAATTTACCGTGGAAAAACACTGGTTGTTGCAGGCGATAACAAACAGTTGCCGCCCACATCTTTCTTCCAGAAAAACCTAATTGACGACGTTGACTGGGACGAGTTAAGCGACGAGGACGTGGAAGTCTTCGACAGCATACTAGACGAGTGCTTAGGCATCGGGTTACCCGTTAAAACTTTGAAGTGGCATTACCGCAGCAGGCATGAAGACTTAATTGCGTTCTCAAACCACCGCTTCTACGACGACAACCTGATAACTTTCCCAGCTGCCAAAGCCCAAACCGACAGCTTAGGCGTAAAACTAGTCTACGTTCCTGACGGCATCTATGACCGCGGCGGCCAAAGAAACAACCCCAAAGAAGCAGAAAAAGTAGCAGACCTCGTTTTCGAACACTTCCGCCTATACCCAAAGAAAACCTTAGGCGTTGTAACATTCAGCATAGCACAGATGGAAGCCGTTGAAGAAGCCATAGACCGCCGACTCAAAGAGCAACCGGACTTCGAGCAGTTCTTTAAAGAAGACCGACTGGAAGGCTTTTTCGTCAAGAACTTAGAGAACGTGCAAGGCGACGAACGGGACGTTGTATTCTTCAGCGTCGGCTACGGTTACGACCAGCAGAAACAAATGACAATGAACTTTGGTCCATTAAACAAACCAGGCGGCGAAAGACGCTTAAACGTTGCAGTCACCCGTGCCCGCGAAAAAGTGGTACTAATCACCTCGATTAAAGCTACTGATATTGACGCTGAAACTAAAGCAGTCGGCGTGCAAACCCTACGCTACTACCTTGACTATGCAGAGCATGGGCCTGAAACGTTGGAGTCAGTTAAGTCTAGAGAAGGTGAGTTCGAGTCAGCCTTAGACGAAGATGTGGCAGCGGAAATAAAAAAGATGGGCTATGAAATAGTTCCACAAGTCGGCTGTAGCGGTTACAGAATAGACATTGGCGTGGTCGACCCAGTTAACCCTGGAAGCTTCCTGCTAGGCGTAGAATGCGACGGCGCCACATACAAATCCAGCAGTAGCGCACGAGACAGAGACCGCCTCCGCGACCAAGTGCTAAGACAGTTAGGCTGGCGTATTCACCGTGTTTGGTCTCCAGCGTGGGTTGCTAGACGCGACTCTGAAATCCGACGGTTAAGAGAAGCTCTTGAGCAAGCTCACAAGTTGCAGCTTGAAAAAGATGTTCAAAAACCAGTTATTGACGTAAAAGAGAGTATGGCTCCAAAGACTGACGTTCAAAAAATTCAGTTTGCAGGTATCGAAAAAATCGGTGTACCGTACAAAATTTACCCGCTTAAGGCAACATTTAATCCTTACATTAAAGTTGCCACAGCTGACTCCACGTATGATTCGCGGCAGAAAAACGAGTTTCACTTTCCAGAAAACAGAGAAATGCAAACAAAGCTTCTCGCCGAACTAGTGGAGAAGGAGGGTCCGGTTCACTTTGACTATGCTGTTGAACGTTTAGCAGCCGCGTGGGGCGTCAAACAGGTAACACCGCAGATAAAGCATGCTGTAAAAGAAGCACTTAGCAACTTGCTAAGAGAACAAAAAGTAGTGATCAAAGGTAGTTTCCTCTGGCCGCCTGAACTCAAAGAAACACCAATCCGCGTTCCAGTGCAAGGTGTTCCTGAATCCAAACGGAAACCCGAGTATATTGCGCCTGAAGAAGTTGAATCCGCTATGAAGCTGGTTGCTCAATACGCTTTAGGCATAAGTGAAGATTCATTGATTGCTGAAACTGCAAAAGTGTTTGGGATTAACTATTCAGGCGAAGGAGCTAAAGAAGTGTTCTCTGAAATACTGAAGCGGCTGGTAAGAGACAGAAAACTCGTCTGCAAAGACGACGTCGTTACCGCTGCTTAACTTTCATTTATTTTCTTTATTAGAATTGGCAGGTCACTTAATGAAGTTATAATGAAGTTTGCACCAGTATTCATCAACTGCTCCATTGTGGACATGCCAGTTGGCAAACCTACCGCTATGGCTTTCAGTTCCTTGGCACTTTGCATGTCCACGACGCTGTCTCCAACTATTACAGCGGTTTGCAGGCTTGCATCTAACGCTTTAAGTGCAACTTCAAACTGTTCCGTATGCGGTTTAACGTACTTCACCCTGTTTCTGGCAACTACAATTTGGAAGTACTCTTCTATCTTGAAGCGTTTAAGAATGTAATTTGCAGCTTTCTCACTGCTGGTTGTGCATAAACCAATTTTCAGGTTCATCCGCTTTAGTTCCTTGAGCGTTTCATTGGCTCCAGGCAGCAAACTTGTGGTAGAGGCGGCTTCCATCTCGTACTTCTCAGCGATAGTCAAGGCTTGACTGCGAACTTCCTCAAATGCTTCAGCTGGTTTACCGCTGTTTTTAACGAAAATCTCGGCTTTTTTTAGCATTTCAAAAATGCTTTCGTTAACGTTTAGAACTGATGCGGGAACCCCTATTCTCATTAGGTAACTTCTGACTTCAGCGCGAAGAGTTTTGTAGTCCAAGTTGAAATGGGCAAGTGTTCCGTCTAAATCAAAGATTACTGCTTCAACGATCACCATTATTAGCTCCGTTATCTATAGCGAAACTGGGTTAACACTAACTCTTATAGAAATATACTTTGCGGTTAAGATGCGCTTTGGAGGCATTCATTGAGTTACGATAACTTTCAAAGGCTTCTCCGCTGGATTATCAACCGTTTGCAATGCTTTTTCAAAGTCATCAAGCTTAAACCTATGCGTAATAAGCCCTTTCACATCCACCAATTTTCTAGCAATTAACTCAACAGCAGACGGATATTCCACGGGCGAGATGTAAATTGTGAAAAACAACGCTTCATCAGCATCCTCCAAATTCAAGTAACCTTTAGATTCACCCACTAAAGCGACTTTGCCCGCTTTCCTTACTAAATAGGGTGTCTGCTCCACTGTATGTTTATTTCCAGCAGCTTCAATCACCAAGTCAGAGCCTATTTTAGTCAGCTTTCTTACGGTTTTGATTACGTCTTCATGTTTAGCGTTTATAACTGCGTCGGCACCGTATTTCTCGCTGAGTTCAAGCCTGTAATCCTCTAAGTCTACTGCGATAACTCGGCATCCCTTCAACTGCGCCACTTGAGTCATAAGTAAGCCAATGGCTCCTTGCCCAATTACGGTTACCCAATCGCCAAGATTAGGCTTCATGTAATCTAGCACGCGAAGCGCCAAAGCAACAGGCTCCACAACTGCTGCTTCCTCGTCACTAACGTTTGAAGGTATAGGAATTAAGCTTCTAGGCAGCATAGCTTTGGATTCTACGAAGAACCCGTCCCTTGTTAAACCGTAAAACTTGCCTCGGACACAGTAGGTTGGCAATCCCCGCAGGCAATAGTAGCAGTGACCGCAATTCACCATGGGCACCATAACAACCCGTTCACCCGTGTCAACACGGACTCCCCAAGCGTCATGCCCCAGTATTCTGCCTTTTTTCATCCATTGCCACTCGCCCCTGTACAAGTGCATGTCAGTGCCGCAGATACTTCCAACCTTAAATTTCACAAGCACTTTTCTACCTGTGACCTGTGGTTCTGGAACTTCTTCAATTTTGATGTTGTGAGGTCCACGATAAACAGCGGCTTTCAAAAATTAGTCAACCTCTAATGAATTCAAGCTGTGACAGCGAGGTATTAAGTTTATTGTGTGTTGTGAGGATTCTACTTTTTCCCAGTACGAAGGATATTTGTTAAGTCTTGACGATGCCCAGAGTAAATGAAGTATCTGTGGAGAACGATTAGCTTTAGTTCTAGCATTCTTCAGTGAACTTTGAAGCTTCGAGAATTACTAGCCCAACAACCTTTCCATGTTCGTCTAAAGATGCCGTTACGAGCCCTTTATCGTCAAGGGTATCGTTATTGACTATTTTCGCGTGCCTAAATTTAACATAAAGAACGTCTGCTTCACCATCATAGTCAACAGAAACCAATGTCTTTGGGAATTTTAGCTTTTTAGAACATGACAATGCGTTTCCCACTGTTTTGAATGGATCTATGGCCATCCTTACTTTAATTTCTGCCATAGCATAAACCTCTTCGTTAACCTCTTGTCAGAAATTACAAAAGCCGTTAATATAAATCCATTGGACTGAGAGAGTTCTTTATAGTGGACGGTGAGATTCTTTGCTAAACCAAAATCCCCAAGGCGATCAAAAACTTTAACAGATGCAAAATTCGATTCCATGCCTGATGGCGAGAGATAAACTTTGTCAGGGTCGGCAATTGTCAACAGTACTTCAAGCTGGAAATTTATAAGTTCTCTATGATATTCAACTATGTGAAGCCATCTTTCCTCAGTTAGCCTTACGTCCGCGTTATTTATGGATTTAACTATGGCGACAACGTTAGGTTCAGGATACCACTCTATATTCAAGTTTTGAATGCACTTTCCTATTTTTATTTCCGCAAAGAATGCCTTTGATTATGGTTTGAGTTGGTCATTAGTTTTTCTATAGAGATAAGAATGCCACAACAGTCGAGATTTTTTACGTGCAAAACTTTTTCTTTAAAATGTAACACTGGCGTTATTAAAAACAAGAAATGGCAACATCGTAGTAATCTAATGTTGATGTGTGCGTTTTGCGTTAGGTTAATAACCCTAATAGCGTATGCATGGTTTGAGTGCCTATGAATTTGGAAGAGTACACGAAAGAGAAGCTTTGGCAGTTGCTTGTTGAAGCAGTTCACGCTTCCGTTATGTACCCGACTCATAAGGCTTACACTCGCGATAGCATTTTGCCGCAAAAAGCTGACGTTACTGCAAATGAGCTTGCTGAAAGGCTCGGCATGCCACTTGGGGAAGCGCTGGTGATTCTCAGCGAACTGACAGAAGAAAGAAAATGCCCAACGTAGATGCTATTTTTACGGTATTTTTTGTTCAGTAGTGAGGTAGTTTCAAGCGCTCAGCAATGCTTACATATGCATATCGGTTCACTAAAAAAACGTTGAAAAAAATGAATGTGAATTGAGGAGACGAATGAGAAAAGAAAAGGGTTTAACAGATACTTCACGCGGGCGCGCAATTTATTAGACAAGGAAACTTGGTGAAGGCAAGGGTTTATGTCACTATTATTTCTTTGATGAATTTGACCCAGTATTGTCCCCATTTGTATTGTTCAGTGGGGAGGAACAGTCTGAACGGTCCGCCTTGATCTAGCGGTAAAGCTTTACCATTCTCCATGTAACCGAGCTGCATTTGGGATTCTTGGATTTGTGCGATCGTGAAGTTCTGTTCATAACCGTCTATTGCGATAAAAGTCACCATTTCTGCAGTGTTAGACATTTTTGCGGCGTTAAGCACGGACATCATTGAAGCTCCTGTCCAATCTGAGGTTCTGTTGGGCTCGTCTCCTGGAACGAATTCTGCATGCACTGTTGTCTGTTGGAAGTCTGTCACGTTCTCTCCGGTGATTGTTAACGGATTCGACACATCTCCGGAGACAGACACTGTCCATAATCCAATATTGACTTCAGCCACGCTCTCCACTTGATATTGATCTGAGAAATATGGTGCGATCAATCTTACCGGCCCGCCGGTTTCATTAGTCATCCACTGACCGTTCTTCACAAAGGCCAACATGATCCTGCTGTTGTTCTGGCCGCGTGGGAAGGAGGTGCTGTTCCACGCCTGAAAAGCGGTTAGCGTTGCTTCATCTCCATTCGCTGAGATTATGTTGATTGTCCCTGCGTCCCAATCCATGCCGCTTCTTTCGCAGAAGTCTAAGAGGGTTACTCCTTTGTAGGTGGCGTTCTCACCGTCTATTACGGTGTTGACAGTGGTCAAAGGCATTTGAGTCATTTCTTTAAGCGTCATAGTTACTTCTTGCTTTACTTCACCTGAAACCTTAATCTGCCATTGTGGCGGTTCCCCTGAAGGCAACTGGCTTGCGCTAGGCTTCATTTGGAAATAGACCACAAATATCGCTACAACAATTATGACTAAGACAGAGATTGCGAGTATTTTCGTTCTTTTTTGCATGATTTCTGTTTCCCCTATTGACAACCGCTTAGCGCACGAGCCTTTCAGCGGTTTTATGCTCAATGCAACGTTTTCTTTCGAGTTTTATTCTTTCTTGTTTGAGCAAACACTTTACTTATGAATTGCGAAATGCTTTTAAATACATATCGATGATATTGCGATAGAAAGGTGAACTTGAAATGAGTAATACTTCAGTAACAAAAAGCAAACTCAACAAAAAACTAGTAGCTATCCTAATAATAGTAATAATAGCAGTCGCCGCAGTCGCTGTCTGGCAGTTATACCCCAAAAAGAGCACAACTTCAAAATTGGTTCTTCCCCCGATGACCCTAACCGTCATAGGTGCCAACGGACAAACAGTAGTGTTAAACTCAACTAGCATGGCAGCCCTCTCATCCTACACAGCAAAAGGCGGCTTCGAAAGCAGCGGCGGAGCAATCGAAGAAGTCGGCAACTACACCGGAGTTCCAATCCAAACCATTCTCAACTTGGTAGGAGGAATCACCAGCGACGAAACTTTGACCGCGACAGGCTCCGACGGATACTCCATGGTCTTCACCTACGCCCAAGTTAATGGCCAAGGTTTCACTACCTACGATCCTGTTACAGGAAGCGAAGTGCAGTCAAATCAAACCCTAACTATGGTTATCAGTTACTTTCAAAACGGCGCCCCCATAGCATCCGACATCGCACCCTTACGACTTTGTATTCTGGGATCAGAAGGCTTGCTCACAGAAGGGCACTACTGGGTTAGCTTATTAGACAAATTGCAGGTGACCGGCAACGTTCAAGATTGGAACGTGACCGTTAACGCCACGACATCCTTGGTTATGGACCGCCAAGCATTTACCGCTGACCTTAACCACTTTCCGTTAAACTGGACTGATGCTAACGGCAACGTCTGGACAGGCGATGCGCTCTGGCGCTGGGTATCATGGAGCAACGTCAACGGAGGCGTCAGCAACGCTTCATTGAACGCGGGCTACTCAGTCAAAGTAATAGGTGGCGACGGCTATTCAGCCACTTTCGAAGGCAGCCAAGTAAACAATAATAACAACATCATCGTGGCAGCGGAACTAAACGGTGCAATCCTATCAGCCCCATACTGGCCTCTGACCATAGTCGGCTCAGACGTTACCACACAAGAAATGGTCAAAAACATCGTACAAATAGATATAATACTAAACTCGCCATCGCCCACATCCACAGCAACGCCACAAGATTATAGCTTGATCGTAAATGGCACAAATGCAGTAACAATGTCTCGTGCAACATTTGAATCCCAAGTGAGCGCAAGCAGCGTAAGTTATACAGCCTCCGGCACTACATGGACAGGAACTCCGCTTCACAGGTTGGTGGTATGGGCCCAGAGCAACGGCGTCATCGACAGCAGCTTATTAGCTTCAGGTTATGTCGTTGAGGTGATAGGGTCAGACGGCTACACCTCCTACCTAAACGATAGCAGTGTTAACATGAACACACATATTATGGTTGCCAATCAAGCTAACGGTGCTGCTCTCTCAGGATCAAACTGGCCACTCACTCTCACAGGCTCAGACTTGACAACGCAACAAATGGTCCAAGGCATAACGCAGATCAAGATAATCCCTCTTCAGGACCTTAACCTGACAATTATAGGTCCCACCGGCACGCAAGTCGTCTTACACTCAAATGACCTCTTAGCCCTAAGCAGTTACACCGCGAACGGAGGAACCCGATCGAACGGTGGAACACTTGCAAACTTCGGCTCTTACACCGGTGTACCGATCCTGACACTCTGCAACCTAGTCGGCGGCTTAACCAGCAGCAATACAATCACAGTCACAGGCTCTGACGGTTACCAAAGTACCTATTCATATGCTCAAGCAAACGGACAAGGGATACTCATGTACAATTCAGCGGGAACTCAAGTGAGCGCCACACAGCCTTTAACCATGATCGTTGCCTACTTCCTGAACGGCGCAAACATACCTTCTGGAACAGGGCCTCTGCGAGCAATGGTTGTCGGACCTGACGGATTGTACATGACTGGCTCCTATAGCGCGCAATTGGTGGTAAAAATTCAGATCAATAGCTAAACAAGACTTTAGAAAACAATCAGAGGACACTGAACTGTAATGAGAAAAGCATACAAAGTCTTTGTAGTCATTGCAGCTCTAATCCTCTTTTTATCTACCTATTTTTTTGTAACAAACTATGTTTATGTTAATCCTTCAAAACAAACATTGACGGTTATGGTTGCGACCAGCCTCGAGTATCCAATGGCGAAGGTCCAAGCCGATTTTGAGAAATTGCATCCTAACGTTGATGTTGAAGTCCAAGGTCACGGGAGCATTCAGGCTATTAGGCAGGTGACCGAGTTGGGCATGAAGGCCGATGTACTCATGGTGGCCGATTACTCGCTCATTCCGACAATGATGTACTCGACGAAAATGCCTAACTCGGATGAAAACTACGCCGACTATTACGTGCGTTTTGCAACAAATAGTTTAGTATTGGCATATACTAACCAAAGCCGATACGCCAGCGAGATTAACTCTGAAAATTGGTATTCGATCTTGTCTCAGCCAGATGTGAAAATCGGAATGGCTAACCCTCAGTTGGACTCGCTAGGTTACAGAACCTTAGCCGCGATTCAACTAGCTCAAGACTATTACAATAGTTCGGACCTGTTTCATAACCTCATCACATCTAACTTCAACCCACCCATAAATTCTGTTCCCGACGGATCCAACTACACTATAGTTATACCTGTAGTGCAGCAACCAGTAGGCGACAAAATAACTCTCACAGCAAGCGAAGTCGACATAATCGCGCTGCTGCAGACGGGCAATTTAGACTACGGGTTTATTTATTTGAGCAACGCGAAACAATATGGTTTTAACTACGTGGAACTTCCCAATGAAATCAACCTTGGATCGTCTCAGTACCAAGATAACTATGAACGAGTATATTTCGCCTTTGACCACCAGAGGTTCGAAACGGTGAACCTGGACAGAAGCGCCCAAACAATTTACTATGGGTTAACGATTCCTAATAACGCGCCTAATCCAAAATTGGCGGCTGAATTTGTCCAATTTATTCTAACTGGAGGAGGAGCGACCGATTTTGCAAACTCTTATCAGCCAGTTTTCGCCCCGTCCTACACTGACAACCTTCATGCTCTCCCTGAAAGTCTGCAACTTCAAGTTCAACAAGAGCCCTAACCTCCAAACGCATTTATATCAAAAACATCAAAAAATGACCAGAGGACCGTGAAAAATATGAGTTGGATAAAGCGGCAATCACCATTCCATGTCATTTTATTCGTGTTAGGACTATGCCTGGTTCTTTTCCTCATGGTGCCTATACTTGGAACCTTGGCAGATTCCGCCCCCGGCCTTTTGGGTGCGTTTACGGATTACAGGACGCTCAACGCCATATTCCTCAGCTTTTACTGCGCCTTTCTAGCCACAGTTTTCTTGTTTTTTCTGGGGATTCCTTTCGCTTATTTGTTCGTTCGCAAAGATTTTCCAGGCAAGAAGGTGCTTGATTCACTATTAGATATTCCGCTTTTGATTCCTCATAACGCCGCGGGTATCGCTCTTCTCACGATTCTCGGAACAAGCTACCCAATAGGTGCAGCTTTTTCTGTCATAGGCATTCGGTTCGTGGACACCGTTTGGGGCATAATAATTGCCATGGCCTTTGTCAGCGCACCGTTCATGGTTAGAGGTGCCCAAGAAGCGTTTATCTCTGTAAGCCCTGAAATGGAGAAAGCGGGCAGAAGCCTAGGTGCCACCAGATTCAAAGTTTTCTCAAACGTGACTTTTCCTCTGGCATCAAGAGGTATTCTGACAGGATGCCTTCTGGCTTGGGCGCGTTCTGTTAGCGAATTCGGTGCAGTGGTGTTGATCGCATACTATCCTAAGACTGCGCCCGTTCTTCTTTACGACGCTTTCGTTACCGGGGGCTTGAATGCGGCTCTTCCTATTGAGGGTGTTCTGATAATTCTCTCTATAGTGCTGCTAGTCATTTTTAGACTCTTTGTGTCGAAACCAACGAAACCAATGTATTGACAGGAAAAGGGAAAACACGTTGTGGCTTAAACTTGCGGAAATCTCGAAAACTTGGGGAAAATTCCAGCTAAAAGCAATCAACATGTCAATCGAAGACGGCGAGTATTTTGTGATTCTTGGTCCCACAGGCGCGGGAAAGACCCTTCTTCTTGAAACAATCATGGGTTTTTACAAGCCCGATAAGGGCGAGATTATCCTTGACGGCGAGAACATAACCGACGTGCCACCAGAAAAAAGAAAAATAGGCTACGTCCCACAAAAATGTGCGCTTTTTCCTCATATGACAGTACGACAAAACATTGAATTTGGACTAAAGATGCAAGGCAAAGAAAAAACCGAACGATACAAGATAGCGACTGGGGTCCTCGATTTAATAGGTTTGAAATCCTTAGAAAATCGTCACCCCGCTGACCTCAGTGGCGGAGAAAAACAGAAAGTGGCATTAGCAAGAGTCCTCGCTTTTCAACCTAAAACAATCCTGTTAGACGAACCCCTCACAGCGTTGGACCCTGAAACCAACAAAGCCCTGAAAAACGAGCTTAGAAGAATTCACAAAGAAGGAAGAACGTTGATTCACGTCACCCACGACCAGCTCGAAGGCTTCAGCTTGGGAGACAATGTGGCAATGATGAAATCAGGCGAGATAGTGCAGACTGGAAAAGCAAAAGAAATCTACGCAAACCCCCAAAACGAGTTCGTCGCAAGATTCCTAGGATACGAAAACATTTTCAATGCCCAAACAACCGCCACAGAAGGCGCCGTATCCGTGATGAATATTGCCGGCGTCACATTGAGAATGTCGGGTCCAGTAAACAACCTCAAAAGCACGATCACTGTGCGCCCCGAAGACATAACAGTACTCCCCTACCCCGCCAACAATGCCGACACAAACTTTCTGAAAGGAAAAATCACCGAGTGCATCGATCAAGGTCCAGTAGTGGCAATAACAGTCGACGCTGGAATATGCCTCAAAGCCGTAATGACCAAGAGTGCATTCCTCGAAAAAAACCTCGAAACTGGCCAAGATGCCTGGGTCGCCTTCAAGTATGCATCTGTCAGAGCAATAATTCACCCTGCTCCCGCCTAAAATGCCTACCCTGGTTTGTTTACAAATAAGAAATAACCCCACTTTCTCAAGCTACGGTTTAGCAGCTTTTCCATCTTCCTTTGCCTTGGGTTATCGATCCTGACCGATTTTCTTTGTATGTTAGTTTCGATAATCAATGTCAAGAATCGGCTATTAGCTATGTTCGATTTTAGCCGCGCTGGCTTGTCCCTAAATCTTAAATTGCCACAAAACAGAAAGCACATGCTGGAAGGAGAATTTTGAAATGAGTTTATCAGACGACTTAAACTACTGACTCGGGATTGAACGTTACCCAATCAAGTCTGACATGGGTGAACATTCATCAAGTAGTTGTGAACTACACTATCACTTCGGGAGGCCCCAACGGGCTCTATGTACTTGGCCTACCTTCGACTTTACTCACCACCATCGTCAATGTCGGAACCCAGCCTTACACTGGGCCCCTAACGCGGCTTAACGGAACACGCATGTAGGCTACTACTTTTGGTACCACGATGCCCGCGCGCTAAAGTTCTTACGAGATAAAGAGCCGCGTAAACAGAAGATAAAATCAGGAGCAAAGAGAAGAGAGTTCTTTGCGAATAGTCAAATGAAGCCGTGAAGATGTAGATGCTGTAGTAGCCCACGCCTTCAAGGAATACGAATCTCAACCCGAATCCTGCGGAACTGGATAGAATGAATGCGACCGGTTTCATTTTCAGTGTCCCGGCAGCCAGGGAAGTGACGTTGTAGAAGAACGGTATGAAGGTGGATATGAAAATGGAGAATTTGCCGTGTTCTACCAACCATTTATCTGCCGTTTCAATGTTCTTCTCGGATATGCGGAGGAGGGACAGGACCTTCAACAGTAGTGGTCTGGCCGCAAGTCTGCCGCAAACGTACTCTATCGGAAACACGGCGCCCACGAGACACACCAGAAACGTGTAATATGGATTGAATATCCCTATCGATGATAGATAACCATACGCTGGAACAATAAAGTAATCGGGAACTGGTAAAAATGCGACGCTAATGAACATGCCGAGGTAACCCGCTAACAAAAATGGCTGCGACACGCCTTCCTTATTGATATTATAGGACGATACGTTGATTAAATGAAAATATGCGTTCAGCATGGCTAGAACGCTCAGTAATATTATGAGTATTGAAATTACGAAGAGATAGTGCCAGTATTTGTGCGGTCTCCCGTGTTTGTCTCCTCCGAACCCGAGAATAGTTTTCCAGATCCGACACGAACCGCTTCTTTTCGGAAGGTTTGTTGCTCTCATTCATCTTTCTCTCCGCATCTCATGGGCTGTCGTGCCGGTTGAAATCATCTACTGTGCTGTGTATTAATAGTCATTCCCTCAACTTTGTGCCGTAATGAATGACTCGACCTAACGAGCCGAGTATGTGTTCTTCCTCTCCACGAGCGCCAATGCCATCCGTCCCCTCAAGCCGATCGGTGTTCGTCTTCCAGTTTGTATGATGTTCTTCCCAGAAATGGTCTTGCAATTATGAGTATGATGATTTGACTGCCCGTGATTATGCTGATTAAGAGCAAGTTTAGTTTGTCGCACGCCGCGCTAAAAAAGAAGATTTTCGGATAACATCTCCATTTCGGTGTTTGAGAAAGCTACGCAATAGTGATGAAGCTTCCGACTCGTTTTTGCAGCGCTTTGTCATAGACAATTTTAGCTGTTACCGCATCCTGAACTGCCATTCCAGTGGATGTGAAAACTGTGATCTCGTCTTCAGATGTTCTGCCAGGCTTTAGCCCAGCCACTATCTCACCAATTTCAGCCCATACATCTTCCTTCGTTATTATTTTGTCTCTTAATAATAAAGGGACGTTCATTTCTCCGCCGTGAGATGCTTGCTCCCAATCATCGATCACTATTTTTGCTCTTTTCAAAATTGATGGATCGAGTTCTTCTTTCCCAATAGCATCGGCACCTATGCAGGTGATGTGCATTCCAGAAGAAACCATGTCGTCCATGACTATGGGTTCCCTCGATGGAGTTGTAGTCACCACAATGTCAGCCCCCTCAACTGTTTTTCTCACACTCTCTTCCGGAACAAACTTGCACAAATGCCCATATTCTCGTTCAGCTTCAGCTAGAAAAATGTTTTTTGTTTCAGGATGTCTACTCCAGACTCTGATCTCTTCCAGCTTGTTGTAAACCTCAAAAAGCGCCCTCAACTGAGTTCTTGACTGGGCACCGGCACCTACAAGTCCAACGATTTTGGAGTCTTTTCTCGCAAGAAATTTCGCAGCAATTCCACCTGCAGCTCCCGTTCTCATATCCGTCATCGTTGTGCCTCCCATTATAGCAAGCGGGAATCCTGTTGAAGGATCTATTAGGATAATAACAGCCATAACTGTTGGAAGCTTGTGCTTAGATGGATTATCAGGGTGCACATTAACTATTTTCACGGCCGATATGTCCAACTCTTCAAGGTAGCTAGGCATGGTTCTAAGATCGCCATTGTACTTCTTGAAGTATAGGTAAACCTTCGCGGGCATTTGAACCCGACCTATGCCCTTCTGCTCGAAGGCCAATTCAACCGCTTCCATAACTTCAGACATTGAAAGGAGTTTCTTTACCTGATCGTCCGTCAACAAAAGAGTTTCCAAAATTTTCCTCTCCAAACGCTATAAGCTAATTTTCCAAAAACATTAATATGGTTTTGCTTTTGGTTCATTATTGCGTAGCTTCCGAGAAAACAAATGCTGCTTAGCTAGTTAAATCGTTTAGCGCGCATGCGTGTTCCTAAATTTCTGTTGCTGTAATCTCAGTTTGCACAAAACTTAAAACGAAAATCGTGAGATATTTGTTAAATGTGAAAAAATGAAAATCGTTGTTTATGCAAATGTTGACGAAGATTGGAAAGAGAGAATTCAAACACCTTACGGCATCGCTCAGTTTCGTTCATACATTAGCCGCTAACTGCTGGGTCTCCGAAATCTGCCCCTGAAGCACTGCTATAACAAGTACTATCAGCAGACCTAAAACAATGGCTAAGGCAATATACAGTCTTGAACGGTCGCTATCTGAGGTTGGAGTAGTTTTTGATGGTGGAGTAGTTGCTGATGGTGGAGTAGTTGTTGGGAGGGATTTGTTGCACTCATAAGTTGTATTCCTATAACGAGATATATTTGGAAGTTAATTTAAGTTTTTTCAACGACAGGCTGGCGTCTCGCCAACATTCTTCAACACGTAATATCGGGACAAGGCAGCGCCCATTGATGGCTTAACCAGTTATCGTAGGGGCTGCAATAATCTTGGCAGCCGTAATAGTTGCGTCAGCAATGATTCTTGAAGGATCTGATATTTTTCTCAGATGCTCCAATTCTCGGTGGTGGAGCAGCAAGCAGCATAATTATGTTGGGCGGAGCAGGTCTAGCAAGAAACTCTGATAAAAAATGCGCGATTACCCTTTGATTAGCTTTATATGGTCTTTGCGACATAAACATATCTAGAATGCTTCTCAACAAAAAACATAAGCTTTCATGCAAAGTCTGGATAGAATACAAAGATAAACCTCTAATTGGCAAAGGTGGAGCAGAAATTCTAGAAGCCATCGATAAGGAAAACTCGATTTCTAAAGCTGCAGAAACCTTAGGAATGTCCTACCGTTACGTTTGGAATTATCTGCATGATATTCAAAAGACGCTGGAAGAACCAATAGTCGAAACTTTCAAAGGCGGAAAATCCGGAGGCGGAGGCGCAAAGTTAACGGATTTAGGCAGAAGTTTGCTTGGGGAATATAAGCAAGTGGAGAGCTACCTCGGCAAGGTTTTGTCGAATTCAGGCAGTTTGGAGGTGAAAGGTTTGAAGTTAAGTGCAAGGAACCGTTTTAAAGGAAAAGTTGTGAGTGTTGAAAAAGGTGTTATTACAGCCAAAGTTAAGGTTGAAGTAAAAGTGCCCGTGACTGTTACGGCGGTTATAACTAAGGAAGCCGTTGAAGATTTAGATATTAAAGTTGGCGACGAAGTAGAGGCAATCGTGAAATCGACGGAAGTAATGATTGCCAAATAATTTTTTTTTCTCTGCGTCCATAAGCAGTATCAAAGCTTTTTTAGAAGTGGCTAATCAAAAGGGATACCCTCTTTTTGATACCTGAACCACTAGCAAAAAGACTACCTTTTTCCCCATCAACCACCCAAATATTGGAGCAACAAGCTGAAAGATTCTGATTAAGCCTTCGAATCAACTTGAGACATCCCGACCACTTACCCACAATTTTGAAGTAATTTTCAATCAATAATGCGCTTACCCTTGTGCCTCATTTTTAGACCTATTTTTGCTAGTTAAAAAGTATCTACCTACTATTATCGGCTGAAAACACTTTATGTTGTAAGAATCAGGATATACAGTTTTTTACTCTACTACGTACCTGTAAGTAATGTGTACGCCTGCCGTTGTGCTTTTCCTGGTGATTTTCAGTATATCGCCTGGTTTGGCGCCGATTGCTTTAACCGCTGGGTCGCCTGATTCTATCTGCGGAATCTGGTAGGGCTTAACTCTGTATTGGGCGAGAAGCTGGTTCTTTTCTTTTTCGTTTAGGATTTCGTGGAGGGGAACTAGTGCATGCTCGAAAATGTCGAAAACTGGGAAAGACTTTGGCAGTAATTCAACTTGTTTCTTCTTTGCGCCAAGTTTAACAGCGTGTGTGTAGCGTCCTTCAGTGACTACTATCGCGCGGTCGATTTCTTTTTCTTTCATCACTTTGTAGAGTGTGTTCATGGCTGCTATGCCGACGGTTGCTTCACCTAAAATGCACCAGACGATTGCTTTCTCTTTATCCTGTGGAATGTCGATGATATAGCTTATTTCGCCATCATATTTTTCTTTTTCAAGCAGTTTGTATTTTCTCAGTTTGATAAGGACTTCTGCCTTGCGTTCTTCAATTGTTTCTGTTTTAGTGCTCAACATAAACCCTCAAGATGGGAATACGCGAAACCATAACAAACTATTACCCTTAAACTTTTCCCCTTAAAAAAGCGCGACGCTAAAGAATTTCAGGGTATGGTCTTATCTTTTCTATGGCATCGTTTGCGTTGTTATGTGGAACTGCGAGAATAATGACTTCTCCCCATTTTGCAGCGTCAGCAACTGGCTCTGCCGGGTCTCTGTGACCAAACTTTGTTTCATGTTTGCTGCTTAAGCCACTGCACAACGCACTGCCAACGTTGCCTTTTCCTATAATAGCAATTTTCATAATGTTGACCTCAATTAATGAGCATTGTTCTGAGGCTCATTAGAAGTTGTGACTGCATTGTGCCTACAACAAACGCTTCGATAACAAACAAAGGGGTCAAGGCTGAAACTTTAGCACTTCAAAAAAATTCGCGCTGCGCCTTTTTCAGCGTTTCATACAATTGGGAATGGCTGGATTAAAGGGTAATTGTCCTGATTGTAATTAATACGTTGTTGGCTATGGGAGTTGCTTGCGTCCGATAATACTATGCCTTGGTCGTTGTTTGTAAGTTGTTCTTTGAAATTTTGTTACTTAAAAAAAGAAGGGGAAAGATTTCAGATTTTTAGCCGAAGTAATTTAGATAGCAACGTGTTGAATCGCGCCCCAGTGAATGCTAACCCAAAATTTCTGGGGAAGTTGTGGTTTGAATGTCGGGTGGGTGTTGGCCTGGTTGTTGGAACTGGTGTTGATGTTGGAGTTGGCGTTTGTGTTGGAGTCGGTGCCTTTGTCGGTGATGGTGTTGGATGTGCAGTTGACGTAGGGGTTACGACTGGTGTAGGTACTGGCGTAGGCTGCGGGGTCGGTGCAGGCGTCGGTGTTGGCTTCGCTGTAGGTGTTGGTGTTGGAGTTGGCGTCGCTGTGGGTCTTGGAGTTGGTGTTGGTGTCGCTGTTGGTGTTGGTGTGGGGGTTGTAGTGACTCCTGTGTAAGCGTTGATGTATTCTTGTCCCATTGTGTTTGGCGTGTAGCCGCTTGTTAATAATTCTTCGCCGTCGTAAGTTGGGCCTAGTCCGCTGCTGCTTAACCAGTAGTAAGCTCCTGCGCCGATTCCCAGCGTGTCTTGGGCTTGAAGCAGCGTCTTCCACCAGTTATAATCATTTTTGACGTTGCTTGACGATGAAAGACATGAGCCTTCCTCGTTGATTACTAATGGTGCGTTGACTCCCATGGTTTCTTCGAGTAGTTGGAGTGCGTTTTCTATTGATGTGGCGCCTTCAAACTGTGATGGATTGTTCCAGTAGGATGTTAGGTCGGAGGGTGCGTAGTAGTAGAAGTGTGTGGTGTACACTATGTTTGTTGGGTTAGATAGTGCAGTGTTTATTTGTGATGCCCAGCTTAGGTTTGAGCCCCAATCGTTGGGTTCCCATCCCTGTTGCCATTGCATCATTATCAGGTTTGTGGATCCTGTTGCCCTGATTGCGTTGTACATTGTTGTCAAATAAGTCTTGTAGCCTTGGGGTATCGTGTTGCTGCTGGAGCCTGTGGTTGGTTCGTTCCAGGCTTCAAAGATAACGTTCGGGTAAGCTTTAAGCGCGTTAGCCATTGATGTCCAGTACTGGGTCCAGAAGTTTTGTTCTGTTAAGCCTGTGCTTGCAATGAAGCTTTTGCCTGCTGAGTCCCAATTACTCATCATTGGGAGCCCTTGCGCAGTGCTTTGGTCGGGTGTTAGGTAGGGGTCTGAACTGAACGAGCTTGAGCAGGCTGTCAGTTGGTAGGGTACTATATCTAGGTAGATGCCGTATTGTTCTGCTTCGCTGGCTAGGGTTTCAACGTAGATTTGCACGTTTTCACTGTTTGCGGTGCCGTCTGCACCGTTGAGCCACCACCATTCTGGGTAGATGAAGACGCGTATCATGTTAACGTTCCAGGTTGTTGATAGTTCCTGGAGCGTTTGGGTTACGGACGTTGACGATGCCGATTGCCATTGGTCGCTCCAGCTGTCGCTGCCTCCTTGTCCCCAGAAAATCAGGTCCGGCGTCATTCCAGCTACGCCTATGCCGCGTAGATAGACTGCGTTGTTGTTTGAGTCAAGTATCTGGTCTCCCGAAGTATGCAGTGCAAGCGTTGTTGTGGCTTGAACTCCGTTTGATGCGAAAACTGTCAGCATGCTTATGACGAAGATTGCGATGATGCATAGACCCGCTGGTTTTGCGAGCTTCCTGAAGTTTATGGAGTGCAGTATGTTCCCTAAGTTGTTTGTTTTCATTTCTCTCTCTCTTCCTGAATTCTGAAAGCCTACTATCGGTTGATTCTATATTAGAGGTTTTTGCAAAGTCAATTCATATCATTAGTTAACTTTGGCGAAAGTTTTGCGAAGTCAACTTGACAAAGTTTGCCAAGTTAACTTTGCATGCATTAAGCCATTCTCATTTTCCGCTTTTATCCCTGCGTTGCCAAGAACAACCGACAAAATATTCAACGTCAAAATGCGAACTTTACTCAAGAACTAAGGCTTGGAAAGAGTGACAGCAGCCAGAAAATTCAACAACCCACGCTTAAAAAAATTACGTTCATAGCCTTCTGCCGCTGGAAAGACAAAAAGCTCTATAAAAAAGGAAATAACTACTTACGGTTCGTCCAAAAAGACTGGATGTTCGGTGGAACAGTTTGGTTAATGATGGTTTATCCAGTAGTATACGGTTTGCCATCAACTATGTTTGACGTGTCAATGTTATTTGGAAAAGCGGGTTGCACTATAATGTTGTATACGTTGCTATTGATGTCGTTGCCTTTGAGCGTATTGCCGAATGAATTATCCAGCACTATGCCTTCATAATTATTATTGATAATGTTGCTGGTTACTATAGAGTTTTTAACGTAAGCGAGAAGCAAACCCTCATAATTATCAGATAAATTCAGGTTTTGCACCGTGGCGTCAGTGCAGTTTATCAGTGCAATGAATCCGGCGTTGGATGGAGCCGTCATATTGCTTTTGTTTACCCAATAGTAAATTGGCTTTCCATTAACGCTGTTCGAAGTATCAACGTTGTTTATGTAATTCGTGATGTTGCTTGCTGAGACGCCGAAATTGAACTTGTTGTTAGACATAGCGTTGTTTCTGAGTACGTTGTTAAATGAATCATTTAAGAAAATTCCGTTATAGCTGTTGGTGACTGTGTTTCCTATTAGGCTACAGTTATATGCGTTATCGAGAAGGATTCCTTCGCCCGTTCCAGATAAGAAGTTGCCGCCGTTTTGCACTGTGAAGCCAGTCACGGTTACGTTGTCGCTGATTATGGTTAGTGCCGTGCCGTTTTTTGCGCCATCTATTATTGTAGTATCTTTATTTTGGCTGATTAATGAGACAGGTTTGGTCATTACGATATTTTCTTGGTATGTTCCAGGCTTAACTAAAATGGTGTCTCCTGCGTAGGTTGCGAAGGAAGCTATTGCCTCTTGGATACTGTTGTATCCTAATCCATTGTTAAGGTCTATTACTGGATAGTTCGTGTTGGTTTCGAAACTATTGTATCCTAATCCAATGTTAAGGTCTATTATTGGATAATTGATGTTTGTTTCGAAGTCCTTCGGCCAGTAAAGGATTTCGCTGTATTTGCTTTGGATTGAACTCTGGAACTGTGGGTCGCTATAGACTATATCTATGCTTGACTTGTACTGGTTAATGAGGCTTGTAACGTCGCTGTACATTTTTTGAGTCCAATAGTCCGCTTGGTGATACTGCCACACAGAATCATCAGGGCTACGGAATCCAAAGCCATAATCTTGCGGAAGAACCACTGCGTTGTCTGCCTTGAGACTGCCATGTTTGTCAGGGTTTTGCTGCACGTAACTCCAGAACTCCTTTAGGGCGTTGAAATGGTCTTGCGTTAATGTAGTGCTTGTGTAATTTTGTGATGAGTCGTAGACAGCTATGAAGCTTGCGCCTGAATCGTAAGCTAAAACCATATCATTGTACATTTGAGCTCCCGACTCCAAGTACGGCGGCTGATTGTATGTCCAAGTTATTATGGCACCCCAATTTTTGTTTTGGGCTTCCGCCGCGCCTCTAACCAGAGCTATTTGTAACGGTCTGCTGTTATTCCAGCCAAACTGGGCTAAAACTGTATCATACCCAAGTTCATAGTCAAACCAGTATAAGGCATAGTCTGAAGTAAACAATGAAGAACCTAAGCTATGCATCAAGTTGGCGGCTTCTGGTACGCCGTCACCTTGTGTCCATATCCGAAAGTACCAATTAGCGTAATCCAGGTAACTAGTCGGTGTAGTTGTAGCATTGAAAATGTTATTAGAAGTCAAATTGATGGTCTCGTCTAGTTGGCTTCCAGCCGGTTCATCATAAAAATAAATTCCCAGTAACTTGTCGCCATATCGCTCTTTTGCTGTTGTGAACCATATGGATGGAGTGTAACCGATGCTTGTGCCATTGTTTATGTCTTGATAGTAAGCGGGCATGAAATACATGCCTGCGTTATAGGCGTAGTCGCATGTCTCGTTAAGAAATGCCTCACCGCTTAGAATAAGCGGTGAGGCGATAATGAAAAGATTAGTGTAATTCTTAACTTTATCAATCAATGCTTTGCAGTCACTAACGGTGCTATTCCACCCTGTTTCAATTCCTACGAAGAAAGGCTCAGATGAACCTGAGGCTTGCTTTGCTGGAACACGCAAGTTATCCAAAGCTACAAAGAAAGATACAACTAATAGCACGACTAGCACCGTAGCTATCAGGATCTTTCTGAGCTTCAAAGTTACTTGTCTCCGGTCAACTTACTTATTAAGCCATTCTCCGCAACTTATTAAATTCTATTTTTTAGAACGTGCCGTTCAAGGTTTTTGAACTATCAAGCAGATTCACTTTACGACTAGTAGCCATAAATGCACTTTCTCAAGCCCAACCATACTTTTGGATTTAGCGGTAGTATCTTTGTCTGTCATGGGCACTCTTCCTTTTTTTTCAGACATTTTAATCACAAAATCCTTTAAAATGAAAATGCAGTAATTAGACTTAGTTTTTTTATAAGCCAAGCCATGTTCCGTCCTAAGTCATCCATTGTTTTCATGCCTTCTTCGTCTTTTTCAACTTCGCCCTTGTTGTTTCCAATGCCAATGTTCCAGTACGAGGAGCCTGAGATAATCATCTGGTTAATCAAGAAGAAGTGGTTTATAGCGTCGAAGGTTGTCATTCCGCCCGCGCGCCTGACAGCAACGACTGCGGCTCCGGCTTTGTACTTTAGCATATCAGGGTTGGCTCTAGCTACGAAGCCTGCGCGGTCGATGAGCGCCTTCATTTCAGGCGACATCATGCCAAAGTATGTGGGAGAACCCAAGATTATGCCATCAGCCTCAACCATCTTTTGGATGTATGCGTTAACGTTGTCATCTGAAATTACACAGCGCTGATTCTTTGTTTCGAAGCAGGCTCTGCAGGCTGTGCAGCCCCTGATTTGCTCGCCAGCAAGCTGGATTAGTTCAGTTTCTATGCCTTCTGCTTCAAGTGCTTTGAGCACGCGTTTTAGGAGTATGGCTGTGTTCCCATCTTTCCGTGCGCTTCCATTAAAAGCAACAACCTTCATTTTGAAAACCTCTAAATTATATCTCTAAAAGTTGAGATAAAAAAGTATTGTTAGAAGAATCAAAACTGAGCTAAAAAGAAAAATTATGCAAACAACTGCCGCTACTACACGAAACCTGTTCATGTGAACAAGCACCATTAAGTCCTTTAGCGCTAAATAACTATTAAAGGTCTTTTGCTGTCGGGATAATGTTACGTTAGAGTTTGGTAAATATAGTTAAATATGCGGGCTAAAGTCGCCTGTGTTGTTTCACCTAATCGTTCGATAGAAGTCTTGTTTTGTTACTTTTGGGGCAGGCGTTAGTCCAGGTTGTATGCCTCTTCTCCGTGTTGGCTAAGGTCTAAGCCGTCTTCTTCTTCTTTAGGACTCACTCTTAGCGGCGAGAAGAAATCTACTACTTTCAGAAGCGCGTAAGAACCGCAAAATGCAAAGGCAACCACGACTAATACGGCGAACACTTGTATGCCGAGTTGGGCAGGGTTGCCGTAGAATAATCCTTGCACGGCGGGATTAACTGCGGCGGTTGCGAATAAGCCTATTGCTACTGCGCCGATGATGCCGCCGATTCCGTGGCAGGCGAAAACGTCTAATGTGTCATCTATTCTTGATCTGCCGGCTCGCCAGTTAGCCACCAAGTTGCAAACTATCCCTGCGACCAAACCAATAATCACTGCTGCAGTGAAATTAACGTAGCCTGCAGCGGCTGTAATAGCTGCCAAACCGCATACCGCACCCACTGCAATGCCTATTGCTGAAGGCTTACCTTTGATTAACCAGTCCATTATCATCCAGCTTACGGCTGCGGCGGCGGCTGCCAAGTTGGTTGCTACAACGGCAGAGACAGCAATGTTGTTGGCTGCTAATGCGCTGCCACCGTTGAAGCCAAACCAGCCGAACCACAGTAAGCCTGCGCCTAAAATCACAAAGGGAATGTTGGTTGGTTTAAACTCGGTTGCTGCTGGTACTGGTTTACTTGCGCCTTTTTGGTCTAAAGCTTTAAGCTGGTCTTTCCAGTAAACGTAGCCTTTTCTTCTGCCAACAACAAGCGCCGCTGCTAATGCCGATAATCCTGCAACTGTGTGTACAACTATGCCGCCTGCAAAATCCGCTGCACCCAAGACGTGTAACCATCCGCTGGGGTTCCACATCCAGCAAGCGATGGGTGAGTAAATGAAGGTGGACCACAAAACGACGAAGATGAGGAGTGATTTGAATCGGATTCTTTCTGCGCATGCGCCTATGATTAGTGCTGGTGTGATTGCGGCAAACTTAAGCTGAAACGCGAAGAATAGTATTGTTGGAATGGCTGGCGCGTTAGGGCTAACGGTATTTATGGTTATGCCGTTTAATCCGACGAGAGATAGGTTACCTATTATTCCATCTATGCTTGGTCCATAAACGAGGCTATAGCCCCAAAAGAACCAAACTAGACTGACCACTGCAAAAATGATGATGCATTGAACTAGCGTCGAGACAAGGTTCTTTCTTCGGACTAAGCCGCCGTAAAAGAAAGCTAAGGCTGGCGTCATTAGCATTACAAGAGCTGTTGACATTAGAACCCAAGCGATGTCTGCTGCTCCCACGTTTGTTCCCTCTATAGCGTTATTACAGCTTATTTGTTCTTCTTTCTTGGTAAAACTAATATTTAAATTATGCATTCGCATTGATTATTAGGCTAAATATTGATGAATGTCCAATTAACCGCTTGTAATCCTGATATTCATGTAATCCTGATATTCATAAACATTTAGCTAAAAAAAGTTTGGTAATCGTAAAATTGTCCAAAAAAATGGCGTTAATGCAATAACTTGTCAAATAGCCTGTTAACCCTAAAGGTTTCAGCTAATACAAAACAGAGAAAAAAGAGCCTTGGTTCTGCTCTAATCTAGTTGAAAGGCCTCTTCGCCATGTTCGGCTAGGTCTAAACCTGCATCTTCTGCTTCCTCGCTAACACGTAGTGGCGAGAACACGTTCACCAATTTCAGCAGTAAATAGGAACCGAAGAATGCAAACGGCACCACCACGCCAATTGCTACTAACTGAGCAACCAGTTGGCCTGGGTTTCCGAAGAATAAACCGCTTGCACCGTTTATCGCTGCTGATGCAAATAAGCCTGTTGCAATTGAACCCCAAATTCCGCCGACGCCATGGCATGCAAACACATCCAGTGCATCGTCTATTCGTGATCTGCCTGCTCTCCAGTTAGCCACCAAGTTGCAGATAACTCCCGCTACTAAACCAATTATTAATGCTGACGGTACGTTGACGTAGCCTGCTGCAGGCGTAATTGCAACTAATCCAACAACGGCACCAGCAGCGATACCTACTGCTGATGGTTTCCCTTTAATTACCCAGTCGGCAAGCATCCAGCTTATAGAGGCAGCCGCTGCTGCTAAGTTTGTAACTACAAGCGCTGAGACAGCTAAGTCGTTTGCGGCTAATGCACTGCCAGCATTGAAGCCAAACCAGCCAAACCACAGTAACGCTGCGCCTAACAATACATATGGAATGTTGGTTGGTTTGAATTCTGCTGCATGGTTTTTTTGATCCAAAGATTTCATATGATTCTGCCATGGGACCGCGCATCCTTTTCTTCTGCCTACCACAACCGCTGCTGCTAACGCTGAAATGCCTGCTGAAATGTGTACTACTATGCCTCCTGCAAAGTCAATGGCGCCAAAGGCGTGAAGCCAACCGGTTGGATTCCATACCCAGCAGGCTATCGGTGCATAGATAAGTGTAGACCAGAGTACCATGAAGATAAGTAGTGACTTGAATCTGATTCTTTCTGCGCATGCTCCTATGATTAGTGCTGGTGTGATGGCTGCGAACTTGAGCTGGAATGCGAATTGTAATAGTTGAGGAATTTGCGGCGCAAGTGCAGTGTTAACCGTATTAATGCTTAGGTTACTCATACCTAGTAAGCTTGGGCTCCAGCCAATCAAGCCGTTAACGCTTGTGCCGAACACAAGGCAGTAGCCCCAAAGTGCCCAGACTATGCTTACGACTGCGAATATTACGAAGCATTGAACAATGGTTGATACCAAGTTTTTCCTTCGCACAAGGCCTCCATAGAAGAATCCTAATGCTGGTGTCATCAGCATGACTAGTGCTGTTGCCGTTAGGACCCATGCTATGTCTCCTGCCGCCATTTTTTATTTTGCCTCTTTTGACATTTGTTTACTTGTTTATTTTTTACCTCTACACCTATCGTCTGGTTATATTTAAAATATACGCATATGAAACACATTGATGCTTAATTATGTGCGTTTGTTGATTATATCAAGTATAACATAAATGTTCATCCAATTTTTCACCTAAATATATCCTGATAATAAAAAATCGTTCAAAATTAAGCATATAATTGAAAGTTTCTAAGCTATGGAAATAGGGAAGTTTCTGCATACCTTGCACAAATTTACAGGTTTAAGTTAAAATGCTGATAAAAAACTGAATAACAATCGGTACAAGAAACCCATTAGCATATTAAAAACCAAGCACCCAACTGTTTCACAATCTGTTAACTAAAGGGACATGAACCTCTTAACGACGCTTTGGTCAACCTCGGTTCTTTTACCAGTTTGTCAATTGTTTTGATTGAATTTAACACTGTTTTGGTTTTCGCTCTGGGCACAACTTATTTTCAGCGCTTGCGCATCTTGAAGTAGACCAACAAACCAGCAACCAACAACCAATGCTGATGCTCCTGAAGCGCGCTAAGACACAGCCTCTTTAACCGAAAAGATTAAAAGAGATATGTGAATTTCGTGATTCAATAGCTTGGCGCGCTATGAAAGACCAAGGTAACACCAAAAAAGGCAACAAGAAAGAAGCCCCAACAGGTGTTATGACGTGATTTCAGGTTTCATGATTGTTAAAGACGCACTTAAGCAGGGGTATCCGTTTGTAGAAGCAATCGCTTCAGCCTTACCAATATGCGATGAATTTTTAGTTTCAGACGGCTACTCTACAGATGGAACTTATGAGGCTCTACAAAAAATCTCAAAGGCAAATCCTAAAGTTAAAATTCATAGATATAAATGGCCAGACAAAATGGGCCTCACTATGATAGCTGATATTACAAATGAAGTGCGGAGCAAGTGCAGATTTCAATATATTTTTTCAGTTCAAGCAGGCGAAATTATCCATGAACAAAGTGCACCATATATAAAAGCTCTGCCAACTATGTTTCCAACTATTGAAACCTTCAGTTTCCCATACATATCACTGTTGAACAAATACCGGTATGCTGAGGGGTTTAGACTACGCTTTTCTAAGAACTTGCCTCAAATTATGGCTGTAGATGATGCTTGGACACTTGGTATAAGTGAAGCCTTCATCAGAACCAAAACGTTACGTTCTCTCGCTAACCCACAAAGGTTGTTCAATCGTGTTACTAACGGCATACAGTACGTTTATGCAAACACATGTTTTGGCGAATATTCAAGAGCAATTTATCTACCAAACCCCATTTTCAGGTATTGGTCTCTTTTCCCCAAAAACTTCCTTGAAAAAAATGAAGGGCATAGAAAACTATTGCATATACCCTTCTCAGCTAAAACATCTGATATACTACAAGCGCATATTAATGAGCCTGAACTTTTCTGGAAACTCGGCATTAAAGCACTATTTCAGGCAAGACATAAAAGCGTCATTTCATATCCTGAAGGATACGGCTTAATAAACAGGCAAGACCATCCATCCATCATTCAGGAGTTCATTTCCAACCCAAAAATTGACCACTACTATATCAGAGAAGAATTGTTTGAACTAATAGGAAAACTGTAAATTCATAGGCGCATACCGATTTTTCAGGCATATACAGATTTTTTCGTTATAAGCTTTTTTTTAGTATTCATCTATTGCAACTTTGAAAGTTACAGGTCTTTTTTTTTCACAAGTCCTGTAGCTTCAACAAACTCAAAAGCGTTCATACGGCAACGGCTGAAGTTTTGGGTACATCTGACAGAAAGCGTTTTTAGCGCCTTGATCTAAGCTAAAGCTTAAGCAGGCTTCATCCACTTTGCCCATAAAGCGTCTTCCATCACGACAAGGCAAATTCTGCTTAATACAAAACACGCGAGCATAATCTCTCATAACAGCCAAAAATCAACCTATCCTTTTAGGTCGACTTTTGCTTTTCTGCTTACAACTTCCTTTTCACCCAAGACTCGAATTTTGATGCGCCCCCAGTGTCCAGCAATTTCTCGTCTTGACTCAAGAAATGCGGTTTAGGAATAGAGTACTGTTAAACCAAGCGGCAAGAACCTTGTCATATTTCTGATTTTCCTTTGAACCGAAAAAATAAGAATTAGTGCCTATGATGTTAGAATCAAAAGCGGCGCGACGAGAGTTCCAACAGCATAACCCTCTTTAACCAAGGTCTTCATCCGTATCCATATATATCTCTCCAATTGTATTTAGCGCATGGTTTTAAGTCGGATATGCCATCGTCATTATAGAGTTGTTCAGGCTTCAGCATCAATTTTGATATGTCTTTTTTCATGTTGTTGTAGTGATAGTTCGCCCCGCCTCTCTGAAGGTTCGCTCTGTCTTTAGTAATGCGCCTGATCATCTGGTCATAAGACCTCATTGGGTAATGTTTTAAGTTAAAATTAATAGGATATTTTTCTCCTTTTAACGGATTATGATTAAATTTTCTTATATTAGTCGCTGAGGCTCTCCATGAACGTATTCTTGGAGCACAATCGGGGAATATCGAATAGTGTCTTATTCTTTGGATAGGCGACGTAATAGTGTTATCGTCTTTTTCAGTGAACCAGTAGTTGAAATTGTTGAATTGTATGTAATTATATCGAGAATAATATACAACGCAGAGATGTTCATAATAAGTTTTAGTCATATCCGGGCCTTCAAGTATTTCATCGTCATCTGGCCAAGATATCCAGTCATATTGTCTGATATAGTTACTAATGAGATTCTGCGACATTTTCGGGTACAAATCGTAGAAATCGAAAGACCTTGGTACATATTTTCTCTCAATAAATTTTGAATCGTATTTATCGAGTACTTGAGGGGTTTCGTCGTCTGATCCATGATCCCAAACGATAATATCATGGTGGTTTTTTAACATATGAAGAATGACATCTTCAAGGATATCACCATCATTGTAACAAAGTAAAACACATAGACATCTGGGATGCACTTCTGTAGCGATAAAATCTGCTTCTTTTGCTCTTTTTTTTAGCATTTTGTCTCTTATAATATCGCAGGCTTATGAAAATTTATAGTTTTTGGGTTTGGGACTAAAATTTAATCTAAAATTTAATCCAACCCAACCCCCTATACCCCCTATACCCCCATATTACACACCCTCACAACACAACGCAACACGCAACACACCAAAAGGAGGGTTGAATGGGGATGTGCCCCTTCCATAATAAGAATCATCTCCTTGTCTCAGTCTGTCTCTGTCTCAGTCAGTCAGTCATGCATACACATGTAATATTGTTGACCTTGAAATCTCAGTTTTTGTATTTGTGTTAAACATATACATAATATCGTATATTGAGTCATAATATTTAAAAGTGGTAAACGAGTGAAATGTATAGCGTACGCTAATTATGGGGTAAGGTGAAAAGAAATCACCTCAATTTCCGCGCGCGCTTAATATGAATAATAATGGAACAATAAGTAAAAAGGTGAATAATTAATGAAACTAACAATTAAAAATGGTAAACTATACGATATACACAGTAGACAATTCATTAACTATACTGATAATTGGGAAGGACATTATATGCATGATAAACTACAAGTAACTAAGACTACTGCTATACATTATATACCTTACAAGTGTGAATGTGGATTAATACTAATAGATTTACATGAAGGTAATATATTCAGAGACTAGGAGGTAGCGCGCCAGTGCGTTGCTAATTTAGCATTTTTGTGTTTAGTTTCTGCTCATCTTGCGAGTAAGGTTATGGACCGTGCTTTTTCTACCCTGTTTAACCAAAATGCAGCAACTGCGTTGAGTAGCATAGCTATCATGCACATCAATGCATGAACAGTGATCCTTTTTATACTCCTGACCCGATGTTTCTCTAAACATAGCTGTTCTTTGAGCCTAGAATTAACCCGCTCAACCGAAGACCTCAACCTGTAAAGCCGCTTCTCGTCTGTTGGCCCATGAGTTCTAAAATACCGGTCCACTCTCAACAATCCTTTCTGACCTCGACGCTGATTTGCTGGAAAAGGAATCACCACCCTAATTCCCTGAGAGGAAGCCTGCTCTCTTAGGTTTTTGCTAGAATATTGCGAATCGGCAACAAACAGTCTTACACGACCTTTGGTTGCCTTCAAAGTCTTTTCAAGGAGTGCAGGAGCATGTTTCTTCTCGTTATCATTAGCTGGAGCCGCAATAACTGCCAAAGGCAATTCAGATTTCGCGTCTACCGCAATGTGCAGCTTGTAGCCCAACTCGTAAGTTTTGCCGTTCCTACCTACTCTGGCTTCAGGATCGGCGCCTCCGCGGCTGTTTTCATGAGGATCGCGTTTGCTGTAAGCTTTGATGAAAGTGGCATCCATCACTATGGTCTTGCCAATGATCAATCCGCCCTTAAGCAGTTCATCGACTAAACTGTTCATTATTCTCTCAAGCCTTTCTACTCCGACGCGATTCCTAAACCTCGTCATCTGTGAAGGATGATACGGCTTCTGCTCAGCTTCAATATCGCAGACCTCACGCAAATCTTGATCATACCACAACCGCCGATACAATTCCCTGTCGCTTGGAATCTGCTTAACCCTCTTCACTATCAACGCTTTGAAAATTCCAATAGGTTTTCTCGGAGGTCTCCCTGCACCTTCCTGATGGTAGGCTTCAGACACAACCTCCTCTATGTTATCCAAGTTCAAACTACGCAAAACGGAGCAAGAACCCTCATTCTTCTCCATACTATACTGCTTATTCAATCGAACACAAATTGATAAAGCAAGAAAATGTCAATCCAAATAATTTAGCAACGCACTGGCGCGCGTTTACGAAGAAAGAAAGCGTGGTTTAAAGTCTAAAATATTAAGCAATTCGCTACTTCTTTTCATTTAGTCTAACTTACCGCGCAATAGGGCTACTTCAGGCTTTTCTAGCAAAGTTTTTTATTGAAACAAACTGAGCGAGTTAGGGCACGTATCAATAGCGTGCTACCGAAGAAACATTAAGGGATAAACATGAAAGTCAAAGTTTGGAAGCTTCTAGGTTTAATGCTCATTGCGATTTTTGCTTTGTCAGCAGCCAACGCAAGTGCAACACCTACTATGTCAAGTATGGCTGGTACATATGTCGAACAAACTTCGAGCGGAACAGGATATACTATAATTCTTTATGAAAATGGCACGGGACTATTTAGTACATATTCTGGCACATGGCATATAGTCAACTCAACCACTTTCGAAGGCATATATGTAATACTAGGCATAACTCAAAACGATTATTTCACAATCACAAATAACGGTTTCACCGCAGTTCAAACAGGAAACGTGTACGTTAAAACTACGTCTGCGTCATCAAGCCCAACTGCATCTGCTTCCGCTAGCCCGACAACTTCTGCAACTTCTACACCAAAGGTACCGGAATTCAGCAATGCAGCGCTCGTTTCAGTATTCGCAGCAATACTAGTTGTGACCTTATGTACAGTTGCTATGCGCAGGAAAAATTCGAAAAAACTTCGAAACTAACATAGACGAAACTGAGAGAAAAATGGAAATTCTCAGATTTTCCACTCCTTTTTTTGTTTTTTTGAGAATCAGTAACAAAAACTTTCAAAGCTTCGGCGCCTTATGTTCCAGCAAACTATGCTGCACTACTCACAGACGTTCTAAACGGCTCATTGGTCACTGTTATTTGGGGTCCTCAGGGCACGACTACGGGGTCGGGGACTCCAATACAGCCTCAACTTTTTCCTCTCTAAGGTCTTTTCCCTTGAATGCCCTATGTGTGGTGGAAAGCTGGAATAGCAAGTTGACAAAGCGCAACTCCACATAGTTATTGAATCAGCCCGTTCTTTTGAATCTGACCTGCAAAATCCGCTATTAACCTGAGCAAGGCTTGAGTTTGTTCGTCTGTCGGTTTTTGCTTAATAACGTATTTCACCTCATTGCCCGCTGCTTCGAAAAGTCCTGTTTCTAATAGTCTTTGCTTAAATGATTCAGCGAGTTTCTCTCCATCCTGAACTTTCTTCACAATCGAAGGAATATAAGTGTAAATCGTTTGACTGAAAACAGATGATAGAGGATAACCCAGCGCGCGCGATGAGCAAAATAAACACAGAAAAGCTAAATTAGCAACGCACTGGCGCGCTAAACCTCAAGAACTTTATTCACGAAGGATTTAATATTCCCAACTTTTAGTATACGATTAATGCTAACAACCAAGAGATCGTCGTGAAAAAATGAAAAACTCGCAAGAGGAAATAAAATGTGGCGGCTCTAAAATGATTTCGGTTGACGGCAAGTACAGGGTTTGGACCAAAAAAGTCGGCAACAGCGACATAAAAATGCTTACTTTGCACGGAGGACCAGGCTTTACGCACGAGTATTTGGAGTGTTTTGAAGATTTTTTGCCACAGGCTGGAATTGAATTTTACTATTATGACCAGCTTGGGTCTTTCTATTCTGACCAGCCAAAAGACAAGAGTTTATGGAATGTGGAGCGTTTTCGCGAGGAAGTAGAGCAAGTGAGAACGGCGCTGGGCTTAGATAATTTTATTTTGTATGGCTCATCGTGGGGAGGAATGTTAGGGATGGAGTACGCCCTGAAATATCAGCAGCACCTTAAAGCGTTAGTCATTTCAAACATGACCGCCAGCGTCAGTTCCTACCTGGAATACCTCAACGAATTACGCGGGAGATTACCGCTGAAAATGCAAGAAATCCTTAACAAATATGAGAATTTAGGCGAGTACAATGCACCTGAGTATCAAGAAGTCTTGAGCAAGAGGCTTTACATGAAGCATTTCTGTCGCGTCGACCCTTGGCCGGAACCAGTGGAACGATGCATTAAACACGTTAATAATGACGTGTATAACACAATGCAAGGTGCAAACGAATTTGTGGTCACAGGCACATTCAAAGACTGGGATAGATGGAACGATATTTGTAGTATCAAAGTTCCTACGCTTCTTTTTGTGGGCCGCTATGATACTATGCGCGTGGAAGACATCCAAAAAATGGGTAAGCTAATCCCTAATTCTCGCGTGGTCATCTGCGAAAACGGAAGTCATCTTTCCATGTACGATGACCAGAAAACGTACTTCCGCGCCCTTATCGGGTTCATCCAAGATGTTGAAGCAAACAGATTCTGAGTGAGTACATTAATGTCGCGTCGTCATTCCCTAAGCGCGCGTGCTTTATTAAAACTTGACGAGAATACTGCAACCGTTAGGTTGCAGATGAATCGGCAGTAGGTTCTTTTGCTAACTCGCTAAGTGTGTTTCCTAGACGGCAGGTTGCGTCTACCGTCTAGGA
>JBEKKX010000017.1:0-49593 GCA_050010515.1 Bathyarchaeia archaeon
CATGCTCCTAAATGCATTAGCAGCGTTAAGATTGAACAGACCGGAAAAAACCAGATCCATCACCATGCTAGCAAGATAGCAGAAATTAACACAAACCAATCGAATTAGCAACAGACTGGCGCCCTCAAATTCTTGCAAATAACCAAGTGGTTCAAACAATCGTTTTAATCTTTGAAATATGATGGCAGTTTAGCTAAATACGGCTTTAAAAATGAAAAAATCAATAATTGCAGCCGTGAACATGCCACAGCTCGTATTCCGTATAATTACGCTTTGGAACAATAGTGTCTGCACCAGCTGTTCAAGGGAAAAGTATACTAAGGCATATTCAATCTCCAACGAATCCCCAAAAAAAGTGATATGCTTGCGAAAAAGGGAAAGTTATTATTGTCAGATGAAGCCATAATAGCAAAAATGAGACCACGCCGGTCGGAAAGTACCTCAAGAGAAATTTCCATGCCGAAAAATAAACCAGTATTATCAAATATGAACAAAAACAGTTGGGACAAAAAATGCCTCTAAAGATAATGTTGGAACCAATCAAATTATTTTATGGTATGAATAGATACTGCAAAACCTTTAATCTTTCATTTGGTGAAACATTGGTGTCTTTTTTTAAGTGTATGTATTTCTTGTGGCTCAGCTTTCCCATTTTAGTACCTCTTTATGTATTTTGGCCAAGCAGTCTAGAGAAATTCAAGGATAAATTCAATTCCAGAAAATTAATGAGCTTTTATAACAGTCCGCTTTATTGGTCGCATTTAATACCACATGAATTTTCAGTTGCTAAACAAAAATACGTAAAACATATTTTAGATTTGATTGTCGAATTCAATAAAAGTCAGAATATACACATTCTAGAAGCCGGTTGTGGGGTAGGAAGCTATACTACGCATCTTTCGAAAATTGGTGAAGTAACAGCATTAGATATTTCCCAACCAAGCCTTCGCTTGATTCGTTTTCGAATAGGAAAAAGAGTCAATACGATAATGTCCTCAGCTGAAGTACTTCCTTTTTGTTTAGCTAATTTTGAACTAGCAATATGCATGGATGTACTAGAGCACATAGCAGACCCTAAAAATGTGGTAACTGCATTAATGAAAACCTTAAATCGTGAAAATGGTATCCTTATCGCTAATTATGACATTGATACTCATGAAAAGGATCACATTGGCAAACTTACGCAACTAGAATTCGAGATTTTTTCGAACGAGAACTTTTATGTTACTAAAAAAATTAAATTTGAAATTGGAAGTTTAGTATATATTATCATGAACAAAAAATAAAGGTTGCTACAATGTTGCAGCAACGTTGAAACTACTGAGTCTAATTTCTGAAACCCGTTAACTTGGGGTTTTCTTCTGCCCAAAATTAAGGGAGTCCAAAAATAGGCCAAAAATCTTAAAAACCAAATTTAAAACAGGGAAGAAAGTGTGAAGTGGTAAATAAATTGAGAAAGCTCGTCAAAATTTAGAAGAACAAATTCTTCAGTCAAAAGTTTAACCTTAGTCTTATCTTATTTCAGTGGCAGGATACAAGGTTGGCAGAGTGGCTGCTTTCTGCTTCTTGTGATTTGTATGCTCGAAAACTTTAACGGGAAATGGGGACTCTGCATAGTTAGGGTCAGGCAGGTTTATGCGTTTTTTCCGTTTTTCCCGCTCCATCTATTAGCTGCGTTTCTTTGGCACAAACCACATTATTGTTCTCTCGAGTTCTTTTTCAAAACCCACATTTGGCCACCTAACAACCTTTTCTAGTTTGCTCGTGTCTGGGTAGCGTCTTTTTGGGTGATCCTTCGGCAGTGGATGAAATTCTGTGGTTGACTTGCATTTTGTTGTTTCCTTGCCGTAAACCGTAAACATTTATACGTATCGTATACGTGTTATTGTAAACAGTGAAAGCAATGACAGAAATAGTCTCAACACGAGTTCCTGAAGACATGGCTAAAGACCTAGAAGAAATCGAAAAAGAAGAAAAGGCAGACCGTGCCACCGTGGTAAGAAAACTCTTAGCAAAGGCAATTGCAGACAGGAAACTCGAAAGGGCATTAACGCTCTATAGCAGCGGAAAAGTAACCCTCTGGAAAGCTTCAAAGATCGCAGGTTTATCCCTCTGGGAAATAATGGAGATAGTAAGGCAAAGAAAAATTTCTTTCCAGTACACATATGAGGACTTCCGCGAAGACTTCGAAAAAGCCTTGAAGGAACAATAATGCCCAAACCACTAGTCTTCGACTCAACCCCCCTAATTTACCTGACAAAGTCTTCTTTAGCAGAGCTCCTCAAAGACATCTCCGAACAAAAATTTACTGCAGCAAGGGTGTTTGAAGAAGTAGTCCGCGAAGGCAAAAAGAAAAAAGCGCCCGAAGCATCTTTTTTAGAGACTTTATTCAATGAGGAAATAATCAAGGTCCACAACATAAGCAACAATGGATACCTCAATTATGTGAAGGAAATGGCCGCAGAAAGTGAAATGCAACCATTACATGAGGCGGAAGCCGAAGTCCTCTGCTTAACTAAGGAGCTAAACGGAATAGCTATAGCCGACGACCAAATCGCCAGATCCGTCGCAAGAATTCTGGGAATAGAACTCCACGGAACAGGATACATCTTGGGAAAAATCTTTGCAACTGGAAAAATCGACAAGGAAAAGCTAATAGAGAAAGTTAAAGAAATGCGCGACAGCGGCTGGTACGTATCGGCTGAAGATTACTTAAAAATAATCGACTACCTCAAAAACCTTAAGATTTGAAATTAAGCCGTAAAAGTAGATTGCTTCTTTTGAGAAAACCACGCTACCGCTCTCTCTTTAGCCCTTCCTCAAAACTCACATCCGGCTTCCACCCAACTAACCTCTCCAGTTTGCTTGTGTCTGGGGCGCGTCTTTTCGGGTCATCTTTAGCCGAGGGATAAAATTCTATGGCTGATTTGCATTTGGTTGCTTCTTTGATCTTTTTTGCAAGTTCAAAAATGGTTGCTTCCTAATAATTCCCAACGTTCAGTTTCTCTCATCAGGAGACGCCATGCCAGGCATGCGAAAATTGAAACCAAAGTTGCCTCAACTCGCAAACTATTAATGAATGCATTTACATACATGTTTATGGTGATGTTCACGACCAAAAAAACAACAATAACGCTAAGAGACGACGTTTACCAAAATTTAAAGGAGAAAGCGGGCGCTAGAAACATCTCAAACCAAATAAACAAAATACTCATCGACTACTTCACCAAAAAAGACAGCATGTTCGGCGTTATGAAACAAACGGACCTAACCGACCTCCGCGACCACAAGGACCGTTGTCTATGAAATATGTGATCGATTCCTACGCGTGGATAGAATACTTCATGGGAACCAAAACAGGCGAAAAAGTTAAAGCCACCATCGAAGGCCAAGAAGAAAAAATTACCCCAACAATTTGCCTAGCTGAAATCTACGCTAAAACCCTCAGAGTAGAGAACCAAGAACTAGCAGAAAAGCAGAGAATCTTCATAAAAGAAAAAAGCGCCTTAGTGGCGTTAGACGAACTCATCGCATTGGAATCCGCCAAGATACAGAACAGAATGAAAAAGGAAATCGACGGCTGGGGATTAGCCGACTCCATAGTCTACGCCACTGGACAAATCAAGAGGGCAGAAGTAGTAACTGGCGACGAACACTTCAAAAATCTAAAAAACGTAATTTTCATAAAATAACTCAGCCTTCAAATTCTTCTCGCTCGCTTTTACACGCTGATGAATCATAAATCACTAAAACAAGCCAGAGAAACGAACAGTTGAAAACAAGATAACCCCTTAACGACGCCTACTTCTTTTGTGAAAACCACCCAATCGTTCTCTTAAGCCCTTCTTCAAAGCTCACGTTCGGCTTCCACCCAACGAGCCTCTCCAGTTTGGTTGTGTCTGGGGCGCGTCTTTTCGGGTCATCCTTCGGCAACGGATGGAACGTAATAGGTGACTTGCTTTTAGTTACTGCTTTAATATTTTGTGCAAGCTCCAGAATGGTCACTTCCTGAGCGTTGCCAACATTCACAACTTCGCCCTTCACATTGGAAGCAGATATCAGCAACAATAAACTTGTAACTGTGTCGGTTATATAGCAGAAGGAACGGGTTTGTTTTCCATCCCCATAAACTGTTATGGGCTGATTAGTCAAAGCCTGCAAGATAAAACGTGATATCGCTCTCCCATAAAGCCCATCTTCCCGCAGGCGTGGACCATACGAATTAAAAATCCTCGAAACCCTCACATCCAAACCATACTGCCTACAATAAGCCATCAACAGCGCTTCGGCGAACCGTTTTCCCTCGTCATAGCACGATCTAGGCCCAATGGGGTTAACTTTCCCCCAATAACTTTCGGGTGTAGGAATAACTTCCGTGTCACCATAAACCTCCGAAGTCGAAGCAAACAACAACGTAGCATCACTTTTCCTAGCCAACTCCGCCATACCAAAGCTACCTAAAGCACTAGTCTGCAAGGTCTCAATCGGATGCGCTTGATACTCATCAGGAGACGCATGTCCAGCCAGATGAAAAATAAAATCAAACTTTTCCTTACACTCAAACGCGCAAACATCAGACTTTACCAACTTGAACAATGCGTTTTTGGTTAAGTGGTCAATGTTTTTGGTCCTTCCAGTGGACAAATCATCCACAGCTGTCACATCAGCGCCAAAAGCTACCAGCACATCGCAAAGCCAACTGCCAATAAACCCAGCGCCGCCAGTTACGAGCACCTTTTTTTCTGCAAAGGCATCTCCTTCAACGGTGCGCTTTATTTTTTCAAGATCTTGCCTGATTATTTTGTCCATCATATGTTTGGTCTCTTACAAAACTGTTGATATGACAATTCTAAGGCTTCCCAATACCTTTCAGGACTGCCGATATCCAAGTGAGCATAGCTCTTGTCCAACTTTACAGCGTACACCTTCAAGCCCCAGTCAATAAGCTTCTGGATGGCGTCGGTAAGCTGGATTTCTCCGTTCTTTCCAGGCTCAGTCGTTTCTAAGGCTTTAAAAATAATTGGGTGAAAAATATATATTGCCATAATTGCCCAGTTCGTCTTGGGCTTCTCAGGTTTCTCAACCACCGACTTTACTTTTATTATTCCCGGTTCTATCTCGTCTCCTTCAACGATTCCATACTGCTTGGGATTCTCAATCTCCAGCACAAGAAATGCAGCGTCCGCATTAAACCGCTCAAAGGCTTCAAGCAGCTTCTTTATGTAATCCATATCTTTCGATATTACGCAACTATCCCCCGCATGCACCAAGCAACTTTCGTTCTGCACGAAAGGTTGAGCCGTTAAAACCGCGTTTCCAAACCCTTTCGGTTCAGGCTGATTAACCCACATAGTCGTCGAAGTCTCAAGTTTCTCATAAAAAACCTCAAGATCAGACGCTTGCCCGTTTTTGCCCATGTCTTCAAGCGTTCTAATACAATGCGTATCAGGAGTGAAATGATCTTCTATTCCCCGCTTGCCTCTGCCAACAACGTAACAGAACTCACGAAGCCCAGCATCATACAATTGCTCGAAAACCAGTTGTACCACTGGTTTCACTACCATGTCACCCTGTATGGTCTTAGTGAAAATTGGAAGCATTTCTTTAGGCTGCTCCTTGGTCGCTGGAAATAAACGTGTTCCCAAACCTGCAGCAGGAATTATAACCTTGCGAATCATCAAATATCCTCTTGCCTTTCTGTTGTTATATTAACCCATTATATATTTATATGATAACTTAATCCAAATTAACAATTAATTTGAGGGTTTGCCTTTGCCTTAGGTTGCTCCTTAGTCGCCTGAAACAAACGCGTTCCCAAACCTGCAGTTGGAACAACAACTTTACGAATTATCAAAATTTTTTCCAACCTTTTCACCATAACTAATATATACTCACTGAAGATTGAAAACGAATCATTACACTAAACTGAGGAATCAAACTCATGGAAAAACCTAACATATCTGTTTTAGGCATAGGCTACGTGGGCTTGTGCACCGCCGTTGGATTTGCCAGCAAAGGCTACAACGTCATCGCTTCGACTCATGACGCCGAAAAAGCAGCCAAAATAAACAAAGGAATCCCACCATTTCACGAACCCAACCTTCAAAATCTGCTTGAAAAAACCGTCCAAAACGGCTATCTAAAATGTTTAATTGATCAAACAGAAAAAGCCGTCCTCGAAACAGACCTAACCTTTAACGCTGTGGGAACCCCCAGCAGACCAGACGGCAGCATAGACCTGCAATTCATAGAAACATCATCACGCGACATGGGAAAGGCGCTCAACAAAAAAAGTACATACCACGTGGTAGTGATAAAAAGCACCGTTGTCCCCGGAACAACACAGGATCTCGTCAAACCAATCCTTGAAAAAGAATCAAAAAAGAAATGTGGTCCAGACTTTGGTTTATGCATGAGCCCAGAATTTCTACGCCAAGGCTCCGCCTTCGAAGATACAATGCACACCGACCGCATAGTCATAGGCGAATACGACAAGAAATCTGGTGGCACCTTAGAAAACCTTTACAAAGGCTTCTACGCCAAAAATACGCCCCCAACAATCAGAACCACCCTCTCAACAGCCGAACTGATCAAGTACGCCAGCAACTCCTTACTCGCCACAAAAATCAGCTTCATCAACACCATCGCCAACATATGCGAAAAAATTCCCGGCGCAGACGTAAAAACCGTAGCCACCGCCATGGGACTAGACAAAAGAATCGGCCCACTATTCCTAAACGCTGGACTAGGCTACGGCGGTTCATGTTTTCCCAAAGACGTAAAAGCCCTCATGGCACACTCAAAAAACCTCGGCTACCCACTAAAACTACTAGACGCCGTCGAAGACGTAAACAAAACTCAACCCCTAAAAGCAATCCAATTCTGCAAAGAACAACTCGGCAACCTAGAAGGCAAACGCATAGCAATTCTAGGCTTAGCATTCAAAGCAGACACAGACGACATGAGAGAAGCACGCGCCATACCCATAATAAACCAGCTACTAAAAGAAGGCGCCAACATAATCGCTTACGACCCAGTCGCTGTACCCACCGCAAAGACCATTTTCAACAACAAAATCCAGTACGCCACTTCAGCACTTGACTGCATAAAAAACGCGGACTGCTGCATAATTGTGACAGAATGGTCAGAATTCCAAAAGCTCAGCCCTGACGATTTCATGAAAAATATGAAGCAGCCCATACTTATTGATGGCAGACGCATCTACAATCCCGAAACCTACAGCGCAAAACTCAAATTCACCGCTGTAGGCCTAGGCAAATAACCCACTGCCAAACATCATAAGCAGGCTCTAATCGTGTGTACTAATGCCATGAGAACTGTGTACACCAAGCAACAACAAGAACTATCGCTAATTCTAGCATATTAAACCAAAAGTGATAAACAGCACCCGCCAACAACAGTTAACTTACAAGCTAACAGCAATCGGGAAAGACACATGACCAAGGCTACAGAGATGGCAAGAGTTTCAGCCAGAGGCGGCTTTAACCTTCTGTGGGGCTTAGTTGTTTCTACGGTCATCTCAGCTGTAGGCACCATAGCTATCACTTACATTCTGGGTGCAGAAAAGTACGGTTTATACTCAATTGCTCTTATTGCACCAACCCTAATCTCCACATTCCGAGACTGGGGAGTAAACTCAGCCATGGTAAAATACTCTGCGCAATACAACGCTGAAAACAACGCCAAAATAAGAAGCATCTTTTTCTCAGGCTTTGTGTTCGAGATCCTCTTAGGTTTATCACTTTCCTTTCTCTCATTTGGCCTTTCCCCCATCTTAGCCCTAAGCTTGCACCGCCCCACAATAGTCCCCTTAATCCAAATCGCTTCTCTCTTCATCCTATCTGGCGCACTAGTGAACACAGCAACTGCCGCATTCACAGGCATGGAAACAATGCATCTCTACAGTTTCATGCTGATAATTCAATCAATAGCCAAGACTGCTCTGATAGTTACACTAGTACTCTTAGGCTTCGGCACTCTTGGAGCAGTAACAGGTTTCACAACAGCCTCCCTATTCGCGGGGTTAGCCGGCATACTCCTAATGTGGACCATGTACAAATCCCTGCCTAAATCAATAAACAGCAAAATGGAAATATTTGCAACAATTAAAACCATGTTAAAATACGGTTTACCAGTTTCAATAGGCACCATCCTTACAGGATTCCTAACCGTATTCTACAGCTATATACTGGCAATCTATGTAACTAACAACGCTATCATCGGCAACTACAACTTAGCCATAAATTTCTCAGTTCTAATAACTTTCTTCGCTACTCCCGTCACAACCATGTTGTTTCCCGCATTCTCCAAACTAGACTATAAAAAAGACAATGAGACTCTAAAAAACGTCTTCCAATATTCAGTAAAGTACGCCGCGCTCATTGTCGTGCCAGTTACAGCCATGGTAATTGCCCTTGCACAACCAGGCATTGGCACTATATATCAAAACAGATATGCTGACGCGCCATTATTTTTGGCATTGCTGTCAGTAACTTATCTTTATACTGCTTTCGGAAATTTGAGTATAAGCAACTTGATAAACGGCCAAGGTTACACAACATTCAACATGAAATTGTCTATTCTTACAGTCGCAATCGGTTTTCCCATAAGTTTCCTGTTAATTTCTAACTTCGGAGTTATAGGCTTAATCGTAACTACCTTAACAGTCAGTCTCCCAAGCTTGTTTATAGGTTTACGATTTATCAAAAAGCACTTCGGAGTATCAGTAGATTGGGTATCTTCCGCCAAAATTCTATTTTCTTCAATAATAACCGCAATCTTAACATACATTCTCATCTCTCAACTGGCTTTTTCCAACCCGATACGACTAGCCATAGGCATAATTGCTTTCGTAGTTATTTTCATTGCTGCAACGCTAGTTACTCGAACCGTTAACAGAGCTGACCTGTATAATCTTCGGGAAATTATTAATGTGCTCGGGCCTCTTCGTAAACCTTTACGTTTTCTGCTGAATATCATCGAGAAATTAATGACGATCCTTCGTACAAAGTAAATTAGGCGAAAACAGTGGCAACAGCTCCAATGTTAAAGAATATTTATTGTACCAGGCGGTCTTCAGTTAAGTTTCCATCTATTTCCATAGCAAACTGCTCTGCTATTCTGGCTAGTGATCTGTACTTACCGCTGTAACTTCCGCCGACATGTGTGCATGTATAGCTCGAGTTAGAGTAAAGGCTGCATGAACGGGTGAACTTGCATTTTATTCCCCGTTTGCGAAAAGACGACAATACATTGCGTTTAAGTATTGTTCTCGTTTAATCTTCACCAAGAATTAAGCGATCTCTAATATGCTATTTCTTTTCAATCGCTAATAGGACTATGTTGTTGTACAACTACAACCACAACTGAACTTCAACGTAAACTTATTTAAGTGATAAAATCAATGCTAGTTAAAGTAAGCATTCAACATATTAGTGATTAGCATGAAAGCACTTGTTCTCAGCGGTGGAAAAGGAACCAGACTTAGACCTTTAACTTTTACCTGCGCTAAACAGCTTATCCCAGTAGCTAACAAGCCAATATTGGGATATGTTCTTGACCAGGTGGCGGCAACCAAAATAAAAAAGGTGGGCATTATTACTGCGCCTGAGACGGGACAGTTTGTTAAAGACTATGTTAATGACGGTTCAAACTGGAACCTTAAAGTTAACTATATTCCTCAGGAGCCGCTTGGTTTAGCACATGCTGTGAAGACCGCTAGGCGATTTTTGGGGCAGGATTCTTTCGTCATGTGTTTAGGGGATAACGTTACAGGTCAAGGCTTGAACTCATTTGTTAAAAAATTTAAGAGTGAACATCTTGATGGGCTTATTATTCTAAAAGAAGTTGAGAACCCATCGAGTTTTGGTATCGCTCAGCTTGATGATAAGGGCAATATTATCAAGTTGGTGGAGAAGCCTAAAACGCCCATGGGTAATCTTGCTATTATTGGCACTTACCTCTTTTCTAATAAGGTTCATCAAGCTATAGAAAGGATAAAGCCTTCTTGGCGTGGAGAGTTGGAAATTACTGATGCAATTCAAGAAATGATTAACTTGGGTTTTTCGGTTAAAGCTGAAATCTTGAATTCTTGGTGGCTTGACACAGGCAAAAAAGATGATATTTTGTCGGCTAATGCGAGAATATTGGATGAATATATAGAGCGTGACATCAAAGGAACAGTAACAAACAGCGTTATAGATGGTAGGGTTAAGGTTGAACTGGGAGCAAAAATAGTGAATAGTACAGTCAGGGGACCATGCGTAATTGGAAAGAACGTTTTGATCGAAAACTCCTTCATTGGACCGTACACAAGCGTCGGCAGCGGCTCAGAAATTATTAATTCTAACCTTGAATATTGTGTTATACAAGAAAACGTTGTCGTTAAAGATGTGGAGCGGTTAGAGGATAGTTTAATCGGCAAAAATGCGAAGGTGACAAGAAACCAAAGGAACAGAACTATCAAGTTGCACGTGGGCGATTACTCGGAAGTGGAAGTCTAGCCCCGAGAGCATGACAACTATTATAAATATTTTTAAAACATATGGTTAGCAAGCAAACGAGGGATATTAACGTTAAAAGGGATAAGAATTAAACCAATATGTCGGTTACCCGACGAGCGAGGTTTCTTTACTGAAGTTATGCGTAAAGATTGGAAAGACTTATTTGCAGAAGATACAATTGTGCAAGCAAACCTTTCATTAACTTATCCTAACATTATTCGTGCGTGGCATAGGCACCTTAAAGGGCAAACGGACTATTTTTTGGCGCTAAAAGGGTTAGTAAAAATTTGCGCGTTTGACGAGAAAACAGGAGAAATAAACGAAGTTGTCTCCAGCGCTTTAGATCTGCAAGTGGTGCGTATTCCTGGTCATTATTGGCATGGCTTCAAAGCACTCGGTAATGAACCCGCTATGCTGTTGTACTTCACTACTAACCTATATGACCCTGCTAATCCCGATGAAGAACGCAGACCATGGAATGACCCGACAATAGTTCCCAAAATCGTCAACGGCAAGAAAGACGATGCACGTGTTGGTAAACCTTGGGACTGGAATTATCCCCCACATAAGTGATGAATCATGAAATTGTTAGTTACTGGCGGTTTAGGATTTATCGGAAGCAACTTTTGCAGGTACATACTTGCGACGTATCCTGATTATGAGTTGATAAATGTTGATAAAATAGGCATAGGCGCTAACCCAGCTAGCCTTCTTGATATTGAAAATGACAAAAGGTACACTTTCATAAAAGGTGACATTTGCAATCCGCAGCTTATAAATAGGCTAATCCATCAAGTTGACGCTGTTGTAAACATTGCGGCTGAGACTCATGTGGACAGAAGCATTGCTGACCCCAACGTGTTTTTGCAGAATAATACAGTTGGCACATTTACAATTTTAGAGGCGATACGCAGGCATAATCACAAGGCAAGGCTTTTGCAGGTGTCCACTGACGAGGTTTACGGTGAAGCACTTGAAGGCTCATTTACGGAGAATACTCCGCCTAAGCCATCTAATCCTTACTCTGCTTCTAAAGCTGCCGCAGACATGTTCGTGCTATCCTACTATAAAACTTATAATTTGAATGTGTCCATCACACGTTGTACGAATAATTTTGGTCCATACCAACTTCCCGAAAAGCTGATTCCTAAAACCATTATCCGTGCGCTGAGGGATCTTCCGATACCGATTTATGGGTCTGGACAAAACATTCGTGATTGGATTTACGTTCAAGATCACTGTGAAGCAATTGCCATAGTTCTTGAGAGAGGAAATGCTGGAGAAGTATACAATGTTTCAGCTGGGAACGAAATTCCTAACATTGAGATTGCAAAAAGAATTGTCGCGTTGCTGCATAAGCCTGAGAGCTTGATTACTTTTGTGGAAGATCGTCCTGGGCATGATACACGGTACAGTTTGGATTCTTCAAAAATAAGGTTCACGTTGGGTTGGCAGCCAAAGTTCAGTTTTGATGCATCTTTGGAGTCGACTGTTCGCTGGTATCTTGAAAATGAGCGTTGGTGGGCGTCGTTTGCTACAGAAGTGATTCTTCATCCGACGCCTTGGAAGCTGGGTGGTTTTCACTGAAACTCTTAATTACTGGTGCTATTGGTCTTTACGGCTCCAAACTAGCTGAGCTTGCTGTTGCAAGAAATTTTGAGGTTTATTCCTGTGATGTTCAGGAGTTGCCGGTTTGTGGTAACTTTGTTAAATTTGACGTTTCAAATAAGGAGTTGGTTAATGAAGCGTTTAAGCGTGTTAAGCCTGATGTTGTAGTTCACGCAGCTACCCTGACTGATGTGGATAAGTGTGAGTTGAATAAGGAGCTTGCTTGGAAAATAAATGTTGAAGGAACAAAAAATATTGTAGAAGCAGCAAAAAGCGCGGGCTCTTTTTTGATTTATATTTCGACAGATTACGTTTTCAACGGCGAAAAAGGTAACTATAAGGAGTCGGATCAGCCTGACCCGATTAATTATTACGGATTAACCAAGCTTAAAGCTGAAGAATTGGTAAAAGCTCAAGCAGAATATTTTATTGCGCGACCAAGCGTGATTTACGGTTCAACTCCTGCTGCTGGAAAAGTCAACTTTGCTCTATGGGTGATTGATACGCTTGGTAAGGGTGAACGTGTTAAGATTGTTACTGACCAGTGGAACACGCCTACGTTGAACACTAATTTGGCTGACATGACAATGGAAGTTGTTGAACGAAGGTTAACTGGAACGTTTCATCTTTGCGGTGCCACACGCGTCAGCAGGTTCGAGTTTGCAGAATTAATCGCTGAGGTTTTTGGTTTGGATAAGAGCCTGATTGATCCTGCTTTGTCTTCGCAGTTTGAGTGGCCTGCTAAACGGCCTATGGATTCGTCGCTTGATACTTCAAAGGCTCATCAGATTCTGGGAAACAAGCCGCTAGAGATTGGTGAAGCGTTGCAAAGGTTGAAATTCGAGCTTTCAAAGAAAAGCCGTTAAGTTAGACACAAGTGTTTATGTGTGAGTCTCATCATCTTTGGGTTATTTGGGAAGGCCAGATGAAACCGACCAGTGCTAAGCAAATAGCAAGGCAGCGAATTCAAATATTGTTTGAGCAGGCAAAGCAGGTTTGCAAGACTAATCCGCAGTTAGCCATGCAGTATACTAAGTCCGCAAGGAAGATTGCTATGGCTGCAAAAATTCGTTTGCCAGTTGAGTTTAAGCGTGAAACGTGTAAAAACTGCAATGCGTTGCTTGTGCAGGGTTATAATTGTCGGGTTAGGATAAAGCAGAACAGGGAGCCTCACATCGTAATAACGTGTTTAAACTGCGGCAACCAAACTCGTATAATGTTAAGCAAGAAAAAGGAGCAAAAGGAACTTGAGCAAAATAACTACCAAAATGAAGCGCCATGTTAGGCACGTATTGAAAGACGAGAATCCCACCATTTGGGTTGGCAAAGACGGCTTGACTCCTCAGTTAATAAGCGAAATTGAGAAGCAACTGCAGCAGAACAAGATGCTGAAGGTTAGAATTTTGCCTGCCGCTTTGCAGGGAGATAATGCAGCCCAAGCGATAGCACTAAAGGCTGCTGAACAAACTGGTGCTGCTTTGGTTGAGGTTAGGGGTCACGTGTTTATTCTTTTCAGGAAGCGTAAAGCGCAAGAACCATCTGAATAACGTTGGAAATCAGAATTCAACATATGAAATCCGTTTTACTTAAAAAATTAAAAAAATATCTGGCTGAGCTGAACATGTATGACGAGCACACGACAAATCAAAAGACTCATCGACAAACGACAGGTTCTCTGCGTCACCTCTTACATCATCGCAAAGGATCGAAAATGCTAACAGAAAACAAAATGCAAAAACAGTTGCTTGTATCCGATGCGGTGTGTGTTTGCGCGTTTGTTCCCATAACTTGAGTCCAGTTCTAATCAAAGAGGCCTTTGAAAAAGGTAAGAAGGAAAAGCTAAGAGAACTGAAAGCGGAACTGTGTGACGGCTGTGGAAATTGCAGTTACGTTTGCCCGTCAAGAATCGATCTTAAAGGCTCAGTGCTAAGAGCAAAAGCATCGCTGCATTAAAAAAGAATTAACGATCTTTACTATTTTCTCTTAATTCAAGAGTCAATAAGCTTGCTTAAGCACTAATTCCTCTCAGAGAATATTTATATTAGGCTTCAATGTTTAACTGCAAGGAAAAACAAAGGATTAGAGCAATCTTGACTACTCCTCATGATGTTCCAGCTTCAAAATTCATCGACCGGTTAGCTAGGTATCTTAAGGAAAATGTTGATGAAGTTCAGCCTCTTCCATGGGCAACTTTTGCTAAAACCGGAAATCATGTAGAAAAGCAGCCGCAGAACCCGAACTGGTGGTATACTCGAAGCGCATCTATACTTCGCAAAGTTTATGTTTACGGTCCAATCGGATTGGAAAAACTGCGCGCTGATTATGGTGGAAGAAAGAATAATGGCGTTAAAAAATCACATGTGGTCAAAGCAGGCGGAAACAACATTCGTAAGATTCTGCAGCAACTTGAGACTGCTGGTTTAATTCAAACGGCGAGGCCTCAGGGTAGACGAATGACGCCTAAAGGTCGTAAGCTGCTTCAGGAAGTTGCTGGAGACTTGTATAAGGAAATAGTTAAGACTATCCCAGAGCTCAAGAAGTATCAAGGCGAATAGAAGCAATGTCGGATGAAGAGCTTGAGCAAATCCGCAAAAGAAAACTATTGTCAATGCAGAATAGAATGGGTGATGAGCAAAGACAAGCTCAAGCAGAAGCGCAAATGGAAGCTCAAAAACAGGCGTTGCTGAGTAAGATATTGACGCCTGAAGCTCGGCAAAGGCTAAATAACCTCAAGATGGTTAAGCCTGAATTTGCGGAGCAAATAGAGCTGCAGTTGATTGAAATGGCGCAGACTGGCAAGTTGCCGATTCCGTTGTCAGATGCTCAGCTCAAGGGAATATTGATTCAGCTTCAATCACGGAAGCGAGAACCAACAATTAGAAGGATATGAAAATATGGCACGAGTTAAACCTACAGCGAAAAAACTTAGGCTAGCTAAAGCTGGAAAAGAGGCGACGTCTGTTCCAACATGGGTAATTGCCCGAACTGACGGTAAAGTTAGGAATAACCCTAAGCAAAGACGAAACTGGCGAACCAGGAAAATAAAGGCGTAGGAGAAGTAGAGGCTAAATGGTTAAAGAAGACAAAGAGGAACAGAAGAGCGCTGAAGATGAAGAAGAAATGCCCGTTCTTAGTGAAGATGAAACCGCTGAGAAAGAAGAACCTGTAGAAGAAGCGGCAAAAGAGGAAGCTCCAGTTGAAGAGCAGCCGGCAAAAGAAGAGGCAGAAGAGGAAGAGGAAGTTAAACCTAAAAAGAAAAAGAAAGGGGAAGTAGAAATTGTTGAAGAACGAACCTACACGATTCCTCTGCAGAGAGCGATGGTTAGGCCGCCAAAGAAGCGTGCTCCACGTGCAATGCAGTTGATAAGGGCTTTCGTAACAAAGCATATGAAACTGGAAATGAAGGTTTCTGAAGAAGAGGAAGAAGAAGAGTTACCCCAGCTTATAATAAGCCAAGAAGTTAACGAGAAAATCTGGGATAGAGGTATAAAGAAACCTCCTCGAAAGATTCGTATCCGAGCAGCTAAAGACAAAGACGGCAATGTAACTGTTTACTTAGCTGAAGCTCAATAATTATTTCTTTGAAAGTAACATTGATTACATTAACAAGATTGTAGCGGACCTTCAAGACTTTGCTAGGCCTCTTTACCCTTGTGTAGAAGAAACCGACCTAAAAGTGAGAGGAATTGCTTACTTTAAATATTAATTGTGGGCATTTTGGCGCCTATCCAATACAGCAGGCCATGACAGGGGTCAGTCACTTCCCGATGAAGAACTGCAAACCGAGGCTGCCTTTTCAATAGGGAACTGGCAAGATTTTGCCGTCTTCTTTAACGGAAAGCGCTTTGTCTAGTTCTCTAAAGAATTTGATGACTTCTGTTCCGCGAGCGGTGTTTGCGTAAACCACGCTGCTTTTTCCCACTGCTCTCTCTTCAATTAGTCCTTGTTTGATCAGAAAGTTCAAGTATTCTTTTAGAATATTGCAGTTGACGTTTGCCTTGTACATAATATGCGATATCTTCAGCGGTCCTCTTTGTGCTAAAACGTTCAGAATATCCACGTACATTTCTAGTTTGGAACGCCTCATACTTACCCCATCTTACAGGTAAACTGAATTCAGTATTAACGGTATGTGCGTAGCAAACAAAAACTCACTTGAACCAATTGTTAGGGATAGACATTAACTTGATTGGGCTCTTCTTTCATTCAAGGTTTAGGTTTAGCTGTAGTTGAACGGCTTATAGACGCAATAATTTTTGGTGGTTAGTTTTGATAGTCAACTTGGAAAAGGCACCACATTCATAGCAAAAATACCAATAGGCAAGCAAGAAAACAATTTTTAATTATTAAAACAGACCACAATCTACAAAAAGGAGTATGCATGAAACTTCGCCATTAGAACGTTTCATCAGGAGAAATTAATTCTTGACCGTTTACTTATCCAGCATAGTTGGAAGCGCAAGCATCAGTGTGTACTCGTTGGCAACTGAAAACATAGTGATAATTCCGAGAATGGTTCCTAAGGAAAAAGCTCAAGAGTTCGCCGATTGGTTAAAAACCAAACTTGTCTACACATCCATTGGCGGCTCAGTCCTTGCAGGTGCATTGGCATGCGCAAATTCGAACGGAATGCTGCTTCCAAACTATGTCCGAGAAGAAGAATTAACACAAATAAAATCTGTTTTCGAGGGCAATATCACAATTATGGAAACAAAAAAGACAGCTTACGGCAACCTAGTCTTAACCAACGACAAGGGTGCAGTGGTTGATCCACGATTTAAAGAAAAGGAAAGAAAAAAAATCTCCGAAACCTTGGGCGTGGAGGCGGTGCCAACAGAAATCGCAGGCTTACCCTATGTTGGCTCCTTAGCTGTTGCAACAAACAAAGGCGTACTAGCTCACCCATTACTAAAAGATGAGGAAAGAAAAATCTTAGAAAACGTTTTCAAAGTTCCAGTTGACGTGGGGACAGTTAACTGTGGCGTTCCTTATGTTGGAACTGGCTTACTTGCTAATTCACATGCTGCTGTGGCTGGTTCTATGACAACTGGACCCGAGATGTTTATTATTGGGAATGCGCTGGATGTTGTGCGGGAAGACGAGAAATGAAAGCTTTCAAAGTTACCGGCGAAATCAATAAGCCAAAGCTGAAAACTTCATTTGTTAGAGAATTGTTAGCTGAAAAGAGCGAGCATGCAGTAGAGAAGGTTTACGCTGAAATAGGCAGCAGACATCGGGTAAAAAGATGTCACATTAAAATAACTAATGTTCAAGAGATTTCTGCAGAAGAAATTGAGAACCCAATCTTAAAAAAAATTGTAAGTGGAGAATAAAAACTTGGCCAATAGAAATAAAGCAGAAGAGGAGCTTCGCAAACTCAGCATGGAAATGCAATATCTAGAGCAAACTGCAGACGCCTTGCAACAACGCATCAGCATGGTGAACGCCGCTGTTACAGAATTAACTTATGCTAACATGACCTTGGATGGAATTGAGAAAGAAAAGGAAAACTCTGAGCTTTTGGTTCCAATCGGCGGAAGCGCTTACGTGAAAGTTAAACTTGCAGATTCAAACAAGGTAATTGTCGGAATGGGCGCAGGCGTATCCATAGAAAAAACTCTGCCAGAAGCAAAAACAACCCTGAAAGAACGGTTGGATGAACTGGAAAAAACCATGAATGCTGCTCAGCGACAGTTTACCCAAGTGGCTGACCGAATAAACAGTGGCAGAAGCAGGCTTGAAACTTTGCTTGCCGCACGAGAAGGGAAACCTTGAAGCGATGTTTGAGAAGCTCAAGTCAGGTTTCAAAGGCTTAGTAAATAAAGTTACTACAACAGAACTTAAAGCTGAAAACCTAAACCCTATTTTATCAGAATTCAAAATGAGCCTAGTCGAAAACGATGTGGCTTTTCCAGTAGCAGAAAAAATCAGCAACGACCTTGAAAAGCGTCTAGTGGGTGTCCAAGTTAAACGCCTCGATGACCGCAAAAAAATCGTTGAGGAAAACCTCAGACAAGTTCTTTTAGAAGTCATGCTTACTAACAGAAAAATTGATCTACTCAAGATGGCGGATGAAAAACGCAAGAAGAAAGAGCCATTTATCTTAATGTTTGTAGGCATTAACGGCACAGGAAAAACCACTACAATCGCAAAGGTTGCGCAGTTTTTCCGGGATAAAGGCTACTCTGTAGTGCTTGCCTGCGCTGACACTTACCGTGCTGGCTCAATTGAGCAGTTGGAGGAGCATGGAAAACGTTTAAGCATTCGTGTTATTAAAAGCAATTATGGCGGTGACCCTGCAGCAGTAGCTTTTGACTCTGTTAGTCACGCTAAATCGCATGGAATTAACGTTGTTTTAATCGACACCGCTGGTAGAATGCAGACTAATCAGAACTTGATGAATGAGCTTGTTAAAGTGAAGCGTGTTGTTGGTCCTGACTTAACTGTTTTAACCGTTGATTCACTGATCGGCAACGACGCAGTTATGCAAGCGGAAGAATTCAACAAAGCCGTCGGCGTTGACGCCACAATTTTGACAAAGGTGGATGCTGACGTGAAGGGAGGTTCCGCTTTAAGCGTAACATACGTGACTCAGAAGCCGATTTTGTTTATCGGCGTTGGGCAAACGTATAAGGATTTGGAACTGTTTAACCCTGAAAAATTCGTCAACATGATACTACGATAAACTAAGGCTCCTCAATGTCTACCAGTTCAAAGCGAATTTTACTGGGGTAAATCCAGTACGCTTTAATGAAGTCTTCAATGCTTTGGTCAACGTCTAATGCTTCAAAAAAATTAATAAAGTCCTCGTCTACGCCTTCCAAATTTTTTGATGTGTAGACTCTAAAGTTAGCTAAATATTCCTTACCAACACTTAACTCCTGCATAGAAATCGTGTCTGGCACCTCAACCGCAAAAGGTAAGTTCGTTACAACATCTAAAACAGCAACCTTGTGTGCACTATCATTTTTAGCTTTAACAACAACCAAGCGTTTATCAAAAACCCTAAAATTCCAATCACTTTCAATATCTAAAGAAGCCGACATAAACTCTTCACAAATAAAACTAGACGTTTCCACCTTAAAAAACTTAAAGAAACCGTGTATTGCAGCCAAGTAACCCAAGATGTGGTGGAAACGAGGCTAAAAAACGTTAATTTGTTTAAGAATTCGATAAGTGAATAATACTTTTAGAAGCTCTCGATGGAGCCAGCTTAATGAAAATTTTCTTTATAAAATATAGCTTAACTTTTAGTTTCTATAGATTATTTGTGAAACTCTTAAGAACATTAAAAGAACTCTATATTTTTTGCCGAGAAATACGCAGAGCCAACAAGAAATCAAGAAATGCCTCGGCGAATCAACGTTTAACAAGCCCCGTATAAAAACCCCAAATGGATTCCCCAATATCTTTCCATCACTTGTTGAACGTTAGATTCGCTGAGCAATTCGTTTTTAAATTGGGTTAAATTTGTCCTGTTGAAAACCAATTATTAAGTTTACTTTTTGAGTTAGCTTAAGGTTTTGCTTGGTCTTTTTTCCATTTTGAGGAGTCGCGTAAGTTCTGGATTGGCGAATCGTCAGCGTAACCTAAGGACGCTTGAGTTTTTTGTTTATACTTTTTTTCTTGTTCGCTGGCTTTGCTTTCTTTAGCGCTAAGTTCAACGCTTCCCTCAAGCTTCCGTATTGTTCTGCCTAATCTGCGTTGACCTTTCGTAACCATAACTTTTGCTCCTTTCACAACTGCTATCTAGATAAAGGTTAAAAAATATTGTTGACAATATCAGGTCAAAGAAGCATCGTTTAAAGTCAGTTATGAGTCGTAGCAGGAAAAGCCTTCGGCGAATGCGGATGGATATCCGCTTTTTGCTACTGAAACGCCAAGCTAACAGTATACCCCTTAGGGCTTTTTTACAGCTAAGAAATCGTCGTCCAGCCTGAATCAACCGGAACCTAGCCTTCATGCACAGGCAGGCAACCGTACGGCGCCATAGTTAAAAAGCCCTCCGAGCTACTATTTTGGTAGGTGACGTTTTTATGAAAACAAAAGTTAGAACCATAAAGCAAAAAGTGGTTATTCCAGCCTCTCCCAAAGAAGTTTACGAGGCCTATGTTGACGCGAAAAAGCACAGCAAATTCACAGGCAGCAAGGCTACTGGCAAGGCAGTGGTCGGCGGCAAATTCACGGCTTGGGACGGGTACATTTTTGGGAAAAACCTTGAGCTTGACGATGGAAAACGTGTGGTTCAAGAGTGGACTACGACGGATTGGCCAGAAGGTTATGGTCCTTCAAGATTAGAGTTATGTTTCAATGAGGTCCCTGAAGGAACAGAACTTGTTATGGTGCACTCGGACGTTCCAGAAGAGCAAGCAGATGAAACAGCTGAGGGCTGGATAGAGTGGTATTGGAATCCGCTTAAAAAGTACTTTAGCACGCAATCAAAAAACTAATTAAGAAAGGTACTGGGGTAGAAGTCAAGCCTACTCAAAGTGGAAATTTTTCAAATAAACCCTTCTTATTGTTCGTTTAATAGTTCTTCAATTACCGGCTTCAGTACGGGTAGACGTTTCTTTGCTGTTTTCCATATTATTTCAATGTTGATTTCTGGATAATCATGAGTTAGAATGTTCCGCATGCCGACAATTTTTAACCATGGAATTTGAGGATAACTTTTCTCATTTCTATTGGGACATGTTTGGCTGCTTCACCGATAACTATGAAGTCCATTGTCACTGCTCTTATCACCTTAGTATACTTTGCGAAATTATCAAAAGAAAGATTATCCATAAACTCTTCGATTTCTTCGATGGCTTTCAAAATATCTTCAAAATAAAGTTTGGTATCTCTTATCATACGTAAATTGCCTCTTGCAATATTCTGTCTTTTATTCTGGCCTTCAAAGCATGCTTTTCAACTAAATCCACTTTTATTTTCAGTTTTCGACTTAAGAATTGTTTAAGGGCGATAAAATCTAAAAGGTCGATATCATTTGGCTCTGAAAAAGTAACGAGAATATCTACATCGCTTTTATGTTTCTGTAAACCTTGGGAATAAGAGCCAAATATGCCTACAGTTTCCACTTGAAATTTATCTTTTAGAACTGGTTTTAACGATTCCAGTTGAATTTTAATTTCATCAAGCGTTTTCATAGGCGATTCTTTCTATAGTAGCATTAATCTAAAAACGTTTGCTGTACTAATAGGGTTTTGCAAGTTTCATCCAGCTTTATCGCTTTCTTTGGAATAATGGGCTCTTCACACCTCTTTTTGCTACTAAAAATAGTAAGCAAAAAGTATACCCCCTATTTGGGATAGCAATATTGCACCTACTCTACCGATACCTCATTTTTAAACGAGAAATTCAACAACAAAAATGGCCTACCCTCTGGCTTTAGCTTTGCCTGAGACGAAAAAGACGGCGGCTGAAACCGCTAGCAGCACTGTTAGCGACATGAACAGTCCGTTGTACTGCAAAACTGATGCGAACAATAAAGGGCCTATTCCAATATTGTATTGAATGCATAGTTCTTGCTTTAACATGTTATTTACTATATAAAATTAACGCATAATTCTATCTTCCATGCGACCTCAGAACTCCTTCTTATGTTCATCCCTTTCGTCTAACATGTTATAAATAATACTTCTATCATGTTGCGTTTTGTGAAGAACGCCAACATCCTCAGAGCGTATTATTATTGTTTAGACATCAACGTTTCTAAATTTATCGGCTTTTTCTAAATTTTCATTATAACATTTTTCACATAGACCTTCGTTAAGATAATAGTCTTCTTCTGAAATCTCTGCGCCACAAATATTACATTTTTCCAATCTATTCACCCCTAAATCTTAATTCCATCTGCCTAATAGTAATAAACTCGAAAATGCTTATGAATTTACTCCTATCTGCGTAATTCGCTATATTCAACAAATCCTTTTAATTGGACTCGAATCACCAAGACGTAAAAGCGTTCCCCGCGGACCTGCTGCGTATAACGTTAGAAGTTGTACATGACGCGATTAAGCATTATTATTTTTACAGTTTAAGTCTTCCAGAACATTCAGAAGCCTTGAAAAAGAATAGTCGGCAAACTAAAAAAACGGCTGTTTCAACCAAATAAGGCCGCAACGACCAGTGGTAAGAAGCGTAGCCTATGAAAGTACAACCGTTGGAAGATCGGGGAGGCGCTGCCTTGTTTTCCCAGAGGAGACCTTTTAGAAAGAAATCGGGCCTGCTTCAACGCGCACGTTTTGGTTTAGAAATTTGTTTTTGCAGCTTTATTTTTTCATTAGCTCCATAAGTTTTGGCATTAATTCGCAGCCACGTTCTATCATGCCTAAGCTTCCTTTCGCGCATTCTCTCTCTGAGAACTTAACAGCTTTGTCATCGTCTACTTTGTCGCCTGAAATTAATACGGGAACTGGTGTGTCGCTGTGTACTTTTAGTTCGCAGGGCGTCGCGTGGTCAGTGGTTATGCAGATAATGTTGTCTTTTAGAGAAATCTGTTTTAGCAATGGTCCAAAGAAGTATTTGTCAATGGCTGAGATAATCTGCGTTTTTAAGGTGCAGTTGCCGTCGTGCCCGGGTTCATCTGGACCTTTAAGGTGAATGTAGAAACAATCATGCTTGGGCAACACATCTAGCAGGGCTTTGACTCTTACTTCGCAGTCTTTTTGGAGGTTGCCTGAAGGCGGCGGCAAAAGCATGGAGTCCATGCCTGCCAACTGTGCTATGCCCCGTTCAGCATGCATATCTGCCAAAGCTGCAAAGTTGACGTGGTATCGCTGGTTTATGTTGAAGAATTTTGGGAGGAGGTGCCCTGCATCTCGAGTTAAAACAACGTTTGCCTTAAGCTTGCCCTCAGCCGCACGCTTTATGTTTACGGGGTGATTTTGCCACAGTTTATGGGTTTTCTCGATAAACTCGTTCATAAGTGCCGCGGAAACTTTTGCTTGTTCTGTGTTGTCCGTTGGTTCGCAGGTTTTCAGCACCATTTCAACGTTAGCCTGTGCCACGCCGATGCCGTTAGCTATTGTGTAGGCTGGGTCACTGTTTGTTATGTTGCTTGAAAGAGGCTTCCCTTTGCTCTTTATTAATAGAGCTGCCCTGTGCCCCAGTGTGTTTCGAAACTCCAACGTGGCAGGGTAAGATTCAAGCTTAACCTGTTCGTTAGCTGCCTTGCTTAGCTCAGTGGCTTCCTCAGTGGTTAAAGTTCTTGCCACTCGACGGTCAATTATGGTTTTTCCTTGACCTAACGTTGCAAAGTTGCACCTTAACGCTAAATCGCCATCCTTCATTTCTAAGCCTGCGCCCACGGCTTCAATAACACCTCTGCCAGTGCTGTACTTGAAAGGGTCATAACCTAAAAGCGAAATAACAGCAACATCACTCTCTGGCGCAACACCTTTTTTTACTGTGTACATTAAGCCAGTTTTGCCGTTTTTGGCAAGAGCATCCATATTTGGGGTTTCAGCTGCTTCCAGAGGGGTTTTGTTGCCTAAACTTTTGATTGGTAAATCTCCCATGCCGTCTATTGCAACGTAAATTAACTTCAACCAGTTTTTCCTCCTTTAAGAGTGAGATAGCTTGGTTGTTTAAGCTTTATTATTTTTTTGATTGCTAACCTGTTTTTTAAAGAAAGAAATCATATAGTTTTGTATTTGTGTAGCTTGCGGGGTTCCTGCATTTTAGCATTAAGAACTGCTTATTTTGGAACTCTAGCGGAAATTGACTTGTAAATTAGAACTTAAAAGTGCGGATAATGTGCTAATTTACCCAACATTCATTTAGCTGTCTTTGGTGCCTTCCAAGAAGTGACGTAGAAATCGAGACTTTTCCCCGATAACTGTTTCTGCAGTAAACTTTGTCTAAAGCCATGGTTGCTTACAGAGTTGCGCTGGGCTTCTTTCTACCTCAGATAGTCAACTTTGCGCTTGTGATACCGCTTGCATTCTTTGACGACTTTTTCCCCGTATGGCGGGTACATCATCCCTATCCCTGAAAGCAACATCAGTTGCCTTGTCTGATCTTGCCTTGTTTCACTGTATTCTGTGCATCCTGCGCATTGATCGGGGAACTCATTGAAGCACACATGTTGTACTTCCAACACTCTTCCCCAACTATTAACTAGGACAGTTTAACTATTTAAAACAAGCTCAAAGCAATCTAAGCTAAAGGCTATACGCGCTTCTTTGATCCTTCAGGTCCAATACATAATCTATCATTGGTCTTACCGTTGGCAGCTCAGTGTAAGAAATCTGCTGGTTACGCGGTGCTGTTTTGCGATGTACCACGATATTCTCTTGCCAGTTGGCTTCCGATGATCTAAAAGCGCGTAGGGTCGATTTTTATAAGGTTAAAGCTTCACGGGGTATTCTACTTCGACTGCAAACTTGTTGCTTCGCAAGAATTTGTTTTTATTTATTTTTTTGTCTTCGTTTTCTTGTTGGTTTCTTTGTTCGCAGCTGTCGAATATTTTTCCTCTCTTTGTTCTGTTTAAGTAGCTGATTAAGATAAACTGCAGTATACCTCCAGAGCCGCTGGCTACTAACCATGCCCAAGCCCCCAAAGTGCTGAAGGTAAGCGCGAAGATGGCGGTTCCGATGAGGAAAACGGTGAACCCTACAATATTGAATTTAATGAAGCGTAAAAGCCATTTCAATGCTGTTTCTCCAAAACTCTTCTTAACTGGCTTACCCATGTTTATCACACTCAAAAACATGCTCCATAGTACTCAGAACCATAGCAATATTTAAGCAATCAACAATGTTCGTTTTTTACTCTAAAAAATTACAAACGAGCAGAAAAGCTGCTTAAGAATACATTTGCGAAATAGATAAAATCAAGCTTTTCAGAAAACGCAAGTAAATATGCGGATTCATCCAGAGTATATGAATGTATGCCAAAAAGCTGGGGATGGGAATTGAACCCATATATAACAGCTCTGCAGGCTGTCGCCTGAGCCATTCGGCCACCCCAGCATGTTGAATCTAAGTTGAGACCCACATAAAAATATTGTTGACACTGTTTGTTTTTTTTGATTTCCGCTAACTTGCTTTTAAGAAACGAATGGAAAAATTACTTTTTGAATGCTAAGCCTGAAAAGAAAGCCACTGTTTCTCGTAGCAACGTTTTACCTGTTCCCTTAATTTTTTAAGTTGATATACCTTTAGTTCTTCAGCAGGCATGGTTTCGATTTTTTCGTTCCAGTATTCGCCCTCTACCATTTTTGTTCCCTCGCTCTTTTCAAAGGCCTATATACACTCCTTTTATAGGACTATTAGATAAAAGTTACCTACTCTTTCCTTCTAAAACGATTCTTCCTTCCTCTAGAACATAGCCCATATCAGCCGCATTCAATGAATCGTGAACGTTCTGCTCAACCAGCAAGACGATTGCGTTCCTCGTTAATTGTGCGTATAGTATCTAACACTTTTATCACATGATTGGTGCCAACCCAATGAAGGCTCATCTAGAATTAACAGTTGACAGTTGAGGGTTAGACATTAAACTTCGGCAAATAACAAGCATTTGCTGTTCGCCGCCGCTTGAGCGTTTGAGCTAACGCTTTTTCATTCTTTTCTAGCACAGGAAAAATCTGGTAAACCTTCTCCTTAATTTCCTTATCTTTTATATTCCTCTTCCTTAATAGGCCTGTAAATTTCGGTGGAAACTGACAAGTTTTAAAACGACTTGTAGCCATATACAAGTGGGTAGCTGCTTTCTCAAGTGGTGGTTAAAACTGGGCATCGAAAAACTTAACAAAATGTTCGATCCTAAACGGATAGCAGTAATCGGTGCCAGTGAAAGAGAAGGTTCCATAGGCGCAAAAATTTTAAGGAATCTAATAGGAGTAGGTTATAACGGTGCAGTCTTCCCTGTAAACGCGTTTAGGGAGACGGTTCAGGGAATAACTGCTTATCCAAGCATTAGTAAAATCCCTCGGGCAATCGATCTAGCCATAATTGCAACACCAGCACATACTGTGCCACAGATCATTGAAGAATGCGGTGAGGCTGGAGTTTCTGGAATTATAATATGTTCTGCCGGTTTCAGAGAAGTCGGTGAAGAAGGCATTCTTATTGAAAAGCGAATCCTTCGCTGCCAAAGGAAATATGGTATGCGGATTATAGGTCCCAACAGTTTTGGGGTAATTAGACCAAAAATAAACCTTTACGCTACATTTGCAAATGACAGAGCAAATTCTGGAAAAATCGCCTTTATCTCCCAAAGCGCTGCTTTGTGTGCTTCCGCACTAGATTGGGCATCAGAAGCTCAAGTTGGATTCAGTGCTGTGGTGTCCACGGGGTCAATGCTTGATGTGGATTTTGGCGATTTAATAGATTACTTTGGAGCCGATGCACAAACTAAAAGCATCGTTTTATATGTTGAGTCGATAAAAAACGCCAGGAAATTCATGAGCGCGGCACGAGGCTTTGCCAGAACCAAGCCTATAGTAGTTGTCAAAGCTGGGCGTTTTCAGGAGACTATTATCCCGACTCTTTCTCACAGCGGTTCTTTGGGTGGAGAGGATGCTGTTTATGACTCGGCGTTTAGGCGTGCTGGAGTAGTCAGGGTAGAAACTATGAACGATTTATTTAACTGTGCAGAAGCATTGGCAATGCAGCAAAATCCTACGGGACCTGACTTGGCAATCATTACTAACGCTGGCGGTCCAGGTATAATGGCTACAGACCAGCTTATCGCTAAGGGTGGAAAACTATCACAGCTAAGTCAGGAAACAGTGCAAGCTTTAAAGAACGTTCTGCCTCCCTACTGTACTACTGCAAACCCTATCGATATTTTCGAGGAAGCTACACCGGCAAGGTTTAAAGATGTTATAGCACTTTGCCTGAAAGATCAAAATAGCAATGGTTTTCTACTAATCTATGCACCTCAAACAGCGGCCGACCCTTTAGCTATAGCAAAAACAGTGACAGAATTAGCAAAGCAAACAAAAAAACCCATACTCACATGTTTAATGGGCGAAGATTTCGGATGCCGAAAAGCGCGAAGATTTCTACAAAGACACGGCATTCCAACTTTTCCAACGCCCGAACAAGCTGTTTCAACCTTTATGTACATGTACCGGTATACTCAAGGCTTGGAGCTTCTTTACCAAACACCTGAACAACTTTCCGAAGAGCCAACAAATTCAGCGGCTCTCAAGTCTATTTTAAAGCAAGCCTACTGTCGAGGGCAGCAGGTTCTTGGTTTATCTGAGTCTCTTCAGTTTCTAGAAGCTTATAAAATCCCGACTATCAAGACCCTATTTGCAAGTACGCCTGGTGAAGCTGAAGCTTTAGCTTCCAAAATCGGGTTCCCAGTGGTTATGAAAGCTTTGTCTCCCCAGGTTATACATAAATCCAAAATCGCAGGCGTCATCTTGAACGTATGCTCCACGTTGGAAGTTCAAGCTTACTTTGGTGAACTAGCTAAAAAGATACAAAAGCTTGGTGATAATACCGAGTTTCAAGGCGTAGCAATCCAGCCTATGGTCCGCAAGAAAGGCTACGAGTTGCTTGTCGGCACTAAAAAAGACCCACAGTTCGGTTCAGTGATCATTTTTGGCAAGGGTGGAACGGATGCCAACTTATTCAAGGATGTAAGCATAGGTTTCCCGCCTTTAAATCAGGTGCTTGCAAGAAGGCTAATAGAGGACACGGCTATCTACAAGAATGCAGCTTTATTGGGACTTCCCCTAAATGTCAAGCTTATCGAGGAAATCTTGGTAAAGTTTTCTCAACTTGTAATTGATTTTCCTGAGATCAAAGAGATTGACATAAACCCTTTGATTGTGGACAAAAAAAGCGCTGTTGCAGTTGATGCACGCATTATCCTAGACATTAAACGTATAACGCAGAAAATCGGTTTTCATGAAAACCTTGTTATCGCTCCTTACCCAAGCAAGTATGTCTCTGATTGGAAAACGAAAAATGAAACCCTTGTGCGGCTTCGGCCAATAAAACCTGAAGATGAAGGCAGATTCAACGAGCTTTTCAAATCACTTTCTGCTGAAACAATGCGTTTCCGATTTTTTGAAATTATAAAGGAGTTTTCTCATGAAATGTTGACCAGATACTGTAATTTGGATTATGATAGAGAAATTGCTATAGTAGCAGAGCTTCCAGATAGCAGGCGAATAATTGGTGTTGCAAGATTAATCACAGACCCTGATGGAAAAAGCGGTGAGTACGCTGTTTTAATTGGTGACCAATGGCAAGGATTCGGGCTAGGCCTCAAGCTCATGGGTTCCCTGATTGAAATGGCGAAGGATAAGCATCTGGAGAAAATATACGGTTACGTCATGGCTAATAACTACAAGATGCTGAACCTGTGTAATGGGATAGGATTCAAGGCTGAACAAGTCGACGATGATACCTTAAAAATGTATCTCGACGTATCCTAAATTTATTATGCAGGCGCCCAGTAGCAGGTTTTCCTAAATGGTTATGCGAAGAAAGATTTCTCTGTCCTCAGGAATCATTGTAATTCCTTTCTTTACTATTTCATATGTACGCGCCAGCATGTTGAAACTGTGTGAAAACTATTTTTAATTTCAGAAAATTGCTAAGTTTTTGCGATTTGGAAGGGCTTCAGGACGTGTTTTTAGATATAAGACGCAATTTATAAAACTAAATTTGAGTTTTCACACACCCTCAACGGGCTGGCGCGCTTCACGTTAATAGATTCTTTGGTGAGCGTTTGAAGAAGAAGCGGCTTTAGAGTGATCTGTGCTATTTTTCTATTAATTCAAATTTTCCGAGAGAGTGATAGCAGCCCACGCCGTAGCCTTGTTTCTCGCAGAATTCGAGGACTCTGGACGTGGCTCTCAGGTCGATAGCTTTCAGTGTTTCCTCGTCTGGTCCGACGACTTCTAAGATTAAGTCAAGGCCTCCTGTGCCGCAGCAGGAAAATATGTTTTTAAAAACCTTCACGTTGTAGGTTGCGGGGAGTTTCATTTCTTCAATTATTTGCTTGACGTTGTCGATTAAATCGTCGACTTGACCTGGACTTGTACATTGGTTGAAGTGTATTTCCCGGCAGCTTATTATAGACATTTCACACCCCCTTGGATGGAACCACTAAGGTCACCGTTTCTTTGATTCCGCTAACTTTACGTATTTTATCGAAAATGAATTCGTCAAGTTCTTCCATTGTGTCAAACTTGATTTCGACGTGCAGGTCGTAGATGCCATAGGTCAAAGTGATCGACGTGACTCCGACCATTTTCCTTATTGTCTCAAACGCCTGCTTGTCTTGGCCAGCTTCTATTTTAGCCAGCACATATGCTACTGGCATTTAAACACCGTTTACATGTTGTCTGCTGGATTTATTAATTTTTCGCACACCATTTTCATACGAGGAGAGAGGCTTTGGAATTAGTCGATGGCACAATAACATCCCAAAAACAAGTTAGTAACCACAAGATATTTAGCCTTAGACAATATACGCGTTTACCCATCACAGATAAGTGGGCCTAACTCATGTCCAAGTCAGTTCTGGTCGTCGGAGGTGGAATTGCGGGCATTCAGGCATCATTGGATTTGGCCAATCGAGGCACGAAAGTCTATCTTATTGAAAAGACTCCCAGCATAGGCGGACGCATGGCCCAGCTTGACAAAACCTTTCCAACTCTGGACTGTTCCATTTGTATACTTGCTCCAAAGATGATAGAGTGTCTCAGACACTCGAACATCAGCCTACTTACATACTCAGAAGTCCAGCATGTTGAAGGTGAAGAGGGAAATTTCACTGTGAAAATCCTTCGAAAGCCTCGCTACGTAGAATTCTCCAAATGCACAGGCTGCGGCACTTGCATGGAGAAGTGTCCAGTTAAGGTTCCGAACGAATTTGACATGGGATTGGGAAAGAGGAAAGCTATTTATATGCCGTTTAAGCAAGCGGTTCCTCTCGTCGCCACAATAGATGCAGAACATTGTCTTTACTTTTCGAGAAAAATTTGCGGTGTCTGCCAAAAGGTGTGCCCGTCGAATGCCATTGACTACAATCAAAAACCTGAAGAAATAGACTTGAATGTAGCTTCAATAATCTTGGCCACAGGCTTTGACATTTTTGATCCCTCGGCTATCGGCGAGTACGGCTACGGCAGGTTCCAAAATGTGCTCACCTCCATGGAGTTCGAGAGGATAATATGTGCATCTGGCCCAACTGGAGGGCATCTTGTTCGTCCCTCAGACGGAAAAGAACCTAGGAGCGTCGTTTTCGTTCAGTGTGTGGGTTCAAGAAACCTGCATGGCAGATTCCCTTTCTGTTCTTCAGTATGCTGCGTTTATGCCACTAAAGAGTCAATTCTCGTGAAAGAGCACTCTCCGCAAACTCAACCTTACATCATGTATATTGACATGAGAGCTGTGGGGAAAGGCTTCCAGGAATTTGTCGACAGGGCAAGAGAAGAATACGGCGTGAAATACATCAAAGCGCATCCAGGCGGTATAGCTGAAGACCCAGCTACAAAGAATTTGCAGATCCACTACGAGGACACAAAGAGTGGCGAAATGAAAAAGCTTGATGCCGACCTCGTCGTGCTATGCCCCGCTTTGATCCCGAAGACAGAAAACAAGAGGCTCGCTGAAGAAATGGGAATAGAACTTGATGATGCTAGTTTCTTCAAAGCTAAGGACCTGCTCACGGCACCTATGGACACAACTTCCGCGGGGATTTACATTTGCGGATACTGCCAAGGTCCCAAAGACATCCCTGAGAGCGTGGCCCAAGCCAGCGGAGCGGCTGCCAGAGCGGCAGAGACCATTGCGTTGACGACAAAGGGGCGGAAACAATGAGCGACAAACATAAACCGAGGATCGGCGTCTTCGTGTGCCACTGTGGTGTCAACATAGGCGGCGTCGTAAACGTGCCTGCAGTCGTAGAGTACGCAAAAGCTCAGCCTAATGTTGCCTATGCCGAAGGCAATCTTTACACATGCTCATCTGAAGGACTGTACAAGATTAAAGAGGCCATCAAGAAATATGACCTTGACAGAGTAGTGGTAGCTTCATGTACTCCCAGAACACACGAGCCACTTTTTAGGGCTGCATGCGAAGAAGCAAACCTGAATAAGTACATGTTTCACATGGCAAACATTCGTGAACAGTGTAGCTGGGTGCATGCCAGAGAGCCCGAAAAGGCCACAGAGAAAGCCAAAGAGACTGTCAAGATGGCTATCGCCAAAGCTGCACTACTCGAACCTCAGACGGAACCTGAGATTGAGGTTCAACCTTCAGCACTCGTCATCGGTGGTGGAGTTTCAGGAATGACGGCGGCTATCAGCCTTGCCAACCAAGGCTTTAATGTGAGCTTGGTAGAGAAAAACAAAGAGCTCGGCGGGAAACTATGCGAACTATACAGGCTGTATCCCAGCGATAAGCTGAGTTCAGAAGTTCTTGGCGAGTACATCCAGTCCGTGCGCTCAAACCCAAACATCAAAATCTATACGTCCTCTACTGTGAAGCGTGTCGATGGTTTCATCGGAAACTTCGAAGTAACCCTCAACCGCAAGATTTACACTCAAATTTATTTAGCGCAGGAGCACGAAGAAAAACTCAAGGCTGGCACGATAGTGGTTGCCACAGGAGCCGACGTTTTTAAGCCCGACGGAATGCACTGCTACGGCGAAAATAGGAACGTCATAACCCAACTCGAGCTTGAAAAACTCATGAAAGAAGGAAAACTTGGGAAGCCAAAGAACATACTTATGATTCAATGCGTCGGTGCGAGAGAAGGAAAAGTGGGCGGACGAAACTACTGCTCCAGAATATGTTGCACCATGGCACTTAAAAACGCCATGATAATCAAGGAAATGCTTCCAGACTCTGAAGTTTCAATACTGTACAGAGACATGCAAGCGTACGGCAAAGACTTCGAAGAGCAATATGAGAAGGCTAGACAAAACTTCGTGCAATTCATAAGATACGACGATGATAGTCCACCCGAGGTGCGTTCAGGCGCAAACGGCAAACTCTCAGTTAAGGTGCATGACATCTTGGTCAACTACACACTCGAGCTGGATGCCGACCTCATAGTGTTATCTACCCCACTCGTTAAATCGGAAGACGCGGCCGAACTTTCAAAGCTCCTGAAGGTCCCGTTAGGGGCAGACGGCTTCTTCTTGGAAGCACACGTTAAACTCAGACCCGTCGATTTCGCGACAGATGGCATTTTCTTATGTGGAACCGCGCATGGACCCAAAACGATCCCCGAAAGCATCATTCAAGCCTACGCTGCTGCATCGAGGGCAGGCATCCCTATGGCGCTAGGAAAGGTTAGAACCGAAGCAATAACGGCTCGTGTTGACGAGACCAGATGCACCGGATGTGGCACATGCGTCAAGCTGTGCACGTACAGCGCCATAAGAAAAGATGAGCATGGAGTTGCAAGGGTAAACGATGTTTTATGCAAGGGCTGTGGAGTGTGTTCCGCAAGTTGCCCTGAAAAAGCCATTGACATGCGGCACTTCAGTGACGCTCAAATTATCGCTGAAGCAACATCTGCGATAGGGGGGTCTTAAGGTGGTGGAATTTGAACCCAAGATAATCGGTTTTCTCTGCAACTGGTGCAGTTATGCAGGCGCAGACCTAGCTGGTGTAAGCAGAATTCAGTATCCCTCTAACATTCGAGTGGTAAGAGTCATGTGTAGCGGAAGAATAGACCCGGTGATCCCTCTACAAGTTTTCGCACAAGGCGCCGACGGAGTCATTGTCTTGGGATGCCACCCCGGCGACTGTCACTACTCGGAAGGAAATCTTTATGAAGAGAAAAAAATTAAACTGCTCAAAAAACTGTTGGCGCTGAGCGGTTTGGGTTCAGAAAGGTTAGAACTCGAATGGGTTTCAGCATCGGAAGGCCAAAGATTCGCCCAAGTAGTGACGCAATTTACGGAACAAATAAGGAAGCTAGGTCCGTCTCCCTTATCTGGAACTAAACCAGACCCGAAGATGATTGAGAATCTTGCGGCTGCAATAGACGTTGCTGCAGGTTTCAGGCTAAGAGTTCTAGTTGGCAAGGAAAGGGAGTTAACCGAAAAAAGCAATGTCTATGGTGAAAAAGTCCTTCAAGAGGAATTTGAGGACCTTCTCGACGAGGCAGTTGAAGCCGAATTCCTGCGTCACAAAATTCATGTTTTAACGAGGAACAACTCGTTGCCGATCAGGGCTCTGGCGGTGGCCACCGAGCTGAAACCGAGCGATGTTCTCAAGCATATTGTTGCAATGCGGAGAAGAAACATGATTACGGTTGATCACATTGAAGGGAACACGCCTTTCTACAAGGCTTTGGAGGCGTAATAGCAGATGGTTGACGAGAAAATCGGCGCGGTAATGGTTGTTGGCGGCGGCGTTGCGGGCATTCAGGCTTCACTTGACCTAGCTGATTCAGGGTTCAGGGTGTACCTTATAGATAAAGGACCCAGCATCGGCGGTGTGATGGCCCAGCTTGACAAGACATTTCCTACAAATGATTGCTCAATGTGTATTCTTTCGCCCAAGCTTGTGGCTACCGGAAGACACCCGAACATCACAATCCTGACGAACGCTGAGATAGCGAATTTGAGTGGCCAAGCCGGGAACTTTGAAGTTGAACTTCAACGAAAAAGCCGTTTCATAATCGAGGAAAAGTGTAACGGATGCGGTCTGTGCGCCCAGAAGTGTCCTATTGAAGCGGTCGATCCTTTCAATGAAGGGCTCGGACAGAAAGGCGCGGTTTACGTTGAATATCCGCAGGCTGTACCGCTGAAGTACCTGATCGACCGCGAAAAATGCATCGGATGCGGAACATGCGAGGAAGTCTGTAAGGCTGGTGCAATTCAGTATGACCAGAAAGACAGCCAAGTCAAACTGAGGGTAGGCTCAATAATACTTGCGCCGGGCTTCGAACCTTTCGACGCAAGACTCAAAACTGAATATGGGTACGGACGCTACCCAAACGTGGTTAACAGCATCGAATTCGAACGTATATTGAGTGCTTCTGGACCTTACGGCGGGCTTGTCTTGCGGCCCTCAGACGGTGAAATACCGAAAAGAGTTGCGTTCGTTCAGTGTGTGGGTTCAAGGGATTATAAGGTTGGAAACAAATATTGTTCTGCAGCTTGTTGCATGTACGGGATCAAAGAAGCGGTGATAGCAAAGGAGCACACGCCCACGCCGCTCGCGGCATCAATTTTTTACATGGACATGCGTTCGTATGGAAAGGAATTTGACGAATATCGCAACCGTGCTGAAGAAGAGTATGGCATAAGATTTATGCGTTCACGCGCAGGTTCAGTCACCGAGGACCCAGCCACTGGTAATCTTTTTGTTCACTACGTCAAAGATGAAACGCCCGTGAACGAAGAGTTCGACATGGTAGTCCTGTCCATAGGTATGCTGCCTCCGAAAAATATAGAAAAACTCGCAGCCGTTCTGGGAATTGAGCTTAACCAATATAATTTTTGCGAAACTCAAACGTTCGCCCCGATGTGCACGTCAAAACCAGGCATATTCGTTTGCGGAGCTTTTTCCGCGCCTAAAGACATCCCAGAGAGCGTGGCGCAAGCAAGCGGGGCTGCAGCCAACGCTATGAGTATAATAGCTAGCGCCAGAGGAACTCTAGTTACAGAGCGAAGTTACCCACCGGAAAGAGATGTCCTTGGAGAGCCACCTCGAATCGGCGTCTTTATTTGTCACTGCGGAATCAACATTGGCGGGGTGGTGAATGTTCCCGAGGTTGTGGAGTACGCCAAGACTTTGCCCAATGTTGTTTATGCGGAAGCGAACGTTTACACGTGTTCGCAGGACACACAGAAGCTTATCAAAGAAAAGATTGTGCAGAACAAGCTTAACCGTGTGGTTGTGGCGTCGTGCACTCCGCGAACTCATGAGCCGCTATTCAAGGAAACGGTGCAGGAAGCTGGATTGAATCCGTACTTGTTTGAAATGACGAACATCCGCGACCAATGCAGCTGGGTCCATATGCACCAACCGAAAGAAGCAACCAAGAAAGCCAAGGATCTCGTGCGTTCGATTACCGCTAAGGCCAAGCTTTTGAAACCCTTGAAGAAGCCACTCATAAACGTCACTCAAGTTGGCTTAGTCATAGGCGGCGGGGTTTCAGGAATGACTGCAGCCTTAGAGCTCGCCAAGCAAGGGTTTGAAGTACACCTTGTCGAGAAGGAGCCGGAGTTGGGCGGTCACCTGCGCAACATCTATTACCTGTTGGGAGAGAAGACTGATCCCCAAAAGAAACTCCACGCCCTGATCGAGCAGGTTAAGAAAAACGAAAACATTCACGTTTACACAGAGGCAGAGGTCTTAGATGTCTACGGGTTCGTAGGCAACTTCAAGTCCAAGATAAAGCAGCCAAACATGCTGAAGGAACTCGAACACGGAATAATTATCGTAGCCACAGGGGCCATGGAATACACGCCTACAGAATACCTCTACGGTGAAGACCCGAGGATAATAACGCAGCACGAACTGGAAAAAACCCTCGCCAAAGGCCAATTCAAGGCCAAAAACGTAGTGATGATCCAGTGTGTTGGAGCAAGAAACAAGGAAAAACCGAATTGCGCACGAATATGCTGCGGACAAGCCACAAAAAACGCTCTCAAAATCAAAGAAACAGACCCAGAAACGGAGGTCTACATTCTTTACAAGGACATGAGAACTTACGGTTTTAAGGAAGACTTCTACCGCGAGTCGGCGGCGAAAGGCACTCTTTTCATAAGTTTCGACGAGGAAAGAAAACCACGCATCACAATAGACAACGGAAAGCTCAAGGCTGTCTTCTGGGACCCAGTCTTAAAGCAGGAAGTTGAACTAGAACCTGACCTAGTGGTTTTAAGCGCAGCAACGGTTCCCAATCCCGGAAACAAGCACTTGGCAGAGATGCTGAAGGTGCCCCTAACGAAGGATGGGTTCTTCTTGGAAGCACACATGAAGCTCAGACCCGTTGATTTTGCCACGGACGGAGTCTTTCTCTGTGGTATGGCGCACTCACCAAAGTACTTAGACGAGAGCATTGCTCAGGCATGTGCAGCTGCCTCCAGGGCCACTACGGTGCTTTCGAAGAAAACACTTGAGACGGAAGGAACCATTGCAAGTGTGGTCGAAGATTTATGCAGTGGCTGCAGGATTTGCGAGCATCTGTGCCCCTATGGAGCGGTTGAAATTCAAATTAAGAACGGCAAGCCCGTTGCGCACGTGTTAGAAGCATTATGCAAAGGGTGTGGTTCCTGCGGCACAGCCTGCCCAACCAAAGCCATTACATTAGGGCACTTCACAAACGAAGAAATTCTTGCACAGATCGACGCTGCATTGCTGGAGGAAGAACGATGACTGCCTCCGACGGTTTTGAACCCAAGATAATCGGTTTTCTCTGCAACTGGTGTAGCTATGCAGGCGCCGACCTAGCCGGTGTGAGTAGAATCCAGTATCCGCCGAACATTATAATTATTCGAGTAATGTGCAGTGGCAGAATTGACCCAGCCTTTGTCCTAAAAGCTTTCAAAGATGGTGCCGACGGCGTGCTCATTGCAGGTTGCCATTTGCCCTCAGACTGCCACTACATCAACGGAAATTTCAAAGCTAAAAGGAGGATAACCCTTCTGAAAAAAGTCCTGCAAGAGTTCGGTATCGAGAATAAGCGTGTCAGGTTGGAGTGGATCTCCGCAAGTGAAGGAGACAAATTCGCAGCCGTAGTCCGCGACATGGTGAGAGAGATCAAGGAATTGGGACCAAACCCGTTAACGATTAAGGAGGTAAAAACTTGACAACAGAAACGATAAAACAGTCGGAAATTGACCCTAAATTCAAACATGAAATCTCAAAGATACAGGGTGGTGAAAAGCTGATGCGCTGTTTCCAATGTGGAACATGCACGTCAGATTGCCCCGTCGCGAGGTTCAGCGACACTTACAGACCCAGACAGATAATTCGAATGACCCAGCTTGGCCTAAGAGAAAGAGTATTGCATAGTGACACCTTATGGCTCTGCGCGGCATGCTTCACGTGCTCAGACCGATGCCCTCAAGACGTTGAAGTAGCAAGCGTCATTCGCGTCTTGAGAAATCTTGCCGCTCAAGAGGGTTGCATGCCTCAGGTATTCAAGGACCAATGCGCAAGCATTCTGGAATCTGGTTATGCATACAAAATTCCGGAGTTGAGGATGAAGAAACGCGAGATTCTGGGGCTTCCTCCTTTGCCTAAAAGCAATCCTGAAAGCATCAAGAAGACTCTGCAAAGGGTGCACCTTCTGAAACACGTCGAGAAGAATGGTGAGTAAGATGAGCGAACATAGGTACCTCCTGTTTCTTGGATGTGCTATCCCGTACCGCGTTTCAGCTTACGAGATTTCCGCACGCAAAGTGCTCGCTAAACTTGGCGTCGAACTGGTTGAAATGCCCGAGTTCAATTGCTGCGGGCTTCCATTAGACCCCGTCAGCCATGAAACAATGCTCATCTTGTCAGCACGCAATTTGTCTTTGGCAGAGCAGCAAGGTTTGGATATTTTGACACTGTGCCCAGGCTGCGCAGGAACTTTGAGAAAGGTCAAAAGTATGCTGAAGCAGGATAAGTCTCTGCGTGACGAAATAAACAGTAATTTGAGGGAGGCAAATTTAGAGTTCAACGGGACGGTGAACTCGAAGCATCTGATGCAAGTGCTGATCGAGGATATCGGCTTGGAAAATATAAAACGCTCAGTGATCAAACCTCTATCGAACGTCAAGGTTGCGGAGCACAACGGCTGTCACATTTTGAGGCCGAAAGACATTGTAGGGTTCGAGGACCCGGAAAACCCCACAGGACTCAAAAAGCTGATTGAAGCGACTGGTGCTACATGCTTGGATTACATGGATGAAACTGAATGCTGTGGTGCCCCGAGTGTAGGAGTGAGCGACAAGGTTGCCCTGCAGTTGGCAAGAGACAAGTTGACCCACATCAAAGCAGTAGATGCACAAGCCATGATAACGATCTGCCCGTTCTGTCACATCATGTACGACACGAATCAACAACGTATTGAAAAGATGTTCAATGAAGTCTACGGTATTCCAATTCTGCATTATCCTCAATTGCTGGGCCTAGCAATGGGAATGTCACCTAATGAATTAGCTTTCAATGAATTGCGAGTTGACTGCTCAAAAATATTAAGGCAAGTGTGCTAAGGCGGAAAAACAGATGGATAAAGAGAAATTGAAACTGGGCTTCTACTGGGCTGCAAGTTGCGGCGGCTGCGAAATAGCAGTGTTGGACTTAAACGAGAAAATATTAGATGTGGTGCAAATAGCGGACATAGTGTTCTGGCCTGTAGCCATGGACGTCAAGTACAAAGACGTCGAAGCCATGCCTGATAAATACATAGACATATGCTTCTTCAACGGTTCAGTCAGAAGCGAAGAACAAGAACACATGGCTAAACTCCTGAGACGAAAGTCCAAGACGCTTGTAGCATTCGGCTCCTGCGCTCAAGAGGGGTGCATACCAGGACTGGCAAACCTCCATAATCGCAAAGAGATTTTCAACAAGGTCTACTTGGAAACCAAATCCACCTCCAATCCAAGCAGAGTGCTTCCAAAAACCAAGACTGAAGTGAAAGAAGGAGTCTTGAAGCTTCCAGAATTCTATGACACTGTGAAGACTTTAGATCAGACTGTTGAGGTGGACTACTACCTTCCCGGCTGTCCGCCTCCAGTTAAACTAATAGGGAACGCCGTTGAAGCCATAGCGAAAAATGCACTGCCTCCAAAGGGTTCGGTGCTTGCACCATTGAAGTCTGTGTGTGACGAATGCCCAAGAAAAAAGGAAGACAAAAGAATCTCAAAGATATACCGCGTTTATGAAAAGACTCCTGAACCGGAAAAGTGCTTGCTTGAACAGGGAATAATATGCATGGGACCAGCAACTCGCGGCGGATGCGAAGCTAAGTGCTTGACCGTTGACATGCCCTGCACAGGATGCGGCGGGCCTTGTCCGAACTCGATGGAACAGGGCGCAGCTATGCTTAGCGCGTTAGCCTCTATACTCGGGTTGGAAGAAGAACAGGAGCATCAAACTGAGGAAGACGTTGAGAATCTAATAAGCCAAATCAAAGATCCAATCGGAACTTTCTACATGTACTCGTTACCGTCATCGATCCTCAGGAGAAAGGTGATCGAACATGAAGGAAGTTCTGCTGGACCTTAACACTTAAAGAAATGAAAATGGTCCACAAATGTCAAGTTATCCGAACTATGTAATCTTTAAGCATTAGTTTTGTTTTAGAATACAGAATTTCGTCAAAGAAAAAAGAAGGCACAACAAACTTATTTATGCCGTTGCACGACCCTTAACTCAGAGGTTAAATTAAGAAATGGTTACATTAAACCTTGACAAGATTTTCAACCCTCAAAATGTAGCCATCATTGGAGCCAGTGAAGTCGAAGGCTCAGTTGGATATGCTATAGCAAAAAATTTTACTCAACTGGGTTACGTTGGCAAAGTTTACTTCGTGAATATCCGAACCCCCGCGATTTTAGGAGTTAAAACATACAAAACAGTCGATCAGATTCCTGAACCTGTTGATTTAGCCATAATTGCTACGCCTGCCAAAACGGTTCCTGACGTTATGGAGGAATGTGGACGGGCACAAGTGAAAGGCGTAATTATTATTTCTGCAGGCTTCAAGGAGACAGGTCTTGAAGGAAAGGCTTTGGAAGATAAAATTCTTGACATCGCAAAGAAGCATAGTATTCGAGTTATTGGTCCAAACTGCATTGGCATAATCCGTCCCAAAATAAATCTTAATGCCACCTTCATGGATAGGATGCCTAAACCAGGCAACATTGCTTTTCTATCTCAAAGTGGCGCTTTAGGCTCAGCAATACTTGACTGGGCAATCCACGAAAACATTGGCTTCAGCAACTTTGTTTCAGTTGGGTCAATGATTGATGTTGACTTTGGCGATTTGATTGATTATTTTGGTTCTGATCCAAAAACTAAGAGTATACTCATGTACATAGAGGGAATAACAGAAGCCCGCAAGTTCATGAGCGCCGCAAGACACTTTGCAAGAACCAAACCCATAATCGTCGTGAAATCAGGCAAATTTGCTGAGAGCTCAAAAGCCGTTGCTTCTCATACTGGTTCATTTTCGGGAGAAGATGACGTTTATGATGCAGCATTCAAACGAGCAGGCATAATTCGGGTTGAAGAGATAGCTGATTTGTTCAATGCTGCTGAGGTTTTAGGAACCCAGCCATTACCGAAAGGGCCAAGACTTGCCGTAATAACTAATGCTGGTGGACCTGGGGTAATGGCTACTGACGCCTTGATTGCTCAGGGCGGCAAATTGGCTAACCTGAGCGAGAAAACAATGGACACGCTTAACGGTGTTTTGCCTTCTTTCTGGAGCAAAGGCAATCCGATTGATGTTCTTGGAGATGCCGGAGCTGACCGTTATGAAGCTGCGGTTGAAGCTTGCCTAAACGATGATGCTATCGATGGAGTGCTAATTATTTTTACTCAGCAAGCATGTTCAGAACCAGCGGAGATAGCAAAAGGCATAGTTGAACTTGTTCGTGGCAAATCCTACCAGAACAAAACAATCCTCACATCTTTCATGGGTTTTGATTCTGTGCAAGAAGCAAACAATATTTTTAACGCCAACAACATTCCAACCTACTCTACGCCTGAACAAGCAATCAAAACATACATGTACATGTACAATTACCAGCGCAATCTTGAGCTTCTTTATGAAACTCCTGAAGAGTTACCTGTTGATGCTTCACCACCCAAACGCTCTATCATGGCTATACTGAGAAATGCCTCGCTTGAAAATCGTGAAGCATTAACCGAAAGTGAAACAACAAAAGTACTCAAATACTACAATTTTCCAGTTGTGAAAACTGTCGTTGCCAACAATGTTGAGGAAGCAGTTACGTTAGCACAAGAAATTGGCTTCCCTGTAGTTTTAAAAATTCTTTCACCCCAAATTGTCCACAAAAGTGATGCAGGCGGAGTCATCTTAAACGTAAATTCGCCAAGCGAGGTACGTGAAGCCTTTGAAGTGTTAATTCAAAGAGCAAATGCCTACAATCCGAATGCCCAAATAAACGGCGTTATAGTCCAACCTATGATTGAGAAAAATGGTTATGAATTAATAATCGGCGGAAAAACCGATCCTGTCTTTGGACCAGTGATACTGTTCGGAATGGGCGGTGTAGGTGTGGAGCTCTTCAAGGACTATTCCATCGGGCTTCCACCGTTAAATACCACGCTTTTGCGCCGCATGATGGAGGAAACAAAGGTTTACCAGCTTCTGAAAGGATATCGTAATACGCCGCCCGTTGATCTTAAACGGCTTGAGGAAATTATACTACTTTTTTCTCAGTTTCTCATTGATTTTCCGCAGATAAAAGAAATCGGCATCAATCCGCTATTGGTGAATGAGAAAGACGCCTGCATCCTTGATGCAACAATAGTAATCGACAAAAACAAAGTTTGCAAGAAATTTGAACCTCACGCACATATGGTGATTAGTCCTTACCCCAAAAAATACGAGATGCTTTGGCCTCTTAAAAACGGTCAAGAAGTGCTACTGCGACCTATAAAACCTGAAGACGAGCCTATGTGGCTTGAGATGTTCCAAAGCTTCTCTGAGGAAGCTATCCGCTATCGGTTTTTCCAGATACTTAAAGATACACCACACGAAGTTCGAGTACGCTACTGCAACATTGACTACGACCGAGAAATAGCCATTATCGCAGAATTAGCTGAAAATGGACGAAGAAAAATACTTGGAGTAACACGCCTCAGCATAGAATCAGATGGAAAAAGCGGTGAAATGGCTTTCATCGTAACTGACTACTGGCAGGGTTTAGGCTTAGGCACCAAAATGGTTGATTACGTGCTTGATATAGCCAAGGAAAAAGGCGTTGAAAACGTCTATGCCATAATGTTACCCGATAATTACAGAGCTTTAAACCTTACAAAGAAAATGGGTTTCAACCTTGAATACTTAAGCGACGGTACAGTGAAAGGCATTTTAGACCTCAAAAATGAAGATGTGGATGTTCGATGTCGTCTCCGACCAAATATTTCGCAGAAAGTTGTAGCAGAAGAACAGCAGATTAATCAAGCTTCAGAAGAAAAAAGAGACATCCAAAAACAGCCAGAGGTCGCTCCTTCTTAACTGTAACCCTCGCATAGTTTTTTCTAACATTCTCATTTGTGGAGATTAAAAAAGAAGGAAGATTTGCATCTGCTTGAGAGCTTATACGAAATGGACTTTTATGCAGTGTGTCGAGCAGGAAATGCATGGGTCATAAGCTCTGACGAGCATTTCCAAGTTTAGCTCAATTTCTTTCTCAGGTTTATCAAGAATTTTTGGTAGCAACGCTTTCATGTCTAATTCGATGTTTCCGCGATTTTGGTTTGTGGGGATTATGCAGTTAGCTTTAGTGCAATATCCTTTGGCATTGTAAGTTTAATACCTGTATATACTGTATAGGTTGTTTACAATAAATGTGTGATAATTATGAAACTTATGAAAGTTTTTCAGCATTTCTATGTTTCAAATTACTCTTTACACGGCATTAACGGATGGCAGATTCCGCCGTTTTCTGTGATTTACTATGTTTTTCGGTAAAATTTACCTAAGTCCTTCCTTAACCCTTTTATATTAGATTTTTCCGTAGTGCCGTTGAGGAAAAATGGTTCCGCTAAAATCAAAGGAGGATTAAATGCTTGTCTGAGATGGACAATAGACGTTTGTTGTTAGAAAAAGTGCTCAAAGAACATAATTATCAAGAAAGTGCTCTTCTAGAAATACTGCATCGTGCCCAAGAAATTTACGGTTATTTAGATAAGGATTTGCTTATGGATATTTCTGGGTCGCTTAACATCCCTCCGAGCCATGTTTACGGTGTAACCACTTTCTACAGCTTCTTCAAACTTAAAAAACCAGGTCAACACATAGTGACAGGTTGCTTAGGAACTGCCTGCTATGTGAAAGATGTTGAACAAATCATGGAGGCAGTTGAAAAAGAATTCAGTGTCAAACGTGGGGGCTCGACTGCAGATGAGAAACTTTCCCTATTAATTACACGTTGCATCGGTGCATGCGCTATGGCACCAAACATTGTGGTTGATGACGAAGTTATAGGTAAAGCCACAAAAGAAATAGTGATAGAAAAAATAAAAAACGTGCTGGGAGGAATTAAAGCTGAAACTAGCTGATCTTCAAAAAATAACAGAGCAAGAACTTGATTTTCAAAAAGCTTACAAATACCGCATTAACGTTTGCTGTTCAAGCGGGTGTGTTCCCTTCGGAGCTTTCAAAGTACTGAAAGCATTCGAAGATGCCGTAAAAGAATTCGGCGTAGATAAGGAATGCAAAGTTGCGCGTACAGGCTGTATCGGCACATGTTCTGTTGGTCCAGCAGTGCTTATTGAACCGGGAGATTACCTTTACCAAGCCGTTACTCCGGAAACAGTGAGAGAAATAGTCCGTGACCACATAGTTCTTGGTTTACCAGTTAAAGAAATGCTATACAAAAATGAGGCTTACTTCAAAAAGCAACATCGACTGGTTTTGCGGAATGCTGGAAAAATTGACCCTTCAAGAATTCAAGATTACATTTCTGCAGGCGGCTACTCTGCCCTAGCTAAATGTCTCGCAACAATGACGCCGCAAGGCGTAATATACGAAGTTACAACCAGCGGTCTTAGAGGTCGAGGCGGCGCAGGTTTCCCAACTGGGCAAAAATGGACTCTTGTATCAAGGGCACACAACTCTCCCAAATACATAGTTGCCAACTTAGACGAAGGAGACCCAGGTGTCTTCGCAAACAGAACTTTAGCTGAAGCTGATCCGCACGCTATTATCGAAGGCATGCTTATTGCCGCTTATGCTGTTGGGGCAGAAAAAGGTTACATTTACATTAGGTCCGAGTATCCATTAGCCATTCAAACGTTAGTGAAAGCTATAGCTCAAGCAAAAGCAATGTCATTGCTGGGTGATAATATTTTGGAGACTCAATTCAAGTTTGACCTTGAACTTCGGTTCGGCGCAGGCGCATTCGTAGCTGGAGAAGAAACAGCTATTCTTGCCTCAGTTGAAGGTCGCAGAGCGATGCCTCGTCCACGTCCACCATACCCAGCAAACTCTGGTTTATGGCAGAAACCAACGCTTATACAGAACGTTGAAACCTTAGCCAACATACCGCTAATCATACAAAACGGCGGCTTATGGTTCTCAAAAATGGGCACGCCAAGATGCAGTGGAACCAAATGCTTCTCATTAACTGGGAAAGTTAACAATCCAGGCTTAATCGAAGTGCCAATGGGAATCACGCTTAGAGAAGTAGTATTCGACATCGGCGGTGGCGTTCCTGACGGAAAAAAATTCAAAGCTGTCCTTGTAGGCGGTCCTTCAGGCGGTTGTCTACCTGAAACATTGCTTGAGTCTCCAATCGACTATGAGTCATTAACAAAAGTTGGAGCAATTATGGGTTCAGGCGGTATCGTAGTACTTGACGATGAATCCTGTATGGTTGATACTGCAAGGTTCTTCACTGAATTCTGTGTAGACGAATCATGCGGCAAATGTACTCCCTGCAGAGCGGGCTTAGCCCGAGTTAAAGAAATATATGACCAAATTACTACCGGGAACGGCAAAATGGAAGACATTGCCACTCTTGAGAAATCTGGTGTTTTCATACGGGATGCGAGCCTTTGTGGTCTTGGACAAACGGCGCCAAACCCAGTTATAACTACTCTTCGATACTTCAGAGATGAATACATCAAACATATCGTTGAAAAGAAGTGTGAAGCGGGTAAATGCTTCAAGAAGGATAAGGAGGAAGAATAAACATGATCGTTTCAAGTGTTAAACTCAAAATTGACGGCGTTGAAGTTTCAGTTCCTGAAGGCACCACCATTCTGAAAGCTGCTAAAGATAACGGTATCATAATTCCCACATTATGCAACCTAGAAGGTTTAACTGCGTATGGCGGCTGCCGCATGTGCCTAGTTGAAATTAGTGGTTCACCAAAGCTCTTCCCTGCTTGCACAACACCCGTAGGACCAGGAATGGAAGTTACAACCAGTTCAGACAGGCTTAAAGATCACCGCAAGATGGTTGTGCAAATGCTTCTTGCTGAGCGAACTCACATCTGCTCAGTCTGTGTAGCTAACGACCACTGTGAACTGCAAGCGTTGGCAAACCAGCTGGGCGTTGACCATGTCATGTTTGAACGAAACTGGAGCAATGATCAAATTGATTTAACTCATGACTTCTTAGTTATTGACCGCAACAGATGCATTTTGTGTACTCGATGCATTCGTGTCTGTGATCAAATTGAAGGCGTTCACACGCTTGACCTTAAGCTACGAGGTAAAGACTCTCAGGTAATCATGGATCTTGATGAACCTTGGGCTAATTCTTGCTCATGCACTTCATGCCGCAAATGCGCAAAAGTTTGCCCAGTAGGAGCAATCTACATTGAAGCAGAACCCATCGAACACACCAAGCGTAAAGATATTGCCGAGTTTATCTTGGAAAGGAGGAACCGCAAATGACCGGAAAAGTTAGAGTCGCCACCGTTTGGCTTAGCGGCTGCTCAGGCTGCCACATGTCATTCCTAGACCAAGATGAGCGACTTATTGATTTAGCCCAGAAAATACAGTTAGTTTACAGCCCAATCGCTGACGTAAAGGAATTTCCAGAAAATGTTGACGTAACACTCATCGAAGGCGCAATAGCAAACGAAGAGCAACTGCACATGCTTCAGAAGGTAAGAGCTCGAACAAAAGTTTTGATTTCACTTGGCGATTGCGCCGTGACAGGAAACGTTACCGCATTGAGAAATTCATGGCGTCACAGTGATCAAGCAGTGCTGGAACGAGCATACAAGGAAAAGTCTGATTTAAACGCTGCAATCCCAACCGATGTGCCTAAACTTTTGATTAAGGCTCGTCCACTTCACGAAGCTGTTAAAGTTGACTTTTTCATTCCTGGGTGTCCGCCGTCTGCAGACCTGATTAACTATGTGTTAACTGAGTTATTGGCTGGTCGAACACCTAACATGGAGGGTAGATCAAAATATGGTTAAAACAGAAAAAAACGGTAAAGAAATCGTAATCAGCCCTGTTACAAGAATAGAAGGGCACGCTCAAGTAAGCATCTTCCTAAACGACGACGATTCAGTAAAAGAAGCCCGGTTCCAAGTAGTTGACTTTAGAGGCTTTGAAAAATTCACTGAAGGACGACCATTCTACGAGATGCCAAGCATAACGTCTAGAGCCTGCGGAATCTGCCCAGTAAGCCACCTGCTAGCATCAGCTAAAGCATGCGACGCAATCGTCGGAGTTAGCCCACCACAAACCGCCATAAAGCTACGTCGTTTAATGCATATGGGCCAAATGATTCAGTCGCATGCATTAAGCTTCTATTATCTCTGCGCTCCAGACTTACTCCTAGGCATGGACTCAGACCCTGCAACAAGAAACATTTTCGGTCTAATAGAAAAACAGCCTGTACTCGCATTGCAAGGTGTTAAGCTTCGAAAATTCGGTCAAGAATTAATCGAGAAAATCGCCGGCAAAAGAATACACTCAAGCGAATGGATTCTTCCAGGAGGAGCCAAATGGCCACTAACCAAGGAAAAAGCAGATTCCCTAAAAGCTAACCTGCCTGAAGCATTAGACATCACACTAAAAACATTAGCTTTGTACAAGAAATGGTTAGAAAACTTTGATGAGGAAGTAGAAAACTTCGGAAACTTCCCAACTTACTACATGGGTTTGGTGACTCCTGACGGCGGACTTGAACATTATGACGGCAAAATCCGAATAATGGACAAGAATGGCAAGGTAGTGGCGGAATGCGTTGACCCTGCAAAGTACAATGAATTTATCGGTGAAGCAGTTGAACCATGGTCCTTCATGAAGTTCCCATACTTCAAAGCCATCGGTTACCCAGATGGCGCCTACAGAGTCGGACCATTAGCAAGACTTAACGTCGCTTCGCACTGCGATACACCGCTTGCAGACGAAGAACTAAAAGAATTCAAGAAGCTGGGTAAGAACGGAGTTGTTCAAAGCACTTTCCAATATCACTACGCACGCTTGGTGGAGTTGCTGTTCTGCGTTGAAACCGCCAAGAAACTGCTTGAAGACCCAGAAATCCTCTCCGAACGCGTTACATCCAAAGCAATGGTAAACAATTATGAAGGCGTTGGTGTGGCTGAAGCGCCAAGAGGCACATTGATTCATCACTATAAGGTTGACCCGCAAGGACTAATTACATGGAACAACATGATCATCGCCACGGAACATAACAACCTCGCCTACAACATGGCAGTGACTCAGGTTGCCAAAAAATACGTTAAAGCAAAACAGCTCCAAGAAGGCATGCTGAACAGGGTTGAAGCAGTAATACGAGCGTTTGACCCGTGCCTGAGCTGCGCAACCCATGCTGTCGGCAACATGCCCTTAGACGTGAAACTGATCGCCGCTGACGGAAGAATAGTCGACCGTAAAGTAAGATAAGCAGCATCTTGTTTGCTGTTTTTTGTTTTTTTTCTCTTTTGTTCTTGTTTACTTTTTGTATTCTGTGGAGAACTTAAAGGCTCTAGCAGAGACCGGACATTTGGGTAAGTTAAGGGGACTTTAGTATTCTCCGAACGCTAAGGTACATAAGCTAAATTGGAAGACAGCCCAAAACCTCAAATTACTAACCTAAAACATTTTTATAAAAAGCAAGGAAAAACACGTAAATTACGGAAGAATCCTCTTAGCCTTGACTGAACCTTTATTTATTTGATTTGGGAATTGTGAGTAAAATAAGCACTACGGTGCTATCGAAACCAGTCAAAGTGAAATTCAAATGACTGAGACAGTAGTAACAACATCAGGCAAAGAGCCTATAAGAGCTTCCGAGTTAGACCCGAAATTTAAGTATGAACTGCTTAAAATGCACGGAAGCGAAAAAATTCTCAAGTGTTTCCAATGTGGAACATGCACTTCAGACTGTCCAGTTGCAAGATACAGCGATAGTTACCGTCCGCGAACACTAATCCACATGGCTCAACTTGGCCTTCGTGACCGTGTGCTCAAAAGCGACACATTATGGTTATGCGCAGCCTGCTTCACATGCACAGACCGCTGTCCACAAGACGTTGAAGTGGCAAGCGTAATCCGCGTATTGCGCAATTTAGCGGCAGAAAATGGCTGCGTACCTCAAGTTTTCAAAGAGCAAGTCGCAAGCCTGCTTGAATCAGGTTACGCTTACAAGATTCCTGAGTTAAGAATCAAAAAACGTGAATCGCAATGTTTACCGCCACTACCAAAAGGCAATCCGGAGAACGTGCGGAAAGCGCTCAAAGGCGTAAAATTCGTTGACAGCATCCAAAAACCAGCTGGAGGACAACCGAATGGGCAATAAGTACCTCATTTTTCTTGGATGTGCTATCCCGTACCGCGTTTCAGCTTACGAGATTTCCGCGCGCAAAGTCCTCGCTAAACTCGGCGTAGAACTGGTTGAAATGCCAGAATTCAACTGTTGCGGTTTACCGTTAGATCCAGTAAGCCATGAAACCATGCTTATTTTAGCGGCAAAAAACTTGGCGTTGGCAGAACAACAGGGCTTGAATATTCTCACGCTTTGTCCAGGTTGTGCTGGTACACTCAAGAAAGTAAACAAAATACTAAAAGAAGACAAAGCATTAAAAGAGCAAATTAACTGTCATCTCAAAGAAGCAGGATTTGAATTCAAAGGAACCATCGAGGCAAAACACCTCTTGCAACTGCTTAAGGAAGATGTTGGCGTAGAAAAAATAAAAGCCTCAATCGTAAAGCCGCTTACTACGCTTAAAGTCGCTGAACACAACGGCTGCCACATCCTAAGACCCAAAGAATACATTGGCTTTGACGACCCAGAAGACCCGCAAACACTAAAAACACTTATCGAAGCCACAGGAGCTACATGCCTAGACTACATTGATGAAACCGAGTGTTGTGGAGCACCAAGCGTCGGAGTCAGCGATAAAATTGCATTGCAACTCGCCAGAGATAAGCTAAACCACGTAAAAATGGTTGATGCTCAAGCGTTAATCACGATTTGTCCGTTTTGCCACATAATGTATGATACAAACGAGTTGCGAATAGAGAAAATGTTTAATGAAACCTATGGTATTCCAATTCTCCATTACCCACAACTACTCGGGTTAGCAATGGGCTTGACGCCAGAAGAATTAGCCTTCAACGAACTTCGAGTGAACGCATCAAAAATACTAAAACAAGTAACTGAGGGAGTAAACAAACAATGAGTAAAAACAAGTTAAAAATAGCCTTTTACTGGGCTGCAAGTTGCGGCGGCTGCGAAATAGCTGTCTTAGACTTAAACGAGAAAATCCTTGACGTAGTACAATTAGCCGACATAGTTTTTTGGCCAGTAGCCATCGACATCAAGTACAAAGATGTTGAAGCGATGCCTG
>JBEKKX010000018.1:0-44270 GCA_050010515.1 Bathyarchaeia archaeon
CAGTTTAGACAGAATGGCGCATGAGAATTCGGGTTTCTCCATCCTTCACCCTAAATATTCAAGCTCAAACAAACTTAAACAGCAACATGTCAACTTTCATAATTTTGCAACAAGCTGGCGCGAGCTATTTCAATGAAGATTTACTGAGTACATCTTAACCCTTGAATATACTCGTTGATAGCCCTAACAGTTTAATGGTCTAAGTAATTTACCTGTCTCTTAATAGCCCTAATGTACTCTGTCAATATAGCCAAGTTTCTAACCCCTGAGTAGTCGTAGTGACCGTTCAGTATATTTTGCAGAATGGAAAGAAACTTGGATATGCTTACGGAATATTTGTCCACACTGGCATTATAGTCCAGCTCATCAACTGCCAAGATATACTTCTAAACTGTTGCCCATTGTTGTCAAAACATAAAGTTCATTTGTGCCTTGATATAGTGCTAATGGTTGGTTAATGACTTGTATTGTTATTGTCACGCTTTGGTTAGGAGATAGCGTATATCCATTTTTTATTGATGGGTTAATTGTTGGCACAGGGTTATAGCTGCTATAAGGTTGCCCATTTATGACCATGTTGTTGATAGTTACGGGAGTGTTTCCAATATTTTCAAGTTCTAAAATAATTGTCCAGTTCCAGCCGTCACCATAACTTCCTTCACCAACATATAGATAGAGTTGGGGATTTTGTTCTGCGGAGATTAAGCTTCTATTTGTCCGTGTCATATTTGTTAGAAGGCTTACTTGAGCTGTAAGGTTTGAAATTTGGCTGTTAAGGTTTCCCATTTGATTGTTTAACGAAGCTATATGTGAATTTTTATCGTTCACTACACCGTTATAATAAACTATCGTTCCAGCAATCGCACTTACAAAGAGTATAGCTATCAAAACTGATATGGCTATTATTATTTTTTTATTCATTCTATCGCTAATGCTTCTATTCTACGCTATGCAGATTTAAGACTTATTCTTGCTTATTTTTTGGCACTTTGAGGACATCTACAGCATAAATAACGAAACCAACCCCAATCACAATTATGCCGAAATACAAACCTAATTGGTAATCGAGCAAACGCGCTATTAACAAGACTATTAGTCCAACTACTGCTAAAGCCATTCCGACCAAACGAGTTACATTCATGCTTTCACCCTATTTTTCTATTCTATGCTATACAGATTTAAGACTTTTACCTAGCACGCTAAAGCAAGCCGTGTCATGGATGCTTGACATCGATGTTCTAAGATGCGACCAGTAACCGAGCGTAGCAGATTAACATGATTTTGAGCATAAAATTCTTAAACTCAATAGTAGAGTGGATGACGGGTAATTAATGAAGCCAAAAGAAGCAACAACTATAATGGATATGTCTAATGAATTTTACAATTTCTTATTCTCTCAAGTTGCAAAGTTAGAACTTAAGCTACCAGAATCAACTACTCAAGATATGTTCAATAGCCTTAACAACTAAACATTAACTTAATTTCGGGACAAGGCAGCGCGCTAAGCCACAAATATATTATGTCCAAAAAATAATGTATATATTAAAGAAAAAAATGGCTAATCTGTTGAGGCGCTATTACGAGTACTCCATCACTTCAGATTCTTCAGAGAATTAGACCTTTATGGTCATTGCAAAAGGAGAAAGACAAAAGCAATAGCGATTTCATTGGACATGCTTTCGTAAAATTTGTATTTGATTTTGTACCTCCAAATGTCAATGCAAAATATCGAGTCGTACCTGGTCCTTTATGGGTTAAAAGTCTTGAATGGATTGAGTGGGACGGTGCTCTTGTGAGAAAAGGAGCCAGATCCGGCCTTCCAAATTACTTTAAGACCAAAGACATAATTGCTCTTTTCGAAATGAAGGTAGGCGGCATCGTCGGTGGCAGAGAAAACAAGAAGAAAGAAGAGAAACAAGGGATGAAAAAGAAACAAGCGAAAACTGTAACTCAGGCTATTGCCTCTATAAGAAGTAATTTCATTGCTGCAGAGGAAAAATGCCCTAACTTGAAAAAATGTTTTTACATAGCTTTAAGAGAATCGAGACCTCAACACATGTGGCAACTGAAAAAGGAAAGGTTACAATTTACAATAAACTATTATGAATATACAAAAAGAATGCTCAATCAGAAAGAAATTGTAACATGCTTAATGTTTGATTCATCATCAATTGATAGAAAGAAAAATTCTGACATAGAGTTTCCTCGTGAATGGGAAAATTTGATGATTGAACTGAATCGTATTTAAAGCGCGCTTAACTAATCAGCGAATCCGTTTGGTACGAGAGATTATTTGCGTTCAAAGCGAATTAGCTCAAAAAACGGTACCAAGTAGTGTGCGCTAATCTTCTATACTGGGATATCAGCTGTTCAACGAAAAACTAATTAATAGAAACTAAAGAGAAAAGAACGCTAGAGCATTCAATGGTTAAATCCTGAAATCGTAAAAGGAGAAAAATGGAATGTCATGCACCAATCCTATCTTGCGCATCAGACAGATTAGAACAAAGTTTGAATGCGAACTTATTGATCCCAAATCAATGCAGATTATAAGAATAGATAGAAAAGAAGCAAAATTTACAGCCGCGACAAAAAAAATACTATCAACTTATGGAAGATTGGTAGACCTAGCAGATTCGTGCGCGCCGCGTGATTGGGTGGCATTCTCCCGTGAACTAAAAACTCTGTCAACCGAAACTGGAAAAATACTAAATAACATTTTGAAAGACCTCGGTTTAGACCCTGCAAAACAAAGTAATCTGACTCTAGCCCTGGATAATCAAACAGTAAAAATTCCCTGGGAACTCGCCTATTTACCACCCAAAAAACCTAATGCTCCATTAATGTATTGCGAAGAATTAGGAATCGGAAGACTCAGAGTTGTAAAAGCTTACAGTTGGATTAACCCACCTGACCGAAGAAGAACCAACAGGGCTCTCGTTGTCGGCACCAACTATAGAAACACTAAGAGAAAAATAAAGCCCTTATCTTATGCAGAAGACGAGGCTGAAAAAATCGCAAAAATTTTAGCGACCCATGGCTTTAAAGATGAAAACATCAAATTGCTAAAAGCTGAAAGAGCAACTAAAAAAGCAGTATTAGAGGAGCTTAAAAAAGGGGTAGACCTTTTCCATTTCACCGGGCACGGTATTATGACCAGAAACAGCAGCAAGATATGCCTGAACGATAAAGACTTGTCAGCAAAAACTTTTGAAAAGGAAAGCAAAAACTGCAGTGTTCCGAGACTGACATTTTTCAATGCTTGCGAATCTTCTATTGATACTCCACACAAAAATAAGCCTGCCAGCGTTCCGTATAGTTGGGCATATGCCATAGCTGGACAAGGTGGCAGAGTCTTCATAGGCACGTTATGGACTGTATGGGAACCTAATGCAGGAGAATTCGCCCAGACCTTTTACAAGTCATTTCTTGGAAAGCAAAGAAAGACCCTCGCAGAGGCTATGAAAGAAGCTAGACTTGAAACCTTCCTAAAAGAAAACTCTAATGGTAATACCTCTGATAATACTTGGCCAGGATACATGCTTTACGGGGTTCCAACACTTGTAAAAAGAGACATTCTGAGATGAAGTTCTAAGAGCGCGCTCTTTATAAGCAAACCCTAACAATCAAAGTTTTATGAAATCTGCAATATTTATGAACGGTAACAAGTTTGATGAATCAGTCTTTAGCTTAGAAGAAGCATTTGAAAAGATAGTTAGCGCGCGCTGCCGCCTATTGTTGAGGGGGAATTCAAAAGCGGAGAAATATTTGCGGTACCGTTGGTATCAGTAAAGAATGATTATGATGTTGTAACCCTGATAACTGAAAGATTGCTCAAGCTTCTCTATGAAAAGAATAACGTTCAATAAAGGCATTGTATACATAGGTCCATGTGCGCTTTGGAGCCTCGGGCTAGCTTCAGACTCGCGTTCTAACTTGTAAAACACGGTTGCTTTGTTTATGTCTATTTCTGAGGGGTCTTTCATATCTCCCGTATTATGGACTTGAATTCTTCGTCCTTTTCGACCATAAATTTCTTTCCGACGGCATCTGCGAATTCGTCATGAACTGTAATAATTATTAGTTGTTGGTCGGAAAGTTCGTTCAGTGCTTCTTTCAATTTGTTAGTGTTGGATTGATCAAAGTGATGTGTGGGCTCGTCAAGTAGTATGAAGTTGATTTCTTTCGAAGCTATGCGGTAAAGGCCGTATCTGATTGAAAATGCCAGAATGTCTCTTGCTGCACCGCTAAGATTGAATAGTGGAACTGGATGACCGTGAAGAAGTATTTCAAAGCCAAAATCTTCCGTTATTTTGAGTTGTGCATCAAAGTCGCCGTCACTGAACTTAGACATGAAAAAATTCACTGCATTCTCCAAGTCACTCATCATAGAAGACCTTAGATGAACTCTGAATTCATCAATCGCGAGTTGCAGTTCATCCAAGAAACTGCGTTCTTCGCCTATTCGTTTAAAGACAAAATCCTTGTTTCCATAAGCTGCCAACTGCTTTTTCATCTTGTCGAGATTCTTCTTATTCGTATCAAGTTCGGTGCTCAATGCATCTCTCTCTGATGTTAAACCTTGCAATTCGGCCACCTTGCCGAATCCTCGGTCATAATCGAAATTGGCCTTTGCAAGATCAGAGTTAAACTTCTTCAGTTCATCCTCAGCATTTTTGAGCTTTGACTCAATTTCTTCGATAATATGGGCGAATTGATGTTGAAGCTTCTTCTGCAAGTCTGTAGGTATTGCCTGTTTGCAAGTAGGGCATATTCCTTTGGCAATACCCTGCAAGATTTCCCTTTGCATATCCTTTTGAGAATTTAGGCTTGAAGTTGCCCTTATCGAGTTGTTTAATTGTTGAGTTGCTTCGACGGCACGATGGCGAGCGTCAGATACACTTTCTTGAGGTTCTCCAAGTCCGGATATGCTCTTACCTAATTCTTTCAGTCTTTCGGTAATCTCTGAAACACGAAAATCTATGTTTTTGCTCATATCCATAATAGTTTTAATATTGCCGCTTGTGAAACCGTCAAGCCACTTCTGCAATGAGTCCGATGCATGCTTGGCTGACATCTTGAGGTCTTTTAGGTAATCAAAACCCAATATAGTTTCTATGAACACTTTCCTCTCTTCCGGTTTTATTTCTAACACTTTACGCAGTTCGTCTTGTTCAGAATAGAAAACGTTAGCGAACAGCTCATCATCGACACCGAGCAGTTCATAAAGAGCTTCCTTCACAGTTGCCACGCTTGAACCTATTTCTTTTCCATTACTCTTCAAAGAAGGTTTGTCACGAGGGCACGTTCTTTTCAAACAGTAATTATCACCATGATGTTCAAATTCAAGCTCAACCCAACCTTCTTCTGAACCTTCTCGGACGAGGTGTTCTGCCTTCACTGCTGTTCCTGCTAGCCGTGTCGGAAAGGCCTGCTTGCCAAATAGTGCATAGGCAACCCCGTCCATAAGGGAACTTTTCCCTTGCCAATTCTTTCCAAATACATAATTCTGACTGTCGGAAAACTCGATGTCCGCCGTGCCATAAGAGCGGAAGTTATGCAGTTTTAACCTCAAGAGTTTCATTTCTTCTTACCTCCCGCCTCTTCGAGGATTCCATTCAGGATTGAGTCTGAAAACTCGTCTCCTTTTTCGCGAAATGCTTCGACATACTGGACAGCCTGTTTTTGTCTTGAAGCAAATCTTTTCTTGATAAAATCCTGAAAGTTGACTGTTGCTCGGATTTCAGGTGCAGTTCTTACTTGGTCTTGAAGACCCCCGTCAAAATGGACCTTGAGACATCCCAACTGGTTGCCGATTGAACGAAGATGTTGCCATTCTATATCAGCAGACCTGCCTGATGATAGAGTTCCATCGATTTGAATGACTAAAAGGGCACCTGCTGAAGAATTGCTGCGAATCCATATTTCAATGGCTTTTTGGAAGTCTTTTGGAGATTTGCCCTCTCCATTCATTTCAGTGTATCTAATGTTTCTTGAAGGCGGCAGGACAACAAACTCATGTCTCTTTGTGTCAGTATCATACAGCACAAATCCTTTCTTGCCCAATTCCTTTGCCACATGTATCTCTAGAGAGCCCGGAGTCACAGCGTATCTTAAGTCCTCATACTGATGGTGATGGCCAGTAAACACTACCGGCCATTCTTTCAAGTCTTCTTTCTTGATTTCGGCGACAAAGGCAGGAATAAAGTGTGATCCCTCACAGAATTGATGCATAAGTAAAATGGAGTTTGCTGATGGTTTCCCTAGTTTCTCTAATGTTTCCTTAAATGACTCTCGGTCGCTCTTCCAAGAAATTCCACCAATTCTATAGCCATTAAACTCTTTGACTTCGTCATCGAGAAAATTAATAATCTCGAGATCGCTGAGTATTCTTAATTCTCCGCCTTGCCTACCTCGACCGTATTCATGGTTGCCTCCAATTGCAAAGACTTCTATTCCAGCCTCTTTGAGTTTAACAAGGGATTCTGCAACGTCTCCAATGCAAGCAGCAAAATTATCAACACTCCTTCTGTAAGCACTACTGTCAAAAACGTCGCCTAGAAGGAACACGGCGTTGACTTTTCTTTTGAGTGATTCTTCAATCGATAAATTGAATTGTTTTGAGAAGTCTGAAATACGTTTGTCTGTATACGTGGTACAGCCTAAGTGAGGGTCGCCAATTACGGCAATTTTCATCAAATTCCCCTATTCTTGATTATATCTTTAGACCTTATATTATTACTTAAAATATTCTACAGAAAAAAACAGGTGCTAAAAGTTAAGACACAATTTCGTAGCTTTTCATCTTCCTTTGCCTTCAGACCAGCGCGCGCGGTTTTAGGGTTTTTTGAAAACATCTAACCCTTTTTTCACCGCCTCGCCAAGAAAAAGATTATCAAAGATTGTTCCTTCACTTTCTCTTAGCTTCATGACACGGATTATTTCTTCAAATTTGCCATGAGCTATCCCGTTGGCAAACACCGCCGCGCCTTCTGCCGCTTGTTTAGACACTTTTGCCTCGCCTTGAAATCTCACGACATCTACGTGTGATCCGATCTCGCTAAAGAAATCTTGCAACCTAAACTTTATCGCGTCGAGGAATTGTGGCATATTTACAAATCTCCCACTTAGCATCACTTCTTTGGGCTTAATTGAGGGTAAAAGTGAGGCAGCATCCTTAACTATTGATTCCATCATCAGGTCATATCCCGCTCTCACTTCTTCGTTGCTTCTAGCAGTATTAACAAACTCTTCTAAGGACTTTGAGGGATCAATCCCAGCAACCGACGCGCACCCTCCCGAAAAAAGCATGAGTTTTGAGAAATCTTTAACCGTGTTAGCAAGGGCGTATGCCAGCTCTGAATCAACAAAGCCCATACCCAGGTAGGAGGGAAAGCCTGCGGTCCCAGCCATAGCATCAACTATTTGGCCGTTTCTAATCGCCAGCGCCGAGGTATATGCAAATCCTATTTCCAAAAGGATAAAATTGGTTTCATCATAGCGGATTTTTAGTCTTTTTGCTTGATTCTTAACTGCTAAAACAGCGCTGAGAACTTTATCGGATGTACCCATGTCTATTTTGTTAGCCTTTCTGTACTTAGGAACCGTCGTTAAGTGAACCACTGACGGCGTGAACCATACCTCTAGGTCCTCGGCGGTCTTCATCATTTTCATGGCTTCTCTTAAGCCAATGATCTTTAGCTTCTTTTCCACGTCAGCCTCCGTTACAAAAGTTGCCAATGCTATATCTGCATAGCTTGCATCCCTTGCTTTTTGAAGAGGCATTCCATAGCCAGAGGGGCCAACAATTGCATCTATGAAACCCGCAGTCTGTTGGGTTTCTCTAAGCTTTTCAATTATGAGGCTGGGGTTTTTGGTTATTTCGTCTCTTGGGATGGCTGAGTCAATTAAAACTCTTCCGTCGTCGTCATCGAAACCATAGATATCCATGCTTTTTGTTCCAGAATCTATACCGATTGCTTTGACCATTTTTATTCCTTCAAAACGGAAGCGCCTGAATTATTCGCTTTAGTGTAGAATACTTCTCCGCCGCCGTTTTTGTTCAGATATTGCTTTAACTCTTCGGTTAAGCGTTTCGCTTCGCTCTCTCCTTTTACTATTGAGTAGAACGTTGGTCCCCAAGAAGTTTGGCATGCGCATGAGCTTCGGTGCAACATGAGTTTGACGCCTTCTTCTACCACTTGATTGCAGTAGGTTCCTTCTTGATAGTCCTTCCAAAATCGACCGAGCTTTTGATTAAACTCAGTTAGTGCTTCCCCGAATCCTTTGAGATCTTTTTCTACGAAGGCAGGCATGAGTTTAACTAAAACCAGTCTTGAGAGTTCGTCAGATAACTCTTTAGGCATCACCTTTAGGTTCCCGAGAATTTCATCTTCTTTTTCTCGGAGCTTAGCTATTTTAAGTCTGGATTCTTCGGGAACAGCTACGACGAAAAACCAGTTTTTCGGTAACGCACTTTGGAATATGAGCGGAGGGACCATCTTTTCTCTTTGGTCAACTTTGAAGCCGCCTTCAATTATGAATCCACCCGTTTTGAATGCGTACACGCCTAAGGCAGTTATTGTTCCTCTGCCCATAATTAGCGCTACATCTTCAACGCTCAAATTCAATTCATACAGCTTGGATAATCCAACGCCTATCGAGAGCGCTAAAGTGGTGTGAAAACCTAAGCCGACAAACTTTGGAATCTCTCTCTTAATCCGAACTTCTGCGCCTTCTATGCGCGTTTTTTCCACAAAGCGTTTCGCAAATTTGTATGCATCTTTATCTTCAGCCTTGATTCCTTTGGCTTTGGCAACTTCAACTTCAAGCGGAAGATCAATGGCGAAACCTACCGTTCCATAGAGTCTACCTAAATCGCCTGTTAAATCAAAATTACCTGTGTGCAAATGTGCCGGAGCGCTTATCGCCAACTTCTCCAAATAAACCACCAAGCAATTTTTAAAGACGCAATTATTAAGTCGAAACTAATAAACCTATTAGATTAGCCAGAATTATCTTGCACAATCAAAAATGCGGCTTATTGATGGGCGGCAGACATAACAAATATCTGGGTGCACTAAAATAAAACAAATCGGAAAATCATAAAGTAAAGAATAATAAGCCACAACACCATTGCGGTCACTTAGATACGGGTGAAATGGTGGAAACTGGAAAATTGAGGGTTAAGCCGAAGGATAGTGAAGGGTTCTTGACTATCGATGTTCAAAATCAAAAGCCCGAAAACGAGATTGAGCTAGAAAAAGTTGGTGTTGAGGGTTTAAGGAAGTTAGTGTCGTTGAAAAGGGCTAAAGTCACCTACAACGTTATTGTTACAATAAACAGTTACATAACCTTGCCAGCTAATCTTCGCGGTGCTCACATGAGCCGTTTTGTCGAATCAGTTGAAGAGACTTCCAGCACCGCTTCGTCAATAGAAGATTTGGCTGAGCAGATTTCAAAAGGAGCATTAGAAAAGCTTGGATTTGATTGTCAGACTGAAGTCTTTGGTGAACTTCCCTACGAAAGGACAAGGCCAGGTGGAGCGAAAGAAAATTCAATTGCTCAAATGTTCGCCAAATTCTCTACTATGACAAAAAGGAAAACTGCAGGCATTCAAATCAACGGAGTCTTAGCTTGCCCATGCTCAAAAGAAATGTGCAACGGCCTAACTCACAACCAAAGAGGCAGCCTCAGCGTCGAAATCGACAGCTCAAACCACAAAATTCAGCTGCTAGATGTCATCGAGATTTGCAGTCAGAGTTTTAGTTCACCTACATTCTCATTATTAAAAAGGCCTGAAGAAAAGAAAGTGGTGGAAAAAATGCATAAAAACGCCAAATTTGTGGAAGATGTGACGAGAAAGTGCGTGCAGCTATTAAAAGAAAAGTATCCAAATAGGTATTGCAAAGTCAAATGCGCGAGCATAGAATCCATTCACGATCATAACGTTTGTTCAGAGTGGCGCGGAGTCCTATAACCGAGGTTACAGCATGTATCGACTAAGAGTTGAAACAACGTTTGATGCGGCTCACAATATTCTCGCTTCCAATGGCAAATGTGAAAGGTTACATGGGCACACGTGGAAAATAGAACTCTTCGTTATAGGCGAAAAAACAGAATCTACTGGCATGGTTGTAGACTTTAGCGTTCTTAAGGCAAGCCTGCAAGAATTAGCCGAAAAACTTGATCATACATACCTAAATGAGCTAACAGAAATCGGCAACCCAACATCCGAAAACATTTCAAAATACGCTTTTGATTACCTAAAGAAAGTAATACCCAACTGCGTGACACTCGAAAAAGTGAGAGTCTGGGAAAGCCCAAAAAGTTGGTGCGAATACTTAGGGTAAGCCCAAATAAAAAAGAGTTTTTTGGACGATATTGAGTTTTCAGAAAACTGTTCATCGCTTCTATGAACGGCGACTGCAAAGAAGCAAGAAAGAGCTGTGGGCCTCAAAATTATCATTTTTCACCAATTGTTTAACTCGCCTGCGCGTTTGATTGTTGTTGTTTTCTTTTGGTTCTTGTTGCGATTATTAGGCTTGCCACTGCGACTCCTGCGATGACTATGGCGACTAAAACAGTTAGAAGTAGTGTGTTTCCGCTGGCTGTGCTGGAACTTGTAGCGGTTGGTGTTGGCGTTTGGGTCGCTTGGAGTGCTGGGTTTCCTTGTTGTTGGGCATATACTGAAGCGGGGATTGCGCCGGGACCAGCGAATGAACTTGAGCTTGGAGCGCCTGTTGTTGAGCCTGTTTCTGGTGTTGCGGTGGCTGCGTATGGGGTTATCCAGTAGCTTTGCTGTTGTGTGTACATCGTGATTGTTGCCGTTGTTTGTGGAGGGACTATCAGCGTTGAGCCTGCAACTCCAATGTAGGCTGGCTCCATTGGGCCAGTTACGTTTACGGGTTCGCCAGCGATGATGACTTGCGGTGCGGTGATGTCGGTGAGGTTTAGGGGTAGCCAGCTCCATGCGTCGATTTGTTCTGGTGCTGTGGGTGTGACGAGGGTTGCATAGCCGTCGGATCCAGTTGTGGTCCAGGTTGTGACGTTGGGTTCGTAGCCCCAGTAGTATGAGGATCCGAGGGTGGATGCTGAAACGGATGCGTCTGCGGCTGCGGTTCCGTTGGCGTAGAGAACTTGTATTGTGAGTGTATTTGTTGGGAATGAAGCCACGTTTTGAGTTGTGATTGTGATAGTTATTGAGCTGGAGATTTGCTGTACTGAGTATCCGTATTCGATTGCTGGGGCTATGGAGATGGGCAATGATGGAGTGCTTGGGGAGCTTTCACCGCTGCTTGATGTGGCTCCTAGTCCCAGGGGAACTGGATAGTTCGAGTTGGTTTGGTTGTTTGCGGTGACGGTGAAGATGTATTGTCCGTTTGGAAGTTCGAAGGAGGCGGCGGGATAATAGGTTTGGACTGAGGATTCCTGGTAGCCGGTCATGTTGAATGCTGAGACTGTGAAGTAGCCTGATTGTATGTTTGAGGTTTGGATGTTTATTTGGACGTTGTTGTATGAGGTTAGGCTGGCAGACGAAAGTGAAGTTACGCTTAAAAGGCTGAGACCTAAAACAATTATGAACGCAACAAAACAGAAGCTTGTCTTGAAGTTACGCATTAAAATTGCCTCCAATGTTTATTGTAATTTGTATCGGCGTGGTCTGTATTCCGTACGTTGGGCCTGTTTGGCCAATTATGTTGTAGGTTCCTGATGAGACCGGTTCTCCTTGAACTTGGGCGTTGAAATTGCATGTCTGCAGCCAAGTGAAGTTGGCCGAAATGCTGTCTCCGGCGGGAAGCGGCTCGATTGCTATGAATTGCGGTATGGCTTGGAAATTTGACCACTGGTACACTACGTTGTTTGTGCCGTTGTAAACTTGAAAATCAAAATCCAATCCTGTGTGCGTAAAGTTTATTGTTTGACTACTGATGTTGGTGATTGTCAAAGTTAGGTTGACAGGTTCGCCTAAACTGTAAGAGGTTTTGTCGAGGGTCATGGTGAGTTCGAGATTGCCGTTTCCTCCTGATGCCAAGGGCTGGTTGGGGTATTGAAGGATAGAACCTGGTTCAGAATTTGATTTTGGCGTCTGTTGGGCAGGGAAGAACGATAGGCTTACTCCGCCCAAAAGAATTATTGCAACTGAAGCAAGAACAATTGCAAGGATTATTTTCTTTTTCTGTTCACTCATGAGCTATCGTCCTTTTGGGTTTGATAAGCTTCTAGACTTTGGAGCCTTACTTAATTCTATGCAATAGAACATGTGTTCTAATTGTTTGATTTTTCGTTCTAATTGATTGAACGGAAAATCATTTATAATATCAACGGTGAATGTGATTGGCGGAGTAGTGGTACCTTGACAGCGGATAAACCTGAAAGTATGTTGAAGGGGACTACGCTGGAGGTTTATCGGTTCTTGTTAAAGAGCAACAAGCCTGTTGGAGCAAGAGAGGTTCAAAAAGCTCTCGATTTGAGCACTCCTTCATTGGCGGTTTATCATCTCTCTAAACTAGAGGACGTAGGGTTGCTAAAACGTGAGGATGGCGGCTATGCTATCAATAAGGTTGTTTTGGAAGACGGCATAAAGATCAGTCGCTTCTTAATCCCAAGGTTTCTGTTTTACGCCATTTTTTCAGTTTTACTTCTCGTCACCGAATTAACCGTTCTAAGACCGCCCGTAGTAACTGGCGAATACTTCTTCGCCACAACAGGTACATTCATATGTGCCTTAGCTTTCTGCTACGAAACTGCAAGGGTATGGAACAAAGGCGGTTTCTAGCGCGCTCTACAGTTGCTCGTGTTCACTTGCGCTTAGCCACCACTCGAGTCTTGAAACAAAAGTGACTTTGTTATTTTTTCGCTACAGCCATATACATTTAAGAAAGCTTGAACCCGCTTTTAGAATGTTTAGGTGTTAGCTATGAGCGACAAAGAGCCTCATCAGCCTCACACGTTGGGTGCGACACGTGCGCTATATGTACGTCTTGTAAACGAATTGTAGCGCGCGAGCCTAAGACGATTATGAACGCTAAAAAACGGAAGTTTGTCTTAAAGTTAAACGTTTAAATTAACTCCGTTGCTTAAAACAGAGTTTTCGGTTCATATAAAGCTCACCTTAAATCTTCTCTTGACGTTGCTTTTTGGTTCTGTTGATGCTAAAGATTGTAGGGTTGAAGAAATAATGGGCAATTGACTTGCAACAATTAAGTGTGAATAGGCATGGTTAACGTATTTGTCCGTTAGCGTTGAGGATTTTGCTGATGATTTTTCGTCTATGGTCACGTTGAACGTATCTTTAAGAAAACTAGGGATATGATGATGCTTGGGATGTCAGGGTTAGTGAGATGGTTATCAGCACGCGAAGCGTTGTCAGTTGAGGTGGCGTTGGTTTGAGTATTTGATGCAGTTGAGCGCGCTCATCGGCTGTTGTCGGCTAAGGGATATCGGCTCATGGCAGCGAGCATTACTTCACTGAAGCTTTTTTTGCTGAGGTGCCTAGCAAAATCGGAAGTAGCTATTATACCGACCAACACGTTATTCTTCGTAACGGGAAGCCGCCTTATTTTGTACTTGACCATTTTCCTCGCAGCATCTCGCAGTGGGGACTCCTCCTCAATTGTTATGAGCGGATCTGACATTATCTCAGAGACTTTAGTTTCAAGCGGTTTTTTCTGCGCCAATACCCTTCTAACTAAGTCTCTTTCAGTAACTATGCCCTTAGCCACAATACCCTCCATTACTACAAGATCACCTACATCTTGTTGGTGCATTAGCTTTGCAGCCTCAAACACGGTCCCCTGAACATCAATTGTGATGACATTCGTTGTCATAAAATCTCTTACAGTTGGCATAATTTTACAAATCTATAAACTATCGTATAAAAGTTTTGTACGTTACAATTCTGGATCAGGATCCAAATATGTTATACCTGATTTCCATTGCAGTCAAGATTTCAGACCGAAATATCTTTCCAGTTTCATGTTTGTTGCCAGCGACTTCTTTGTATTCGATCAACAGCAACTCATAGAACCGTTTAAGCAAGGTAATGTTAATTATGTCACTCGATCTCTGAATCTCAAACGTTTCTCCGCTTCCTCTTACGCTCTTTGTCAGAATCGTGTAATCACCTTTAGTGGTGAAAACGATCTTGCATGATTCGCGCAACCCTTCAACCCACGCAAGGGCTTTACAGTCAAAGTCTTAGAAAACCCTGAAGAAATAAAAAGCCTCTTGGAAGTAGGATTCGAATATGTCTGCCAAAAGGACAACTTAATATTCCTGAGAAAAAGAAAATGATTAATAACCAAGCTATCAGCGACGGGCAAAAAGTAGCCGAAAACACCAAAAGCGGCCGAGGTGAGGTAGCTTGGTAGCCTAGAGGCCTGTGGAGCCTTTTGCCAGGGTTCAAATCCCTGCCTCGGCCCTCCTCAAATTTGATCCACACAAGTGCAGGGGTCGCCGAGCATGGTCAAAGGCGTAGAACCACTCTCCCACAAGAGGGCGGTATGTCAGCTTCAGGAGCCTATCCTGTAGAGGTTCGTGGGTTCAAATCCCACCCCCTGCACCATAAGCAAGATCTATAAGTTTCATTTAGTCGGTTCTGGTGTGAAAAGCCTGTTTGGTTGAACTGAAAAAGTAACTGTGATTTTCTGCTTGACTGGGTCTGCTTCGAACACGCGGGCATCCGCCCATGCAGTTTGCCATTTAACCTAAATTTGTCTCAGGATTATCATAAACTGTTGAACGACCCCATAAACTATTCAGAGCTTTGCTTTCCCGGTTATGCTTTGACCCAAAATACCGAGAAATTGTTCTCTGACCTGAACAATCTTTTAAACTACAAACGCAGATAGAGTTAGAACATGTCACACAAAAAAGGAAAGCTGGTAGTTGCAGAACTGAGAAAAGGAAGCGAAAAAGGGCTCGACCTGGCAAAACAGATTTTGCGGGCGGAAAAAATGGAGCCTCCAAAACTGCGTAGCGCGTTTGAACATTACCTTGAACACTGGGATGACTTCACTCATGCAGGCTTATTTTCAATGGCATGTGAGGCTGTGGGAGGAAATCCAGACGATAGCGTACTCGCGCAAGCTGCGATAGCTATGATGGCAGCTGCATTTGACCTACACGACGATATATTAGACAAATCTAAAGCGAAAAACAAGATCCCCACTGTTTATGGCAAGTTCGGCGTCGAGATGGCGCTACTTCTTGGCGACGCGTTCTTGATCGAAGGCTTCAAAATTTTTGCCGATTCAACGACAACATTTTCGCAGGAAAAAAGGAAGAACATACTTGAAACGACTAAAAACTTGCTTTTTGAAGTCGGAAATGCACATTCTTTGGAAGTCTACTTAAAACAGAGGAAACGAGTTACTCAGAATGACTATATGATGATTACTGAACTGAAGGCTGCATCAATCGAGGCGGACCTCATGCTCGGCGCACTTTTCGGGGGAGGCAACGAAACCGAAGTGGCGAACTTGGCTAAACTGGGAAGAATTATCGGAATACTAGCCACCTTGCGAGATGATCTCGTGGATGTTTTTGACATTGAAGAGCTTCGTCAACGAATCATCGTTCAGGATTTGCCCCTGCCGCTTCTGTTTGCAATGCAAGATAAAGAAACGAGAACCAGAATCATGTCAATTCTCTCAGAACCCAAAATGACACAAAGCGCGGTCTCTGAATTAGTAGACCTGACTCTTAAAGCTAAACCTGTCGCTAAAATGAAAGATAGAATGAAGCTCCTCATTGACGAAGGATTATCTCTATCCAATAGACTCCCAAGGAAGGAACTGCAGATCAATCTTCAAGCAGTTGTATCATTCATGCTTGAAGATTTATAGCCTCTTACGGCAATACTCGAACGGGTACTTCTTTCTTTTTTGCTTTCTTCATTGCCTTCTACCTCTTTCGTGTAGTACACCTGTAGAACACATCTGCTAATAAGCTTTGTGTTGAACAGAAATACAGAATCATAAATTAACAAGAGTTTTATCCTTAAAACATATATTTCACACAGAACACACGATGAGTTCAATTAGAACACTTAGAAACAAAATATTCCGAAGAGAGACAGCACCTGCGATTTTGCTAGTGGTCAACACCTTCGTATGGTACATATTGACCTATGTCGTCTTTAGTAATATTATTAACTTAAATGTGCTCGAAAACCAAAGACTAGATTTATTCACTGCTTATTTTTTGGGAATTGCCGTGACGGCAATTATTGGTTCAAAAGTATCCCCTCGAGCGCGTGATCGTTTTCTAAGTATATGGTTGTTTTTAGGAGTTATAGCTACTTTTCTTCTCTCTATGGTTTCTGCTGACAATTTAATAATTAATGTGTTGATTGGTTCTTTCTTTGGGGCTTCAATCGGATTAGGGTTGCCTTCTTGTTTAAGCTATTTCGCAAAGTCAACTGCTATTGAAAATCGTGGTCTAATAGGTGGAGTAATCTGGAGCGCTGTTGGATTCATTTTTTTAGCATTTGGGTTGTTGATAAGTGTGTCAGGACTGTTAGAAGCGATCATATTATTGGCAATCTGGAGACTTATTGGTGGCGTTGGCTTCTTTTTTCTCAATAGAACTCATGAGAAGACTGAAGTGCAGAAATCTCCAAGCTATTTGGACCTTGTTCGTAAAAAAGAGATATTGTTGTACTTGTTTCCATGGGTAATGTTCTCTCTCATAAACTTTACAGAGACCCCGATGTTGGCGAGGGTCTTTGGCGACAAATTTGCACTCGTGCAAATTACAGAGTTTGCTTTTGTCGGTATTTTCGCGTTCATAGGTGGTTTTGTAGCAGATATTGCAGGGAGAAAGCGAGTAGTTATCGCTGGCTTCGTTATGCTGGGTATCGAATATGCTACAATGAGTGCATTTTCAACCTCCTCATTTGCAATATATATTTTCACGATTCTTGATGGTATAACATGGGGTTTACTTTTCTCGGTTTTCTTTACCGTTATTTGGGGAGATCTTGGAGAAAATTTTGAAAAAGAAAAATTTTATGCACTAGGCGGTATTCCGTTTCTTCTTGCCAGCTTCTTATCTGTCCTAATCCAACCCTACGCGAATGATATTCCCTTAGCCACCGCTTTCACTTTAGCAAGTTTCTTCCTTTTTGCGGCCGTCATCCCTTTGATGTATGCTCCTGAGACTCTGCCTGAGAAAGCCATCAAGGACAGAGACCTTAAAAGCTATGTTGAGAAGGCGCAGAAAGTGGCACAGAAAGAAGAGAGGAAAAACCAGAAAAAAGAGAAAAAGAAAAACCAGCAAGCGCCCGAAGCCGAAAAAGAAGAAAACACTGAAGAATACAATGAAGCACGTAAGTTGGCAGAAAAATACTATTAAACCAGCATCATTAATAGTTAAGCCATGTTCTTCCATGTTATACTGACAAGTGAATGCAATTTACAGTGCAGGTACTGCTTCGGCGAATCTTTAGATGATTTTGACGAGGACTTCGGCGACATCGAAGTTGATTATGGTTTACCCAAAAAAATTAACTATAACGTGGAGTCGCTGGATAGTTTCTGTCGGAAAGACCCTGATTGCGTCTTAACCTTTTATGGTGGTGAACCCTTGCTCTGCGCTGATAAAATCAAGCAGGTAATGGACGGGGTGAAGGCTAAGCTTTTTATGATTCAGACAAACGGGTTGCTGCTTGATAAGTTGGAGCCAAAATACGTTAACCGTTTTCACACTATTCTTGTTTCCATTGATGGTGAAGAAGCCTTAACTGATTATTACAGGGGAAACGGAACCTTCCGCAAAGTCGTAAACAACCTCAAATTAATCAAGCAAAACGGCTTTAGAGGAGAATTAATTGCTAGAATGACAATCATGGAGCAAACGGACATTTACAAGCAAGTCCGGTGGCTCTTAGACAACGATGAATTTTCTTTTTCCTCTGTGCATTGGCAATTGAACGCTGGTTTTTGGGGAAACGACTACCAAAGACGCAACTTTGAACAGTGGACAGAGACAAGCTATATTCCTGGCGTAAAAAAGCTTGCAGAGTTCTGGGTAGACCAGATGGAGGAGAAGGGCGTTGTTTTGAAGCTTTACCCTTTGCTAGGCATCGCCTATTCCCTTTTGCATGAAGAGAAAAATTGTTTTATGCGCTGCGGTGGAGGCTGGATAAACTATGCCATTCAAACTGACGGTTACATCATTCCTTGTCCAACAATGTGGGGGATGAAAAATTACTATTTAGGCCACATAAGCAATACTGATCCGCGTAAAATAAAGAAAATTTTTGTTGACCAGCCGCCATGTGCAAACTGCTCGATTCTGAATGTTTGCGGTGGAAGATGCTTATATGCAAATGTGACTAAGCGCTGGAGTGATGAAGCTTACAGTAAGGTCTGCCACACGGTTGCAGAACTCGTAGGGGCTGTGAAAGTTGAGGTTCCACGGATTCAGCGCTTGCTCAAGAACGAAAAAATAAACATAAAAGATTTCGATTTCATTAAGTACAACGGCTGCGAAATAATCCCTTAGTTTTTGGATTTATCCGTTGTTTGTGCTCTTTAGATGCTTTTTCCTTGGATTAGCAAAGGGAATGTATGCTTATAGTTTCTTGTAAACCACGTCTTTTTCCCTCGCTGGTTGCACTACTTTTAATCCTATGTTTTGTCCACCTTCAGCTCGCGGAATAGATTTGCCTTCTATTTGCATAGATTCTACAGTTTGCTCAAAATCAGTCGAAGGCCCTTTTACGAGTATACGATCTCCAACAGATAACGGTAACATTAATTTTACTACTGCTACACTGATTTTAGAAAAGAAATGTGTCACATGCCCGATCTCGATTACGGCTTCTTCTACCAAAGGTTTTTCCTCAAGCTTTAACTATTAGCTGAATGCCAATAAAAGTCTTATGTTGTATATAATAAATAGAACTAAATGGCTAAAAATTTGAGGTTTTGAAACGTTATCACGCAGCTTTATGCTAAAAATGGAATTAGCTTTTTTAAGGTAAGAGGGCTGTTTTGTCTGTTCCAGACATCTTCAGAATCAAGTTCTTCTACAAGTATTTGCCCAACGTTCTCGCAAATTTCCATTCCTTGTTTGTCGCTTATGCTTAATGTTTCCATTTTTTTCACCGTAAAGAATAACTGGCAAATTTGCAGTATTAACATGCGTGGTTGTGTAATAACAACAACAATTAAAATTATTGAATAAAGGTTAGAAGGAAATAAAAAATTGGAGTTTTTCGACTGCTTAAGGTTGGTCGATGGATAGTTCTTTGACTCTGGTTTCAATGAATTCAGCTACCTTTTGTTCGCTAAATTCTTTTTCGTTTTCTTGTAATTGCAGCTGCTCTTTTACTATGTTTAGAAGGTTTTCGATGTCTATGGGTTTGATCAGGTATGCGTCTGCGTTCTTGTTTAAGGCTGCTATGGCATTTTGCATTGAGGGGTAACCTGTTACCATTATTTTGCGTGTCCGTGGAACAGTGTCTTTAATTAATTTTAGCAGTTCCATGCCTTCCATGTCAGGCAGTCGGATATCTAATAGCGCAATGTTATAGGCTGATTTCTTCGTTTTTTGAATAGCTTCGCTTCCGCTAGCTGCTAAATCAACAATGTATCCTTCGTCCTCAAGTATAGTCTTCATAGTGTTCCTTATGTTTTCGTCATCGTCGACAACGAGGATTCTGGCATGTTTATCCATGTTTTTTCACCTCCAATTTCTATTTTGTTTTGAATTGGCAAAGTAATCTTGAAAGTTATCGTTAAACGCGTTGCTTTTGCTTTTCCTCTGCATTAACCCAGACCTCTAATTTTACCGTTTTCTCCTTACCTCCATAGCATAGCCTCAAGAGCTCAACATATTGCCTTAACGTTAAATCGGGAACCAGCCAGCTTGGACCGTTCCATTCGTAAAAGCAAGTGATTTTGTCATGAAGCTTCTTCATGATCAGTATCTCCAAATGTTTGGCGGCTATGCCGAAAATTCGTTCAAGTGCATCTGAAAAATCATCGATCCTGTAAGGAATATCTTGCTTTGGAATGATGAATTTGTGCTCCAAGTGAAAGTAAATTGATGTTTTTACGCTTTCTCCTAAAGTTGAAAAGGCTTCTTCTACTGCCTCTACTAGAACGGTTTCAAATTTTTTACGTCCGTTATTTCTATTCAATTATTTATCACAGCGGCTGCCTTTTCTTTCGTCACAGATAGGTTGTGAACACGTTTTTCGTGGGTCACTAATTCTAAAACGAGGGAAGGAAAGTAAAGGGTTATGAATTCCTAATAATTACTGTTAATCATGTTATGAGGCTTTTAATTTGAATGCGTTATCTATTAGATTTTGCTATACATTACAGAAGGGAAGCGGCTTTGAAATCATAAATAAGGCGATTTTTATTAATGAAGCTGTATTAACGTGATCCGTCTGATTAGCTTTGAGGTGGCAAACTTCAGTGAGCTCTGTTTGAGAAACGTGGCCATCAGTGGGCTTTAACCGGTTTGCTTTTGACGCCTTTGGCGCTGTTGACTTAGAAGATGTACGAAGTAACCCCAGCAACTAGGGGGAGAGAGGTACACTATTGATATGAAAACTACGTCAAAAGTGCGGGTATCTATCCGTATAAGCAAGACCAAGTGAATTCTGAATGTTGATACTGACGGACAAGGCGGAAGCTTATCGTGCAGTTGGAGGAGGTTTTCCATATCGCAGTTATAGGATTTAAGGAAGTTTTGTTTTGTGCTGTTTGTTAACTTTGAGTTATGAGATTGTTGTTTTTACTTGTTCGGGTCGTGTTAGGTCTGTGAGTTTGTTTAGGTGCTTGAGTTGGTCTGACGTGCTTTTTATTGTTCCCTGTGATAGTCCTGCGGTAGTCATTTTGAGTAATGTTTTTATTATCTCTTGTTCATTTTTGTGTCCTAATCCAGTGTCGAGGGGCCGTCGTCTAGCTTGGTTCAGGATACATGCCTGGGGCGTATGCGATCCTGGGTTCAAATCCCAGCGGCCTCACCACAGTTACTCACAGCCCCATACTGCAAAAATTATCTGAAACGCTTGCCTTAGTAAGGGTGTGCTTTATTTTGCGATTTTCTTCTAAAAAGCATTTTTACTTAATTTAAGATAGAATTCAACATCATTCTTATTACTTAATCGTTCATTCTAAGTTTTTGGTGTTACACTTTGGTTTTGAGTTCTACCCTGATGCTGTACATTATAAAGGCAAATGAACCGATGATTGTGGCTATTGAAGCTAAATCAATTATTCCAAACATATTTTCACTCTTTTATTTTATACTTAGTTAGTTGCCCAGCTAAATATAAATGTAATTATGATTTGTTCATAATTTTTCATAAATGTTAGACAGTCGTTTAAATTAAAACAGAAAATTTATATGCAATAAAATTAAATAGTGTTACGTTTAAACAAAAAACCGAGTGAAAAAAAACAAAAAGAGGTAAAAAAATTGAAAGCCTATATACTCTTAAGCACCAAACCAGGCACATCATTGGACGTCGTTAAGAGAATAAAAGAAAAAGTAAAAGGGACCATCATTGCCGACGCCATCTTTGGTCGATACGACGCAATAATAGTTTTGGAAGCTCCAGCGCTTGAAGACATCAACCAAGTGGTTTACAAAATAATCGAAAAAGATCCCAACGTAATCCGCACTGAAACCTCCATCGTTCTGTCACCGATGTAGCTCTTAGATAGAAGCCTAAAATTCCCAAATAATTTTTTTAATTTTTTAGAAATAATGACTTCAAGAAGAAAAATACAATTGCTGGACCCCAAAAAAAATTAACTGCTCTATCTTAAACAGGTGAAGATGCTGAATGGTTGTTTTCTTCGATGCATTTTGGTCCTTTGTGAGCTTTAAGGACAATAGAGCTTACGGTGCTTTTTACTCCTTTTATTTTCATGATTTTGTTCTTGAGGATGTCTCGAAATTCTTCTATGTCAGCAGCTGAAACCAATGTTACGATGTCAAATTCGCCGGTAACTTCGTATAATTCTTCGAGGTGTTCCAATTGGGCAAGCGATGCTAGTACGATATCCATCTCTGGGGATTCCACGAATATGTCTACGAATGCAAGTAGCTTTGGCATACAGGTCGTCTTGCCTAATTGAACACGAGTTCCCAATATTTATACTTTTTCTCGCCATGCAGACAGTTGTTTCATCTTTTACCTTACAAATGTACGGTGTTGAGGTTAAAAATTGGACATTTGTTAAAAGAGCTATCGCTTGTGTTTTAGCATTCAGTAACCATAAGTTTACCAAGCGCTAAATATTATCCTGTGAAATTACTGTAAACAGAAGGATAATCATTTATTAGCAACAGATTGAGTTGCAATGGGTCTACATATGGACTGCCAAAAATCCAAAACGTTCCCTCCTGATTCTGATTAACGATAGTCATTAAAGAATCAGCAGAAATTCCGGTTGCATTGCTTATTCTTGGTATCTGCGAATAAGCGTCCTGAAGCGTGATATCTGGGTCGACGCCTGATGCTGATGGTGACGCTGTCTCGTTTCTTGTATGGAAGAAAATGGGTAAAGTAAAGTTTTGAGCAATAAAATAAGATCCGACAGCTTGCCCGTTGGGCAGATGAGCAAGTTCGCCGTTAGCTTGATAGGGAAAGAAAACCTGACCTATACCCGTCATTAATAGTGGGAAAAATAGTCCGCAAATCAACAGCGAAACCACTGTCAATCCTATAATCGGTCTCAGGTTCTTTAGGTTCCATTTTTCTTTTTGTTTTGTTGTCATAGTTATTGCTTCCTAAACGTGAAATACTCCCACAAGGAGCAGATCTATCAGTTTGATTCCTATGAATGGCACGATAACGCCGCCTACCCCGTAGATTAAGGTGTTCTTAAGGAAAAGGGTCATGGTGCTGGTAGGTTTAAATGCGATTCCTCGCATGGCTAGAGGAATCAAAAGCGGTATGATAATGGCGTTGAATATTAAAGCGGACAAGACTGCACTTTTCAAGCCAAGGTGCAGAATGTTCAAAGCTGCCAGTTGAGGTATAGTAACGGCAAACAGAACAGGCATGATTGCGAAGTACTTGGCGACATCATTGGCTATGCTAAAAGCAGTAACCGCGCCTCGAGTCATTAGCAACTGTTTTCCAAGCATGACGACATCAATTATTTTTGCTGGGTTCGATTCCAAGTCAACCATGTTCGCTGCCTCCTTAGCAGCTTCTGTGCCAGAGTTCATAGCCAAGCCTACATCTGCAGCAGAAAGTGCTGGGGCATCATTAGTTCCATCGCCAATCATTGCGACAATTCTGCCTTCAGCTTGCTCTTTCTTGGCGATGTTGTACTTGTCCTCGGGCTTGGCCTGCGCAACATATTCGTCGATTCCAACCTCTGATGCAATACTTTTTGCAGTGAGTGGTTGGTCTCCAGTTATCATGACTGGGCGTATTCCCATGACTTTAAGATCGTGAATTTTTTCTTTTATGCCTTCTTTGAGGACGTCTTTCAGTCTGATTATTCCGATGGCTTTGCGGTTTCTTGCGATGGCTATAGGTGTTTCGCCCTCTGCAGATATTCCTTCTACGATGAGGTCATAGTTTAGAGGAACGGAAGCTACAATTTTTTTGATGGTTTCTGGAGCGCCTTTAAAGATTTCAATTTCAGGTTCGATTCTTGAGGCAACGCCTAGTTCGGATACTGTTGAGGATTTTCTTCTGATTCTCAGCCGGTCTCGTCCTGATTTGTCACCTTTTGGAAGCGTTAAGCCCAAGTGAGTTATTTTCACTCCGCTCATGCGGGTGCTGGCTGAGAACGGGTAAGTTTCCGAAAGTGCGAGAGAGTTCAGTTCTTTCGGTAGGAAACCTTTTTCATATGCGAGCCTGAGTATGCTGCGTCCTTCTGGAGTGTCATCATGCCATGAAGAAAGGAAAGCTGCTTCCCCTACTTCTTCTTCTGTAAATCCTTCCAATGGTACGAACTTTATAGCTTGCCTGTTACCCACCGTAATGGTGCCTGTCTTGTCGAGGAGAACGACGTCTGCATCGCCAGCGGTTTCTATAGCTTTACCGGACTTTGCAATTATTTTACTCTGGTACAGTCTGGACATTCCGGAAAGTCCGATTGCTGGAAGCAGAGCGCCTATGGTTGTGGGGAGGAGACAAACGTAGAGCGCGATTAGCACGGAGAGGTCAGCGCCCAGACCCAGCGTGACCGACATGCCTAGCAAAGCAACTATTATAATGGTGAAGATGGCGGTCAATCCAATCAGCACAATGGTTATTGCAACTTCGTTGGGCGTCTTTGGTCTCTTAGCAGATTCAACCATCTTTATCATTTGGTCAATGAAGGTCTCTCCAGGGTTCGTCGTTACTTTTGCAGTTAGAGTGTCGCTAACCACTCGCGATCCACCGATAAGCGAGTCTCCAGGTGCCTTCCGAACTGGGGCTGATTCACCCGTGACAAGCGACTCGTCAACCATGGCAATTCCCTCAAGTATATCAGCGTCTAGAGGAACGATGTCGCCTTTTTCGATAAAGATAAGATCATCTTTTCGGAGTTCAGTCGATTTTACGGCAACTATCTTCCTCGTCCATTCTTCCTTTACAATTTTTTTGGCTGGCACCTCGGTTTCCAATTTCCGTAAGGCGCCAGCTGTACTTTTTGCTTGTTGCTCTGCAAGGGCATCGGAGAGTGTGCTGAACCAAACTGTAATGAGGAGAATTGCGGCGACTTCAACATAGAAGACTCGCAGGCTGGAACTGGCTATCGGCCCGAAAGCCTGTGGAACAATAGCCATTGCTGCCACAATAAAGAACGTGATTTCAACTATTAGCATCACTAGATTTTTGAGCAGTGATTTAGGGCTTAAACGGACTACCGAATCGACCAGCACTTTTCTAGAGAAAGCTGACCTCATTCCTATAGGGGCTGATTCGTTACTTTTTGTTGGCGCTAAAGTTTTCTTATCATCAGAAGCCACTCTTTAACCCCCCGAAGAATGATGAAATTGGTCCAAGCGCCAAGAACGGGAAGAACGTCAATACTACGAGTATGATGATGCTGCCGACTAGAACTATAGTAAATAGCAGGCTGTCGGTTTTGAGCCCCGTGGTGGTGCCGGTTCGTTTTCGCCCAATCATAGAGCCTGACAGTGCAAGCAAGATTACAATTGGACCGTAGCGTCCTATTAACATGACGATAGCGGTAGCTATGTTAAAGAACAGGGTGTTTCCTTGGGCGCCTAGGAAATCGGAACCGTTGTTTGCCGCCGCTGACGTGAATTCCCACAGGATTTGCGTGTAACCCACAGAGTTTCCACTGACCCCAATGGCTGCCGTTGCGCCCGAAGCGTAAGCGGTTACTGTGGGTATTAGTATGATAATGGGATGAAGTAGGAAAGCCACCATGACAAGCTTTACGTCACGGCCAGTGATCTTGACTCCCAAGTATTCAGGAGTCCTTCCAGACATTAGCCCAACGATGAAGACGGTAATTAGTACAAACATTACCATGTACATCATTCCTACTCCTTTCCCCCCCGGAATCGACTGAATGAACATTCCCATGAAACCAGAAGTTATCGCCAGAGGATGCATGCCTAAGAGCGCAGAGTTAACTGAGCCAGTTGTGCACATGGTCGTAATTACGGTCCATAAAGTGGACGTGAAACCGCCGAACCGGGTTTCAATGCCTGGAGCAACCGAGGGGATAGCTGGAATAAATGCTAGGAATAGGCAAATTCCGGCAAGAATGTAAGCGCCCCACACAAGCGGTTTGGATTCGCTTTTTTTGCCTATCATTTCTCCGAAAACGAAGAGCAACGCTGTGGGAAGCAGAAGCATTAGAATTATCATGATAACGTTCGTGTAGATGGAAGGATTCATGAAGGGATAGGCAGCGTTTGCACCGTAATACCCGCCGCCGTTTGTACCTAGTTGCATTATACCGTCTAGGGAAGCAACTGGCCCGACTAGAATTGATTGTGTGGCTCCTTCTATGGTCTTCACTGTGGTGTAGCCGGTGAGGGTTTGGGGTACACCCAAGGCGAGAAGTATAATTGAGGCTATAAAGGCGAGTGGCAAGAAAATTCTTGTAATGGATCTGGTGAAGTCAACGTAGAAGTTGCCCATGTCTTTTGCGCCGACGACTAATCCTCGGATAAATGCGATGCCCATGCATAATCCTGTGATTGGGGAGGCAAATTGAAGCCACTGGAGGACGCCTATTTGACTAAGATAAGAAAAAGCGGCTTCGCCGTTATAATGCTGAAGGTCAGTATTTGTCGCGAAAGAGACTACTTGCATAAAGGCAAGGTCCGGATGTATGTCGGGAAAATGCATGGGGTTAAGGGGCAAGTTGCCTTGGAAGACAAGAATTAGAAAGGCAATAACCATCATGACAACGTTTACCAGCAAGCCTGCGAGGAAGTACTGCTTCCAGCCCATCGTCTGTTCTGCGTCTACTCCAATGATTTTGTAAATGAAGTTCTCGATTGGATTTAGTATTTTATCTAAGCGGCTTGGTTTTCGATTAAAGACTCCGGTAAGGTAGGGCGCTATAAGTTTCGCTAAAACTATTGCTACTCCAAGTATAAGGATGACTGCCAGCACCTGAACTGCATTGATCAATTATTCCGAAACTCCAGATAACATTTGTGCTCACTATGGCTCCTTTCCACTCCTGTTCTATTTTGCTACTGAAGTATTAGCTTTTACCGTTAAACATTTTGGTCCTTTGTGAGGTTTCAAAATTATCGTTGTTATAGTGCTTTTTATGCCGTTAATCTTCATTATTTTCTTCTGCAGTACATCCCTGAACTCTTCGAGGCAAGATGCAGAAACTAAAGAAACTATGTCGTATTCTCCAGCTACCTCGTAGATTTCTTCGATGTTTTTGAGTTCTGCGAGAGCCGTCAATACCTGGTCTTTTTGGGACGGTTCCACGAATATGTTAACAGATGCCAATAGTCGGTTCATAACTAGACTATCCTCTTTGCTAAGGGAATGATCGCTACCGTTGACTCCGTTTCGTCTCTGTGGTCATTTTGGAACGAACATTCAGTACATACACTTTTCATATAAACCACCATAATAACCCGCTAATCCTGCGTTTTACGACTTATGAAATCCCTTCAGCTTTTGCCCGCTTCTTAATCGAAAAGCTTCGATTTAGGAAAGCGGAAACCGCTGAGGCTGCTGAGCCAGTTCTCATCCAGAACAGGGTCGTAAAGCTCTGCAAACTTTTTTCTCCTTAACTTTCATATTCATAACATCTTCAACATATAAAGCTATTTATGATTTGCACATAATTTTTCAGAAAAACTGGACTAATTTACATGAAAATGTCTAATAATTGAAAACATGAACGTATCCAAAACGTAAAGTCAAGAAAACATGTTGAAACAACATATATTCCGAACTGCACAGGTTCTTACGAAAACAGAAATGGAGCCGCCTTCAAATCAATCAAAACAAATTGATTTCATTACTAATTTGCCGTTATCAAATAACTTTGTCAATGAACTTGTAAATGAGCGATAGGCGCTCCGAGAACGAAAGGGATCAAACTGATGTCCAAACAAATAGCTATTACCCAGCCAAATGTCTAATTTCAGTTCTAATGATTGTACATTCTTTTTATTTTTCATAAAAGTTATGAACGCTTCACAATTACATTTATATAGGATGGCATATTACTAAAAAATGTTCAATAAAACAAAAATTGGGTGGAAAAATGTTTGGATTATTGGATTTATTCTGGACATGTATAATATTGGGGTCAATAGCGACAATTGGCTACCGACTTCGTTCAGAGTTAAAAATTGACAAATAGCGTCATAAGTTTATTTTACTTGTTCACTTCGCCACTATTCCAGTTTCTATCAAATATTTGCTAAAATAGGCTGACAAAAGCAAGCATAAAAACTTTCTTTCTTCTCTCACAGTTCAATTTTTCTTTTGCTCAAGAAAACAGTCTAATCATGACATTTTGTACATAAATTATGTGTTTTTATGGAAATACTTACAGTTATTCATAATTATTATGAACAAATCTTAATTAGGTTTATATTTCGCTAGAATTGCTCTATTGTACTAATAGTTCGGTGTTACTGGATGAAAAAGGGAATGGAATCTCCAACTGTAAACAAGTCAAGCGGAAAGCACGACGCGCAATTCGTTAAAAAAGGCAAAAACTATTTTCCGCTTTTTTCAGCTTGCCGCTTAGAGGAGGGAAAATAGATGTCTACTGACTCAACAGGTGCACAGACGCAAAAGTCACCTCAATTGAAAAAAACTCTCGGCCTCGGCGGCGTTACAATAAACGCCATGGCCTTAATAGCTCCAGGGGCGTTCTTGTGGCTTACTTTTCAGATAAACGCGGCTCAGACCTCGCCGTCTGGCGCTTCAACGGCATCCGACATATGGTTTGGTCTTACATTAGCATTAATTTTGGCGTTCCTAACTGCCGCTTCTTATGCGTGGCTAGCACGGCGTTACCCCGATGCTGGTCCTGGCAGTTCATATTACTTTGCTCAAAGAGCCTTACTAGACAACGGAAGCAGCAACACTTCAGCTAGAAACGCTAAGTTCGGTGTCGGCTGGATTTCTCACCTCTACTACTGGGTCTATCCAGGGGTCATGGTTGCAGCAATGTCTATCCTGCTCACATGGATTTTATCTGTACTTGGATTCAGCATTTCACCCTTAGGCGAAATCGCTATAGCCTGCTTATTTGCAGTCGTCACAGGCGCGATAGCTTACCGTGGAATTCAAGGATCAACGAGAACAAATCTTCTTCTCAACGTAGTTCAAATCGGAATGCTGGTCATCATCACCGGAATGGCATTGGCATTCCGTTTTACTAACCCTCAACATGTAACCTTCACGTTCTCTAGCATTGGCGGAATAGTCACTCCTCATGATATTAGCAACGTGTTATTTCAAGCGACCATCGCTATCTTAGTACTAGTCGGATTCGAATCCGCAACAGCATACACCGGAGAAGCCAAAGATCCCAAGGTTGTTCCAAAGGCAATCATTTTATCATTGATTATCCAAGGAGCCTTCGCGTACCTGTTCGAATACTTCGGAGCTGAGGCATGGATGAACTCCAGCTATAGCATAACACAAAACGGCAAGGTATTTACAGGATTTAGCGCTGCTGCAGTTTCGAGCGCCCCCATCGGCGATATGGTTCGCACCCTTGGGAACGTATTCCTCGGAGGCAATGGATTCACACTAATGTTAATAGTAGCTGCAATTGTGGCCGCTGCAATTTTAGGAACTACCCTTGCATGCATGAACACCGGCGTTAGAGTAACCTACGCAATAAGCCGAGACACTGAAGTGCCTTATCACCTTAGCAAGCTAAACCCAAAATACTCAACTCCAGCGATTGGAATCTGGGTAATGACAGCTGTTGCAGCTGCTATAGGATCTTTCGGAGTACTTTCAATAACAAACCTAACCTCAATTACATTGCTGTCAAACTTTGGCACCTTCATGCTATATGGACTAACAAACATTGTAGCACTAATCGCATTCACTAAAGAACGCAGTTCAATACTAAAACGCAAAGTAATTCCAATAGCAGGCTTCGCCGCCAACGCTCTCATGATGGCTACTATCTTGTACCTCAGCATAGTTGGCGGAGGGACTTCACGGTTGGAAGGAACCTTTGCCATAGTCGGCACCGCAATATGGTTGATAGCAGGTTTAGTCTATTTCCGTGTTAACTCAAAATCAAAGCCTTCCGGTTTGTTCCCATTCCCAGGCAAAGAAGTAGATGAGAACAAGACTGAATGAGTCACTAAGTCCAGAACCATCAAGTTCTGGAAAAAACATTAGCTCCCTTTCTCCTTTTTTAAGAAAACTCTAAAGAATTTGATAAATATGAAAAAACGCCGATATTTTAGAAAGAACTGTGGATCCTTGCTTCTTCACACTTGATTCCAGCACAAAAACTTCAGCGGCACTTTTTTTGGCACTCTTACTCATAGCAATGAACCAATCTCTAGCTGCCGCATTTGATTCTGGCAAGCTGTCGAGCGAAATGTAAAGTTCTGGCGAAATTTTACATCGACATCTTTCTTGCAAAAGCCATTTACACTGCAATAGTGAACACAAATTCTAGACTTAATGAAGAATGCTTACATTCCTCTCGATATTCTGTACGTCCATTCATTGTTCTCAATGGTTAGATGAAATTGGAGCAAAACCAACCAATCAGGCAACAAGAAACGACTTAGAAAGAACGTGAGAAGTTGAAACTGCCCGAGTTTGAAAGTATAAGGGTGTACTTTGTTTCACTATTCATCTACTTTTCCTTCAAAATTCTTTTTTGAAAGATACTGTGCGGTTGTCCTCGAGCGTCTATAATAATCAGTTCTTCAATGTCCCGTTTGGTTTTTGAAGCTTTCTTCAATAGTAACACCAATTTTGATTTTACAAATTGATATGTTCAGAGAAATATAAACATAGTTAATACTTGTTCATAACTTTTATGAAAAGCTGAATTGTTTTGCAATAAAAATCTTTAATGATGAACAGACAAGAAACGAAAACTATTCGATCTACTGACAAAACTAATAGCCATCAAGACTTTTTTTCCACATGTCCATAACCAGCGTACAAAGGCTTGCTGAAAGCTCACGCCGCTTTAAGAGGGAAGACGCTGAGAATTAACAGCGATTAACTCTTAATTTTTTTATTGATTTGTTCGATTTTTAGGAGACGAAATATTATTGTACGACTATTATCTTCGTGCTTTCAAAGTTTACGAAGTTCTTGTCCTTTGTTATGAGCGTTTCGTTGTTTGCCTCGGCTATGCCCGCTATTATGAGATCAAGCTCGTTGACTTTCTTGCCCTTCTCAGTCAGTTTCTTATACGCTTTAACCACTTCGCTTACAGCGCAATCCTGAAAATCATAGATAACGAACTTTTCAAGCAACTCTGATACAAAACCGGCATCATGTTCTGTTGCGCCGCGGAGCATTTCGTACTTGCTAATGATTGTAGTAGCAATACGTTCCTTTCCTGAATATGATTCTATCAGATCTATGGCGGTTTTTTTTCTTCTTGAGGCATCCACAATGATTGAAGTATCGAAAATAACCATCAGATCACTTACTTTGAGTTTTTAAGTTTTCTTGCAATTGCAGTCTTTCTGCTCTTTTCCAACGTATCGGTTATATTTTTCTCGCTTTCCTCGCTTAAAGGTTCTTTTTTCTCCAAGAACGCCAGTATGGTTTTTGCGTCGCCTCTGCTCTGGCACTGTGAAATGAGAGTTTTAATGAGCTCGGTAAAAGACATTCCATCCTTTATTCGTGATAGTTCAGAATAGACTTCGTCAGATATGGATATCACTCGGACCAATAAAGTCACCGCAATGAATGTATGCATACATGTATATAAATATAATTTTAGTTTTTTAGGCAGAACCTTAATCCTGTTTCTAACTAAAACGCTGTCTACACAGACAAAGAACGGTTTATCCAGGCTGGCCATATCTTTTTCATAACCTTCTTTTGCAAGGATTAAATGGCCGCCTCTTTGCCTTACTAGAAAGTAATTTGCCAAGCAAAACACCACCACTTACACCTGAATGGCTAGTAAAATCATGATCAAAACAATAGATGGCTAAACGGTGCCTATGATTAACCCTATTGTGAAGCTTAGCAGTGGCACGATTACCCAGCTTAACGCTATCAGCAGGAACGGCTTGACCGAGACAAACTTGGATTTGTAAGATATGCCTGTTCCAAAAACTGCCGACGCCAAGGCTTGCGTGTTGGAAAGTGGAATATTCAAAATCGTAGCCGCCTCCACGAGAACCGTTGAAACCACAAGTGTCGCCGTCGCGTTTGGGTACCGCATGAGAAAAAGCTCTTGAGCAACCCTGCGAATCTCGCCGGCACTCAAATAGAACGTTCCGATAAATATTGCAACAATTGCTGCTATGACGGTTGTTATATTGAAACCGCCTGTGGCAACTATCAACCCAAGGGTATTTGCTCCCAGAACATATGAAGTAGAAAACGCTAAAACAATAAGCAAGATTTTGTAGGTTTGCAGTCTGTGCCAAATGTTTTCAGGCCAGCCGCGATTTATGATTCTGATGAGGTAAAAAGCAAAAACTATAGCAATTAGGGGTGCCGCAACCCACATGGCAGCTACCTCAGCTATGTAAGCCATGTTTGTAAGTGTACCAGTTGCAAGGGATAAGCCTGCGAGCAAACCGACAAGCAACATGCTCATAGATGCTGGCACTCTAATTAAGTCGGCAATAACAAAAATTAAAATCGCCACCAGCAAAGCTTCAGCTCGAAACTGTAAAGCCGCATTCGGCAGCAGCACATTTACTGTTTTTGTCATTCCTATGCCTTGGGCGACAAGTCCAAGCGAAAACCCTGCAGCGCCAAGTATTATGGCAAATCGTTTGCTTATGATTCTTGAGCCTACGGCGGGGCCAACACATGCGGACAGGTTGTTGCCTGAAACTAACATTACCGTGATGAAAGTTAATACAAGAATAACGATTGAAAGCCACAGCATTCAGAGTCACTTAAGGATGGATGTAACCACAGAGACAATCAGGTCTGAGAGATCCTCGCAGGAATCAAGTACGTCGTCGCATTTGTGCAAAAGTTCAGAATAATGAAAGAACTGTAAGTAATGCAGGTTCGGCGTCATGTTATATAGCCTGTCAAATCCATCGTCCTTTAATTCATCGCCATGCTCTTCTAAAGCTTCAATTTCTTGGCGCAACCTCAAAATCTCCGTAACGTTAGATGAGGAGAGCGCCTGTTTTAGCTTTAAGTGGGATGTTGCCGCGAGTGCAAGAAGGTTCACATATACAGAGTCCCAACCAAGACGTTTCATTTCGAAACCCGCAGAGTAAACCTTGGACATTCGATCCAATTCCCTGCTGAGGTAATAATACAGGTCAACTATGTCGTCAGCAACTTGGACGGATTTAAGCAGGTCATCTATTATGTTGGGGCTGATGGCGCCGCTTGTAATGTCTTCGCTTATTTTGAAGGCTATATCATCAGATTTTTTCTCAAGCGACTGCATGGCATGCATTGCTTCAGTTACCTGTTTTTCTTTGACATCTACATTGAACATGCTTGACACAAGAGTGTTGGCTTCTGTGGCGATGGCGATGATTTGTGTAAGCTCGATGAAAATGTTTTTTTCTCCAACAACCAAGATACCCCTGAGACTTTTCAACTCAAACACCCTCCCACAATTTCAAGTGCAGTAATACTTGCTCAGCAATATTAAGTATTTACAATTTTCTGCAAGTTTGTTTGCAGCAACGAGGCTAACGATGAAGCTCACAAACAGTATGAACTTTGAACAATTCAGGAAGCGGGGTTCAATCAAATAACTTTGCTGTATTCCTTTACAGCGTTTAAAGCAATCAGCGTAGTGGTTCTCTTTATGAAGCGCTCAGTTAGCAGTTTTTTCAAATAACCATTAAGGCTTGCGTTGTCTCGGAACTTGGCGAAGACGATTGCATCATACTCTCCAGTTATGTCATAAACGGATAGAACGTTGTTTTCTTTGGCAATTTCGTTTTCGACTTCGACAATATGTCCGCCTTCAACCTGAACCATGATGATTGCGGTCAAGGCATAACCCATCTTGGCTGCATCAACAATGGGCACGTATCCAAGAATTATGCCTTCACGCTCTAGACCGTCAAGGCGATTATGCAGAATGCTTGGGGTTATCCCAACCCTGTGAGCTAGCTTACGCAAACTTACGCGTGAATCTTCTTCCAGTGCTCGTATGATTTGCAGATCAATGGCGTCCAATTTTTTCGTTGGGCTTTTACTAGGGTTTAAGCCCAAACTTCTCACACCCTGATGGTTCACTTGACGTTTGTTTAGTAAAACAAGGTATATATAAACATAACCGCATAAAAATTAAACCGTTGTAAACAATGGTAAGACTCAAAACCACTTAAATAGACAATCGATACATGAACGATTCACAAATGTACATTGATTGTGAAAGGCGAAAAGGGCATATTGCCAGATAGGACAGCAATCTATTGGACGAATCCTTCATTAGCAAAGATTACATAACGCTGTAACGTTTATTTGGATGTACCAATAATCTAATCCTAGTGCTAAGTAGCTGATATATTCATATTAGAAAAATAACCTGTTTGACATGGATGATTTCCAAATGGCAAATAATTGTGTGGACGTACTCTTAACAGCTGACAGAACACTAATGAGCAATTACCATGGCAATGAATTCCTGGGCTTTGGTACGTGCGCTCCTTCCAACTTCATCCCTGATGTCTTGTACAGTTACCTGTTTTTTCCACCGATAGGGACAAGCAATGGGTTGCCAAATGCTGCGCCTTATGGCTTAAGAAAAATCGAAGCTCAACTGCTAAAAGAAGGCTTCAACGTTTTAACAGTCAGCCCACAGCACCTTCGGAAATACCTTAAAACCGCCAAAGTTATTGGCATTCACACCATGGATCCCTTTGGTTTCGGTCCTGCATCAACGACCTTGGCATCTGTTTTTCATAAAGAGCCTTTCTTAGCAAGGCACTTCCATGCGTTAGTCACTAGCCCAGTTATCAGAGAAGCAAAAAGAAATGGAGCAAAAATCATAGTCGGTGGTCCTGGCGCATGGCAGTTCCGCTACAGACCCCAGCTTGTTGAAAGAAAAGCAATAGATTGCGTAGTAGAGGGCGAAGCTGAAAACGTTATCGGAAAACTTTTCAAAGCCGCCATAAATGGAGAGCAACTGCCCCCTCATTGTGAAGTCTCAGCAAAAGACGCACCTCGGCTGGAAGATATACCGGACATTGTACAGCCGTCAGTTAATGGCCTAATTGAACTCGGAAGGGGCTGCTGCAGAGGATGCGAATTCTGCAACGTTACATTAAGACCCCTACGCTGGTACCCTCTTGATAAAATCGTGCGGGAATTAACAGTCAACGTTGAGGTCGGTAAACAGCGTGTTATCTGCTTGCATGCTGAAGACGTCATGCTGTATGGTTCCCCGAATACAGTGCCCAATGACGAGAAGCTGCTAAAGCTTCACGAAGTGGTCATGAACAAGGTCCAAACCATAAGTTGGAGCCACTGTTCCTTAGCTGCTGTAGCTTCAAAACCAAAGCTCGTCTCCAAACTCTCAGAAATCATACTTCAAAAGCAAGCATGGTGGGGAGCAGAAATCGGCATCGAAACAGGCTCAGCTGAACTTGCCAAAAAAATCATGCCAGCTAAAGCGCTTCCGTTTAAGCCCGAAGAATGGCCCATGGTTGTTCGGCAAGGCTTGGGAATAATGCATGATCACAAGTTGATTCCAGCCGGAACTCTAATCGTTGGGCTTCCTGAAGAAACTGAGGACGATATCATAAAAACGATAGAGCTTATAGACGACGTTAAAGATTGCCGAAGCCTCATTGTGCCATTATTCTTCGTTCCTCTGGGTAGATTGAAAAACAAAGACTGGTTCACACAAACAGAAATGAATGAACTCCACAAGCAACTAATGTTCAAGTGCGCGGAACACAGCCTTCGTTGGGTTGATAATCTTTTAGACATGTCCTTTATGGATAAGGGATATCGGGTTGCCTTGAAAGAATTTTACAAAGTCTTCGCAGGACTGGCAAAACGGCAATTAAGACAAGCTGAAATTACAGAGCTACATTGAAAAAAAATAGTTTACTTGCTAACTTCCACGCTATTTTTATCTTCCTTCGTTTTATTATAATATCCTTATAACTTTCATTTGGATTCAGTGAATGTGAGATAGAGAAATTGCCAAAAAATTCAAGCGCAAAAAAAGATTGCAAGATAACAGTTAGCAAGGACGGTCCATATCTGGTTTCTGGTGGCATCCCTTTGTTTACCACGACAATAACATGTGACGCACAGGGGATCCCAGCCAAATGGGTCATAGGAAAAAACTTGAAAACCGCGGAAAATTACGCCTTGTGCCGGTGCGGTCAATCCAATAACAAGCCATTTTGCGATAGCACTCATTTGAAAGTGAATTTTGACGGAACAGAAACAAGCACAAATGAACTTTTCGATAATGTAGCAAAAATAATTGATGGTCCTGAGTTAAAGTTAAAGGATGCTGAGATACTTTGCGCTTCGGCGCGTTTCTGCCACCGAGGCGGCGACATCTGGGATGTAATTCACAAATCAGATGATCCGAAAGCCAAGAAAAACGTGATAGAAAATGCTTGCGATTGTCCCTCAGGCAGGCTGGTGGTTTTAGATAAGGAAACTGGCATGACGATTGAGCCTGTTTTAGCCAAGTCGATTGGTATAATTGAGGACCCAAGCATAGGCGTCGGCGGACCATTTTGGGTTCGCGGTGGAATTCCAATCTACTCTGCGGATGGCAAACTCTATGAAGTGCGAAATCGCGTGACTCTTTGCCGATGCGGAAAATCCTCAAATAAACCGTTTTGCGACAGCAGTCACTATCCAGAAGAGGACAGAGAGCCAGAGCGGGAGAGAGAGGTGAAAGAGAAATGAGTAAGAGACGGCAGGAGCAAGCTGAAGAAAATATTGATGGTATTTTGAAGGCTAAGGAGAAAGCTTTTGTCCTCTTTTATGCTTCATGGTGCCCATTTTCCCAAATGTTTGTACCAATATTTGAGGAGTACGCGAAAGCCAACCCGCATGAATGCATAAGCGTTGTAGTCGATGACAAACCAGACCTATGCGAGAAATACTCAATCGAATACTACCCTACCGTGCTTCTTTTCAAAAAAGGAAAGGTGCACAAAAGACTCGATGCCACGCCGGGAGCAGGATTAACAAAGAAGCAACTGGTAGAACTCACCAAAAATCCATAAATCATGCGGTAGCCCAAAGCAGTCTCTTGAATTCCAAGCGTGCCCGCTACTTATTTTGGTGACCTGTTTGTACGATTACCAACGGCATTCATGGCTTAAAACGTTGAAAAAGCAAGTGTTATACCTACAATGCAGTGAAAGAAAGGTAAGTAAAAGTATAACCTGTATTTTTCTTGACCTTATTATTTTGAGGTTTATTTCCATTTAGTCAGTATTTCTTCTCTTTGGAAGGTTGCTTTGCTTAGGTAGAACAGTGCGATGTCTGCGACGGCTAGTGCTGCGGACACGATTAAGGCGAGCAGGCTAAGGGGGATTATTGTGATTTGATTTGCAAAAACCAACATGAGTATTATGGGGAGAATTACGAGTGTCCCTAGCTGCTGAGCTGCACGTATGTCGTTTACCTTGGAAGATATGATGACGTTGGCTTCGACACTTAAGACGCACGCTAAAGGCGCCATCACACCCAGTATTACTGCTGAATCTGTGTTCGGAAGCAAGAAAAGCCCTAATTTAATGTAGGACCAAACGTCCATGATTGTTATGAATATCGCTGCGCCGATGTAAGTTACTCCCATGGTGGGGAGGAAGGTGGCTAAACTTTTGCCCAACAGCAGCTCGCCATCCGTCGTCGGAGTAGCCAATAAGGGTTCAAGGCTTTTTTCGATTTTTTCGCCTACAATACTGTACGAACCTATTATCGAAGGGAGAACCACGGGTATAAGAACAAAATATATCGAGCCTTCGTTTGCGAGTATATTAGCAGCATTAATGAATTGAGCTTGTGTAAGCTGGGTCGCTTCGGCTCCTAAAGCATATATGAAAATAATCGGAAGCACCACACCCAAAATGAAGGGTAGGGAAACTAAGGAATAGAGGATGTACTTGTTTTTCTTGAATACACTCAAGTCTTTTGAAGTTACTATCCATGACTTCCATAATCTCATTGCGCCGACGCCTCCCGAATCAATTTCAAGTAGACATCTTCAAGCGTGGACCGCAACTCCGTGACATATTGGATGTTGCCGCCCGCCGCCACAATCGCCCGCACCAACTCGGGATTATCTCTCTCCGGATTATCCATGTCAAGAATTAACTTGTTGTCGCTGGTTTTCAGGTTCTTCACTGCACTCAGCCCCCTAACGGCGGCTAAAACCTGGCTGGTGACACTTTCTAGGTGGACTATGGTTTTTCGGTTGTATAGGCTGTGCTCTAAGTTTTTGGGTGAGTCAACCACGATTAGGCGAGTTTTCAGGATGCCGATGCGGTCGCAGAGCCGCTCCGCTTCATCTAGGTTGTGAGTGTTCAGGAAGATGGTGCGTTTCTCTTTTTTGAGGCCCAGAACAAAGTCCCGAACTGTTTTTGAGGCTTCAGGGTCCAAATTCGCTGTAGGTTCATCCAGAAACAACACTTGGGGGTCATGTATTAGGGCGCGGGCGATGGCGATTTTCTGTTTGGTGCCTTTCGAGAATGTGCCGACGGCGTCGTCTCTACGCTCCCAGATGCCCAGCAGCCGCAGCAGATGTTCAATGTTTTCTCGCCGTTTCGCTTCTGGGACCTCGTAGAGTTTTCCGTAAAAGTCAAGGTTGCGGTAGGCACTTAGGCTGTCGTATAAGCCGACGTTTTCGGGAAGTATGCCAACCATTTTTCTTATTTTGAGACAGTCAGCTTCGTTGTCAACGGCAAAGTCGCCTATGCGGGCATTGCCGCTGGTTTTGCCGATTAGACAGCAGAGCATGCGTACAGTGGTGGTTTTTCCTGCGCCGTTGGGTCCAAGAAAACCAAAAACCTCGCCTTCGTCCACGTGTAGGGTGACGTTATCTACAGCTGTTAGATTGCCAAATCTTCGGGTGAGATTCTCGGTGTCAATCATGCCATGCGCTGTCCAATATCATTTGAGTTTAGGCTTTTTCGTATTTGGATTCTTCAATGCGTTTCTTTTCTTGTTCTTCCCCGGTTAGTTGAGGTTCAGTGGTTTGCTGTTCTTGTTTCTTTTCTTGTGGAGACCAAGTGATTGGATCTTTGACCGAGGAGAGTAAGTTAAAGAAGCTGCTTTTCCCACAGGCTGGACATTGGTATCGTCTGTAAGGTCCAAGACGGATTGAATCAACTGGTCTATAACTTTTTTCGAAGACGTTTCCGCATTTCTTACACTTAAGACGCGCCATCGCAATCATCTGCAATTAGAAGTTTTTGGTCTGCCTTAAAAAATGTTCTATCTAAAAAAAATGCGATTTAATCATGGGAAAGCTTAAGTATTAAATTGAATATTTTTAATACAGGTAATGGTAGATGCCTGTTACGTTTACAACTAGAGTTGAAGAAGACCTCGCCAAAGTCATAGATGAAGTTTCTAAGGAAGAAGGAATGGACAGATCCACCGTTATACGACGATTCCTCATGAAAGCCGCGAAAGAATGGCTAATCGAAAAAAGCTTAGAAGACTATGAAGAAGGCAAAATTACCCTCTGGCAAGCCGCCGAAAAATGCAGCTTATCCCTTTGGGAGATGATTATAGAGGCAAAGAAAAGAGAAATTCATGTTCCTTACACCTTGGAGGCTTTTAGGGAAGACTTGAAAGGGTTAAGGAAGGCTTCCTAGGTGCGTGGCGTCGTCTCCAACGCAACTCCCCTGATTTACTTGGCCAAGGCTGGCAAAATCGACCTTCTGAAAACAGCTTTCGAACAGGTGTTTATCCCTGAGGATGTCAAACGGGAAGTTGTTGATAAGGGAAAGCTGCTAGGAGAGAAAGACGCATATGTCGTTGAAAGTGCCATCGCTGAAGGCTGGATTAAGGTGTTAGCGGCTGACCCTGTAGAGATGCCGATAATGCTGGACAAGGGAGAAGAGGCGGTGTTGTCGCTTGCAAAACAACTGGGGTTGGAAGTTGTGCTTGTGGATGAGGTTTCGGCGCGGTCAGCGGCTAAGCTTCTTGGTTTAACGCCTCGAGGAACTTTATTCGTCTTGCTGATGGCTCTTAAGAAAAAGGAAATTGATTTGGATGAATTCCTCGAAACTCTCGATCAGTTGATAAGTCAAGGTTTCAGGTTGAAGGAAGAAGTTTACGTTGAAACTATTAAAGAGGCAAGAAGAATAGCGGCACCAGAAAAGTGACATGCTCAACCAGCATTTTTTAAGCCTATGCTCTTAGAAAGGTATGAAGACAAAAGGCTACTTTCGCCATTTTCCCAAACTAATTTTTTAGGGTTTTTCGTATTTGGATTCTTCAATACGCTTCTTTTCCAGTTCTTCCTCAGTTAACTGGGGTGGGGCAACCTGCTCTTGCTGTTTTCCTTCTGGAGACCAAGTTACCGGATCTTTCACTGATGAATAGGTGTTGAGCCAACTGCTTTTCCCACATGCTGGGCACTGGACTCGTTTGATAGGTCCAAGATGCACCAATGAATCCAACGGTTTGTAAGTGTATTCGAAGACGTTTCCACATTTCATGCATTTTAGCCTAGCCATACATGACCGTCTAAGTCCAATTGCTTATATTAGTTAGATTAAAAGTTTGCCTAAAAAGAATGTTTTTTACACGATATATTGACCATTAATGAACCTGAGCATTTTTATGATTTTAAATTTTAAGGTGCCGTTTGGCAGACTACTCTAACTGCCTGAAAGGATGCCCAGAAATACACATTTGGGAGCCTAAGCCCCATAGTGCAGATTTGGGACAGAGCCATATCTTGGCAGCAGGTTTATCTGCCAAACGACTCGTTACGTTCGTCGACAATATCCTACGTGATTAATAGGAAAATAAGAATTTGTGGTAGTGTCATAGCAGTCACAAGCAACCTGCAAGCTTTCGCTGCCTAGATTTAACTATAAATAAGTGAGCTATAGTTTTGTTAACGCTTGAGGCGAAACCGAAGTTGAATTTGGAAGAGATGAAGAAGCAAATAGAATCTCTTGTAATTGCCAAAGGATTTTACAATAAGCCTGAAGACATTCCAAAGAAACTGCTTTTTGCCTTCATAGAGCTAGGCGAAGCCAGCGATGCTTGGAAAAAAGGATTACCTGAAGAGAAAATAGCTGAAGAACTAATCGACGTGATGTTTTATGTTTTAGATGCAAGCCGCTTAGCTTGTCCAAACATGAACCTGGACGAAGTTTTCCAAAGAAAACTCGAGAAAAACTTCAACCGTTCTTTCCAGTATGGAGAAGGCCACCGCAATAAACAGCCAGAAGAAAACAAAAAGTAACTGCCGAAGTTTTTATTGCACCTTCTTTAAGTTATAGTTGTTGAATAAAAGTGGACTTTACCTATCCTGTTGACCTACAGTTCGACTGCAATAGATGTGGTTTATGCTGCGGTGACACTAAACAAAAAACTAGGCATATTCTCCTCTTAGAAGCTGAAGCCAAAAAGATTGCTTCACATACTTCCCGGCTCATACCTGATTTTTCAGGGGAAATTAAGGATAAGCTTCCTTACGTTTATGAAATGAAAAAGACAAGTGAAGGTAAATGCGTCTACTTAAAAGATAACCAATGCAGCATTTACCCGTTAAGACCATTAATCTGCATGTTTTATCCCTTTGAGTTAAAATTCGATGAGAAGAAAGGGTTGCATAATTTTGATTTTACGCTTGAGTGCCCAGGAATAAATCAAGGCAAAGTTTTTCATAAAAAAGATTTTAAAAAATTGTTTGAGTTGGCACAAGGAAGCTTATGATGAAGCCATTACTAGAGTTGTTGGAGAACATCGGCCTGTTCTAAAATGATGCCGCAATAATGGCATTTCAACGATAAAGGTTCCTCGTTCTTAACGTAAAATTTTGAGACTACTGGTTCATCGCTGTTACTTATACAACACGGATTTACGCATTTAACTATGCCTTCAATAGCATTCGGCAACTTAACTTCCAGCTTTTCAACAACCTTGTAATTATGAATAATGTTGATTGATGCGTGAGGAGCCACCAAAGCAATCCTGTTAACTTCCTGCGAGTTAAGTGCTCGACCCTCAAACTTCACAATGTCCTTAACTCCGAAACGTTTGCTTGGAACATTAATGGCAATAGTAATTACCCGTTTTTCCTTGCCTGTTATCCCTAAAATCTTGATGACATCCAACGCGTATCCGCCTCTAATGTGATCGATGACTGTGCCGTCTTTGATTTTTGACACCCGCAGTTCCATTTCACCCATGTGAATCCTGTCCAGTAGAGACTATTACATCTGGCACCAAATAAGATTTTACATTAAAAATGAGGGGAATACTATAGGTGAGATGAACGCAGGTCAATGACGGTTGTACCGGCAAACTTATCAAAGTACCTCATGAATGTAGGATTTTTCAGTCGCCACCCAATAATTAAGTCAAAGGGCAACAGAGGCAAAATTTTCCCAAAGTTCCTTACTGCTGCATGGTCATAGAACATTTTCTTCCCATCAGTCCTAACGACCTTCAAACCCATAATACGCTTGCCTATGGTTTGACTGTTAAATCCTTCAAGCAAAGTAGAATAAAGCCAAAGAAGACCCACAGTAATGAAAAGCACTGTGCTGGTTAATGCAGCGAAAAAGGTTGCCGAAGACATAGAAATGACTTGGGGCAGAAAAATAATTGCCATCGTGATTGCAAGTATTAACGCAAAATCAATTACGTAAGCTACAATTCTGTTTTTTAGAGAAGCAAGCGGAAGCTGGCTTTCTTTTCTTTGTACATCCGCTACTTCTGCCCAGCCTTCGACGTCATGTATAACTCTTACTGCGCTTTCACCAGCCCTGCTTAATTTGTACTTGCCCGTAGGGGTTTGCTCTATGAAAATCTCTAACGAGCGAAGGTGAAAACTTAATTTTCCAGTATCAACTTTTAGCAGGTTCAGCAGGTCAGTGAAGGATGACTCGCCTTTTTCGCTCAGGTTCAGCAGTATTTCTCTTCGCAAAGGATGCGAAAGGATCGAAAGTATCTTGGAAATATTTTCTTGATCTACTGCCATGTTTCAAAACCTAACTTACGTTAAACATCTGTTAATTATGGGCGATTTTGGTATATTTAACCGTATTCTTACAGTACTGCCATATAAGTCCAACCCAAAAAACTCGGTTAATGTTACGGAAAACATAGTGTTTATAGTGAAAAGCAACCTATATCATACGTGTGTCAAGCGCTGAAGTAGCAGTCAAAGTATTCCGACAACTTGAAAGCGAAGATTTCAGAATACTCCACATTATCGAGGCTGCTATGAGCAAACGCGAATTTGTACCAGTAGAGCAGATACAAAAATACGCAAAACTGCCAATGGAGCGTATAGAATTTACTTTGGGCAAGCTAAACAAGATAGGATTAATTTACCGAACAAAAGGAGCTTACGTTGGACACACCTTAAACTATGCAGGCTACGATTGCCTAGCGATAAATACCCTTGTCAAAGCAGGAGTAATTGACTCGTTTGGGCAATCTCTAGGCGTTGGAAAAGAAGCGGATGTTTATGACGCATTAAGCCCCGACGGCAAACGTATAGCCGTAAAATTTCACAGGCTAGGAAGAATAAGCTTTAGGCAAACAAGAAGAAAAAGAGGCTACATACGCGAGCATTCCACATGGCTTTTCCAATCGCATGTATCAGCAGAAAAAGAGTTCCAAGCAATGCAACTTGTTTACAAAAACGGCGTTTCAGTCCCAGAGCCAATAAGCCAAAACAGACACGTTATTGCCATGGGAATGATTGAAGGTGCAGAATTATCCAAATATAAAGAGATTCAAAAGCCTGAAAAAATCCTAAAAGAAATATTGCGCAATGTAAGAAAAGCGTACTTGAAAGCGCACATTATTCACGCAGACCTCAGCGAATACAACATCATCCTAAAACCTGATGGGCATATCCTCATTATTGACTGGCCACAATACGTAATGTCTGACCATGCAAACGCGGAGGAATTGCTTGAGCGAGACCTCAAAAACGTACTTACTTTTTTCAACCGCAAGTTTAATGTAAAAGTGGCTATTGAGGATGCCTGCGATTACGTGACTGGGAAAACCAGAAGTTTGGCTATTTAATGCTTATCGGCGTCTAGTACAATGTAGAGGACGTTGTTTCCGCGAAGCAGCACATTGCCGTAGTTTGTCATTAATTGGTCGTCTTTGGATTCATTTGCACCTTCAAGAAGAATGTTCATGTGCCCATCACATTTTATCATTTTTCCCTTATAGTCGAAACCGTTTTTAAGAATGACTTCAATATTTCCATGCAACTGTTTTATGAGAACATTCAACGGTTTTTTACTTGGTTCCATCATATTATCGTGTTCCTAATGGATTTCTTGTAATAACCAAGAACCCATGACCCAATATAAAAGTCTTATGAAACATGGTTCTGTTGTTCTATCTAGAAAATGGGCTACACTTTGTCTTTGAGGTATATTTCTGCTGGAGTTAAATAGCCTATTCCCTCATGCGGTCTAGTGTAGTTGTAGTAGCGTATGAAGCTCCAATGTTCCTT
>JBEKKX010000019.1:0-43952 GCA_050010515.1 Bathyarchaeia archaeon
TATACAAGCGAATGCTACCTACACACAGTAAAGAAAAGGAACTAAGATAGATAGAATAGCTCTTATTAAAATTGCAAAGACCGTATATCATTATGTATCAGATAGTAAGAAGTTTCTACCCTCGTTATGTGTTGAAGTAGGCGGTTGTTTTGTTCATATATAAACAAACTCACCATGGTTACTTGCCATCAGCATTCACCATTACTCAGTATAAGCGGCACGGCCACAAACAAAGACACTATAACCCCCACAATACCAACAACAGCAGCTGCCGTAGCAATGTTTGAACTATGCATCCGATCCAGCGAATAAAGCCCAACAAGCATAACAGTAAGAAAGAAAACCAACAAAGCAACCGCAAACACATCCTTAACTTTTTGTTTGCTCATTGTGCATCATCAGCAATGATTATTCATACTCTGCAGAGCTTTTTCAGCGCGCTATCGCTGTTGCTTGCCGTTGTTATTTGCAGGATTCGAAATAACTGGTTTCTTTCAAATCGTTTTTCTTTCTTTTTTCTTTTGTCTCTATCTTTCCCCAAGTTTTCACTTCTAATTGTTTTTAGATATGGTCAACATAAGCTCCTGAAGACACATTCTGCTTTTCAGGGTATTCCAAGTTAGATTTTTGCGGTTTTTTGCTTCTATTTTTTTGCATATATTGCTGCATTATTTCATGTCTCCTTTGTCAGTTTTGAAGTTTTCAACTTCTTCTAAGCTGAGAGATTATTAATCGATTTTCCAGATTTACACTCAAATCTTTACCAAATTCTTGCCAGATAACCACCAACTCTTAGAAAGAGAACAAAATAGACTACGACGTCAAGTACAATGACCCGATTAAGAAAGCGTCAAGCGATAGAGCGTTTTGAGGTACCAATCAATTAGAAAAGCGGAAGCAGGTAACAACTAACAATTAATCTAACCCGAGGGTTTCAAACGCGGGTTCAAACCTATACGGACCCGCTCCCATCTGAGTTCCTCACAGCCTAAATTCTAAATTTGGCAAGGAGAACATTTCTCTCTTAAGGACAAGCCCTGTGGGATTTACACCCATATAAGGGTCTTCTGCTTTGTATTGAAATATGAACGGAGGAAGAAACAAGATGACGGACATTCGCAAGGAAACAGATAGCCTCGGCGAAGTAGATGTTGCTGCCGACAAACTCTGGGGCGCCCAAACCCAACGCTCGCTGGAGCACTTCAGCATTGGCAAGGACCTAATCCCACGTGAGATGATTACCGCGTACGCCCTCCTAAAGAAAGCTGCGGCCAACGCAAACCACGCGGGCAAGCGGCTCGACGACCAGCGCCACAAACTCATCGTTCAAGTCTGTGACGAGATCCTCGTAGGCCAGCATCATGACATGTTTCCGTTGCACGTGTGGATGACGGGCAGCGGCACACAGTTCAACATGAACGTGAACGAGGTAATCTCCAATCGCTGCTGCCAGCTCGCCGGCACGCCGCTAGGAAGCAAGACACCAGTTCACCCCAATGATCACGTCAACATGGCACAGTCATCGAACGACTCGTTTCCATCTGCAATGTGCATCGCGGCGGCGGTCAATGTGAAGGAGAAGCTGATTCCCGCGGTGAAGGCACTTCACGACGCGATTGCGGCGAAGGCCGAGCAGTGGGAAGACATTATCAAGATCGGCCGTACCCACATGCAGGACGCAACACCAATAACGCTCGGACAGGAATGGTCGGGGTATGCGGGCATGCTCGCGGACAATCTCGAGAGGATTGAAAATGCACTGCAGGGTGTCTACCGCCTCGCGCTCGGAGGTACAGCAGTGGGCACTGGCATCAATTCGGCGCCAGGCTTCGGCGAAACGGCTGCCGCTGAAATCGCCAAGCTCACGGGTCTGCCGTTCGTAAGCGCGCAAAACAAGTTCACAGTGCAGGGTGCGCATGATGATCTGGTGCAGCTCTCTGGCACGTTACGCACATTGGCCGTGTCACTCTATAAGATAGCTAACGACATTCGGCTGATGTCCTGTGGTCCGCGGGCAGGCTTCGCAGAGCTGGTGATTCCAGAAAACGAGCCGGGCTCGTCAATTATGCCAGGCAAGGTAAACCCGACCCAGGCTGAGGCGCTGACGATGGTAGCCGTCCAAGTGATGGCAAACGATGTTGCCGTGGGCTTCGGGGGCGCTGGCGGTTATCTCGAAATGAACGTCTATAAGCCTCTAATTATCTTCAACGTGACCCACTCAATCACGATCATGGCCGACGGGTGCACAAACTTCCGCAAGTTCCTCATCGAAGGAACCCAACCGAACCTGAAGAGGATTAAGGAGTACGTGGACCGTTCACTGATGCTTGTGACAGCACTCGCACCGGTCATAGGCTACGACAAAGCGTCAAAGATCGCGCACTACGCAATGGACAATGACCTTACGTTGAAAGCGGCTGCACTAAAGCTGGGCTTCGTGAAGGAGGATGAGTTCGACCGCATCGTCAATCCAGCGAAAATGGTCAAACCGTACGTCGCAACCGACAAGCAATAACAGTTCAAGCAAATCCTTTACTAGCAGAATATTCAATCATTTCGTAGTGGCACCTACTTTTTAGGAAAGGTATTGATATGAACAGTACCAATAAGCGTGGAGTAGAGTTACTTCGGGATCCTTCCCTCAATAAGTCGACAAGGTTTACCGAAGTGCTCGTCAAGCCGACATGGTGGATTCATCCGTCAGCACGTCTACAAGCCGGAGTACAGGCAGGAATACCGTATGAGCAGTAAAACTCAACAAAGCCACCGAGTCCAAACATCTAATCCACCTAAACCCACTATTGGCAACATGGAAACTACAGGCACTGGTAGAATTTGATAAGACAAGCGGTATGATGATCTTCACTAAACAGTAGATGCACGCTTGGGCTCAAATCCCTCTACACTTAGATTTCTTTAAGTTAGAAACTGTTGTCACTGCACGCGCCAGATTTGTTAAGTAAAAGTTTTTAAGTGCTGGCAATTAAGAATTTTTAGGGTGATACGAAATGTCTAGTGAAATGGAGAAAATTAAGAAAAAGTTTGACGAGCTTGAAGCGACTGTAAAAAAGCATACTTCTTCAGCGGAGCATGCGGACAAGAAAAGGCTTGAAGATTTAGATGCCCGATTGAAGGCTTTAGAGGAAAAAGTCAAAAAGAAACTGTGATTCTCTTAAAGCAGCTTTGTTTTTTCTCTCAAGTCCTTTTTTTCTTGTATGCGATTTAATTCTTGAAGTGGGATGACTGCAATTTCTGTAAGTTTTGTTTTATAATCCAGCGAGGAGCACGGCGATTATACCAGTTAAGAATATGCCGTCGAAGGTGCCTGCTCCGCCGATGCTAGCAACTTGCGCGCCGAGCTTCGGGATCTTTCGAAGATTCGAGAGGTCAGCGCCTATGAGTGATCCAAGTACACCTGACACATAAGCGATTGTTATTGGGTGTGCTGGTGAAAGAATTATTGCGGCTACTGCTGCAGCTATTGGCGGAATGAACATTGGAGTAGTTATTCCTACGCCTTTTACTGGTCGGGCTACTAAATGCGTTACCAGTGCAACGGCTAATACGCCTATGAAGCTGAGGAAAATCATTGAAGACGCCGATTTGATAAGCAAGTAAATGCAGACGGCAGTTGGTATTAAGGCTCCTCCAACATTAACTGCGACTAACGTGACGGCTTCTCCATACTCAACCTGAGGGATCCGATAGGTCATGCCGAACCAGCTTACAGATTCTTCTCGGATAACGGGCACGTTGGCTTTCAGTTTTAGCAATGGAATGTTGATGAAGCTTCCAATCAAGGTTGCGGCTAAAAGCAGCAAGATGGTAACAGGGGTGAAGCCGACATTTTCGAAGGCAATGCTGATGGCTCCAAAAAAAACTAGGGCAACCACAGCAAACAATAAAGCTAGCAGGATCGCGAAGAATAGATAACTATGGTGGACGTAAATTGTTTTCCTGCTCATACGTTCTCAGCTTACTGCGCTATTTTTCAAGATTAGTTTTAAAGATGCGCTTTATTTATGTTACCTATCAAAACATCTTGTCTCGCTCAAAAAATGCGTGCTACTCTGCATCAATTGTTAACTCTTAAGCTTAATCAAATCATCCCCGTAACACCTCTGAAGCATTGAATACTTTTTCTCGGACATTTACCGCACAAGCAATAAGTAGTGTGAAACCAAACTTTGAGAGTGAAACCAATTGGCTCTAATTCTGAGAAACTAATAAATTAATCTCTACCGTAACTGAATGTCGGGGTATCAAATTTGGTTACTGAAAAAGTAACGCATTTTCACGGATGCCAAGTGGCAACCACTAATTCAGTGAAACAGCACAAACTGAGGAAGCTCATAGCGTGGCTATCAGACAAAGAGGGAAGGGGAATGGAGTTCATCTCGCTCTATATACCTCGGGAGAAATCAATAGATGAGATAGTCGCAAACCTCAAGTGTGAGTCTGATTCTGTTGCCATGAAATCTGAGAACGCTAGGGACGTTAGGGATCGCCTTCAAGACGCCCTTAAGAATGTGATCCAGCGTCTAAAGCTGCAGAAGGAAATTCCAGAGAATGGGCTTGCGATATTTGCTGGAACTTTCGTCGCGAACGAGGCGGAAAGCGAAGTTTTACACGTCGAAGAACTCGTCCCACCAGAACCGATTACCGCCTATCTTTACGAGGTTGACGACCATTTCCGGTTAGAGCCGCTAAGGGAAATGCTGAGAGACCAAAGAGTTGTGGGGCTCGTCGCCATGGATTCAAAGGAGGCTAGCTTCGGGATACTCAACGGTGAACGCCTCGAATTAATCGAAAATATCACGTCGGGGATTCCAGGAAAGACTGTGAAGGGCGGGCAGAGCCAAAGGAGGTACGAAAGAGAACGCGACATGGAAGTCACATACTTTTTCCACAGGGTTGCGGAGCATGCAACAAAGGCATTTCTCGAGAACCATAAAGTTACGGCGTTGATAGTTGGAGGGCCGGGCCAAACGAAACAGGATTTCTTAAAGGGTGATTACCTTCATTATGAGCTAAAGAATGCGCTTCTGAGCATAGTTGATACGCAATCCGCCGGCAGAGAAGCGGTGAAAGAGGTGCTTGGCAAATCATTTGAGACACTGAAGAATATGTGTGCGCCAGAGGAGAAGATGATCGTGCAGCGCCTTCTGGCAGATATGGGCAAACAAGACGGTTTGGCTATTTACGGACTAGATTCAGTGTTGAACGCGCTTAAGAATGGTGAAGTGGAAGTCGCACTGGTGACAGATAATACAGATATGATTGAAATTGTTGTAATGTGTAAAAGATGCGAACTATCAAGGGCGAAGATAGTGGATAAGGAAAAGAAGGTTCAAACTGTACAGGAAATGATATCGAGCCCATGCGAGAAGTGCAGCGCGGTTGAATACGAGGTGGAGGAGAAGGACATAATAGATGTCTTAGAGGATGTGGCTTCACAGACAGACGCAAGGGTTGAGGTGATATCTACAGAGTCGGAAGAAAAAGCAAAGCTTACAGCTTTGGGAGGCTTTGCCGCTCTCTTGAGATACAGACCTGGATAAAGTGGAATGAGAATCGCGAGAACCTTTTCTGGGCGTTTTATCTGGGAGCATTTAACTCCGAAACGTGGTCAAAGTTTTGAGATCGATCGATAGGAATACGAGTTTATCCGGGAGTCTGGAGAGCTCCTCGCAGGCCAAGTCCATAGACAAGTTTTATAATGGTGTTTGCCTTAATCATCGAAACATGAAAATGGCTCTCGAAAGAAAAGTTCTTGTCATAAAAGTTGCTGGGGAAATGCTATTCTTATTTGGTCTTCTCGCGTGGGGTGATGGAGTATTGATTCAGTTTACTTATCCCATGGTGCTGGCTATGCCCGTGTCGCATTTACTTCTCTGGATGAGAACAGACACCTTCACTATATTGTCCTTTCTAGTAAGCGCTCTCGGATTCTTCATGTGGAGACTATCCGCTGAACTAATCAAGTTTGAGAAAGACAAAGCGTCCGATAAGTCGTCTGGCGCATCGAACGTATAAAGCCTTGTGCAGCACCGATAGAAAAGCTAATTTTTACTATGCTTGCATGTATTTATGAGAATTAGTTTTGGATTGAGCAGCTGCATCGTAGTCCAAAAGCTAAATACAGCAAGCCGCTGGCTATCGCTATTATTCCAAGCACACTTGCTAGGTAAATTATATTCGACTTTCCAGCAACTTTGACAAGAAAGTCAATCAAGAACAAACCTACGGGAATCTGGCGTGAAAGACTTTTACGGAAGGAGAAAAGCGCCCATATTTGGTTGAACTTAGTTGCGTCTGACGCCACGGTAATTCTTAGCAGTTTTCCTCAACAAATAACAAAACACTCAAACTGACTTTTCAAACATAAATCTATATGCGGGTTATTAGCACATAGAAAAAAGAGAATATGAACCCTTAATTGATGCTCCGATTATGCTCTCTTGTAATGGACACAGACGTTTTTGGCGCACCCTTAAAAAAGTGGTCTATTCTTCTTCTTTCTTCCAGTCTTTGTCTTTCTTCCAGTCTTTATCCATCCATTTAGGGTTCATCCAATGCATTTTCGGCATCCATTCCTTTGAAACTTCCATTAGAGCCTCGTTTATTTCCACTTCAAGGGTTATTTTCAATTTTCCCTTCTTTTCTTCACTCATCTATTTCACCTCCTTCAATTTTTGAGGGGCGCGCCTCGTTTAAAGCTCAATAGCCGTATCTGCATCGTAGTCAATTTACCTGACGCTTAGAGATCCTGTTAAAAGTAGCAAACTCCGTTTCTTGGGGGCTGAATATAGCATATGTCAAAAGTGAAAATTAAGTCTATTCCTAACAATATTAATGGACCTTTAGGAGCAGTCCTTCGCTAAGCTTTAATGTTAAGTAGTTATACATGTATAATCATGAACGTAAAGGCGAAAGTTAAGTGTTGGGGGAATTCGCTGGGTATTGTGCTGCCGAAAAAATTGGTCGAGGAAGAAGGGCTCAAGGAAGGAGAAGAAGTCGAAGTAACAGTAAGAAAAGTGTCTGATGTGCGTAGTCTTAGAGGCAAATATCCTTTCAAGGACCTGCAGCATGAGAAAGACGAAATGAAACGCGGCTGGGAATGATTTGCGGAAAACTACAAGGTTCTTCTATGATAGCTATGCTGTTCTGGCATACCTTAGTGATAACCCAAGATACAGGTCTTTCTTTGAAGAAAATGACGGTTTTTTAACGAGGCTCAATTTACTGGAAATATATTACCGTACTCTTGAGGTTCACGGAGCGAAAGCCGCCTCTCAAGTAGTTAAAGTGTTTGCCAAATATGTTATGGACTTTGGAGTAGCTGACATTGAAGGTTCACTGAAACTTCGGTTGAAGCTAAAGAAAAATGGCCGCGACATATCTTACGCTGATGCCCTTGGATACTTTCTTGCACTAAAGTCTAACGTGAAATTTCTGACTGGAGATATATTGTTCAAAGGATTAGAAGGCGTTGAATTCGTCGTCTAAACCAAGCTTTCTCCAGTAAGCAAAAAGTTGGGGGTTCAAATTCCATCAGACCCATCTTCACAATATAACATTTTATAAGCACACTACGCCATTCTCAAGTTATGAAATCAGCTATTTTCATGAATGGCAGAAAGTTTGATGAATCAGAATTCAGTTCTGAAGAAGAGTTTGAGAAGATAGTGAAAGAACACTTCAAGACTCTTTTTGGAGCAAAAACTGTTTACTTCGACATCAAAAGCAAGATTGGCTCTAAAACTTTGGGGTCTGCCATTCCAGATGGCTTCTTGCTTGATTTCAAGGATGAAGAAAGTCCAGATTTTTATCTTGTAGAAGTAGAACTTCAAAAACATGACTTCTACAGGCATATCTTTCCGCAGATCACAAAGTTTTTCGCATTTTTCAATAACTCCGTAAGCAGGAACAGACTAGTTGAAAGACTATTTTCTTACGTAAAATCAAATTCAGAGTTGGAACAAGAGTTCAAGAAATATCTTGGTTACAAAGAAATTTACAAAGCGCTAAAAGACATCATTGAAAACAGCCAAAACATACTACTAGTAATAGACGATAACAAGCCAGAGATGCAGGAAGTGTTTGAAACTTACACTGACACTTGGGACAAAATGGTAAAGGTAGAGATTCTAAAACAGTACACGGCAGACGAGAAAACAATATTCACCATGAACCCCGATTTTGAGGAAATTGATTTCCCAGAGAAACCTCCATCTGAAGAAGACACAACTCCAGATGTTCCAGAGAACAGAACAAATGAGCCTCCCAAGGATATTAACGAAGATATAATGAGCGCTTACAACAAAATTAAAACAGCAATGACGATTCTTAACCCCAAAATAATAACAAACCCGACAAAAGCATACGTGTCATTCAAATTCAACCGTAACTTTGCATATATGCTAATCAAAAAGGCAAAGATGCACATTGTGATAATGCTACCCTACGCTGTTGGAAGTAGCTTAATTCACAAACACAGGCTACATCAACTCTCGGAAAGGGTTCAGAAATTTTGGAATGGCCCATGCTTTCAAGTGACTTTAGATAATTCTGATAATATAGAGGAAATTATTACAGCGCTTAAAGAGGCTTACAAAAAACAAATCTCATAAAATGTATAATTAGACAAGTTATGAACAAAAAATAGTATCATTAGCCAAAGATAATCCTATAATTTATAGCTAGGCTGCTGTTGTGAGATGCAGTGAATTGCCCCAAACCCACATATCAAGTCAACACAATTTACGCCCACGACTTTCCTTTTCGGGAATAGCTCTTGCAGAATAGATAACGCTATTTTGTCGTTTTCTGATTCGAAGGTTGGTACTAAAACTGTTTGGTTTCCTATGTAGAAGTTTGTGTAGGTTGCGGGGAGTCTTTTTTTGTTGCACTCGACCTTTCCGGGCATTGGCAGGTTGACAATGTTTAGTTTCTTGCCATCTTGATCGGTGGATTGGCACAGTATTTCATAATTTTTTCTTAAGACATCTGCATTCTCATCGTTGCCTTCTTCATAAGCGCACACAACTGTTGTCGGGTTAACAAAACGTGCAATATCGTCCACATGACCGTCGGTGTCATCTCCAGCGATGCCGCTTTTCAACCAAATTATGTGAGAGACGCCCAGATAGTCTTGTAAGAATTTCTCGATTTTTTCTTTGCTAAGATGAGGATTTCTGTTCTTGTTTAATAGACACTGTTCAGTTGTGAGCAGGGTTCCTTTTCCATTGACATCTATTGATCCGCCTTCAAGAACGATGCCTGGTTCAAAACAGTTCAAGCGCATCTCGTGGTTTATTATGTGAGCGATCTGCCTGTCTTTCAAAAGTTCTTCGTATTTTTCTCCCCAAGAATTAAAAATCCAGTGCACCATTGCTAACTCTTGATTTCTGTTCCTGACAAATATCGGACCGTAATCTCTAAACCACACGTCAGCGTAATCAAATTCAAAAAAACGGATTCTCTTTAAATCAATCTCTTTTTTTACAAACAAACTTGTTATCTTTTTCTTCATGGCCTCATCTTTCACAAAAAGATTAACGTATTCATCTTTATGGAGTAGCTTCACGATTTTAATGTAAGTTTCCTCGACTTTCTCGACGCCGGATGTAAAGGTTGTAGGGTCATGTGGCCATGCTAACCAGACTGCCTCATGCTTACACCATTCTGCGGGCATGCAGTATCCAAGTTCGCGGGGCGTCTTGTTTAAAGTATTTTCAATCTTCATTATTGTGCCCCAGAATTATTTTCGGTTAATGAATTGTATGTGTCTGGTCGCCGATTTTTAAGGAAACCCCAGCCTTCTTGGATTTCTTTGTTTTTACTAAGATCCACCTCGACAACTAGTACTTCCTCATTCGTGTCGCTGGCTTCTTTGAGCACTTTCCCAAAGGAGTCACATACGAATGAACCGCCCCAAAACTTTAGTTGCCCTTCCTCGCCTACCCTATTCACAGCAGCAACATGTACTCCATTCACTATGGCGTGGGCACGTTGCACTGTTTTCCAAGCATCATGCCAGTCCCCGTCAGATGAAGTATAACCTTTAATCCATCCAATCGCTGTAGGATAAAATATGATTTCTGCGCCCTTTAGCGCGTTAATTCTGGCAGGTTCAGGAAACCATTGGTCATAGCAGATAAGTACCCCTACACGTGCGTACTGGGTTTTGTGCACAGAGTAACCTGAGTCGCCTGCTTCAAAATAGTTTTTTTCGTAGAAAAACGGGTCATTTGGTATGTGTACTTTGCGGTAGGCGCCTAAAATTTTTCCGTTTGCATCAATTATGACCGCTGAGTTGTAGTATTTTCCGTTTGAATGTTTTTCAAATATAGGCGCAATTATAACTATCTTGTTCTTTTTCGCCAGTTCTGAGAAAGCTCTTGTGGATTCTCCGGGAACTGTTTCAGCTAAGTTACTGACGTCCTGTTTTTTTTCTTGTGGAAAATATTTGGTTCTATACAGTTCTTGGAGGCAGACAATTTGTGCCCCCTTTCGTGAGGCTTCTTCGATTCTTTCTATAGTTTTTGCCATGTTGCTGGCTATGTCATCTGAAACAGTCGCTTGAATAAGCCCAATACTGACTTTTTTTCTTTTTTCCTCTGCTCCGAAAGCGTTTGGGTTGGTGATGTCAGCAGATATCATTGTCTTTCCTTAATTGCAATTATGTTAGATGCTGGTCGTAATAACTTTTCTGAATCAAAAGTCGAAAAAACACGGCAGATTGCACAAATTTTTTTCTAATTTTTGGGCGAAATTTATACGGTAATTTTTGATATAGATTCACTATTCACAACACCTTTACAAAAAACCTAACAGGATACCTGCCGCGGTAGCGGCAGGTAATTCACTTTTCAAATGTCCTGAAATTTCAGGTTTTTTTATAATAAAAAATAAATAATTAATTTCGTGTCGCCTGTTGGTACTTATGAGGAAGTGAGGGAAAAGTTTCATAAGTTGTTCTTCTTATAAATAGTCGGGGGGTATTGGATGCTTTCAACAAGCTTGGATGATTTGGACAAGCGTATACTTAAGCTGTTGCAATTTAATGGCCGGCTTTCGTTTGCAGAACTTAGCCGTGAACTAGATGTCGCTGAAGCCACGGTTAGATTTCGAGTTAACCGACTTGTAAGCAACGGTGTCATCACTCGATTTGCAGCATTGCTTGATCCAGCTAAAGTTGGTATGAAAGTGAGCGGAGCAATCTTGCTCAAAATTGATCCAGCCTATCTGGAAGAAGCTTGCAAGCAACTAGTTTCATTTAGCGAAACACAGTACTTGTTTCAAAGCACCGGCGAATACGACGTGGTTTCGGTAATTGTTGCCCGAGACATGGAACACCTTAATAACTTGATTAAAAAGACCAAGATTATTCCAGGTGTAAAAGATGCACGGGTATCAGTTACAACGAGGTTTTTGAAATTCGATCCGGGCATCATCATGTTATAATCAAGTTTGGTAAAGTCAACCGTTTTCAGGTTTTCTATCTTGCTGAATCAGCAAGAAATTTTCTCTAAATCATAGTTTTCCGCAAGGTTAATACGTAAAGCTATGTCAACTATCGCAGTAAAGAGCTTAATCCTAAGGGATAAGTAATCGCTTTAAAAACCAAGCTTAACTTCAGGTGAAATTAGTGAAAGAGAACACTGGTCAGAATAAATATGAGAAATGTAAAAATTCAGAGGCAAAACTCAATTCACATGATCCGACAACATTGTCGCTCATAAGTCTCGACGAAACTGACAGAATAATAATGCAGATACTTCAAGATGATTTCCCCATTGTGCAAGAACCCTGGCTCGAAATAAGCAACAGACTTAACATCAGTGAAGGCGAAGTTATATCGCGTTTAAAGCGCCTCATTGAAGCAGGCACCATCGTAAAGATAGGGCCAGTCTTTGATGCTTCAAGAATCGGTTTAAAGGCAGCTACTTTAGTCGCAATGAGGGTACCAAAAAACAAAGTGAATGATGTTGCTCGCGTCATAAACGAATATGATAACGTTTCCCACAATTACGAACGTGAGGACGAATATAACGTATGGTTTACTCTTGCTGCGTCAAGCAATAGCGAATTAGCCATGATACTGGATGAGATTAAGCAAAAAACAGGCATGAAAGACCTTGATGTACTTGACTTGCCTACAATTCGTCGCTTTAAGATAAACGTACATTTCCAACTGACCTAAACAAGCTTTTAAGGTGAGAAAAATGGATGAAATTGACCATAAACTTTTAGCTGGCATGGAAAAAGGCATTACTTTGACAACCGAGCCTTTCAACGAGATTGCCCTCCAGCTAGGAATCACACCGAAAGAAGTCGTCACTCGCTTATGTAAGCTTAAAGATAAAGGCGTAATCAGGCGATTTGGCGCTTCAATAAAACCTAACAACATTGGTTTCTCGGCAAATGCCCTTGTAGCCTGGAAGGTGCCTGGAAACCGCGTTCAAGAAATAGGAATTTATTTGTCAAAATATCAAGAAATCTCACACTGCTACGAGCGCAAAACTATCAATGGAAGATGGGACTACAATCTCTACACAGTTATACATGGAAGAGAACGAGAAGTTCTTCAACGTATGGTTAAGAAAATCTCAGAGGGAATCGCAATAAACGAATACAAAATACTGTACAGCACAAGAGACCTAAAAAGAAATATCAGCCTTGGCAGCTCCACTGTGCTTCCAGCAAAAGCCCCTTCAATGCTGTCTGAAAATTTCCAGGAGATGAACGATCCTTGATTAACATTACAAAACTTTGGTGTGGCACTCCAGGTTCGATGGATCACTTACGGTATGGCTCTGCAACTCACCAAAGACCAGTTGTTGTTTGGAACACAACACGACGTTGTAACCTCAATTGCTTACATTGCTATTCGAGGTCCGAGAATAAAGTATACCTTAACGAATTAACCACGGATGAAGCTAAGGCTTTTGTGAAAGACATAGCAGAGTTCGGTGTTAACGTGCTGTTGTTTTCCGGCGGAGAACCCCTGCTTAGACACGACCTTTTTGAAGTTGCACGTTTCGCTTCCGACGAAGGCTTAAGAGCAGTGTTATCTACAAACGGCACACTAATTACAGAGAGCATAGCAGGGCAATTAAAAAATGCAGGTTTTTCCTACGTGGGAATTAGTTTAGATGGCATAGGTGAAACTAACAACAGGTTTAGAGGCAAAAAAGAAGCTTTCGAGTTGGCAGTTGAAGGAATTCGAAACTGCCTTAAAGCAGAGGTTAAAACGGGCTTACGCTTTACCGTCACTAAATATAATTTCAAAGATCTTCCTGAAATTTTCGAACTCATTGAAGCTGAAGGAATCCCTCGAGTCTGCTTATATCACTTAGCATACGTGGGGCGGGGAACCGAAATTACAAATGATGATCTAACGCATGAACAGACAAGGGAGTTCATGGATTACGTTTTAAAGAAAGCCGAGACTTTCCACAAGAAAGCCTTAAACACCGAAATCTTAACCGTTGATAACCATGCGGATGCAGCCTATTTGTACCTTAAACTGAAAGAAAAGGACCCGAAAAAAGCAGAAGAAGCGCTCCAGCTTCTAAAGGTAAATGGCGGAAACAGCTCGGGCACAGGGATAGCATGCGTTGATTTTAATGGTTATGTGCATCCGGATCAATTCTGGCAGCATTACTCACTAGGTAATATCCGAACACGCAAATTCAGCCAAATCTGGGCAGACAACTCTGAACCGTTGCTTCAAGCTCTCAGGAACAGAAAAATTCATCTCCACGGAAAATGTACAGAATGCCGATTTCTTGATATCTGTAACGGCAACCTCAGAGTTAGAGCGGAAGCAGTTTATGGAGATACATGGGCACCTGACCCTGCCTGCTACTTAACACCGCAAGAAATAAAGCGCGATTAAGAAGGCAAACAGCATGAACGCAGCCGACAAATCACGCTCATCCGAAACGCAAGAAGTTGCACCTAGAGTTATAGCTTGGGAATCCACTCGTGCCTGCAATTTTGCATGTGTTCACTGTAGGGCTGAAGCACAAAAAGAGCCTGATCCAAAACAACTCACAACCCAAGAAGCACTAAATTTAGTAGATCAAATCGCCGCGTTATGCAAGCCAATCTTCATTATAAGTGGCGGTGACCCTCTCCAGAGAAAAGACATCTTCGGAATCGCCTCATACGCTTCCAGCTTAGGTTTACGAGTGGTTATGTCTCCAAGCGGCAGCAACCTGACAGCAGGCACCTTTGAAAAAATGAAGGCAGCAAGCGTAAAGATGATTTCACTTAGCCTTGACGGTTCGAGCCCTGAAATTCATGATAATTTCAGGCAGGTGCCTGGCGCTTTCAATTTAGCTATAAAAAACATGTCAATGGCTCGTCAAAGCGGATTTGCTTTTCGCGTTAACACAACTGTCACCCAGCATAACCTCAATGACCTCTTCAATATTCAAAAGGTAGCTGCTGAAATGGGCGCCCGTGAATGGGACGTCTTCATGCTGGTGCCGACGGGTCGCGGAAAGGTAAAGATGGAAATAACGCTAGACCAATACGAGGAGACCCTCCAGTCTATCTATAAAGCAAGCCTCACATCGCCTATTCCAATCAAAATGACCTGTGCACCTCAATACATGAGAGTTATCGCTGAGCGGCAAAAAGAACCCCGCCAGCCTCACACAGGTGGCAGAGGATGCATGGCTGGCAACGGTTTTTGCTTTATCTCTCACGTCGGAGAAGTCTTCGGCTGCGGCTTTCTTCCAATTTCAGCCGGCGACATTCGGCAACAGAAATTTAAGCAAATCTATCAGCAATCTTCATTGTTCGTTCAGCTACGGAATCACGAATCGCTGAAAGGGAAATGTGGCAGGTGTGAGTATAAGGCGTTGTGTGGTGGTTGTCGTGCAAGGGCATTATCCATACATAAAGACTACTTAGAAGAAGAACCGTACTGCATTTACAAACCCAAAAATTTTAAGCAGCAGTGAACCTGTGGGCTAGAAGTCAAGTCAATGGATGAAAATGTCTGTTAATTAAGAGCAAATGCTTAATTTCGGCTTACTTTTTTGGTTTGTCTGAGTGAATAGTCAAAGAACTTTTCAGTGGTATCTTCAGAGGTCCATTCTGAGCGAATTCTAGTTTTCTTTTCAGCCTTACGCAATTCAGAAAGCAGCATGCGATTTAAGTCTCTGGCGCTTTCACCTTTGAATTCAGCATTGACTTCGAACCCGTCAGCGGTTGGTTTGATGGAGCCGTTGTTGCCAATCATTCGTTCTAACACAGCTTTTATAGCTGACGGGCTGGCACTGCTTACTCTTGCAGATAGCTTGAATATTTTCTCGGACACTAATTGTCAGTCCTTTGCTTTAGTTTGGGGTTTAACGGTTTGCGTGTATTTCTGAATGCAATTGTCCACCCGTTGCCCAATTGCTCTTTGGCGCTTCATAAATAACGATCTCGACTGCTTCCTTGGGAACTCCTAAGTCTTCAAAAACTTTCGTTATCCCTTCGACTGTTTTCTTCTTGTTCTCAGGGCTCATGCCCTCCCAAACAGAAACTTGAACTATTGGCATTTCATTTTTACCTCAATTAACACATTCTTCGTTTCCCTAATTAATGTATTCTCAATGGCACTTGAAGCTGGAACCTGGTGCTGTGCAACCACGACAACATCATTAAATCTTGCAAATTAAAGGTTGATTGCTTCTGTTATAAGCTGCTCAATTAGGCTGAGATGTGCGGATTTAATTGAAGCAGGGAAAAATAGTTGGAAGAGCCGTTTTGGTGCCTTAACGCTAAGCTTTCAAAACCTAAGTGGATAAATACGTTAAACTTTTGCCGCCATCAGCCGTAATTTGAATGGTATCCTCAATTTTTACGCCTCCAATGCCTTTGACTGGCAAAATTGAGTGACCTATAGCCAACGTCCAGTTTTCTTTTATCTCCAACTGCACATGGCTAAAGTAGTGACTTGGGTGAGGCCACTCCTCAAATTCTAAACCAACCCCGTGCACTGGTCCTGGAATCCAAACATCACCATAACCTTTAGCGGTGAAAGCTTCTGTGAACGCTTTAGTAACGTTTCCGACCAGCCAGCCTGGTTTTATGTTGGAGATGATGCTTTGCTGTACTTGGCTGTATGCTTGTATGAGTTCATTTTGCTTTTGTGATGCTTCCCCGCAGACAACGGTTCTAGCGCAGTCTGAAGAGTACATGTCAACAACCGGGTGCACATCAACCACGACGAGGTCGCCGTTCTCAATTTTGCGCTTTGACGCTCCGCCGTGCAAGTAAATAGAGTGTGGTCCGCTGTCTACAAAAGTGCTTGATCCGTAACGCATTGCACCAGCCCGCCGCATGGCATATTCGGCTTCTGCTGCAACCTCAATCTCCGTGACGCCTGGCTTGACAGCGGCGATGGCTGCGGTTACGCCTTTGCTTGCTGCTTCAGCAGCTTTTTTCATAGCTTCAATTTCTTCCGAATCCTTGGCATAGCGTAATGGCATTAGGATTTCTTCGTTTTCGATTACTTTCATTTTAGGGTTTGACTTTAGGAACTTGTAAACTAAAAAGCCTGGATTCGAATGAGTGCAAAAACCAACTTTCTTTTCTGCAACGTTGTGTTGCTTGACTAGTTGAAAGAAGTTTTGCATTAGCTGTGCAGGCGTACGCCAGCCTCGGACATCCTTGATTCCTGAAGCTTTAGCTGCAGCCTCTACTTCCTCATCAAAAACAATTATTGTTGGTTCGCCTTCTTGCGGAAGAAACAGCCTAGCAACATTTCGCATGTCACCCGTTAGGTAATAATAGTTTTCTCTGCTTGTAACTTGCAGTGCTGCAACTTCCTGCTGAACCATTAATTCTTGTGCTTTTTTACGGCGCATCTCAAAACGATTCATAGCCTCAACCTCACTTCGTTATTTTTCTTATTTGCGGACTCTTATCAATGTAGTGCAATTGGCAAACCTTAAATTAGCGCTTGCTTAATCGTGAATTTAAAGAGAATGATGATTCTTGCAGCAAGCAAATACGCAACAACCTGTTTCCAAGCCTAAAAGAGCAACATTAGCCTTTGCATTATCTCTGGCGGGAGCTTTGGTGATTTTAGCTCAGGGCTTAGTAAGAATCTTGCGCGGCGAAGTCATCACATTTCTCGGATCGGACGAAATTCGGCGGAGAATTCTAGTAGGATTAGCATTAGACATAGTCGGTGCAATCGCTATTGTATTTGCTGTTTTGATAATAATTGGGGCATACTTTATTTATAATCCGGGAACAGAAGTCATTGGAGGCGTAGTCGTCTTAATCTTTTCAGCGCTAAGCATCATAGCAGGCGGCGGCTGGTTAATTGGCTTAATCCTTGGCATAATAGGCGGCGTCATCTGTCTAATAAAAAAATAACTAAACAAACAAACGTAATTGCATATGTTTAGACGAGAGAAGAAATCCGCAAACGAATCAGCGAATTGGTAGCAAAATTCAGGGAGAAAGGCGCTCTAAGCCCAGAAAAAGCTATGACTCCGGAAGAGTTAGGGCTTCCGCCGAGATTCAAAGATGCAATGCAGAGGCGTTTAGGCAGAACAGGAATTTTCGTTGAAGTTAACGGAAAATATTATCTTTCAGAACAACGGCTAAAAGAGGTTCAAGAAAGAATTTCCTCTCGAAGATTTTGATAACTACTTTTGCGCTTAAAGTTTGTCACTCTTTAAATATAGAAACCTATTTTCATATTCCAGCAATAAACTAAAACTCTAGGCGAAACTTGGATGGAAAGAAAAGATTACCTCGAAACTCCAATCAAGCACATAAAAATAAACAGTGTACTAACCGTTGACCAGTTAATGCAGGAATTCAAAAATTCAGGCTCCTTAGGCGCTGGACGCTTAGCTACGGCATGCGATATCTATGAGAAAATGCTCAAAGACAAAGGCTGCACCATCTTTTTGGCGCTTTCAGGCGCTGTTGTACCCGCTGGAATGCGCACGTTAATCACTGACTTGATAAGAAAAAGGTTCGTGGACGTGATTGTCAGTACAGGAGCATGCATGGTTCATGACGCCATCGAAGCCGTAGGCGGGCATCATTACAAAGGAAGCTGGGCAGTGAATGACAATGAACTTTACAAGTATCATGTTTTCCGTATTTACGATATTTTTGTTCCCGAAGAAGACTTCGTTAAATTGGACTTCAAGTTGTCAGAAATGTACGATGACATCGCATTAGAACACAAAGGAGAAAGTTTAGCTTCAAACGAGTTTTCCTGGGAAATCGGCAAGCGACTAACCGACCCAAACTCCATACTGCGAGCGGCGTACGAAGAGAACGTTCCAATTTTTATCCCAGCCGTGCGTGACTCAGAATTTGGCTTCATCCATTGGCTTCACGCGTCCCAGAAAAACCCCAAGCCTGTGCTTCAGGTTGACGCTTTCAAGGATGTGCCAACTATTTGCGGCATCAGTGCGAAATCACCCAAAAATGGCATGATAGTAATCGGTGGCGGAGTACCACGCAACACCATCCAATCATCCGTATTAGCCTCTAAGAAAGGCTTAGATTATGCTGTGGTAATCACCCTAGACCGACCTGAAACAGGAGGTTTATCTGGCTCAACGTTGGAGGAGACGGTAAGTTGGGGAAAAATGAAAGGCGAAGCAGACCACGTAATGGTTATCGGCGAAGCATTGATGGTTTTCCCCTTTCTCGTTGCTTCCGTAACCGAACGGTTAGGCGAAAGCTTCAAGCGCAACCCTTTTTCACAGCTTGAAAAAACAGCAAGCAAAGGAAGCTAAAACCATGAGCGACAACGATGCTGGAAAATACTGCGGCAACTGCGACAGCCACAACTCATACGATTATCCCAACAAAATTTTCTGTTCAACCCGCCATGCTCAAAACAAAAACCCGATTGTTGATACCCTGTGGCACTGCAGTGACTGGAGTAAGGTCAGTCAAGAATGCTACTGCGTCCGGGAAGCCTTAAAGAAGGAAAACGCTGGCGAAGCGGCGCAACATTAAAGTTATAATAGTGAAGCATGTTTTGATGTTTGCACCGAAGCCCGGTGGTGTAGCGGTCAAGCATAGGGGCCTCTGGAGCCCTCGACGAGAGTTCGAATCTCTCCCGGGCTACTTTGGATTTTTCGTTCCTTCTTATGAGAAAATCGTTAAGTTACGTTCTTTAGCGTGCATAGGCGGTTAGGCAGGGGCTTCCGTTTATATCATCTGTCTAAACAGGTAGCGAGCAATTTTTGGTTAATGACTGCATTTTTTAATGCGGTCGCTTCTTCTTTTTGGGTTTATGCGTCTTTTGGCTTTTTTAGGATGGATAATAAGAAAGGGGCCTGTTAGCTGGGAACAAATGCATGTTGTTCTTTCAGTTTGTATCATTGGAAGGAAGGATTTTTCGAGGTTTAGCCATTTTCTGTTGGCTGGGTTTATGGGCAACATTTGCCTTTTGGGATAGGGTGTCCATGGGGGCATTTTCTTGGATGGTTAAGTTGTGTGCATAGGGCATCCATGAATTCTTCGTCCATGTGGTGTTCCATGCCGCAAACGCTTTTTTCTTGGATGTCTGTTTTTAGCGCTTCTTTCATCAATACTTCAGTCAGCCTGTGGGCGCGGATAATTCTTTTGGCTATTTTTCTTCCCTTTTCGGTAAGTTCGATGCCCTGTCTTGCCCTGTAAATTACGTAGCCTTCTTTTTCTAATTTCTTAAGCATTTCTAAGGCGCTTGGCGCTGCTATTCCTAGGTGATCTGCCACCCACGTGAGGTGGGCTAATTTTTCGCCTCTTTCTTCTGATATCCAAAGTGCTTCTAGGTATTCTTCAACGCTTTCGGAGGTTGGCATGAGTTGTGTTCTCATTAGTTAATTGTTGATTTTGGATATAAGTTTTGAAGTTTAAGCGTTTGTTGTGTATGGAGGAAATGATTTAGGTTTGCCTAAACGTTAATATAGCCTGTGTTATTTAGGTTGACCTAAGTGTTTGCGCGGTTTGACCTGCAACTTTAAACAAGAGGTGTCAACATGAATTCCAAAGTAGGCGACTGGCTTAGAAACTTCGGTCCAGCTTGGATCGTAATGATAGCAGACATAGACATAGCCTCAATTATAACCGCACTGCAATCCGGCGCAAGCTACGGCTACAGAATGGCATTTATTCTTCTTTTATTGATCTTTCCCCTCTTCATTATCCAGGATGCAGCGGGCAGGCTAGGAACGTGCGCAGGGCTTGGACTAGGAGAGGCAACCAGAAAACAATTCGGAAGCCGCAAAGCAATATTCGCCGCTATCCCCATGGGCATAAGCGATTTCCTCGAGTACCTAGCCGAATACGCGGGCATGGCCATTGGCCTGTACTTACTTGGCTTTCCTATCCTTCTTGGGCTTATACTAATTTTCTTGATCCACACAGCTGTGGTGGTTGGCAAGCAGTACCGTAAAGCAGAGATGGTGCTCATACCCTTAAGCTTCATGTTAGTCGCAGCTATAGTAGCATCCGCATTCATATTTCCCATCAACCTGAAAGAATTCATATCGGTAGGACTCTCCCCATTACAGCCATACACTAAACCATCCTTTGACTTCCTCCTCGCAGCCAGCGTAGGCGCAGTAATTATGCCATGGATGCTCTACTATCATTCTGGCGCCGATGCCCGCAGAAAGAAACAGCCAAAGGACCTTAAGAACGAACGCATCGAAACGCTCCTCGGAGCTATAGTATCAGAGGTTCTAATGGTCATACTGATTTTTCCAGGAATACGTCTTTCCAACGGAGGCAGCGTGATCAGTGCGTTAGCCCTGTCAAAAGTGCTCTCATTCTTTGGACCGTATGCAACGCCCATTATGGGAGCGTTGTTCCTCTTCGCAGGATTTCTTGCACTTATCGTTATATCTCTTGGCTCAGCCTGGGGCGTCCTTGAAGCAACAGGCAAAACATCACAAACCTCCTTCATAACAGTGTACCTGCTGGAAAGTCTTCCAGCCATAATCCTTGTAGCCACAATAACAGGTTACATCAAACTCATGCTAAGTCTAATGGTTATCTATCCAATAGTGATCATACCTTCTCTGTACTTCCTGGGGAAACTTGTCTCAGATAAAAAAGTGATGAACGGATACCACTACAACAAATACGAAATAGCAGCCTTCGTTATAGCATCAATCATGATTGTAGCGGGCGGAATCCTCGGCTTGTCCTCTCTGCTCTGAAAACTCGCCTTTGCTTGCAATCAAACGTGAACAGCGGTTAAGCGTCACGCAGTACGACACATAGCACGGCAGTGAGAAAATGACGAGTTGCAATCAATAATAGCGATTCATAAAAGATTACTACTTCAACAAACATTTTTGTTTGGATTAACGGTTTGTACATGAGCTTGTGAGATGGCTAAGTGTTGAGAAAAATATCTTTTATCTTAAGTTTGTGTCTTTTGTTATCGGTTTCTTTAATGTTGCCAGGATTTGTTGTGGCTCAGACGGCGAGCGGTGCTGGCAATCAATCTCCTTCGCCGTCGAGCCCAAGCGGTCAAGTGCCTGCCCCGACAGTATCATTCAGCAATAGCCCAAGGCAGGGTACTGGTGACTTGATTAACCTCGCCGTATCAGTTCAGCAGAGACCTGTTTGCGGAACCACTTGGAGCGCGCACAAGACAAATTTGCCCCTTATAGGTGCAGGTGGACAGCCAACAGGTGGCACAGTGTTAAGTGAAGGTTTTCAAGGTGAAATAGGAACGACTGTTGCCAATGTCTCAAGCGACTTAGAGATTAATCTCGGCTCCACTAACTCGCCAGCAGGTGCTCCTAACCTTCAGCTTCCAGGGATGTTCATAGATACACCGTACGGCAGTATCCCGGTAAGCTTCTGCGACGCCAGCTCCTTTAACGTGCAGGTCGGCAACGTAACCTACGTTAACGGTTTACCCACCGCGACAAACACCATTACCTTCAACGATATTGCCCTCCCAACCTATGGCCAAGGCTCATCCTCAATCACGTTTGTGATAGCCCAAACCGTCATAGCAAACTGGACTAACATGATAATCAAAATTGGCGTTTACGCCGACCTCTCAAACATGACGCTTTATCTACCAGACGGAACAGAACTTCCCCAAGGCACCGATTTCTCCTTTAACCTAATGTACCAAATCGACATGAACAACGCAGTACCCAACAACCCAGTTGATTATCCACCATCAGACATAACCCCGACAAGCGTATTCTTCGCAATCAACAGTACATCAGGAACACAAGTAACGATCGCAGACATGAATCTTGGAGACACATACACCGAAATCCAAGGCACCAACCAACTTGCAGATAAAACGCCAACAATATATTTCTCGCAATCGCTAGCTCCAACTTGGGCGGTCAACTGCTTCCAAAGCTTTCCCAACCTGACTTACGGCGTAACCACGGCTATCCAAAGCGACCCAACAATCACCGTACAGCACAATGCAGTTTCCGCAGGCGGGATCTCAATTAGCAATTTGATACTTTATGCTGCAATCGTTGGAGGCGTAGCTTCGGTTGCTGTTGTGGGAACTGTTATTTTTGTTAGACGAAGAAAACGATAGGTGGCATGCTCCCACCTATGAATGGCGTGGGCTTTAATGCTTCACTGTTACTCCTTTTGAAGTAACTTTGCAGGCTTCAGATTCTGTAATTCATGATTATCCGCAAGTTGTCCATTGTTGAGTTGATTATTGGAGCAAAATTTTACTTTGATATTTTTACTATAATGTTATAGTTTATTTTAACAATAAAAAATCCTTGGGTGAAGTTCTCTTCGGATCCTCTTACTTATGCAATCGCTTGGTGCTCAAGCTTATAGTTTAACCGTTTAAAGGTAGTTAAACAACTACTCATCAGTGCAAAATAGGCGCAAGTGGCTTGAAAAGCCAAGCAACATGTTAAAGAAACAAAATTTTTTTAGGTATAGATATTAACCTTGCTTACTTTTATTTAGGAAGACTTGATTAAAATGAGTGTTAGGCTGCAAATTTTCGAGCATAACAGTAAGGATGATAATCCTTTTCGAAGAAACTTTCGCTTCGCTGTTGTTGACTTCAGTAAGTCTCAGAGTTACCCCTCAAACTTCGTTTGCATGTTACCGTTAAAATTAGGGGTGGGAAAACCAGATAGCGTTTTCTTGAAGGTTTATGGGAATAGAAGTTTAGAACAAGCTAGAATATTGTTAACTGGAGCTTTGAAGGCCGAAAATGACGCTGAAATCAAAGCTGAAATTGAAAGAAGACTGAAACTGCTTGATCCTGCACAGGCAGCGCAAATCAAGTGCAGTTCTTGCGGCAAACTTTTTCAGCCTCAAAGAATAAGACGGTATAAAAAAAATTTTTGCCAAGTTTGCATGAGAAAAAGGTACGGAAACCGATAAGTTACTCTCGTTTTTGGGTAGCCTCTTTAGTGGTCTGAGACAGGGTTAACTTTAGAATTTTGATATTAACATTTTATTTATTAAAATTAGCCCATATTGCTCGAACGTATACCCATTTAACATTTGGCAAAACCAAACTTAATCTTTTGATTCAATCATTCCGTTTGGGTGCTTTCCCATCCAGTCCAAGGCGAAGGCTTCGGCTTTAGTCTTCTTGGAGAACTCGGGCGAGATTTTTTTACTCTCAGCTTCATCTGTTTGCTCTCCAGCAAAGAGCACTACATGGTAGTTTTCACTGAATGCTTTTTTGGAAACAATGAGAGTTTGCCCTGTGTTTTCGTTAACATAGCCGCCTTGATTGCTTATTTTCTTCCACCCTTTAATGATCTTCAATTATTCGCCTTCTTGTAAGCCTATTACAAGCTTTCATGCCATTAGAAATAGAAGTTAAAGTAAATAAAAGGCGTTTAGGCTACTATCTTCGTCGTGCCCACGCCTGTTTTGGCTCAAAATTAGCGTGTGTATTTGCCGTTTTTAGGGGCTGATTGGTTAAGTGTTTGGAAAAGCAAGCTTTGCAGTAAACTGGCTTGCCTGGAGTAGGCTTGAAAGGCACAGTGGCAATTTGATTGCAAGAAGTACATTTTACCTCATAAACATTCCTTTGAGACATTATTTCACCTCGTTTATCCTACAGTAAGAAAAATTTAGCCTTAGAATTCGGGAATCTTGATTATGAATTATGCCTTTTCGCCTTTTTTCTTGTTATCTGCAAAGCTTTTCTTTGATGCTTTCTTTCTATATACACAATTTAGCCGTACAGAAGACTTACATCTGCGACAGTTCTTAACTAAACCCGCTCTTAATTGGCACATTTTCATTTACCTCAATATTTTTTTGAAAAGAATCAGTTATGCGAAAGGGTAAGCCCAAGAGGATAAGAGAAACTCTTCAACCTATGAATTCTCTCGCCATGCTTATAAAGCCATGCCACGAAAAAATGCTTTTTTAAAATGATAAAAAGTTTTGCGGTAAATTTAACAAACGTAAAATAAACCATAGAAAACCGTTTTGTATCTTAGCTATGCTAATATAGTTCTACAAACCTTTTTGTGTAAGGATTAGGATTCTTTAGGGGAAGAGTTAGATCGGCTATTCGCAAGTTTACTTTTTCTCCAAATTGTTCTGATTATATTTTCGGGCACAAACCGAAAGAAAGGGTGCAAGAAAATGGGTAAAAGGAAAATTACAAATGAGGGCAACCTTGAAAGGATGGTTATACCTTCCTCAAATGACGTATTAGGCGTAGCCGTAAAGATGCTTGGCGCCGAAAGAATCATGGTTAAATGCCAAGATGGCAAAGAACGATTATGTCGAGTTCGTGGGAAACTAAAAAGGCGTGTATGGATTCGAGAAGGAGACATCGTTTTGATTTCACCTTGGGATTTTCAGAAAGAAACCAGAGGAGACATCTTCTGGCGTTACCGTAAAAACCAGTCAGATTGGCTCAGAGACCACAATTATCTCACAATGTAAGCAAAGAGGCAAAAAATATAATCTTAAAATGTTCAGAATGCGGAAATACTTTCAAAATCAATGATGTTAAAGATGGCGAGATAGTTGCCTGCCCGATTTGTGAAGCTGACTATAAAGTGGTAGTTAAAGGTGGAAAAGTTCGGTTAGAAGAGTACGTGTATGAAACCGAAGATTTAGGTGAATTATCAAAATAACGTTTACTTTGGGCATTAATTTTTATTTTTAATCAAAAACAAACTGGGTTAACTTGCTAATTCAACCCGTGTACCTATCGCTTGACCAGGAACTCCATGCGGGAACTTTACTCGGACCATACCGTTTCTTCCGTGGGGACCCATAATTCTTCCAACAAACTTGTTGTTGCCGCTTGTCCAAGTTACTTTTTGTCCCACGAGTTTGCCCGCCAAAGATGCAGTATCAACCGTTTCAAATTCAATTAAGCATTCTCTTGATGTTTGTGCTTTTGGACCTGTTCTGTAATTAACTATTCTTCCGTGTACTATTTGACTCAAAATATTCACCGCTTCGCTTCCCGTGTTAAGGTATACTAGCTTTTAAAGCTGCACTATTATGTTTGGATGATGACGCCGATTTTTTGAACCGCTAATTCTAGTAAATTTACCGCTTCTTGAACTTTCGTTATTTCTTTTTCTATGGTTCCGTCTTTGTCTTTTAAACCAATACTTGTGCCGCAAACGCTGCATTGAATAGTTTCTCCTCGCTTCAGTTGTAGGAGGGTCGCTTTGTTTTCATTATTGCATTTTAGGCAATGTACAGTGATACCCCATAAATCTACGTTAACCATTGTTATCATGTATTGATTAAGATGTATCTGCTCTAAAATATTGCGATAAAGTTTTCCGGTCAGCTGTTAGGAGACTGCAGGCGGCTATTGCTTGTACCATAGCGTTACTGTTTTCCTTTTGATTTTTCGGTATCTTTGAGTACTTGCTTAGAAATTGCAGTCTCCATTTCTGCCATTTTTGACGCGGCATCATGCCCCATGTCAAAAAACCAAGTGAGAAACCTCATAAAATGAGATACCGAATTTTGTTTTTCGAGGGCCTTTGTTTACTTAGTTTGTTTTAAGCAATAGTATCTTTTAGTTGGGCACATGTTTCTTTAAAAAGCCAACTTTCGAAGATAGCAGGGGCAAGAGTTTCTCGACTGCAATGAACGCGATTGTGGCGTAGGCGATTCCACCTAAGACGTCCGTAAAAAAGTGTTCGCCAAGGTAGACTGCGCTAAACCAGGTTCCAACAGGAATCGATAACACTGGAAGCGCTTTCCATCTCCAAATTTTGAACGAGAAAAGAAAGACCAGCCAAGGCAAAGCTGAATGCATACTGGGAAATGCAGCGTATGCATTTGGGCTTAAAAGATCAAACAATGCCTTGTAAACAGGAAGACGTAGGCTAGCATCAACTGACCCAGTTAAGATTCGGGTAACGTCTGGAACCGCAATCCATGGAGGCGCGACAGGGTAAAAGAGGAAAGTTATCAATGCACTGTACGTTAATACGCCGAAGGCAACGGTGTATTTCCAGTAGTTCTTAGGACTTTTTTTCCACACAATATAAGCAAAGACGGTTGGTACAAAAAAATATATGCCGTAGAAAAAGGCTCCTATGTAATTTAAAATAGGCAGCTTTAACGTTTCTTGAAGAACGAGGCTGGGAACTTGACCGAACAATTGCACATCCAAATTGTATGGTCCTGTATTAAGGCTGTACTGTGAGACAGTGCCTATGAAACTATACATAACTTCATAAGAGACAAACACCGTAACGAATGGAAGCCAATCTTTTAAGGCACGCCAGGTCCGTTCATTATACGTACAGTAAATTAGGATGCCTAAAACTAGAAATTCAGGCCCTGGAATAATTTTGTATTCCACGCAGAAGATAGCTACAGCTACTATGTATATTAATAAGAAAAGAAGAGAGAAGAAACGCGACGAGTGATAATCAAAATTTTTTAATGCAGACTTGAATTTGTCGTCTTCTTTTTGTTTTTTAACCATTATGTAATCGTTACCAGCAAATTAGCTTGTATGTTTCTTTTTAAATGCTTTTTCCCAATTCCACCCCTAAAAAACAAAATACTTAGACAAATGATGGGTTAAAACCAAACAGGCTCTTTAATTAGCCATTTCGCGGGTATGCAGCTGCATTTTTCAGCGTTAGCCGCCGTCTAAGTAGGGGTATACTTTTTTGCTCGGTCACTTAGGTAGCAAAAAGACGGTGGAGAAGAGGGTAGGTTATTTTTAGATAGTGAAGCAAGTCTAAAAAATGAGGCGCCGGCAGGGTAGCGCAATTTGTTCAAGAAATTTTTCTATCAATTGAAGTATCCCTCTTTGTCAGGCAATCTAGGAAACGGACTCCTTCAAGCAGCTATGAGGGGCAAAGTAGGCTTTAGTTGACCATTTGCTGCGCATTAAAGAGTGCAGACAAAAATTTAGGCTGGCATCAAATAACTTGAGTTGCCGTAATAAGCAACGTTTCTAGCCACGGTTCCAGCTACATGTGAGCTTTGGCAAAGCTTGCTGATATTTGTCATAAGCTGATAAGAAGCCTTCAACGCTAAGTTCAAGTCGTTGTTTGTTAAGAATTTTGCTTCTATGTTAAGCGCTGTTCCTTGAATGTTTGCGGCTATTTGGATGCCGCCGTCTTCCGTGATCCACTTTAAGGTGACGCCTTGATTATTTTCTGACATGCCTAGCCAACGTAGCAAACCAAACCATTTGCCTTTAAGCGCCAAGATTAGTTGTTGCGTCATAAGGTCTGATGGAAGGAAAGTCTGAATCAGCGGCGTTGTTGGTTCTTCTTTGCGTGCTTGGTTAAGTTTTAGTTCAGTTATCTTTGGAGTGACCCTGTAGCCTTCGGGTCCTTTTTTCACAATGCCCTCTTGCTCCAGTCGGACAAGTATGCGAGAGAGCGTTTCCGGATGCAGTCCTGTTCTTCGTTTTAACCCGTCGAATGTGAATATGGCTAAATCTTCCGTTTCTATTAGCGCCAATACGTCAGCATCGCGTTCGCTAAGGGAGTAGTCGGCTGGAAGGCTTTGCCAATTAACATTCAGAAGAGGTATCATTGTTCTAATGTTTGGTTAAGGCGTCGCTTTTGAATGTTATCCCATCTTTGCAAGAAAAGCAACGTTCAATATTGTTTGATACTTTAGTTAACCTAATTTTCAGCCATTTTCCCTATGTACTCAAATATCCATTTATCACATGTGCTTTGTCCATTGAAACGCGTGCTGATAAAGGATATGTCCCAGGCATATCTGCCGTAACGTTCAAAATCGTATGCGACTTTCATGTAAGAGTTTATGATACTTTGCTGAATCTAGCTTTCAAGTCTTTCGTTGCTAGCTTAACTGTCGTCGAATCCAGAAACTCAGGCAAAATCAGAGATAAAATTTAGACTGAAATTTCCTCAGTTAAACCCGCTTCAGGATACACGAAGAGATGAGCCTTTTCAAGGGGATAATTTATTGTGACTTCTTCGCCGATTTCAACCCATTTTTCTGCTAATGAAGGCCTGTTTATTACCAACCGGTCTCCATTTTCAAGCCTAATTTCATAACGAACCAGAGTTCCTTCAAAAGTAACCTTTTCAATTTTTCCAAGTAACCCGTTTTCAGTTGTGTCGTGTCCTTTTTTCATTTCGCAGGTTTCAGGTCTTATAGCTAAAACTATTCTTTCGCCTTGCTTTATGCCTGGATTTATGGCTTTAACTTTTAATCCCTCCCGTAACTCTACTTCAGAATATCCATCTGTCTGAGTGATGTAGCCTTCCAAAAAGTTGGATTCGCCAATAAAATGTGCAACAAACAAGCTATTTGGATCCATATAAAGTTCCTGCGGCGTTCCAATCTGCACGATTTTCCCTTTCTTCATAACCGCAATCCTGTCTGAAATGGACATCGCTTCCGCCTGATCATGAGTAACATGTATAGCTGTTAGTTTGAGATCTTTTGTCATTCTTCTGATTTCATATCGTATTTCGTTTCTTACTTTAGCATCCAACTGACCAAGGGGTTCATCTAAAAGCAAGGTTTTGGCGCCTGCAGCCAACGCGCGGGCAACGGCTATTCTTTGCATCATGCCGCCGCTTAGCTCGCTTGGGTAAGCGTCTAATCGTTCATCAAGTTTTACCAGTTCAAGAACTTCATGCCCAATCGTGTCAGCTTCTTTAGCATCGTAATTTTTAACTTTTGGTCCATAAAGAACGTTGCCCCAAGCAGTCATATGCGGAAACAACGCGAAAGTTTGGAAAACAAAGCCGATGTCTCGGTCTTCAGGAGGAACCTTATCAACGCGTTTATCCTCGATGTAGATTTCACCGCTGTCAGGCTCAATTAGTCCCGCTATAAGCCGCAGAAGCGTTGTTTTTCCACATCCGCTTGGTCCAAGCAGAGCGAAGTATTCTTGGTCGTGTATCGTTAAGCTAATGTTGTCTAATGCATAGATTTTTCCGTACTTTTTGGTTACGTTTACGATTCGGACATTAGGCATAAGTTAACTCTCCCTTTTGAAAACCGTTTTATTGCTTTTATTAGTTATCATTCTAAACCTTTCCTTTTCGAGTTAAAAGTCTCAAAGCTAGCAATATTATGAAGCTGAACAGTATCAAGAAGCCGCATGCTAGACCAACTGTTAGCGCGTTGACTCCCGGGATTGGCGGTGTGACGCCTCTAAGAGAATTAACCCAGTTAACAAGCAGTACAGGCGCCGTCTGCAGTTTTGTAGATACAGCTAAAGTTGCGCCTGTTTCGCTTACACTTCTCGTAAAAACAATTATTGCGCCAGAAAGAATCGAGTACTTTGTAAGCGGCAACACAATTGACCTGAAAACAGTGAAGGGTTTAGCGCCTAAGGTTTTGGCTGCTTCCTCCATGTCCAAGCTTATTCGCTCTATCGCCGCCGACATTGACCTGACAAAGTATGGATAAGTAATTGCCAAGTGTGCAAAGACCAATAAAAGAAATTCAGGCATGCCTGCGATTCCTTGCCAGAAAAACTTCAGTGAGATTCCTAAAGCGATGGATGGCACTATTATCGGGACGTTAATTAGCGTGTCAAGGATTGTTGAGGGCAATTTGCCGAATGTTTTACGCGCAATCAGTATCGCCATAGGTATGCCGAGGATGATTCCTAAAACTGTTACTATAGCGGCTAAGCCATATGAGAGAAGTAGGCTTTGCCAAAAACTTGACCATATTCCTGAACCAGTGAAAGCTTGAATTAAAGTGGTTCCGGTAGCGATTGCTTGAAAAGCTGGCAGCGCCACGAAAAGTGAAGGAATCAACACTATCACTATGAAAACCAACAATGCAAGGCTGTTACGTGTGGCAGCTGGTTTTTGGTAGCTTAATTTCTTTTCCAAAACTGGCAAGCCATGACCAAAGGGCAGCTTTATTCTGGTTCCTAAGATTTGTATTAAACCGAAAATAGTTAGTGAAACAGCAATTAAAATTAAGCTTGTAAAGACTGTTGCTCCTTCATAAGTGGCTTGAGGAATTAAACCATTTTTAAATTGATTGCTTAAGGTTTGGAGGAAGACTGGCCCATTCAAGAAGGCTCCTGCTACAATAAAGGTGGCTCCTGTTTCTGAAAGAGACCTAGCAAATGCGAGCGAGAACGCTGCAATTAATGAGGGCTTAATAATGGGAAAAGTCACTGTTCTTGAAGCTGTTAACGGTGGAGCACCAAGAGTTCTTGAAGCACGTTCGTACTCCATCTTATAATCGAGCAATGAGCCTACAATAACTCGGACGACAACTGGTAATGAAAACGTAAACTGCAAAAGCATAACAAGAAGCCAGCCCGGAGAAACAAGCGACGAACCAAATAGTGCCGATATTCCCCCGCTTGAACTCCAAAACAGCAAAAGCGAATAACCCAAGGCGGCTGTTGGCACAACGAAGGGAATGTCCGCCAAAGTGTCAAGAACACTTAGCCACCTCGATTTTCCTCTCGTGATAAACCAAGCCAATGGAACGCCGGCGATTAGATCCAATGCGGAAACAGTCAACGCTATTATGAAGGAGTTTTTAATTGAGCTTAGAGCTGTATTCATTAAGGCGGGTTGGTCAATGACGTTTTGAACTGTCCCGATTTTTATCAATATGCCAATTATGGGCGGAATAAGAATTATTGCAAAAAAGACGATGATTGCGGAAAGGTAGAGGGAGTACTTTAAAGGTTTTTTAGAAGACAATGCGTTGAGTGTGTTCCACAGTTTGCTAAGCACGGTACTGCTCCCGTTTTTAAGCCGCGTTTTGCTTAAGGGAACGTTAATTAATTGTTCAAGTATATTAGTTGTTACTTTAAACACGCTTTTTTTCCATAGTTTTTCGATAAAGTATATAGTTCAATGCTAAAACAACTAAATTATAGAGGGGCGTGGCTTTTTCAGCGTTAATAGTGACGGAATCTATCAATTTTAAACTCTGGCTGCTCAATTTTTAGGTAATGCGTTTTGCAAGAGAGGTTGTTTTCTTGCTTATTCGCTAAATTAGAGCCAGTTTTGGTCAGGAAAATGATTTACAATGTATTACCTAACAGGTAACACAGAAAATAATCAAAAATGGCAAAATAAAGCTCCTTTACAGCTAAGAAGCAAAAATAACGCCTTACCAAAAAACATATTACCTAAAAATTAAGCAGTTAGGGTTAAAAAATAAAAACAGTGTATTTTGTTGATTTAGTAGGGGGCAATGTTTGTCATTGAGAGGGTAATCAACTGAATAATTGCCTCACTTTTGCCTGACCTTTAATTTTTGTTTTGATTGTTATCTTAAGGTTACTTTTTCGCCGGTTGCAATGTAGACTACGGCTTCCATTATGTGGTTCGCGTGATCCGCAATACGTTCAAGATATCTTACTACGAGCGTACTTGAGACGGTGCACTCGTTTGTGATGCCTGCCTCCTTCACAAGTTTGCCCAGATACTCAAGGTACATGTCATCCACTCCTTGCTCGTTTTTAGTCATTTTCTTAACGAGTTCCGTATCTAGGCTTTTAAGGGAGTTAATGCTTATCGTGACCATTTGTAGAACTTTTTCAGCCATTTTCTCTATGTACTCAAAGATCCATTTATCACATGTGCTTTGTCCATTGAAACGCGTGCTGATAAAGGATATGTCCCAGGCATATCTGCCGTAACGTTCAAAATCGTATGCGACTTTCATGTAAGAGTTTATGATTCGTAAGTCAGAAGCTACAGGCTGATATTTAACTATCAAACTAAAAGCTTTTTCCTCAACCTCAACAGTATTACCTACGAGAATTTCGGAGAGTTCATGCACATCGTTGGAGGTGTCTTTACCTTCAAGAAATCCTCTTACTGATCTTGCCACGGCTTTCTCGGCGACTTTCCCCATCTTGTAAACCATTGTTGTTAATTCTTCTAAGCCTTTATCTAACAGTCTTTGCATAATGTTCACTTTACCCGAACTTTCCAGTTATGTATTTTTCTGTTAACTCACTTTTTGGGTTCTCAAATACTTCGGAAGTTGTGTCGAACTCTATAAGCTGACCTAGATACATGAAAGCGGTGAAATCCGAAACACGAGCAGCCTGCTGCATATTATGCGTCACAATTATAATCGTAAACTCCTTCTTAAGCGCAACAATTGACTCTTCAATTTTAGCGGTGGCGATAGGGTCAAGAGCGGAGCAGGGCTCATCCATTAGAATAACTTCTGGCTCAACCGCAAGAGTTCGTGCTATGCATAGTCTCTGCTGTTGTCCCCCAGACAAGTTAACTCCCGATTTCTTGAGATCATCTTTGACTTCGTCCCAGAGGAAAGCCATCCGAAGACTTCTCTCTGCCACGCTGTCAAGCGTCTCTTTGTTTCTTACACCAGCGAGTTTCAAGCCTGCTATCGCATTATCGTATATAGACATTGTTGGAAAGGGATTGGCCTTCTGGAAGACCATGCCTATTCTTCTGCGGATTGCAACTGGATCAACTTGTGGAGAATAGATGTTTACTCCATCTAAAATGACCTCTCCTTCGACTTTTGCATTTGGAGTCAATTCGTGAATTCGGTTGAGGCATCTTATCAATGTAGTTTTTCCACATCCGGAAGGACCCATAATAGCAGTTACCCTATTTTCAGGGAAGTTTAAGTTGATCCCATTCAGAACCTGGACTTTGCCAAATCTAGCTTTCAAGTCTTTCGTTGCCAGCTTTACTGTCGATAAATCCAGGTTTTTATGTTTACTTATTTTTAACTGCCCCTCCTAACATGATTTTGTAGTTGGCCCATTGAATTTTAATATTTACCACTATAATTCCATCCTTCTTCCTGTTAAATTTCTTCCCATTGTAAGCTTGACCAAAAGATTCAACGCGAGCATAATGAGTATTAGAACTAAAGCTGCTCCCCACGCCTGAGTTTGCCAAGATGCATACGGAGAAGTGCCGTAGTTGTAGATGAGAATTGTTAATGAGGCTGTTGGCTGAAATAAACTTGTTGCAAAGTGCTCGCTTGTGGCCGCTGTCAATAATAATGGAGCTGTCTCTCCTGTTGCACGTGCCACAGCCAACAGTATGCCAGTTAAGAGCCCATTTTTCCCTGTGCTTATAACGACTCTGAGCACGGTTTTCCATCTTGGGATTCCAAGAGCCATCGAGGCTTCTCTCAAAGTCATTGGGACAAGCTTCAGAGATTCACCTGTTGTCCTTGCAATAATGGGAATCATTACTAAACTTAAAGCGACACCGCCTGCAAAAGCAGAAAATTGTTTGGTAGTCAATACAATTACAATGAAAATGAACAGTCCTAACACCATTGAAGGAAATCCAGTAAGCACATCGTTCATAAAACTTGAAACTGTGGAAAGCTGAGATGTAGACCATTCTGAAAAAAAGATGCCTGCTCCAACACCAATTGGTACCGAGATAAGGGCAGCTAAACCCACCATTGTAAAAGAACCGACTAGTGCATTAGCTATTCCTCCGCCGGGAACATTCGGCGCAGTCGGCAAATGAGTTAAGAAGCCTATATTTATGGCTGACCCCCCTCGTATGAAAACGTCTCCGAGAATGAATATTAGGGGTATTACGGCTAGAACCACAGCTACTAGCACTAATATGGTCATTAACTTGTCAACGATTTTTCGCCAGAGCGAAATACTCGCGGGCAGATTAGATTTTGTCATATCCGCAACTGCCTCTCAAACTTTAACCTGTGTTCCACGAGTCATCCTCCAGAGCAGAAGTCGGGCAAAAACGTTAATTAATAAAGCCACAAGAAACAGAATTAGTCCTATTTCAATTATGGCGGATTCATAAAGTCCTGAAGACTCGCCGAATTCATTTGCTATTAGCGAAGATAAAGTGTAACCCGGCGAAAACAAATTTGCAGTAATTGTAGGAATGTTGCCGATCACCATGGTGACAGCCATTGTTTCGCCGACTGCACGTCCCAGCCCCAAAATGAACGCACCAAATATACCCGACCGGGCATAGGGCAAGACGCTTTTCTGCGTGACTTCCCATTCTGTAGCGCCAAGCGAGTACATAGCTTCACGCTGACTATTTGGAACCGCATTCAAAACATCTCTAGAAACTGCAGATATTGTTGGAATAATCATTATGGCTAATATGACTCCAGCAGTAAAAAAATTAAATCCATAAGGAGTTCCCGAGAATAATGGGATGAAACCAAGAGAATTATGTAGGGGCTTTTCCACATAATCACGCAATAACGGAGCCAGGATTAATATCCCCCATAAACCGTAAATAACACTGGGCACAGCCGCTAGGAGATCAACTATTGTTCCTAATAGATAACCAAAGGTTTGATGGCTTTTTAGCTTCTCTGAGATAAAGATAGCTACTCCCAAGCTAATTGGGAGTCCTATGATAATGGCAATTGCTGATGTTAACAATGTTCCATAAATAAACGGCAAAGCACCAAGTACATCCTTACTTGGGTCCCACTTTGATCCAATCAAAAAGGCTGGTCCGAATTTGTATATTGAGGGGGCTGCACCCAGATAAAGTTCAACTGCAAGTGCAACAAGAAGACCTATAATGAATAAAGCTGCAGCGGCAAGAAGGATTTTTAATATTGTGTCTCCTCTTAACAGTTTGAATCGCAATTTTGCGTCCTCAGTATTTTTTCGTTAGCATGAAAAAAGATGGGGCGGAATAACCCATTAAATCCTAGCTTATTGGCGTTCCGTTGTAGGTTATCAACTTGAGTGTTGCATCGTCAACGGTGACTATGTTAGCTGGCAATGGAACGTAGCCTAACCCTTTTCCTAATGATTGACCTGAGTTCACAATCCATGAAAGGAAGTTGACGGTAGCAGCACTTTCAGCATAACTGCGGCTGTTATAATTCTGTTCTTGATATACCAGAGCGTAAGTCATGGTCACAATTGGGTAGGCAGTAGTGGCTGCTGTATCGTTGAATATGTTGTTGACTATAGAGACACTTGTCCATGCAGCATTTCCCGCTGGAAGACCAACAGCGGCTCCTGCTTGAAGCGCGGCTGCTATGTTTGTCACGCTAGCTAGGATATAGTTGCCTGCTGCGTTTTGAACGGTGCCATAGTAAAGTGAGCTTTGACCTGTGTTTTCAAGTATATAGGCAATTTCAAGCGGACCGATCGCGCCATTGGTTTCAGAAATGGCTGCTGCTACACCAGCATTTTTGGGAGCCGCTATTTGAGCTGGAGCGGTTGGCCAAGCTGGAGAAGTACTTGGCTTTCCAACCTGTGATGCCCAGGTACTGCTTGAATCATATAAGAAATTGGTGAAGGCGAACATGGTTCCGCTTCCGTCTGAGCGGTGAACTGTGGTTATTAACGTATTAGGCAAAGGTATGGTTGGATTTAGAGCTGTGATTTTGGGATCATTCCACTTCGTTATGGTTCCTAAGAAAATGTCAGCGAGAACTGCGCCTGTGAATTTGAGGCCATCCTGACAAACTGTACCGTTAGCAAGCTTTAAGTTATATGCTGGTACGACTGCGCTGGCGGATATTGGTATGGTTAGAGCGGTTGTGCCTGAGGGAAGTGCTGCGTACTGTGTCGCCGTCATTGGTGCATCCGATTCGCCGAAATCTACTAATTGCTTTGTAAAATCAGTAATTCCGGTACCGCTTCCAACGGGATTGTAGTTAACTGTTATTTGGGGTTCGGCTGATCCGTAGGCTCCTTGCCAAACAGTCATTAACGGGTAGACAAGTGTACCTCCTGCTCCGTTTACTGTTGCTGCCGCTAGTGTTGAAGTAGACTTCTTTGCGGGAGTTGATAAGTATATGTAAGCGAAGACTCCTCCTATGATGATAACGATTACAACAATTGCTGCTATAATTATATACGTATTTTTCATTTTTTTACACTTCAATAAAGCACTATTTAGTGCTTTATTATATGAGTGTGCTCTCCATAAACACCATAGACTATATATAAAATCAAAACACGTATGTATAATAACGTAATATTATATAACGACAGAGAAATCTAAACATAAAATGCATAAAAATGCTTAGATGTGACAATTGCAAAGACAACAGAAAACAAGGAACAAAGAAAATTCCAATTTACAAGTGGATCTACATTTCTTCTTTCACTGCCAAATCAACGGATAACGCAAAATCAGCTTAGAGGGCGAGCCTGCACCAGAACCATTTAAGTTATTGATAGGGGCTGTGGATCGGTTTGTGATAGGTAAGCGTATGTTGCTACTGTGCCTATTATTGTGGCGATGGCAAATATTGCGATTATAGCTGTATATTTAGGTCTCATATTTTTAGATACTCGTTTTTTTATAACTAAAAAAGCAAGAATTTTATATAGTAAATTTAGTAAATATCCATAAAATTTATAGTCTATATAGATATAACTAATATATTGATGCACCATAAAAAAGTAACTTGGCGTCAAACGTGACTAAAGAAGTTGAAAAGCAAAACGAAGAACAACGCAAACTTCAGGTGACAGGCGGATCAACATTCATACTCTCATTACCCAAAGATTGGGCGATTCGAAATGAGCTTAAAAGAGGAAGTTCAATGGTGGTCCGCGAGGAAGACGATGGATCCCTCTCAATCGCGCCTTCAAAATTTGTAAAAAAAGAAAAGCAAGATGAAGCCTACATCAAGGCATCGTTAAACGATAACCCTGACGCCGTTATGAGAACAGCAATTTCCGCCTATTTAGACGGCTTCAACATTCTACACATTAGAGCGCAAGGACAAAAAGTGCTCTCCTCAAAACTTCGAAATCACCTCAAAAATTTTGCCAGACACTACTTGGTTGGAACAGAAATCGTAATTGACACCCCAACCGAATTGACTCTGCAGGTTCTGCTTAATTATCCTGAACTCACGGTTCAAAATGCACTCAGCCGAATGTCAATAATCGCCTCATCCATGCATAAAGAAGCTATGGCTTCATTAAAGAAGCTGGATTATTCAGCTGCAAAATCGGTTATTGAAACTGACCGTGAAGTAAACCGCTTTGGCCTGTACATAGTGCGTCTGCTGAAGCTGGCGGTTTCAAACCCGAGAATCGTCAAAGAAATCGGATTAAACAACCAGAAAGACTGTTTGGGTTATAGGCTAATAGCGAAATCCGTTGAGAGAACCGCTGATCACGCAACCAAAATCGCTGAAAATACACTCCAGTTAAAAGAGCTTGTAAATGATGACCTTTTACAAAAAATGGACCTGTTAAGCAGTTTGGCTAACTCAATGTTTGAGAGCTCTATGGACGCATTGTTTAGGCACGACTTTAACTTGGCTGAGAGCGTAATTGAAAAGATAAGCCAAGTGCATAAATTAGAGAAGGACACAGTTCTTAACTTGCAAAATGCCAAGATCGAAGAGATCGTTAACTTGCGACTAGTGATTGAGAGTGTGCGGCGAACAGCGGAGTATGCCAGTGACATTTCTGAAGTTGTGCTAAACTTAAATGTAGACTCAGTTCTGGGCTAGTTTTTTTAATGTCCTTTTTTCTTGACGCTCGGTTAAGAATGCTATCTCTGCATTTAAATGAATGAATAATAACGGTTAAGTTTGGCTGTTTAGGTTGAAGATAGCATTTGCCCTTTAAAGGTAATGATTGAATGGGGCTTCACCTATTTGGACAAAGTTTGATGGCAGAAAGCATAGGCTAATCTTGATGCCAAGTCTTGGTCCGCCTTAAATTTTACATGTTTTATTCGTTTTTTTCTCCTATTTTTCGATTTTAAGAAAATAAAGTGATATATGCCTGCTCTGTCTCTCATCCATTTAGTGACGTGCTAAGTTAAGCTATTTCGGTTTATTGAAAGGCTTCAAAGAAGCAGATTACATCGGGGCTTTGATTTATGCTGTAATTGTCAATCAGGTGGGCTGTTCCGTCTGGGCAGTAGACTTTGTCGCCTTTTAAAGTTTTTTTGTATCGTACACTGCATTCCTTAAGCATTGAGCAGCCATCGCAATCTCTTGAGAGCATTCTTTTTTCACCTCACATTTCAAAGTAGAAATTATGTTGAGGCTCCTATAGAGATTCTCTTCATAATCTATATAGAAATAATACAGAAGATTAATTCATCAAAAACTATAAGAAACCTTTAAGAAATAAGGAACCATTCTCAAGAGCCAGAGACAGCTTGATGAACGAAAACGGATTGAAAGTAAAAGGCATCTTCTTAGACTTAGACGGCACAATAGTTGACTCCAAAGAAGCCTACATAGAAGCAGCAAGAATAGCATTCGAAGCCTGCGGACAAAAACCGCCAGGAGGGAAGGCTGCCTTTGAGATTCCTAGAAGGCTCGAAAAAGGTCTCACAATCAGCGATATCATAAAGGGTGACTCTAAAAAATTCCTAAGCATATACTTTGAAACTTACTACTCAATCACCCTAGAAAAAACCAAGCTTATACCTAACGTTTCAGCAACACTTGAAACCTTATCGGCAAAAACTAAACTCGGCCTAATAACCATGCGGCGTGTCCCAAAACAAGCCATAATAAAAGAGCTAGAGTGCTTTGGCATATCAAAATATTTCACTCATGTTGTAACCGCGCTGGATACTTCTAAGCCTAAGCCTTCGCCTGAAGCATTAATTGCATGTGTCCAAGCCCTAGATGTTGAAATATGCGACTGCATCATCGCAGGAGACTCGGTTAACGACGTGCGCGCTGGGAAAGCCGCAGGCGCCAGAACTGTAGCAGTTTTATCTGGGCTTTTTCAATGCGAAGAGCTTATCAAAGAATGCCCAGATTTGATTTTAAACGATGTTAATGCACTTCCAAAGTTTATCAAATAATTCTATTGCATATATCAGAATTTGAAATATTGCTAGAACCCGACTTACTCAGTTATATATCGCCGAAAAAATAAAGTTTAATTAAAAGCTTGATCTTTAATCAATATTGGAGAGGGCTTCGGAGCGGGAATCAGTATGAACTTTGTTGAATTGATGATAGGGGAGAAATTGAAAGAAGCGGATTCGGCTCTTGATGTTATGGGGTCAGACCGCAAAGTTTTGCAGGTTGCTTGCCAGGACTTTACGAATTTTCTTAAATTTCATTGGGATTTGATGGGGAAAGAGGCAAGCCAATGTGAACTAGTTGAAAGGTTGGAGAACATTTTCAAGGAAGATTCATCGGAGCTAGACGCGTTCTTAACTGTTTGGATTGGCATCTGGTTCAAAAAATGGAAGGAACGAGTCAGGCTTCTCATAGGCGACCAGAACGCTAGCAGGTGGAATAAAGTTTCAAAAACTCTCGCTAACGCTGAACCACTATGGAAGAGAATTGAGCAAAAGCAAGAACTCCAAGAGATCATAGTCTCTACGTTGGTTAAAAACGGGGAAATCTGTGGAACCGAAATCTTATCTGAAAATCTATTAAAGATGGAGCTTGGAGAAAACTGCGTTCAAAACCTAAGCGACAGAGAAAGAATTTTTACGGTAGTTAATGAGGCGTTGAGGAAAGCTCGTGAGATGGCGCAAAGTAAAGGTCCACTAATCTTTGTCAAGATAGACAAAGGCTACTATAACTCAGGAACCGAGTAAGCGTTCTGCTTACTTCTTAGTTTTTTATAAAGCAGATTTATTAGCTATCAGCATTACTGTTTTTTCATGGCTCGTTTTGTCGTTTTCCTTCGGGCGATTAACGTCGGCGGCTACACTGTCACCAAGGCAAAGTTGCAAGAAGCCTTCATCTGCTTAGGATACCAAAACGTTTCGACACACAAACAAAGCGGCAATGTAATCCTCGAAACCGACGAGGCAAATCCAAAAGAAATTAAGAGAAAAGTAGAGAACAAACTTCGTGAGTTGTTGGGCTACGATGTGGCAGCATTTGTGCGCACAATCCCACAGCTCAAAGCAATAGTTAATCTTGAACCCTTCAACGGCTATGATAAAGAAGGGACTAGTTTTCTGGTAACGTTTCTTGCTGATGTGCACTTGGAGTTTCCCCTCAAGTTGCCACTAACTATTCCGAAATCGACGGCGCAAATAATTTCAGTGAAGGACGGCGAGGTTTTCAGTGTGACTCATGGTGGCGGTGAGGGAGGGCTACCTAACCCTTTTCTTGAAGCGAAGCTAAAATTGAAGGCGACCACCCGAAACATGAACACAATTGCTGAAATAGTGGAAAAGTTCCCTGAAAGAGAGGCGAAGGAAAAAAGCTAAGAAAAAGTTTGGCAGAAACTGCTTGAGATTCTTTCTTAGCAACGAATAAAATTAATAATAAAGTGATAGAACTTGAGGATTAGACGACTCTTACTCTTTGGAGAGTCTTTCTCATCCAAGTATAATGTCGGATGGTTGTGGTTTCTCCGTAACCGCAAGCTGCGCAACGCTTATGGCGTACGTGGTATGCGCGTCTTCCGCAGCGCCTGCATTTTATGTGGACGGTTTGGCCTTGGCGTTTGCCCATTGATGGTGTGCCTTTTCCCATGGCGGTCACCTGGGTGAGGGTGAAATAAGGACTACGTTGTCTCCTCGGACGATTATTAGTCCCAGTCTCTTTTGGTTTTCAATGTTTGTTGTGTCTTCTGTTTCTTCTAGAACTAGGTTTAGGTGCTGGTCGAAACCCTTCAGTCTTCCCCTGAGGCTTTTTCCGCCTTTCAATCGTACAAGTACGATTTTGCTGAGGTTTTGTTCAAGGATTTCGGTTGTCATTTCGCTCATTTTGGAATCCTCATGTATCTTTATCTCTTTTATACTTGAACTCTCCACATTTAAACCTTATCTAGCATGAGTTGGGTTCTTTTAGCTGGCTTAGGTTAAGTTAGCTTTCTATGCGGAAGCGGTTCTTGGTGTGGATTGGTTTAGAAGCGATATTTAGCTGGTGCTTTTAGTCCAAGTAGTTCTAGTTATGCTTTTAACATTGTTATTTCAATTGTAAATAGTACCCCCTCCCTCCCATTTCTGAAAAGTTTGTTTTGGGTTGATTTTTTGGTTTAGGGTTTGTTTTGGGGTTAGGTTGTGGTGGAAAAGGGTGAAATTCGGTAAAAAAGTGGAAAAAGGTCCCCGGGGTGGATGCGGGTAAGTGGTTGGATAAAATCTTCAAAAGACCGCCATTTCATAAAAAGCGGCTGCATGATGTAAGAGCAAAGTTAAATTTAACGCCTGCAGTGACTTACAGAGAGAAACAGTATGCCCACAAAGCAGCGAAGATACCCCATAAAAGCGAAAGAGGCAAAACAAGTTCTAACCGAAGCCCAAGCAAAAGTGAAACTTGACCTAGACGCGCTTTTCGGCGCTAAAGCAAACGTTGAAGTTGTTGAATCCGAAGTAGGCTCAATTTACCTTATTGGCGGAAAACCATTGCTCTTCAAGGCGGGCGACAAGGTTCTGCCCACGCTGCTCTTCAGCGAGTTCACCGCGAAGGCGCCAAAAATAGTTGTTGACATGGGCGCTGTCCCTTATGTTTGCAAGGGCGCAGACGTTATGGCTCCAGGCATAGTGCGCATTGAAGGAGAATTTGGCAAAGGCGACCTGGTGCTTGTGGTAGATGTGAAGTTTGGCAAAGCCCTGGCGCTGGGCGAGAGCCTCATGGACGCGGAAGCCGCCAAAGCCACCAAGAAAGGACCTGTAGTTAAAACGCTGCATTATGTTAGCGACAAAATATGGGATTACACCAAATCATTAACCGACTAAATCAGCACTATTCTTTTTTGTAGGAAGTTTTAAGAGTGTAGTACTTTCATATTACTGTAAGGATTCGAAATGCAGAAAACTGTTAAGGTTACAAGAAAAGGGCAGACTACTATTCCCGCGAAAATTCGAGAACAGTTAGGCATAAAGGAAGGAGACGAGTTGGCAGTCGAAGCCATCGGCAACCAAGTAGTTTTCAAGCCAATACCCAAATTGGAGGACATGTGTGGAATTTTTGCTGGGGAAGTAGACATCGCTGAAATTAAGAAAGAAATTGATAAGATGCGTGAGGAATATTAGTTTTTGAAGGAAGTGCTTGATAGCCGTTTTCTTTTAGAATTCTTTTACTTTCAAGATCCAACAATTCAACAAAAGGCTAATCTAAAAATGAAGAATTTAACGCAAAATGCCAATGGAATCATTCCAACAATAGTTATTCTTGAAACAATCCAGTTTATCCACTCACGAAGAGGCAAAGCCACCGCGGAGAGAGTCTATTTAGCCATTAACTCAAGCGGATTAAAGATAGAGGGCTTAAGTTCTACCATCGCCAAAGAAGCAGGCATTCTCAAAAGCACCCACACAAACGTCCCCATAGGCGATTGCATCATCGCCGCCACCGCCATCAAAAACCAAGCAAAAATAATTTCAGACGACCCACACTTCGATTCAATAAAAGAAACCAAACGAACCTGGCTATAAACACAAACCGAAACCTTGTTTTGCCTAGTTGGCTCCTAAGCGGGCTGGCACTAAAAAATTTTTGAGCCGTTCTGTAACAGTTTCAAGTTTATTTGGTTGAACAGAGTTTGTTTCAGGCTTTGTTTATATGTCACGCATCAACATTGAAACTAGTCACTCAAAAACATAGAAACCTGTCACAGTAGACCAGCCAAACAGCCACCTCGCCCCCAAACAACAAAAACTCTAAACCAATCTTCATATAAAGCCAAAGACAAAGCTCCTTGCCCTGCGGTGTTTTTTCAGCTAAAATTATACAAACTTATATACTTAAGATTCTTTTAGGATATAGTACTAGCAGGAAGAGCATAAATGAACCAATTAAACTATGAACATGAACCTCGATTAGATACTATTTTAATGGTAGAAAAAGCCATAAAAGACTGCGGTGAATACTCAACAAAAAAAGAACTACTTAAAAGCTTGCCCAGAAAAATACAATACCAAACATTCGTGCGAATACTAAATTATCTGGAAAGCTCAAACAAGATTGTAATATCTAACAGGCGAATCATTTGGGTATTTCCAGATAACCCTAAATTGAAAAAACTACTAGAAACAAGCATAAAGTTAGACAAGGTTTTAGATGAGACCCAATAGAGAAGGGAACCGTTAGCTTAGTTGTATCCAAACGGATTTTTAGAAAAGAAGAAAGAGATTTAGTAACCCGTTTTTGGCTATAGTTGCTAATGATTTATTGGGCTTTGACGTATCCTGTGTGTTTTTAATGTTCTCCTTGCTCCTCCAGTTAAGCATTACTCATGCTTTTTTCTTAGGAGGTGATCCGGCCGCAGGTTCCCCTACGGCCACCTTGTTACGACTTTTCCCTCCTTACGAAACTTAGATTCGATGCCGCCACAGAGGACGGCGCCTCACCCAAGAGTCGCTCGGATGGAACGACGGGCGGTGTGTGCAAGGAGCAGGGACGTATTCACCGCGCGCTAATGACACGCGATTACTAGGGATTCCATGTTCACGAGGACGGGTTACAGCCCTCGATCCCAACTACGGCAGGCTTTAGGGATTGCCTTCCCCTTTCGAGGTCGGAACTCATTGTACCTGCCATTGCAGCTCGCGTGTGGCCCGGGAGATTCGGGGCATACTGACCTGCCGTGGCCCGCTCCTTCCTCCACTTTATCAGTGGCGGTCTCCACAGTGTGCCCAGCA
>JBEKKX010000020.1:0-44988 GCA_050010515.1 Bathyarchaeia archaeon
AGGTAAATTCTACCGTTCAATTGGCCAGGTCAATGCTGAAACAATCAAACGCTACATAGAACAATCTAAGCATCCATAATTTTTCTGAAGATACCGCAACCGTAAGGTTGCGGTCATTCATTGAATTATGCCTCTTCGGTAACATTCATCTAAGTATTCCCGCAGGGCTTGTTTGACGACTTCCGATGAGCTTCTGAAGCCTCGGACGCCTACCAACTTTCTTACTTCGTCCATGAGCTCTTTTGGAAGTCGAATCGTCGTATATTCGTCTTTGCTTTTTTCCTCTATCGCCATATTTCCGCATCCTCCTTGCCACTTATGAGTCATATATGTTTACAATGTAATAAGCACTGCTGCGGATTATTAAGAAAGCAGACGAAAGGAAAAATCAAAATAGCAAGTCCGAAAGCAGTTGCAAATCCCAACGCAATGGTGCGGGTGAACTTTTTTTCATCAAAAGCTTTGATGTTTATCGTCTATTGATTGTATGTGTTATGCTGGTTCAAGGGTAACTTCCATAACGCACCCTTCAAGGCTTGGCTGATCCCGCTTCAACAAGGCCATTGTCAAATCTGGAATACGTATCCGCCCATTTTTTTGCATCTTGACCAAAAAACTCTCTCTAACGCCCAAGAAACCGACGATAGTCACGGTGACTTTTAAGACCTCGGACGACTCCAGCTTATACTCCCATCGTACCAGCTTAGGAACCTGCAGGCGATTCTGCTTCTGCAACACCGTTTTGAAACTAACCCTTTGACTTAACGGCAACCTAAACATTGCCTCCTTTTTAGTATACTGAGGGAGACGCGAAAATACTTCCTTGTTCTTCCTTGTACTTCCTCGTACTTCCTTGTCCTTTTGTGTACTTTCTTGTACGCAGCCAGCAAACAATTTAAGCTTTGCTTCAAAAAAGCAACCCAAAACAATCTGAACAAAAAATTACAAAAAATGCATCTCTCTCGCGCGCTACTGAGCTAGGAATAGTGCTTTGTGTATCTGGGTTGGTGTTGTGTTGTTCAGTATTTGTGTTGTTCACATACACAATAACATTTATTAAGACTTAATATACAATTTTTTTATTTGTGGAAATAAATATGGCAAAACGAAAACTCTCAATAACAACCGCAGTAGTAACATTAGTCATAATTGGAATAGCTTTAGCACTTACCACGTTTGCAGCCATCACCACATCTACAACTGTGCCTGCCACCGGTACAGTGACCACATCAGCAGGCTTAGCCGTGTATTCTAACAGCGCATGCACCACTTCCCTGAGTTCCATAAACTGGGGAACCTTAACCGCGGGAGGAACCACCACTCAAACAATCTACGTCAAAAACACCAGCACTGGCCTTTCACTGTCGCTGAACATGACGACGAGTGGCTGGAGTCCAGCGAGCGCGAATGGGCCAATAACCGTAACGTGGAACCCACAAAGCACAGACCTCCAGCCCGGAGCATCAACAGCCGCAACCCTAACCCTAACCGTATCCTCAAGCATATCTGACATCACAAGCTTCAGCGTCAATATAAACATCGGCGGCACAAACCCCTGACTGTATCCTCAAGCATATCTGACGTCACAAGCTTCAGCGTTCAAATATGCATCACCGGCACAATTAGGTTAAAACAAACTCTCTCCATCCATTTTTTCCCCCAAAACTTGCCCATCAGTTTGAACTGATGCTTATTTAGCATATACAGTGGCAATTGGTTTTTCGGATAGGTGTTTATGCTACTTTGACGATTGCGGTTATGTTGTTTGTGACTACTGCTGCGAGTGTGAAGAGTGATATGACGTATCCTGAGTTTAGGAGGTTTTTTGCGAAAGGTGAAACCTGGTTAGAGCTTTTTGTTTTGGTTTCGGCTTTGTAGAAAATGAGTCCTGCAAGTATGACTGCTGAGAGTTTTACGGCGCTGAAGATAAGCATGTTTGATTGTGTTAATCCGCCGAGCAGGGGGTTGGTTTCTGTTGCTCCAAAGAAGACTATTCCTATGATGGTTGTTAGCCAGTCTATAGTGCCTATAAGAATGAGCGTTGTACAAAACAAAACTTCTTTCTTAACCACGATTCATCCTCTGCCCTTTTCAAATTTCCCTTACAATGTATTGGTGAAAGGTTCAGTTAACCATTCTGAATGTTGATTGGTAACAACTGATATGCAGCTATACTTGAGTTTTCACATAATCGGTTCAAAAATCTGTTTTCAGTTCATAAGATTTTGCGTCCTCTGTGTCAAAGTTTGCGGTATTTGTGTTGTACGCGAAGAACAACAGTAAACAAACACAGTAAACAACCTAATCGATTTTTTTGGTTGCTGTTTTTCCAGTTCGTTAAGTTACCTTTCGAGTTGACTGATGCCTCGGTTTTTTGTCGTATTAGCTAGTGGATGGTTTCTAAGAGTATTCTTTTTAGAATGGTTGCGCCATGTTTCATTTTTAGTTTTTTTCACATATTCTTTCTCAATATCTTATGGGTACTTCAACTGTTTTGAAGCCATTGCGTTCTATGAGGTGATTTGGTTCTACTTCGACGTCGAAACCCTTTGACTTTACTTTCCAGTTCCTTAGGATGTCTGCGCAGATAACCCTTAACCCAGTTAGGTGGGTCGTTTAAAGTTGAATTTGAAGCTGATTGTGGATTCATATTTTGTTGTAATAAATTAATTAAATTACTTTGTTTGTATTGTTTTTGAGGAGAACTTATGAAAGAATGTTTAGACCCGAAAAGTAGAAAAGAACTTGAAAATAAAATCTTAGCTCTTCTTGGTGAAACAATGCAGCCATTGTCCAAAGAATTTCAGATGCTGCTGGCAGACGATTTGGTTACGGCTTTCGAGAGCAGGTTTAAAGTTCTAAACCGTACGCAAACTCCAATTGATTGCTATGTTGAAATTGCCTCGGAAATTGAGCATCAACTAGTCTGAGCGTAAAATGTGCTTACAGCATCAACCCACGGGACACTATTCCTTCAGCCTAAAGAGAATTTAACAACATTTAAAATTTCAAGTAAAACAACTTTAACAGCTAAACGGTCATGTTGCGTGAAGCCAACCGCGCCCGCCTTTCTTAGGCTGTTGAACTTCCCGCTTCTTAGGAACATACGCCAAAGTACGCTTGTTTCTCTGAGGCTCGCGACTGGTGATTTTGGTTTTTACGAATTTCTGGTGATTTTGGTTTTTACGAATTTATTCCAGCCTCCGACATGAACATCTGGTTGAACGACACGATCAAGATTTTCAACGATATGTTTCTCAAGAATCTCCTTAAAACTTGGTGCCTTAAAATCCCTAGTTGCGTGAATAATGGTGCCCTGTTCCACACTCAAAGACGCATAATCGCTCACCGAAACTCCCTCAGCTCTCACCTTATCGTTGAAGCGTTCACTCCACAAAAGCTTCCATTGAACCTTAAGCTTCTCAACTAATTCCTTCTGAGCTTTAACTCTGTCTTCAAGAGAACCATCAGCAAAAGCCTGAGGCGAATCGTTAGTAACCCGCAATTTGCTCCCTTTTCATCTTTGCTCACACCTTCCGCCTCGAACTATTTAACAATTATTCCAGAGCCAACAGCACAAAATTTTAAGCGATTTTGATAAGCTTCTTATTTATCGTGCACGTCTAAATCTCGTTACTGCTGGGTTTAGCGTAAACTTCAACCTCAACCTTTTGAGCGGTTTTCCCTAAAAAGTCAGACAGTGAACCTTTCCATTTTGGGTTAGAGTTTGCGGTGAAGCCTACGGTTTGGGCTATGCCTCTCCAGAGGAGGGCTTTATCGTAGTCTTTGGCGTCTTGAGGCATAAATTCAAAAATTGATCGGCTTGCAACGATCACAAGTTTCTTTTTCATTCGGGAAATGGCGACGTTTATGCGGTTTAAGTTTAGCAAGAAGTCACTTTCTGTGCGTACGTAGTCGGGGTCGCTTACAGTTGAGGATATGATTATGAAGTCGCTTTCTCCGCCTTGATACCGCTCGACCGTATCAACCCGTACATTTTCGTAGCCGTCAAGTAGCAAATTCTTGACCACTCCTCGTTGAGCATTGTGCGGAGTAACTACTCCCACGCCTTCCGACTTTACACCACTACGGACTAGTGCGTCGACAATCTTTGCCTCGACTAAATTTGACTGAAAACTCTCCGTCTCGTCATGGACAACTAGGACAAAAATATTCTCTGGCTCCAAAACAACTTTCAACCCCTCTGTTAAAGGAGCCACAGACGATAGAGTTTGCGTTTGGTCAGAACGAAAATCAATCCCGTCTTTGTGGTATACCCATTCTCTTAGAAACTGTGCAACTACTTGGTGACATCGGTGGGTTTCGCTTAACCGTTCGGTAGGAATATCAGCCTTATGCAGAGATTTAACATGGTCAATCCCTAGGTCTTCTTGACGTAGTAAACGAAGGAAATCCATAGCCGATAAGAATGAAGCCATCTCCTCAATGGTTCGCCGATCTTCTTTTTCCCAATTATGCGATTGAATTGGCGGCAACTGCCGGTGGTCTCCTGCCACCAGAATCTGAGCATTCTTGTTGACAAATGCGCCTGAAAGAATCAACTCGGGAAGCCGCATCATACTTGCTTCATCAACCACTAGTAAGTCAAAGAAGCCTTCGTCCCAAGATGGCTCCTTGCCTCCAATTTTTTTCATGAGACCATACAAGCCAGGCGGCGTTACACATAAAACCAGAGGAAAAGCACTAGTTGAATCAGAAACTAGCTTATCTTGATTTGATAAAGCATCTTTTAATTCTGTAACTACCTCTTCATTTTCGTTGTAATTAACGTATCTCACTCCGTCAATGGCTTTAACTGAAGAAACAACATTATTTAGAACCCGATAAATTCTAAGATCTGCTAAGTCACTGCCGCCTTCTTTGCTGTAAGTTCGCCAAGACTTAGCTAGTTTGTTAACAAATTCATGAATCGCCTTATGGGTAGGCGCCACCATCAACACATGGCACCTGCCGACTGCATTATGTGAGGCAACATGCGCAAGCACTGCTAACTGTAAAGTTTCAGTTTTACCTGTGCCCGGTGGGCCTTGAAGCATAACAACTTGTTCCTTGCCAAAAACGTGGTCAATGAAACGGTTCTGTTCTGGTTTAGGTGGAAAGATTGTGTGTTCAACCCAACCTAAGAAAGCCTTCGCATGTTGCTTAGCTAACCCACTGCGTTCTGAAGGTTTGTTTGTACCCGCCAAAAACCCTTCCAGCAAGCAATATAACTCGTTGTTGGCTGCGTAGTCAAGGCATTTAGCTGCCCGCTCCGAAATAATATCATCTGCTAATTCATCTAAAATATACTTGCGTCCCACTTCAAAGAGCTGCATGTGTTTACTATTTCTAGCTTTGTCTTTGTCAGTAGTTGGAAGATCATGCCAAGTACTATAACGCCTACTTTTGCCGCTGGGCCAACTGACCACTTTAATAGTTAGCTCCATTTTTCTTAAATCAACTTTTTCAACGATAACGCGAGCTGATTTTTCTACTTGTGAAGGTGACCTTTGCTTAGTTTCCTCGAACTGTCCCTGCTCATTTACTCTGATTTCAGTTGCAACCATCCAATCGCCAGAGCCTGAATCGTCAGATCCCTTGACTCTGCAAGCATTAACAATACACTCTGATTTTGGTAACCCAAGATCATCATAAATCATTTTGCCTCTAACTACAAAATCCCGATCCGCCTCCTCAGCGCTTAAACATTCAAAAATTACTGATCGACCAGTGGCTACCCGCTGGGATGGAAGCAAAACGTAATGCTGATATAATTCTTGGCGCTTGGCAAAATACTCCAAATCCAAAAACTCCCTACAACTTCTCTCCAGCGTTGCATATCCCAATGTGAACTCGGGGATTTTGGGGATATCTATTGGTTTTTTGCCTAAGCGTCGATTGCGTATAGTCAGCCACCGCTCTATATGTTCAAGAGCCAAGCAAAGCCTTGCACCAAGCAGGGTTAAATCCTCGTCGCTGATTCTTCGCGTCTTATGTGGGTAATCGCACCACATACGTTTCTCTATCATAAATTTTTCAAGAAAGCCTTTTCCTTGGCTACTGTCAAGCCGACCTTTGGTAGCCCATAAATATTCAATTGGAATTTGGTTTCCAAAACGGGCGCGCGCAGGATAATAGCCTTCTTTGTGTCTTACATCTTCGCGTCCAAGTATAAATGAAATAGAACCTGTTGGAGTTCGTGTGAAAGGCAGTTCAAAGTTAAAGAAGCCATCCCGAAAAACTGAACGTAGATCTAAAAGTGATCCATCTTTGCGTTTAACGACCCATTGGTTAACATCAAAAAAGCTACATTGCTTAAGAACAGGCAAAAGCCCTGTGCTGTGATACCCCACAGCTTTTCTTGATACAATTTCGTCTTGTAAAATGGAAAACATAGGTTGATCGATTGCTTGCCTAAGACCCAAAAGGTCTCGCACTGCGCGGGCGGTCATTAAAGAAGGTTGACGCCGTACTGCATCCATAAGTAGATCCCGCTCGCGTCGGGTATAGAAGTAAAGGTGAATCGGAGCCTCATCTGGACTCCCAACCTCCAAGGCTACATCATTAATAGCCTTAGCAACGTCTGCAAAAAACGCCTCTAGCATGTTTTTTTCCTCATCGAAGCATTTTTCTCGTTGATCTGGAAGACTATTGATAATTTTTGATATGCTTATTGATTGTCCCCTGTACCGTGTGCAGCTTACCCTAGCGCTAATCATAGAAAGAATATCAAGCATGTAATCCCATTCAATATGGAAGTACACTCGGATCATGCCATCAGGTTTAAACGAAAGCGCCGTATCTGCACCAAGCTGGGGGCTATCTTCAGGCAAATTTCCATAACCACTGCCTGTGAGCCATGGCATCGCTCTAACCTTATTTACGTATGGACTAGTGGGTCGTATCCCGTATAACATGAATTGAGCCCTTTGAATTATTTTATCAAGCTTGGCTCCTACTACGGGATCAGCAGACAACAACTAGACTTTTTGCGGGTCTAAGGCTGGAATCTTCTTAAAGTTGTAGGGGCGCTGATCCTCTGAATTAGGCACCGCCTTTAACTTTGCTAGGTCTTCCAGCCGTAAAATCCCATGACATTTTAGTGCCTTCTGCTCCCCTCGAGTCAAATTAAGCAGTGTAACACTCTCTTTTTCTATTGCACGAACAACACAACATTCGTTAAAGCCGCAGTTATCACATCGCCAAGAGAGCTGATACGCCACTTCCGAGAGGGCAGTTTGGTGGATTCGGTAAAGTTCGCCGTTTCCGCTAAGAAGTCTTTGAACATCTTGGATTAGCGGCTCAAGTCTAAAGGGCGGAAGACTTTCAGCGTCAAGCTTCTCTAAATCCGATTCTTTGTTAATCACACATCCTTCAAAATCAACATTAGACGAGAAGTCACCTAAGCCTTTGGTAAGCAACAGCACATAAATTGCAACTTGTATACGGTGAGCCGTCTGCTCCTTCCAAGAAGATTTTATTTCAAAAATGCGGACTTTAACTTTGCCATTCTTGCTTGGCCATATACCAATTAGGTCAGCTATGCCTTTTATGTCCCACACGCCAATATGCCCCTTCATAGGGGCTTGATAAATCAAAACAGGCTTGTACGCGGTCTCCGTTTTAGCAGAAAGTGAGCATTCAAGAAGTTCCATTATGGTTTGAAGAGTTTTTGTCCAAGCGCTCTCCCAATCGTCTGTCTTCGGGTTAAAATCGCTTAAGTCACGGTAGTCAGCAGCTTTTGCTTTTAATTCCTGCACTTTCTTCTCTTCTATCTTTTTACCTGCACCATACAGCAAGGGACTTAGCGGTTTGAAAGCCTCAGGCCATTTGTGGCTACTCTCCTCGTCACCTTCAAATCGAAGTTTAAAGTAACGGGGGCAACAATCAAAACGGATAAACTCAGCTAGCCCCGACGCATCAAGCGAAGGCAAACCTACTATAGGCTTAGGACTTGACTTGCTTGCTTTCTCTTCCAATACCCCGAGCGCCTCCTAACTTCAATGAATAGGCAGACTTGTTGCTTAAATGTTGTACTTACGTTTAAAGGCTTATCTAAACTGCCTTTTTTTAAAATTTGTTTTTTGTGTTTTGGCTTGTTTTTTTTGGTTTGGGGTTTGTTTTGTTTACAGGTTGCGTGTTTTGCGTTTTTCTGCGTTTATTCGCGTGTTTCTGCGTCTTTCTGCGTTTGTTTGCGTTCATTTGCGTTTCTAAAGAAGACGACGATCCGGTACTTTACTTTATAAAATCAAGTTACTGTTTGGTTCCAGTAAAAAACTTTGACGTAATTGTTCAATGTTGGCCCAATAATTTCGGGGTCATCATAAATAATGTTTAATTTGTCACCGTATATGGCTAGTAAGACTTGGGTGTCGTCCCATATTTTTTGAGTTGACGTGTAGTTGTCAGCTGGGAATAAACCCCAGATTGTATCTTTCGCGTTGCGAAAGCCAAACCCGAAATCTGCAGGTACAACATACGCTACCTCGGCGGGGCTGGAAGGAAAGCTGCCGGGATTGGTATGGATGGCAGTCCAGAATTTTTGCAAAGCTTCAAAAAGGGCCGCCGTTAAAGTGCCATAAGTGGTGATGTTAGGGTAGCTGAAAACTATGGAGTAAGTAGCTCCAGCGCTGTAAGCCAGAGACAGGTCAGCATATAATTCGTCTCCAGACTCAAGGTACGGCTGCTGGTCATACTTCCAGGTAACTATAACTCCCCAATCCTCGTTGAAAGATTGTGCGGCGCCTCTGGCCAGTGCGATAATGCCCTGTCTGCTTTGGTTTCCAACGAACTCGGCGAAAACAGTACTGTATGAAGCGTCGTAATCGAACCAGTAAAGTCCATAGTCAGAAGTGAATATTTTAGCTCTACCTAAGCTAGTATTATTACCGAAGGTAGCATAATAGTTCACTAAACTTGACAGGTTCCCAACATAATCCTTAGCTACCTCAGCGTAACTGAGAGTATTGTTTTTGATAAGCATAAACGTTCCATCATCTAACTGGTTTCCGCCAGGTTCATCAAACCTATAGAAGCCCAATAACCGGTCGCCATATTTCTGCGTTGCATTATACATCCAATCAAAAATAGTATTATCGGGTGGATAACCGTTAGAACTATTGTACATGGGATAGCTAGTGATCAAAACGATGAAATTTAATCCTGAGTTAAAAAGATAATCGCAGGATTCATCCAAGGCTGTTCTGTTAAATGTTAAACCAACTGAGCCTATGACAAAGAGATTTGTGTAATTTTTAACTTGATCTACTAAGGCTTTAAGTTGACTGAATTGATTGCCGTAAGCAAATTCAACGCCAACATAAAATGGCCTAGTTGAAGTATGCTTGCTAAACATGTTAGCCGTGAAAAAAAGCGATAGAGAAATCAACACGATAAGCAACACTGCAGCCAATATAACGTATTTGCGGTTCAAAGGTGCCAACCAACCGCTACAAGAATCACTAAACAACTTAACATTTGAATAGGTATCGCTAATAAAACAAAAAGAGAAACTTCAAGCCTGAACTTACACTTCAACGTACATCGAAACTTTTCCCGGCAAGTTTACCTGCTGTAGAGCCCCATTAATTCGCCCTTAGCTAGAATGTGGCCTTGCATGGCTTTTTCGACATCTTTCTTTTTTGAGCCGACCCTTAAACTAAGCTCCGTATCCAAAGCGTAAACCTTAAAGAAATATCTATGCGTGCCTGAAGGTGGACAAGGACCAAAATACCCCATTTGTCTTGCGCCGTTCATCCCTTCTGTTCCTGGCACAGTGTTTTCACCTATCTTACTATCTGAGGAGGGAATGTTCCAGACAATCCAGTGATCAAACGTGCCGCTTGGCGCATCAGGGTCATCTACTATTAAAACAAGCGTTTTCGCTTCTTTAGGTGTACCTTCGATTGTTAGTGGCGGATTGATATCTTGTCCGTCGCAAGTGTATTTTTTAGGAATAAGCTTGCCCGATTCAAACGCTGGGCTCTTTACAGATAAATCTTTCATAACATGTCACCAAAAAAACAAATGCTGTCTCTGTTAGATAAAAGTTACCGCCTCACAGAAAATTCTAGGGTTTTTGCTCTTTCCACTTCTCCACAATCAACTTGCCATCATTAAGGCTAAAACTAACTTTAACAGGCATTGAACTATTACACTTTAATGGAAACATGCTGTCATCTACCACGCGAACAGGCAGATAAAGCAGGTATCTATCGTCTTTTCGCCTAAATATCGTTCCCTTCCCCTCATTACCCACAGCATCACACAGCCAAGTTAACGTTGTCTCGCTATATGCTTTTAAATTTGACTGTTCACCTACAGTGAAAATAGGCAAAGGCTAAGTTGCTTAAGCCCATTTCTTTTAAACCTCAGCTTTTCTCAAAAGGTCTTGTGCACTGCCAATATTTATCCGATAGAAAACTGCGGTAATGATTAAAGAAATGACTCCACTGATGATAACGGAAATGGCAAGGTTAAATGAACTAGCTGTTAAACCAAGAATAAAAGATGGAGCGAGGGAAGCTATCACATACGGTACCAGAGGCGCCAGTACCGCGGCTCCAGCAATGGCGCAGACAATGAAACTTACATATGTCCATTCTTGACGCACCATTCTTGCTCTACGGGTTTGTGAGAAGTCAGCTCCTTTGAAGCCGATAGAAAGTGAAATCGAGCTTACAGCCAAAATTACGAAAAAGGCTTCAATGAAAGCTATAATAGTCTCTCGTAGAGAAGGATGGTAAAATGCAATTCCAACAATTCCAGCCGCTAGTAAAATAATGGTTGAAAAGAGTGTTACAAAGAAATATTTGCTTTTAACCAGGTTCTTGGGTGAAATCGGTGAAGCGTAAATTCTCCATACCGCTTGTCCTTCTTCACCTATCAAAATCTCTCCTAACAGCATAGCCATAGATGCAGCAGGTAACAGAAAAATCACTCCAACCAAAATTGGGGTAGCTGTTGATGCACCCCCGTTGATTATACCTTGTGATTCCAAGAGAGGTAAAATAATTATAATTATCGGCAAGATAAAAATAGGAATCAACTCTCGACGCCTAGTGAACGCTTTTAAATCCTTTCGGATTATGGCTGCTTCAACAGTAGAAAAGCCTATTCTGCCTAAAATGCCAGTTTTCGGCGCGTAGATGCCGCTTTTTTGAACCGTTATTGCCGGAGGCTCGTAAAGCCCAAACTGAGTGTTCAACCATACAGCAAGGTAATACAAGCCCGCAATGAACAATGCTGATAAGCTTACGAATAGGGCGCCTTGCAAAAACAACCCTTTGAAAATGTAGGAGATAGTTAGGGCTAGCCACACGAAAGGCACGTACCAAAGAGCGCTCTGAGCGTGCGTTAGGTTCGTAAGGAATGATTGTAATCCTGAAGTTACATAGAAATACAAGATGTAAAAAATGATGAAGAACAATATTGAACCGATAAATCTCACCCATACAGCTGCTCTGCCGCTTGACTTGTAAACCGCACCAATAAAGCGCACTTGCAGAATTCTCAGGCTTTCCGTTGTGGCACTTGCCAAGAAAGCCGCCGCAAACAAAGCCAGCATAGTTAGCAGTGCCTGAAGAATTAAACCGTTAGGAATTGAGAAGGTAACTACTCCAGCTGCTAAGCCAAGTACAACTGCAAGCGGGAAACCGAGTAAGTTAGCAAAGATGGAACCGACAGTATGCTCTTCCCATGTTACTGGCAGCCAATACATTACCTGAGTTGATGCCTTGACGCCGCTGAGCTGAATTTGCTGCAGCAAGGTGAATACTAAACTGAAAACTAAAATAATTGTTGGTAAAATAACGAAAACGTTGAGTGTTCCATCTTTTAATGAAGGCAGGTTAGGAACTGCTCCATTTGAATAAATCTGGGACACAAAATAGTTAGCCAGTAAACCTGACAGTACACCGATGATTACGGCTGTCCAGTAGGGCCAATAAGCGAGGAAGCCGTTTTCCCTATATCTGGTGGCTTTTATTCCCCTGATTAGCCTGCCAGATTTACGTTCGACCCGCACAAGGAAGACAACGTTCTTCCAGTTCATTTCATGAGTTCCTCAACGACAGCTCTTAAATCGTCAGTTCCAGTTAACCTCAAGAAAATATCTTCCAACCCCGAGCCTGGTAAGCTGGCTGTTTTTCTTAACTCATCCATGTTGCCGAGAGCTAATAATTGTCCTTGATACATTATGCCTATTCGGTCGCATAACGCCTGGGCAATTTCAAGAACATGCGTTGACATTATTGTGGTTACGCCTTGCGTTTTAAGCTCGTACAGGAACTCTTTAACTATTCTAGCAGAACGAGGGTCTAAAGCGTTAAGCGGCTCGTCAAGAATTAAGAGTTTAGGCTTGTGCAAAAAGGCTGAGATTAAACTGATTTTCTTTTTCATGCCATCCGAGTAACTGTTTATCATGTCGCCTTCTCGTCCTTCAAGCTGAAGAGCTTTGAGGTACTCGGTTATCCGCTGTTTCTTCTCAGCCGTCGGCACACCGTAAATGTCAGCTATGAAATCAAGATACTCGATACCAGTTAAAAACTCGTAAATGTTCGGTGATTCTGGAACATAACCAACAAGCCGCTTAACTTCCACTGGCTGTTTTTGAACATCTAATCCTAAAACGTTAACTGATCCAGCGGTAGGTTGGACTAAACCCACTAGCATTTTAAGGGTAGTTGATTTTCCTGAACCGTTAGGTCCCAAAAGCCCGAAGATTTCACCTGTACTTATGGTGAGATTAAGTTTGTTTACTGCTACTATTTCGTTGTAGCGTTTTGTTGCGTCTTTAAGTTCAACCGCGATTTGAGAGTACATGCTTAACGGTGCCACCGACTGCAAATAGAAAAAGCCTCTGTATTTAAGGCTAATGCGTGTTCTCTTGTTCAATTGTTAGTATCTTGCACATGATGGTTTTCAAAAACTAAAAAAGAAAAATGGAAGTAAATTATTCAAAGCCTACTTAAAGTTAAGTTCAAAGCTTATCGGAACATCTTCGCCCCAAGATTGTCGTATTGGACAAATCTTCTGCGCCATTCCATATACAGTGTTAGCTTTTTTACGTTCGCGGTCATTATCGGATTCCAAACCAACGTTCATATTAAAGTGCACGTCTGTAAAAATCAACTTCTCCATGCCTTCGATGTTCATTTTAACAATCGCTTTTGTTTCCAAGTTTTTAAGCCCTAACTGGCTATTTTTAGCAATCAACAAAAACAGCGTGTTCATGCATGAGGCTAACGCAGCGGCGAAAATGTCTTCAGGTACACAGTAGCCCTCTTTTCCTCCAAACATCGGTGGTGGACTGACCGTAACGATTTCCTTGCCCTTAACCGAGAGTTGGCATTCTATTCCGCCTTTCCAAGTTGCTGTTCCTTCAAAATTCATTTCCGGCATAAAATCACCAAATTAATGTTATGGTAAAAGTAGAAATTTAATGTTACGGAACCTCAGTTTGTGTAGATTTCTTTGTCAATCTTCATCATTGCTTGTTTTTGGCGTTTTTCTTAGACTCAGCGAAATAAAGAAGTATTTTTTAGCTTTCAACATTATCGAATTGTTCCAGCAAAACCATTATATCCGTGTTGCGTTTTTAAAAACAGTTCTGTAGTCTGTTCGTAGTGTGGCAAAAATGGGCAACGTTATCGAGACTAACCAATTAACAAAGAAGTTTGGCTCGTTCACGGCCGTTGATAGGCTGAATATTACTGTTGAGTCTGGCGAAATCTTCGGCTTGCTTGGCCCCAACGGTGCCGGAAAAACCACCCGCATATCTATGCTTTGCACCATGCTGAAACCCTCTTCCGGGACCGCCAAGGTCAACGGCTTTGACATTGTTAAGGAAGCTATGCAGGTGCGAAAATCGATAGGCATAGTTTTTCAAGATCCAAGCGTTGACGACAGAATGACTGGACGAGAAAATCTCCTCATGCACGCCAACCTTTACGGAGTTCCAACAAGCGAACAGAACGACCGAATCAATAGCGTTCTGAAATTAGTTGAGCTAGACGAAAGGGCTGACGATCTTACGCGAACTTATTCCGGCGGGATGAGGCGCAGATTGGAACTTGCCCGAGGGCTTATTCATTATCCTAAGGTTCTTTTTTTGGATGAACCTACGATAGGGCTTGACCCACAAACTAGAGATCACGTTTGGAGATACATCCGAGACTTGAAAGAAGCCCACGACATAACTGTGGTCTTAACTACGCATTATATGGATGAGGCTGATAGGCTTTCTGACCGCATCGCCATAATGGATTACGGAAAAATCATAGCTCTTGACACTTCTTCTAAATTGAAAGAAACCCTCGAAGGCGACGTGATAACAGTTAAAGCAGACAATCTTGAAGCTCTTCTCTCGATCATAACTGAGAAAATGGGGCTTCAGAAAACTCAGATGGTCGATGATGCGTTAGAAATCACGGTGCAAAACGGAAAAAGCTTGCTTCCGAGGATAGTGGATATGGCGACTCAAAACAAAATATACGTTGAATCCATCCGTTTACGCGAGCCAAACCTTGAGGACGTATTCTTGCACTATACAGGCAGAACCATACGCCCAGACGCAACCAAGGAACTTCATGGCTTAGCCGAGGCACGGAGGAGAGCGGCTGCGAGATGACTGAAATCAGGGGCTTCTACACTCTTTGGCTTCGAGAAGTCAAACGTTACCTGAGAGACCGAGTCAGAATAGTCAGCAGTTTCGTCACGCCCTTACTTTGGCTATTTATATTCGGGGAGGGCGTCCGTTTGGTTCTTCCATATGCAGGACTGAATTATCTACAGTACATTTTCCCAGGCATAATAGGGCAAACCCTGCTTTTCACTTCCATGTTCATGGGAATTTCCGTACTCTGGGACAGAGAATTTGGCTTTATGAAAGAAATACTGGTTGCACCCATTTCGCGCACATGGGTCTTCATAGGTAAGATGATAGGTGACAGCACCGACGCCGTAATTCAAGGGATAATCGTTTTCGTTCTTGGTCTACTGTTAGGGATAAAGCTTAACATATTTACGTTCCTCGAACTCTTGCCCATCATGCTGCTCATCACCTTTGGCTTGGTCAGCATAGGCTTAACGCTAGCCAGCTTCATGGGAAGTTTGGAAGGCTTCGGCACCATACAGAGCTTCATTAACCTTCCTTTGTTCTTCCTCAGCGGTGCTCTTTTCCCCCTTAGAGGAGCAAGTATTCCAACCTGGCTGCAAATCGCCTCAAGATTAAACCCATTAACTTACGGTGTTGACGCGTTAAGAAACGTTATTTTGGGTGCAGCATGGACACCTTTTCAGATTCAATCTTTATGGTTTGACATTGGAATTATTGCCTTATTTGATTTGATTATGATGATAATTGGCACCTGGGCGTTCACCAGAATGAAGTAGAAATTGGCTGCTAAAACGCTTAATTTCTTCCAAAGGCTTAAAATAAACCCATTTTCCAATTATTGCATAAATTTATAGTCGGATTATTTTTTCGGTCAATTTTTAGATAAAACAGTCAATTTTTCGGGTCAAAAAACCTTTAAGCAACTTCCACTAATGCAGTTTCGGTGATAAATATGCGAAAAGTGAGAAGCATCATTTATCTTGCTCTGCTTGGAACGGTCGGATTAATAGCCGTTTTAATCAATCCAATCTACATGTTAGCAGTAATCGGTATGTTTGCTTTCTTGGCGATTGCTAGGCAGATGAACTTCAACAATATTTTTATGATGATAAAGCGTTATGCAAAAAATGTTTCTAGACTGCGCTTTGAAATTCGAGCGAAGCTACACACAGGCTTCAGAGACTATAGTGACTCTATGGACAGCGAAGAATCACACAATAGAAACTGCGGATTCATCAGATAACCCAAACTTTTTTGCTTTCTTTTAAAAATTGAAAAAAGAACTGAAGAAAAATTATCTTTATTGTTTATTTGTCATTTCGTTGATTTGCTGTTCCATCGCATGGCCGCGACAGTAAACTACTGCTTTTTTTATGCCTGGAACTGATTTTGCAGCGGCTTTGATGTCTGCTGCAAGTTTGAACGCTATGGGGCAGAATGGGCTTGTTGGTATGAATTCTACGGTGACTGTGCCTGGTTCAGTTTCTTTCACGCTTTGAATCATTTGCATTTCATCGAATGTTTGTCCTGTTTCTGGGTCTTGCACTTTGCCTACTTCTTGGCGTACTTTATCTTCTAACTCAGTCATTTTTTTAACCTCTGGTTTTACTGAAAGAAATATGAAGTTGCCTTAACATATAAACTGATTGCACAAGCGCTAATAGTTTAACGGTGACTCGGTTTGAGCTTTGATGAATCTTGCATATTCTGCAAAATAGTACGTAAGCAAGTGCCAGCAAGCATCATTTACGAGGACGAATCGGTAGTGGCTTTCCTTGACATACGCCCATTAAACATGGGACACACCTTAGTCATTCCAAAAGCTCATTACGTAGACATTTTTGAGACTCCAGAGACCGAGCTCAGCAACGTTCACAAGGTCTCCAAAAGAATTTCCATAGCTGTCAAAAAAGCCACCCACGCAGACGGCATAAGCATTATCCAGCAGAACGGCAAAGCAGCAGGCCAAGACATATGCCACACACATGTGCATGTGGTTCCAAGGTTCGAGGGGCAGAAACTACTGGGTTTTAGCGAGCTCAAAGAAGTTGAAAGAGCCAAGCTTGATGAGATGGCAAAGAGAATAAGGCAAGAGCTGTAAAATGCTGTTGCACTTTTGAGTTGGGATTAAAATTATAGGTTAATAAAATTTAATAGTGAATCTTGTGATTTACTATTTCTGGCGAATCCAATTGAGAGCAACAATGGATGCCTCTCTTGAAAATATTCAGTTTAGGTACAGGCAAGTCAGATGCAAAATTTGTAACGGGACAGGCATAAATCAAACTGATTCCCCGATGGGCGCAAGATGCGAAAGATGCGATGGAACAGGTCGGCGCTTGTTCCCGGACGGTCCAGCTGAAATTTGCTCGTCTTGTTCAGGCAGAGGCAAAGATTACCGATTTTCTCGCAGGGGTACAGTATGTCAAGAATGCGATGGCTTCGGCGAAGTTAAGTTGCTTTAATTCAAAGAAAGCATTTTCTTGAATTTTTGTAACTTGATAACAAAAATGGTTAGGAATTGTTTATTTGCTGGAACCGCCCAGCAAGGTTCAGCCAAAGCTGATTACATAATTTTGGATATTTTTATTAGAACGTTTATCACAATATAATATAGCGATATTTTAAGGCAGGTGTTAATTTTTGGCAAATAAAAAAGGCGACAAATACAAATGTGAAGAATGCGGGCTAGTAATCACAGTTGAAAACCCATGCGGTTGTGAACCATGTGAGATAGTCTGTTGCGAAGAGCCAATGAAACCCGTTAAGGAGACGCAAAAGGCGAAACCAAAACCAAGCCCGAAAACTAGTAAATAAATCTCTAAACCCCAACCCTTTCTTTTTTTACGCTCAATAGTTTAGCGAAAGCACTGTTTAATAATTAAAATTCATGATAAAAAAATAAATTATAAAGAATATTAAAGCTAATTATTTTAAAGTTTATAACGCAATCGTTAATTGAAGTGGCATGAAAAACTTTTTTTCATAAAAAATAGGGTATTCTATTCAAAATTGTTATAGCGCTATGTCCTGTTCACAATTGCAGGGCTTTACTCTTTACTTAGTTTGTTCGCCTACAACTGCCATTTTGGGCATTAGCACTTTGTCTATGGCATGGCAAACTCCATTATCCACGGCTATGTCTGGTTTGACGATGTTTGCACCGTTAACTTTCATGTGTCTATGCATGTGCCAACGTGACGCGTCTATCCTTAATTCTCCTCCCTGAAGCGCCTGCAAATACTCATGTTTAGCCAAATCTGAAGCTATTAACTTCCCATCAACCACATGGAAAGTCAAGATTTCCTTCAACTTCGGAATGTCCTTGAGGAGCATGTCGAGTTCGCCTTTGGGCAATTTAGCGAATGCTTCATCAGTAGGCGCAAAAACCGTGAATGGACCAGGACTTTTCAGGGTGTCAACTAAACCTGCTGCTTTTACAGCTGTTACAAGCGTGTTAAACATGCCCGAAGCAACGGCAGTGTCAACAATATCAGGCAAAATTTCACCTCCACTTACAATTAAACCTTAAAATCACATGGATATAATGGACAAATTATGCTATAAACCTTTTCTAATTTATGGATGCATGTGTTTGTAGCGCCAAAAACCAAGGTACGGCGCTTCAAGGTTCATCTGCCATAGAGCGGCTGATAATTCGCCGTAGTGAATCATGTCTTCCATGACAATGTGGCAAAGAGCCGTTTCGACGCTGATGCGTGTCCCTGGTTTGTCGCCCCAGGGGACTACTATTTGCCTGTTTAATTCCTCAGCTAAAAGCTCTCTCAGGTAGCTTTCGGTCGCATCTTTCACGTGCTCCATGTACTTCTTCAAGGCGTCCATATCCTTGAAAGCGTCAAAGTCCATGTCAACCCACTCCTTGAACTTGCCCGGAATAATATAGCTTATCCACCGGTCCTCAACAAGGGTTAAATGCAAAAACACGTTACGCATAGAATCAAAACTCAAGTCTCGAGGCTCGACAACCGCCGCCCAAGGCAACTTCGCCATAGCATCAAAATAAAGCCCACGAACAGCATGATTATAGAAAATTAAATCTTTAACTTGCATGATATGCATTATATAAAAAATTGGTATTTAAAACTTAGGAAATTTAGGTGGTTAGCAATGCAGGTTTTCTTTTGCTTTAATTACAAATGCTTCTGCAATTATTAACGCTATGACGAATTGGACGCCGCGCTCAAGAGACGGATACTTCGCAATAGTCGTCAATCAAAGACAGCCGTTCCCTCTTTCTTAGCTGGACCTATCCGTCTGCTTGTTGGGTTATATTCTGGACATATATCGGTTTTAGGAATATATCGAATCTTAAAATAAGATATATATTGAGACTTACGATAGCTGATTTATGTAGTAGAGTGCAACAAATGAACAGTACAACACAACTACAGAGAAACCAAGACGTAACAGTAACAATCAAACCTGAACCGACATGCATAATGGCTAAGACAGTTTTTCGGCCAATGGTCGAGTTGCAGTTAACTGATACTGAATGTTTCTTGAGAGTTTTGCATGTCGATGACGACGACTGTTTCTTGAAGGTTTCCAAGCAAATTTTGGAAATGGAGGGCAACATTAAGGTTGAAACGGCTACCTCCGTTAATGAAGCATTTGAGAATCTGAAGCAATTTCATTATAATGTTGTTGTTTCAGATTATGAAATGCCTGGAAAAAACGGGCTCCAGTTTCTCGAAGAATTAAAAAAGATTACAAAAAGCCTCCCATTCATACTTTTCACAGGAAAAGGACGAGAGGAGGTGGCAGCCAAAGCACTGAATCTCGGCGCGTTCAGGTACTTGAACAAATATGGTGATCCCGAGACAGTCTACGCTGAACTCGCATCCAGTATTCAGCAGGCTGCAATGACGCTTTTGTGTCGTTGTCCAGCTTAAAGCGTCATGGAAGTTTTAGCGCGTGCGGATAATTCGCCATAATGAACCATGTCTTCTATGACCATGACAATTTGGCAAAAGCCGTTTCGATGCTGATGCGTGTCCCTGGTTTGTCGCCCCAGGGGACTACTATTTGCCTGTTTAATTCTTCAGCTAAAAGCTCTCTCAGGTAGCTTTCGGTCGCATCTTTCACATGCTACATGTACTTCTTCAAGGCGTCCATATCCTTGGAAGCGTCAAAGTCTGGGTCAACCCACTGACTGAAACGGGCTGGGATAATATAGTTTATCCATGTCCTCAACGAGGGTTAAATGCAAAACACGTTCCGCATCGAATCAAAACTTGCCCCTCTCGGCTTAACTACTTCACTCCAAGGCAACTTCCATAACATCAAGATAGAATTCACGAACAACATGATTGTAGCGCACTAAATCGGTGACTTGCATGAAACTGCGTTATGCAAAATTGCTAATTAAAATTTGGCAACAGCTGGAGATTTTTTTCCACTTGTTATGTTGGCGGTCTTTTTTGTGCGTATTGGTATCGGCGTGGTTTTCCGATGCGTGTTAGTATGTTTTCTTTGACGAGGTCAACTAGTGCATGTGCTACGGCTGTGCGGTCGTAGTGGAATCCTCGTCTGGCCAATTCAGTGTGGACTTCGTCGAGGCCTTTTGGTTCGTTGAACCAGTTTTCTTCCCAGAGTTTTTGGATTATGCCTTTGCATGTTTCTGCTCTGGGTGGTGGGGCTGGGCGTTCTGCTATTTGGGCGAGGTTTGTGTTTTTTAGGCGTTCGGTGACTGTGGCGAGTATTTTGTCTACGGTGTTTTGGATTTGGTCTTCTTGGGATTCGATTTCGAATTCTATGTCGCCGATTTTTATTTTTACGCGTATTGGTGGTTTTTGCTGTTTTTCTGTCAAGTCTTCACCTATTGCATATTGTATTGTGCAAGATGCGCATGCACAATATTTAAATATTTCACCAATAATTATTGCATATTGGTGAATCATGGTGATTGAACAATATACAATTACTGAGAAATATAACTTTCCACAACCAACCATAGACACAACACTCCCACAGCGCTTCCTAGAACAAAGCCTCTACTCGCTCAAGCAAGCGCAACACCAACCCTTCCAGCTAAACCCACAAACCTTTCAACAACTAAACACAACCGAGCAATACCCCTCCAGCATACAGCTCAAACCAGAACCAATCCCCATAAAACCAGACCACCAAGAAACCTTAATCGCCGCCGTAGATACCTCAACCATAAAAATCGGCGAAACAGCCACCGGCATGATAATTGCCGTCCGAGGAGCAACCACATGGAAACAAAACCGAGCATACAAGTACACGCGCCTCGGGCCATTCATATTCCACATAACAGAAGAAAACAAAAACGCCGTTTACAACACGCTTGAACACGCTTACTTCAGCACCAGCTACGGAGCCAGCCACCAAGCGGCACCAAACATCATGCAAATGCCCACGCGTCTCGCAAGCCTGCTGGAGCGATGGCTGCAAACAATGCTCGCCAAAACCGTAAACCACGGCATTATCCTCTTTGACGGCTCCTTAATTTCAGGCACCATAGATACGCCGGTCCAGCGTCTCAGGGAAATTCTAAGTTACGCGAGAAGAAACAACAGCACCGTACTTGCCTTCTCTAAAGCTACAACGCTTAGAGCTAACGGTATCCTGATAACCGAGCAGCTTCCAAATCATGACCCGCCATATCTGCTTGAAACCACAGGGATACACTTCAAATCGCCAATAGTACTGCTAGGCGACGTTTACGTGGCACGACTCAACAAGGCAAATCTCGCTTTCCGCTTAGATATTGATAAAGAAACGCCTGTAGAGCAGAGAATGGCTGCCATACAGAAACTAATCGGCAACGACCTGTACACTCAAAGCTACCCCGAAACCTTGCGGCTCTCGCATATCCTCTGTACCTTCACCGCCAACGAAGTCTTAGCCATCAAACACTTCATAACCCGCAAGCACGGCATACAAATAATCAACCGCCCAGACATGCACAAACTGCTTTTCGGGCCATTCAGCAAGGGGGAAATCTACGCATGAAACTCTACAAAAAAGAGGGCAACATCCTGCAAATCATTAGTTTCCCAACCGAAAGCGTCGAAAAAGGCGACTACCTACTAGTCGAAGACCAAGACGCCGCTAAAGCCTTAATCGCACAAGTCATCGACGTACAATTCGCAGTCGTCCCCGGCGTACTTGAGGAGCTTTTGCGAACGCTTCCAGACGGAGGCGAACCTCTCCAAGGCGAAGACATCGATCCCATGGAAATCGCCCCCCACATCACTTACATTCAAGACGCCAGCCTCCTAATCTGCAAGATAAGAGCAACCTTGGAAAACGAAATGCTGAGCCCAAGCAGCAGTTGGCTTCCCAGCCGTTCCCAATCCACAATCAAAAAATTATCCATTCCAATGCTTATGAAGCTGGCAAAAATCGACGGTAAACTTCCCATAATTTTGGGCGGCACCAAAGACTCCTCCCTCTTAACGATTGACGCTTCAGCAATAGATGGAACGTTAAACATTATAACGGGCAAGAAGGGCTGCGGCAAATCCCATTTATCTAAGCTCCTGATGGTTAACCTCGTCGGTTATAGGGCAACCGTCGTCATCTTCGACTTAAACGGCGAATACACGAGTCTAGGCATGAGTAATGATGGCAAAAGAAACATGTACTATGACAAAATCCACACTTTAACCCCAGGGCAGAACTTCAAAGTAGCCCTTGAACAGCTTCACCTAAACACCGTAATGGGCATACTAGTAAACGCACTGCACCTGCCTGGGACTTCAGCGCGTGAATTCCGTCGGATATGGAAGATGCTTAAAGAAAAAGGAAAATTAAACATGCAAGAGCTGGGCGAGGCGATTCGCGATTTAAACTGCAACCAGCATGTCCGCGACGCGTTAGCTTCACGCTTCCACTCCCTTGCTAACTCAGGCTTCTTCACCGACTGCCCAGGCGAGGCAACGCTGCTGGATGAGAGCATCTTGAAAGCTAAGGACCAAGGCGGCGCCATCGTTATAAACCTGAAAAACACCTCGAACATCGACCGCCAAATCGTAGTCGAATACGCTCTTGGAAAACTCGTTGATTCCTTGTCGAATTGGAAGCTGAAAGCAATTTTTCTCTTCGCTGAAGAAGCACATCTCTATTTGCGTGAAACTTACTGGGATGACATCGTAACGCGCATGCGGCACTTCGGCATTTTCACCACGTTCATCACAAACCAGCCTGATACGATACAAGAAACCATTTATCGCCAAGCCGACAACATTTTCCTCTTCAACTTCACCAACGAACACGACCTAGATGTTGTTAGCCGAGCCGCCCGCGTGGATGCAGAAACAGTGCGCTCAATCGCCCGCGACCTGCCGCCCCACCACTGCCTCACACTTGGCAAAGTCGTAGGCGACTTCCCCATAGTAGCACGCGTAAGAGCTTTAGACATCAAAACGATGGGGGAGACAAGACTGTTCTTTAAAGATATGAACTAAATTGAACGGGTAAGATGGATGGGTACTTTTGGTTTGTGCACAATAAAGCCTTTTTCACCTGTTATTGTGTAGGTGGAGACAAAATTTTCAGCACACGACAGAGTACGAATGCACATTTTAGCTATGAGAACTACATGTAAATTGCTGGCTCCGATGGGGTCAGTCAACTATTCAAACAAGTTTGCTGTTCTAATTCCAATGTGTGTTGAGGTGCAGTCTGGTTTTCCGTAAGTGACGTTTCCAACGCTTCAAACATTGAATAGCCTCCTAAACCTCACAGAAAAATTAATTATGCTATGGGAATAATAAGAACAAAGAATGTGAAACGGAATTATAAGGTTAAAAATTAAGATTGGATTATTATAGGAAGATGACTTTGTTGCAAATTTCTTCTTGGCGTGTAGTTTCAGCTATCACTTTAAGTTTCTTTATACATTCACCTATTGACAGTTTTCGCTGACGCACATAAACTATGCCAAAATGGTTCTTGTTAGCTGCTATTCTAAGGAAATCTGCATCATGGGTGAAAATTACTGCTTTATTCCGGATTGCGTTTTCTAACTGTTCTTCATCGGTCACTCCTAACTTGCCCAGGTCTTTAGCGGAGAACGCGATTATTCCTCTTCTTTTGAGCCCTTCTGCGACTGCGACGTTGACGCTTTCATCAACGTAAATCCTTAGGCTTCTCGTAGGGATGATTAGTCATCTGCCTTTTGAGTTTGGCGGAGTTTCTGGACGAATTCCTCGTCTTCTCTTATTTTTTTATCAATTTCAGATCGATGTTCATAATAATATGACAACGCGTCGTGTATTTGTTCCAGTTTTAGGTGTGGATGAGCGTTAACTATGTCGTCTGGTGTGCAATTCATGTATTCATACTCGATGGCTATGTCCACTATTCTTATGCGCGTACCCACTATTACTGGAGAGCCGTTGCAAACTTTTGGGTTGATTTCAACATAAGGATGTTCGGTTTTGGTTTGCAATTTAACATGCATCCTTTTTACTATTTAGTGATTCTAAAGCACCTCTTAACTTTTGTCGTGAAAAAAAATCCAATAAACCATTCAAGCCATGAACCATACTAATCATGGAAAAAATCGCGCTGCTGAGAGAGGCATAAGTGAAAATGTAATTTTGGATGCCATATTGGAGCCTTCTCTTTCTTTTTACGATTTGTCTTCAGCTGCTTACGTCGCTTTCAAGAAACTTAATGGAAAACATCTGCTTGTAGTTTATGCGTGTGAAGAGGATCAGGAAAGGGTTATAACAACTTTTATAACATCATCTGCTCAAGAAATAATTGAATCTAAACTCAAAAGTAACGTCTGGGCGAAAATCAAATAAAAGTCGAATACGACCGAAGTGCTGATATTCTATATATCAAGCTGAAGAAAACAAAAATTATAGACACACGTATGCTAGGCGAAGACATTTATGTCGATGTTGACAAAGACGATAACTTTGTTGGCATAGAAATCTGGAAAGCCTCCCAAAACGCGATACAACCAATTTCCAAAGACATCGCCCAAGAAGTAAAAGCAACCTTAGAAAAATACGCTTGACTAAATGCCCCTTTCGACTTGGCTCAGCAACGTTTTTTCGATTATTTTTCTCTCTGCCGCCGTCCTTAGGAGTTCGAGTGAGAAAATTTAATGGCAGACTAAATTTTGTTCTAGTTGTTTTGGGTTGGTTTTTGGTTTGTGGTTTGAATTGTTTGCAGGTTGAGTCTGTAATAGTCAATAATTCTATAATAGTCCATAAAAGTCAAGAGGGGTCACAGAAGCTATAAAGTGGCTAACTGTAAGAGGAGTACTTTTTGTGGCTTTGTAAGTACTTTGAACACGAAATGATGAAGATCTGTCTGTTTGTGGAAAATGTGGTACTTTGAGATTCGACGAAATAGGTGATTCTGGCGATAATAAGGATTCCGAGGACCTATTTTTTGACGATGAAAACTTGTAGATATTCAAAATAAGCCGTAAAAACACCTTGGATAATCGCCCGTTGGCGCCAAAGCCAAAGTGATCGGAGCGCGATGCCCTAGTTTGTTTTCTCTGCAGATACTTTTACGCTTACCACCGAGTTTGCTGCTTCCTTTACTTCTTCTAGCGACATATCCAAACTCTTGACGATTTCTTGGGTTGCGGATTCGCTTATGATGTATTCGAGCGGATACGTCTTTTCTTCAATAATTTTTACTTCTTGGAAGCCTGCTTTTCGTATCAGTTCAATGTATTTGTCTTTGATTTCTGCTCCTGAGATGCATCCGGCGTAGGCTTCAACGTTTTTGCGTACGGATTCGGGCAGCTCCCTCAAGAGAACTATGTCCGAAACAATCAATCGCCCCTTGGGAGATAGGACTCTGAAGGCTTCTTCAAAAACCCGCTTCTTGTTTGGCGAGAGATTGATTACGCAGTTTGAGATTATGACATCAACTGAGTTATCTGCGGCTGGAAGGTTCTCGATTTCTCCAAGTCTGAATTCGACGTTTGTGTATTTTCCTTTTCTCGCGTTCGCTCTTGCCTTGTCAATCATTTCAGGAGTCATGTCTACTCCTATCACTTTGCCCCTCTTGCCCACTTTGTTGGCGGCTAAGAAGCAGTCAAAGCCTGCCCCTGCACCTAGGTCAAGAACTGTCTCGCCTTCTTTCAGCGACGCCATAGCAGTTGGATTGCCACAGCCAAGACCCAGATTTGCCCCCTCAGGAACGGCAGTCATCTCATCTTCACTGTAACCTATCATACTGCTCACTTCCTTACTGGTTGGAGCCGAGCAACAGCTAATAGGCGAGGCGCAACAAGAGCCGCTGGTTTTGGCGACTTTGGCGTATCGGTTTCTAACGAGTTTCTTAATTTTTTCTTCTTTCATAAAATCAAATCTCCTTTTTTAATCACACATTTAAAGTGCGCACGCAGGTTTTCCGCTTCCGCTTTAAGATCAGATGCGTATGCAAAGCATCTGTTGCAATCCTTTTTGGCAGTTTTCGTAACTGTTTTGTCTGTCTCCAAATCGTCCATCTTCTTCTAGCTGCATGTCATATGCTCAAAAACCTCTTTCGTAAGAGCATCCACAAGTTCTGACGTTAAGCCATCGGCAACATCGTAAATTCTTTGGTCAACAATCGAGTACATTCGTTTGGTTCCATCCTTTCTGCACCTTACTATTCCGGCGTCTTTGAGGATTTTTAAGTGGCGCGAAACTAGCGGTTGAATGAGGTTTAAATGCGGAACGATTTCGCATACACACTTTTCGCCGTCTCGCAAAAATGAAAGTATCTCAAGTCTGATCGGATCGGAGAGCGCATGGAAAACTATTGATTTGAATCGATTCTGATTTTCCACTTTTGCGGACATGATTTACTTTAAAGTCAATAACAATATTTAAAAGTTGCTATGGATGTGAATTTATATAACAAGCATGTAAGGCAGCAAAAAGATGTCTGAAGAAACTTGGCACGGAATTCCCCGAAGCAATATACTCTGGTTTCCAATGATAGACTATGAAAAATGCGTAAGCTGCGGAAAATGCGTGGATTATTGCAAGCTTGGTACCTATACATTGGAAGAAAAGGAAGGAAAAAAGAGACCAGTAGTCAAAAACCCTTACAATTGCGTGGTTCTATGCAATGGATGCGATGCCATATGCCCCGCTGGCGCCATAACACACCCATCGAAAAAAGAAACAAGAGAGCTAATTCGAGAAATGAGAAAATCCCAAACCAGCAATAAACAAAAATGAAAAAGGTCAAACTCATGAATGAGGGTCACGTAAGAGTTAGAAGCTGGGAAGAATTCAAACGCTTAGTCAGCGAAAAGAAACCAAGCTCAATCGTTTATATTCTTGAGCAAAACGGCTTTTCTCCCAACAAGGAACTAACGACATTAAGAATTATAATGCTTCATGAAAGGCGCTACTATATCTTTCTTGACTTTCCCAAAGGCGAAAGGCTGAGAGAAACAGGAATTCCCTTGCACAAAGATAAAAAGGGTATTTTTAATTTGGATGAAGACGAAGTCAAGGTCATCTTGAAGAAGCAGTTTGAGAAAGAGAAGTTAGAAGTTTTTTCTTTCTGGACTGCTTGAAAAGGTAAAATAACCTATTGCTATAGAGAGTATATCGACGATGTTTTTATATTTCAAAAGAATTGTTTGGGATGGGTCTAATGGCTAAAACTAAAGTCTTGTTCTTGTGCACTCATAATTCTGCTCGATCTCAGATAGCTGAAGGTCTGCTTAGACACCTTTATGGCGATGAGTATGAGGTTTTTAGTGCTGGTACGAATCCTACGCAGGTGAATCCATTGGCCATTAAGGTTATGGATGAGATAGGGATAGATATTTCTGGGCAATATTCTAAAAGCCTCGATAATTTCAAAGAAGTCGATATCGACTTGGTTGTATCAGTTTGCCGTAGCAGTTCAAAGATAAATTGTGCCATTTGCTCTTCACCGATAGTTATGGGCAGACCTGAATTGATTGCCTCAAAATTACCTAAAGCAAAACATTATTTCCAGCACCCCTTCGATGATCCTTCCGAAGTAGAGGGAAGCGAAGAAGAAAGGATTGTGGCCTTCCGTCATACAAGGGATGAAATTAAAGAGTGGATTATCGAGCGGTTTGCTGATTTGAAAATTGATAATGAACAATAACGATTTTTGTTAATTTAAAGCCGCTTAAGGTTCAGTTAAGCGTTCCTTTTACTGCGTCTGCTCTCAGTCTCAGAAAATCCATTGTATCCTCAAAATCCAAACAAGAATTGCCCTTTTTCTCCGGTTCTTTTAGCGAACTGCGCCCTTCCTTAAAACGGGTACAAGTTTTTCTTTCCCAAAAAGGGTAGTCCAGCAAAGCGGCTCACACTAAGTGAGAGATTAGGAGTAGTTGTTTAGTGTTTTCTTTTTCTAAGAATTAGCGCCATGGCAATTATCACTACAACAGCGATTATGGCAGCTGCTGGATAGATAATTTCTGCTGGAAAAGACATCGCCGGCTGAGTGCGTGCGCCGAAAGCATACACGTTATGGTCCCAAGAACCTACGTAAACATAGCCACCAACTATTGCAGGTGAAGAACTGACCCCGCCTCCAGTTGTGTAGTTCCATATTTTTACACCTGTGGCTGCGTCAAAACAATATACGTTGTGGTCCCACGATCCCACGTAGATATAGCCGCCTGCAACTGCAGGAGAGGAGTCCACCAAGCCTCCAGTTGTGTAATTCCATATTTTTGCCCCAGTTGAAGCATCAAGACAATAAACACTATTATTGCCTTCAGATCCTATGTAGATGTAACCATCAGCAACTGCGGGCGAAGAGTCCCCTATCCCTCCAGTTGCGAAGTTCCACACTTTTATGCCAGTTGAAGCATTAAGACAATAAACGTTGCCGTCTTCGGATCCTATGTAGATGTAACCATTAGCACCTGCGGGAGAAGACTCCACGAGACCTCCAGTTGTGTAGTTCCATATTTTTGCCCCAGTTGAAGCATCAAGACAATAAACGTTATTGTTTGCAGACCCCACGTAGACGTAGCCACCGGCAACTGCGGGAGAAGACTCCACGAGACCTCCAGTTGTGTAGTTCCATACTTTTGCGCCAGTTAAAGCGTTAAGGCAATAAATATTGCCGTCCCAAGACCCTACGTAGACGTAGCCACCAGTAACTGCGGGAGAAGACTCCACAGTATTTCCGGTTGTGAAATTCCACACTTTAGCGCCGGTAGAAGCGTTAAGGCAATAAATATTGTGGTCATAAGAACCTACGTAAACGTAGCCATTAGCAACTGCGGGTGAAGAGCCTATTGGTCCTTGGGTTGTGTAGTTCCATATTTTTGTGCTGGTCAAAGCGTTAAGGCAATAAAGATTCCCATCATCAGATGGTATGTAAACGTAGCCATTAGCAACTGCGGGAGAAGAGCCTACGGGTGTTCGGGTTGTGTAGTTCCATAGTTGAACGGCGGAAGTTGCTGTAGGTGTACTGGTTGAGTAGCCAGTGTGAGTTAAATCATGATGAAACATTGGCCAGTTATCTGGGGAAGAACTAGCGAAGATAAAACTTGGCTGCATAGGGTAAAACGAAAATAAGATCAGGAATAGGGGAATAAGCATGACAAGCATTCGGTAAGGTTTTTTCATTACGAGCGCCATCCTAAAAACATTGATCCTATATTGGTATATTTAAATATTGATATATTTATGTTCTTCGAATTGTGAAGTTGTCGGCTAATTCTGATTTGAGCATCTTCCAAAGTTAGATCTCCTCTGGAAAGACATAGTTGGGTAAAGTACCTCTTTTAATTTTAGAGAAAATGGGTTTTCAACTCCGTTTTTGTAGATGTACACCAACTTCGTGAGATTTCCAATGACCTTCCTTTCAGGAACTTTCATCGCTTTAGGGACTTATCCTTTTCAGTTGGAGTCGTCGCCCGTTTTCTCCCACTTACATGCTCTATTGAAGCCCTGAGGAGCTGCATTTTCAATTCAGCAGTTACTGGCATTTACGCTATTGATGTAGCTGCGTTATCGTTGTTCACTCTTGTTTTTCTAGCAGGCGCTACTGCAATTCTCAAAAAAAGAATCGCCTGACTCCGGCCTAACATGTTGCAAAAGAAACCATAGCTAACTATAGACCAAAGGGTTCAAACGCGGGTTCAAATCCCAAATCCACTTCAACATCAATTACATTTGTACTTGAGAGAAACAGTTAGGCTTCAAGAAACTGCTGTGCCCCTGCCGTAACATGGAGAGGGTGAAGAAGACTTGGAGCTGATCGACAATCTTCTCCAAAAGGATGGGTCCAAGAAAGATGCAACTTAAGGAATTCAGAGTTCAAGGCAAAGATTGCGATTGCTGGGATGAACGCTGAAAAAACATGCACAACCATTTTTCGCCCAAAAGGGTAACCATCCAATCGGGCTTTTGCGGGGTCACTCGTCTGGGTGCGGCTTGAAAAATTCCAAGAATTTATTTCTCAGAAACCAATTAAAGCACGTCCGCCAATACTGAAGTGATGTTGTGATCAGACTTGGAAAAGACCAAAGTCATTTTTCTATGCACACGAAATTCGGCACGAAGCCAAATGGCTGAAGCATTTCTGAGGAAATATGCGGGTAATTATTTCGAGGTTTACAGTGCAGGCTTCGAACCTCAACCCATCCACCCCTACACCATCAAGGTGATGCGAGAACTGGGCTATGACCTGAGTGACCAGTATCCAAAGGATTTGACGCAGTATCTTGGAAAGATACATTTCGGGATAGTTATAACAGTATGTCCGAAAGCAGAAAAGACTTGCCCCACCATACCAGGTGTATCCACTAGAATGTACTGGCCCTTCGAAGACCCAGCAGCATTTCAAGGAACAGAAGAGGAAAAATTAGCCAAATTCCGAGAAGTTCGAGATCAAATCAACGAAAAGATAAAAACATGGCTTAAAGACAGAGGCATCACGGACAACTGAAAGCCTCATGATAATCGCTCGCTTCTGAAATTAAGACGTACATTTCAAGGAGCATTCAAGGCAAGCGCACAGTTAAGGACTGCATAAAGCATAATATCGGGACATGGCAGCCTGCTGGCATGTATAAGAATTCTTATATAGGTCTCTTTTGTAAGGGCTCAGGAAGGTTTGGGTTTTGGCGAATAAAATTTATAATTTGATATCGATAGGCGAAATCGAAAAGATGAGTTTATCATTTTTCATGGTGATGAAATTAGATGCATTATTCATAGGTGACTCAACATGATTGGAGATTTGGTAATTGAGACAAAAGGGCTTCAAAAGACTTTCATTTCTAAAGAGAGGGGCGGAAAAAAAGAGGTAGAGGCAGTTAAGGGTATAGATCTCACTGTTAGGAAAGGGGAAATCTTCGGTTTTCTCGGTCCAAATGGCGCTGGCAAGTCTACCACACAGAAAATGCTTTCCACATTGCTGTGTCCGACTGGCGGGGAAGCCAAGGTTCTTGGATATGACTTAGCAGAACAGCAGGAACAGATTAGACAGAACGTTGGATGCGTGAGTCAAGCAGGCGGAGCAGATCTGAGTTCTACAGGTGTTGAGAACCTAGTCCTCCAAGCTCAACTATACGGTTTGGATACTTTGACAGCAAAGAAATACGCGGCCGAATTCGCGGAGCGTTTCCAGATGAACTCATTCATAGAGAGGCCAGCCTCGTCCTATTCTGGTGGCCAAAAGCGCCGTTTAGATATTGCGCTTGGGATGATTCACCATCCACAACTGCTTCTTCTCGATGAGCCAACATCAGGTCTTGATCCGCAAAGTAGAGCATATCTGTGGGGAGAAATAAAAAAACTGAAAGCTGGGGGCGTCACCATCTTTTTAACTACTCAATACATGGATGAAGCTGACAAGCTCTGTGACACAATAGCAATTATAGATAACGGAAAAATTATTGTGACTGGAACGCCGGGGGAGCTAAAAAGCTCCGTTGGCGGCGATACGATAGTTTTTAGTTTTCTATCAGAGGAAACCGCTTGCAATGCTGAAACTTTGTTAAAGGAGAAGATTCAGGTAGAGAGAATCCAAACTAATAACAATTCAGTCTATCTAAACATTAAAGATGGAGAGAGAATGATGCCTGACCTCCTGCGCTCACTCGACGCAAGAAACTTGGAGGCGCAAACCGTAACGCTGTCCAGGCCGAGTCTAGATGATGTCTTCCTAAAGTACACAGGTCGTTCACTAAGGGAGGATGAAAGAAAATGAAAATGAAAATGCTACACGACACCAAACTGATGTTTATCCGCAACATGCAGCATACGCTCAGAAGTCCCGTTTTTGTTTTCGTAAGCATGTTCCAGCCCCTTATGTACCTGCTCCTGTTTATGCCGCTTCTAAACGCGCTCGGCGGAGTTCCCGGACTGCCCGCTGGAAAAACAGTAGATATTTTCATTCCCGGACTTTTGGTTCTGCAAGCACTCTTCGGCACAGCGTTCGTTGGATTTTCACTTATTGATGATATTAGAACGGGAGTTATAGAACGATTTTTAGTAACACCAGTGAAACGCCCAGCAATCCTTTTAGGCAGGGTTCTGAGGGATGCAATCGTCCTTCTTCTTCAATGCATTTTAATTACATTAGTCGCTATTCCCTTTGGGCTGAATGTAAATGTATACGGATTTTTGCTTTCCCTATTGCTATACGCTTTGATCGGAATTACTATGGCATCAATTTCATACGGTTTCGCTCTAATTTACAAAATTGAAGATCCCCTCGCTCCTACGTTGAACACAATAGCCCTGCCTGTTTCTCTGTTATCGGGGATTATCCTTCCTCTCGCGCTTGCGCCTATCTGGCTTCAGGATCTTGCGAAGATTAACCCATTCTCGTACACAGTTAATGCTGCTCGCGCATTATTCGCCGGCAATTTTCTAAACATCGGAATTTTAGAGGGGTTCATCGTCATCAGCGTACTTGCAATCATCGTGTTCCTGTGGGGGTTGAGGTCACTCAAGAAAATGGCATCATGACTATGAGATTTGAAGCCCTCACGCTAAACAATCAGATCATTCAATTTAGCTGGTGAAATTTATCAACAAAATTGATACCCTACCCCGCTATAAAAGGGAGAATAGCGAAAACCTCGGAAGAGCAGACAAAGCAGTCTCATCAACCTACTTCAACACGTAATATCGGGACAAGGCAGCGCGTCTGATGCTTCGATAAGCATCTACACCACAAGATTTATTTTTACAAGCCCATAGTAAAATCTCTCTCGAGGGTATTAAATTGAAAAGTTCACAAGAATTACTTGAAGATTTTAAAAAAAGTTTTTTTGCTGAATATAACAGCGCAGAAATGGGCTCAGTGCTTGCAGATAAGAGACATATTTTTACTGATGAAAAGATGCCTGCGGTTTTTTATAAATATGAGCGTGCACCAAGGGCGGTTAATAAGACTGACGGAGAATTTTTAGAAACAATTAATTATACTTCACGCAACGTGAAACCTGTTCAAATCGGCGGTGTTTTTAATTTGCGAGAAGACTCTGTCGAAAATCCATATTTACCAGATGAAATGGCACGTTATTTTGTTGAAGAAGAATATAAAACCGTAATCACTGGTCTTAACAGTTACGCTGGCATCAACATTAATGCACGTAAGAAAGGTGTGTTGTCAGTAGATGATATATGGAAAGCTTTCTTAGAGCATGCGCGGAAGGGTGCTAATCCAGATTCGATTGTAGTGCCGTTGAAGCAGAAAACTCAGTTGCTAATTGATGGAAAAATACTTCCTCCACGTTTCCGCTCATCTGACCCTAATAATGAAAGAATACCCATGTACTACGCTGGTCAGATAGGCACGATTAACACTTACTGGGCAAGGTTTATTGAAGATTTCTCATTAGTTTTTGAAAGAGAAGAGATACTTATTCATAGAACACCTTTCGAAATATCTTTTGACATACAAGAGAAACCTAAGCTAACCTTAAAAGAATGGTTCGCATGTGCTCCTACTTTTGACGAAGCAGTTGCTAAAATTAATCTTTGACATAATTATTCCCTTATTTTTGCGTCGTTCAGCTTAAAAGTCAAAAAACAAAAAGTGGTCAGGGTTTATTTAAAATAAAAAAGGCATTATGTGGGTTTTTGGAGCTACTCCGAGCTTTCCTTTAGGCAATCACATATTCCGCACTCTATTCCAAACGTCACATGGAAAACGGTGATTCCAAAGCAGGGTTAACAAGGTTTCTTCTTTTCACACTCAGGTCTGATCAGCAATACCTTCATAATCGACGAGATTATTCTCGAGAAGACTTTAGAGTTTGTGCCAGAGAAATGGCTACTCTCAAGCTATCTAGCGACGGGTACGGCGAATGTACCCGTATTCATGAAGGCAGACAACGCTGAAGATGAAGTAGAAACGCACTTGACGCAGTGAACGATCGATCAATACGTTAACTGAAGGATTTGTTAGCGCACGAACTATGCAGGAAGTCTTGGCACTACAATCTTCTGTTCCTTGGGTAAACTCTCTTTTGTGACGCTGAGGCTCTGACCTTTGGTTTTCTCAACGTTCTTCTTCCCCTTCAGAAATTCATCGAGAGAGATAGGCATCACCCTGGGGAGCCATGATGATGCCCCTGAGAGCCCAGTGTTGTAATGCATCGGTATAATGATTTTCGGATCTAATTTGGTGATAACCGACCATGCTACATCAGGCCCTATAGTGGCTCCTCCCGCAACTGGTGTGAACAAGACATCTACCTTGCCTATCTCCTTCGCCTGCTCGGGGGTCAGGTCGTGGCCTAGGTCTCCTAGGTGACACAGCTTGAGGTCGTCAAGCTGGACGGCGTATACGCTGTTTTTCCCTCTTTGGCTTCCGCCAGTAGCGTCGTGTTGGGTTGCCACGCCCTTCACGGGAATGTCTTTAACCTCCTTTGCGCCCACAAAGCCTTCTAGGACAACTCCTCCCTCTTTGAGGACTGGTCTTACGTTGTTGTGATCCCCGTGGCTGTGGCTGCACAGGACGATGTCAGCCTTTGCCTTTGGCTCAGGTATGCCGATTCCTCCAAAGGGGTCAAACACAATTGTAGAATTCTGCCCCCTCACCTCAAAGCACGCGTGCCCATGCCATATAATATCCACCAACAATTTCTGCCTCCTTTCTAAATGCTCCGAGACATAACAGTTGGATAAAGCATTTTATTAATTTTCCTCAAACACGCTTTGTTCATGTAGGTTTCGCTGGGTTCTGTGGATGCCCGCTTTTTCGCATGGCAAGTATCGCCTCTGTTTTAGAGCCACCAAGATCATTTGACACCAATTTAAGTTGTTCAGGAATTGCAATATGCTGTGGGCAACGTTCCATACATTTTTTGCATTCTTTACATAATGAAGCATCAGACCGTTTGCCGCTCAGGCCACCCATCAACATCATTGCATACATTGCACGTGATTTTTCTTGTTCGCCGAACATGTAATAATCATTATAAATTCTGAAGTTGCTAGGAATATTCACTCCGGAAGGACAAGGCATACAATATTGGCAGCCTGTACATGGAACCTTCATGAGACGCCTATAAGTTTTAGCTACATTTTTGATTAATGATAGTTCCTTAGCTTTCATTGCGCTTGGCAGTGCAGTCTCAGCAATTTTAATGTTTTCGGCAACCTGTTTTTCATCGTTCATTCCTGAAAGAGCAACCGTTACTTGTGGATGATTCCAGACCCAGCGAAGACCCCATTCAGCTGGAGATCTTTGAATTTTAGCGTTATCATACAATTGCTTAACTTCGTCTGGAAGCCTACCAGTTAATGTCCCGCCTCTAAGCGGCTCCATAACCATAACCGCAAGCTTCTTTGAAGCAGCATACTTTAGACCCCCAGTTCCAGCCTGCAATTTTTCATCTAGAAAATTATATAGTATTTGACACATCATCCAGTCATTAGCATCAATGATTTCTTTGAAGGTTTTACGGCTTCCGTGAAATGAGAAACCCATGTTGATGATTTTTCCATCAGCTTTCGCTTTTTCTAAAAATTCTAAAGCGCCGAAGCCTTGCAGTTTTTTCCAAGATTCTTCTTCGAGTCCGTGTAGGAGGTAATAGTCAATGTGGTCTGTTTGGAGTTTCTGCAGTTGTGCGTTTAGCATTTTATCCATGTCTTCGGCTTTATTTAGCAGAAAAGGCGTAAGTTTAGTGGCGATCTTCACTTTTTTGCGGTAGCCGCCTAATAGAGCTTTGCCAAGCAATTTTTCGCTTTCGCCATTGTGATATGGTGGAGCAGAGTCAACGTAATTCACGCCGTTGTCGATTGCATAGCGGATTTGTTTTATTGCGCGTTCTTCATCGATGTTTTTTCCCTTTAAGGGTAACCTCATGCACCCAAATCCTAGAACTGACAACCTATCGCCGTTTTTTGGTACTGTTCTATATTGCATCTTCAAATGCTCCTGATAAATGTCTAAACTACCAGACTTTCGCCTGTCTAATCAGTATATTTTGCAATTAAACACGCCATTCTTAAAAACATTATGCAGTATTCACGATAAGTTAGATCTAAGTTGAAGGCGTTGTTTTTTACTAAAAAACTATTAGAGTACGCGCAGATTCGTTTAAATGGGGGCACCGTTAATTCCTTTTTGAGATCTCTTATGCCGTTTTCAGAGGTAGCGATCGTAAAAGGAGAACGAGGCTATGAGCCCGTTTTTAAGGCCTTAGATCTGATTGACTATAAAACTGCTCTTCAGGGGAAGGACAAGGTACTTATCAAAGTTAACTTTATCACAACTAAAACTTGGGACACAGGCGCCACAACAGACCCCATTGTGGTGGAAGCCATACTGCGAAAACTTGCACAATTGACGGTTAAGCCATACGTTGTAGAATCTGACGCCACCATGACTAACGCTGACGAAGCCTTTCAAGCCACAGGAATGAAGGAAATGTGCGAGCGCAACGGAGTTGAATGTCTCAACCTTCGGCACGTCGAAGACAAAGTCACATTACAAATCGCAAACGGCGAAACCTTAGACAGTATCACGGTTCCACGCATAGTAACAGAATCGGCTATAATCAGCGCTGCCAAACTCAAGACACACATGCAGACGGGTGTGACGCTTGGCATGAAAAACCTATTTGGGCTACTTCCCGACAAGATGAAATACAAATACCACCTCAAAGGCATAAGCAAAGTGGTCGTCGACATAACAAGCGTCATCAGACCTGCGTTAACTGTGATAGACGGTTTCGTAGCGATGGAAGGCAGAGGACCAAGTAACGGCACACCCGTTCAGATGAACCTTATCATCGCGGGTAAAGATGTAGTCGCTACAGACGCTACAGGTTGCCGCGTTATGGGATTTGACCCTCACAAAATAAAACACATAATGAAAGCAAACGAAAAAGGCATAGGCAACATCGACAACATCAACATCATAGGAGAAAAATTAGAAAGCGTCACCCGCCAATTCAAAGCCGCCAAAATCCTATAAGTTGTCCAACCACTTAAGAGTGAATTAGGTGATAGAAGGTAGTCGGGGTTTGTTCGATTATGCTTTTCGAACGTTCTTCTTACATAGGAGAGAAGCAACTGAAAACATCGGAAGATTCGACAAAGCAGTCTCACCAACATACTTCAACACGTAATGAGGTAGCTAATTTCTACTTTTTTGCATGATTCTGATATATGGGTCTTTTCAAAAGATAAATTGATACTTAGACCCTTTCAATTGATAATTAGACCTTACTGAGTACATCTTAAGACCTTGTAATGTACTCTGGAAACTTTGCTAAATACTGCGAGTAATAAGAGCTACCCTAACTTTCCTCCTTAATTACAGTGTACATCTAACATTTTCGTCGCCGAATTAAACTCATTACTCCGTACAGCACTCCCCCAGTGAATAGCGAAATAAAGGCTCCTTGCAACAGATTATACGTCAGACTCTCGCCATCAATAAAATTAGAGAATACACCAAACCCTAAGAAGAGACATACCATCCATATAATAATTGCTACGTTTGGAAGCTCTTGAATCTTGAAAAGTCGCTTTAACCTGTTTTCAACTTGGGACAAAGTGAATGCCCCACTCCTTTCAACAGCATTATAAGAGCATCTAATATTTTATATTTTTCCCTGTCTTTGTATCCAACTATGCTTACCGATAGAGGCTATTGCTATGCTATGCAGATTTAAGATTTTCAGAAAGAGAAACTTAGCAAAATAAACTTTGTTAATAATAAAAACGATTCAGACTTGAAAGGCAAAATTATAAATAAATTGATAAATGACCGCATAAACAATCAACCCTAAGCCGATAAGCTATCTCTACAGAAGCATATTATTTTAGTTTCTTTACTGATTCATTATCATTTCCCAATTTTTCCCTGTTATGCCTAAAGAAAAGCCGAAATGACGTTGTCAAATCGTAATCTTCCACTTCATTAAACGGCACCCAACGCAGCTCCACGGCGTCGCTTGCAGCCTGAGCGGTCCCGTTTTTTACATGCACGAAGTAGTCGATGATTACGTAATGGTATTTTACTTTGCCCTTCTCGTCCAAGTCAACGTTGCTGACCACGTCAATTAAGCTTGGGTTTTCAACGTCAAGGCCAGTTTCCTCTTTGGTTTCTCGGATAACTGCTTGCTCAAGGGTTTCGCCAAGCTCAACCAGGCCACCTGGAATGGTCCATTTTCCTTTGCTTGGTTCGTTTCCCCGTTTTATGAGAGCAATCTTGCCTTCATTGATTATTACTGCGCCGATGCCTACGATTGGCTGATCAGGGTATAACCGTTTCACGCGGGGACGCCTCTGCTAATTGTATTTGCTATTCGTATCTTAAAGCTTCTACGGGCTTAAGCTTAGACGCACGCCACGCTGGGTACAACGCGAAGATTACGCTGACTCCTATACCGAAACCTAACGCGCCCAAAAAAACCTCGGGAGTCAACAGTGGTGTTACTCTGAATCCGGTTCCGCCGAAGGCTCCTGAAGCTAAAACCTCCGCAACAACGTTTGCTAAGACCCAGCCTAAAGCTATTCCCACAAATGCGCCGATTAAGCCGATTATAACTGATTCGCCAAGGAAAATGGTTAGTACGGTTCGGCTTTTCATACCTAACGCTTTAAGTATGCCAATTTCCCGTGTGCGCTCAATCAACGACACTATCATTATATTCATTATCGCAATGCCTGCCACTAACAGGGAAATAGCTGCGATTCCGCCGAGGAACAACTGTATCGTACCAAAAACGGTTGAGAGCAAGCTTAGAACCGCCGTTGCCGATATAAAGGTAACTTGATTGCCAAAGTAATTAGTTATAGCCTTAGAAACATTTGTGACCGTCGCGTTATTGCTGCTTTTTAACTGAACGATTATCATGGAACACTGGTCTGTTCCAAAAAAGCTCTCAGCCTGGCTTAACGGAATGTAAACGCCTGTATCTGAAGGCCCCCCAACGCCGAAACCACCGATTTTTTGAAGCACCGCTGAAACTTGCGCTGTATAGGTTTCGTTTACCACCGGAAGCGTTGTACCATTAGTCCATACGATGCCAATGTCATCGCCTGCGCCGAAGAGTAATGTGCCGTTTTGTCCAGGATCATTTACGAGTGTTCCAACAACTGTCTCGTTGTCAGTGGGGCTCAACGGTATGGTTCCGGACGCAGCCACAAAAGTTTTGCTGTACTGCTGAGCATACTGGGCAAAATCAACACCGTAAATAGTAACTGAACTATTGACACCGCCAGCGTTAACATAGCCTGACTGTTGTATCACAGCGAATGAGCCTTCTATTTCTGGCGATAAAGCGTCAATTTTTTGAGTATAATTGACGTACAAGTTGAAGCCAGAACTTGAGCTGGAACCGCCTAAATTGAAGCCTCGTCCGCCTGCACCAGAACCACCAACACCACTACCGCTGCCGCTAGTGGCTTGTCCTAAAACGCTTTGGCCTGGAGTAACAATTAATGTGTTTGTTGATAGTCCTTTTTGAAGCTGGGTAGTTATAGTTGCCTGCAAACCCTGGGTGATAGAGAGCAGCGCCACTATGGCGGCGATGCCTATGACTACGCCTAAAATGGTTAATGCTGCTCTGAGCTTGCGGAGTTTAATTGCGCTGAAAGAATAACCGAAAATATCTATTGTTTTCACTCTTGATTCACCACTTCGGATGTTATTTGACCATCAAACATTTGCGCTGTTCTTTTTGCTTCTCTGGCCAAATGTTGGTCATGAGTAACCATGATGATGCTAACGTTGTTTTCAACATTCAACTTCTTGATTAAGCCCAGAACTTCACTTGCCGTTTTGGAATCAATATTTCCAGTAGGCTCATCTAGCAGGAGAAATTTGGGGTTGTTTGCTAGAGCGCGTGCAATTGCGACTCGTTGCTGCTGTCCACCGCTAAGTTCAGCGGGCTTATGATTTACTCGGTCTTTCAAGCCTACGGTTTCAAGAAGTTCTATTGCTCTTTTTCTTCTTTCTGCTTTATTCATATCCGCAATAGCCATTGATAATTCAACGTTGTCTTGTGCGGTTAATCTTGGTATTAAATTAAAAAATTGGAAAACAAAACCGATTCGCCGACGCAAATCAGCTAGTTGGTTATCGTTTAGCTTAGAGATGTCAACGCCGTCGATTAGCAGTGTGCCTGAGGTTGGCTTGTCTAATGCGCCGATTAGGTTCAGCATCGTTGATTTGCCGCTTCCGGATGGTCCGAGTATGGAAACGAAGTCTCCAGCTTCAACTTTGAGGTTTACTCCTCGGAGTGCCTCCACTGGGACTTTTCCAAGCATGTAAGTTTTTTGCAGGTTTACTGCTTCGACGAGTGTTGGCATAGCTTTCAATCCATATGCTTTCCGTCTGTTAGATAATGCGTGTATTTATTTATTCAGGTATTTACATGAGAAACGGCGCATACGGCTGTTAAAGCGACTGCAAAGATGCCACGTATTCTAAAATTTGATCAACAAATTGCGTTGATCTTGGTTAGTTTGCAGTATTGCCTGATTTAGCTATGACACCTCGTCCCTCATTTGGTCTAGCATACGCTTTAAGTCAGCAACATTGCCCTTTCCAGCACCGCTTCCCGCCAGATCAAAGATGCTCGGGCGCTTCCTTATCACAATCATGCCGTCTTGCTCTACAATCTCTACTTTGGAGCCTGCTTCTATGCCGAATTTTCTCCGTATTTCCACAGGTATGGTTACCTGTCCCTTCCTCGTGACCACAATCTCACTAGTCAAACTTTACCATAGGTAAAACTTAAAAAAAGCGCTACTAAAACCTTCACCTCCAACAGTTCCCCTGTTGCCTATAAGGTAAAAACTAAAAAATGAATTTAACTTATCACTGTGCCTACGTTCTCGCCTTTCACCGCTGCCAAAATATTCTCTGGCTTAAAACCGTTAACAACAATCAACTTCAACCGCCGCCGCTTCAAAACCTTAACGGCTTCAGGATCAATAATCTGATGAATCCCAGCCTTATGCTCGCTGTGTTCAAAAATCTTAGGCAAATCATCAAAACCTAAATGATCAAGCTTAACCGCATCCGCATGCTTCCTCGGGTCTTTATCGTAAATGCCCTCTTGGTCTGTGCCTTTAACCAGCAAATCAGCGTTGATCCGTTCAGCAACTAGCGCTGCAACTGCGTCAGTAGTGATTCCAGGCTTTAAGCCGCCCATCACAACAATCTTCCCTTCACTTAGGCATTCAGCTGCGTCATCAAGCGTTATAGCCACTTTACTGCAACCAGCTTCGCCTAGCCTTTTGAGGAAGAGCTGAGCAAACAGTCGTGAAACAGAAATGGCAACCTCATCCTGCGCCTGCATATCCAACCCCAAATCTTTCGCTATACGTATGAATTCTCTTGCCAATGCTCCGCCACCAAGCACTACCGCAACCTCGTGGCCTTGAGACTTCACGGTTTTTATCAGGTCAACGTATTTGCTCATTAATTCAGTATTAACTGGTGACGCTACTACTGAGCCGCCAATCCGAATAACGATACGCACGATTAATCCATCCTCACTCGCTTACGATACCAAGTTAAATTTAAAGTGTGTATTAAGGTAAATGTTTTTCTTTTCGGTTGTTCGTTATTGTTCATCCCCTAAACAACTTAGAGGTTGCTCGTTTCTTGGAATTTGCTTATTGTTGTTGGTGATGAAGTATTTTTCTTCTTTCCAGAAATTATAAGGTCTAGGCGATAATTGAGCTTTAAATATCAAATATTGACCCACAGGTTATAAAAAGCCATTTAAAGACAAAAAGTCTATCCTAAATACACAAGTTAAAGTATGTATTTAGCCGGCGTCTTTTTAGTCAAGTACTATTTGGGTTTAGCTTTGTATCTTCTCATGGCACTGCATAATTGTGTGGGAAAAATATACAAAAATGATTTTTCGTGTTGTTTTTTGAAAAGCTTTTTTTAAGTTGCTTTTTTGGTTTAGGGCTTGAATTGTTTGCAGGTTAAGTGTGTAAAAGTGTGTAAAAGTGCAAAAAAGTGCTAATAAGTGCAGAAAAGTTTGCTAATTAGGTCTTTATTTCAGAGTGGGAATTTTCGAGTGTTATTTCTTTCCTAATTTTTGTTCTGGTTGTTTTGGGTTGCTTTTTTGAGGCAGGGTTTAAATCGTTTGCAGGTTGAGTACACAAAAGTACACAAAAGGACAAGGAAGTACAAGGAAGTATAAGGAAGTACGAGGAAGTATTTTGGCGTTCCAAAAACCTAAAGAGTCCTTATTGATTCCGAAAGTTCGCCAAGTCGGAAAAAGTCGCATAAATTCAAATTAGCTTTTGAGCAGCAACGTTCAAAACCAAATTACAAACGGGAAAGCGAATGAGGCTAAATATACCCAAGTTAAAAATCTTTAATACACCTCGAGCAGTAGTAAAGACAAGGCTCCAATGATGCACGTTGCCTTGTCCCGATATTACGTGATGTGGAACTGATATTATACTTTCTTCAATGTAGTTGATATATGGAAACTGTATCATTTGAAAAATAGTGATAAAAAAAACTTAAAGGAAACTTAGCGCAGATAGTTATCCTCTTTTTCATCATAGCTACTAATTCTTATTACTCTTTATACTCTACGATCTCCTTAGCATTTTCCAATTCTTCCAAAGATTTATCGACCGTAACAAGTTCTCCGACTGCCTTGATCATGCTTACTGGGATGCTGATTGTTGGGCTTCCGAACCTCTTCTTCATTCCAAGCCTATTTGCAGCATTATCAGCAAGTTTTACGGTGAGGTACTTTATTTCCCAAGTTTTGGTGTCAACTCTTGCTCCTTTACCTTCTGTTCCCGCTTCCTCTACCTGCCAACCGTAAAATTCCACTATTTTCTTGATAAGGAAAAGGCCCAAACCAGTGCCCTTTCCAAAACCTCTTGTAAAAAGCTTCGGTTTCATCTCTGAGGGTATCCCCACTCCATCATCTTCGAAAACGAGTTTAAGCTGCCCACCCCTGTCTTCGTAGCTAACTCGGATCTGACTGATTTTCTTCCCGTACTTCAAAGTATTGTCTATTAAATTATGGAAAAGCTCCCTAAGAAGAGAATCAGCCAGAACGGTCAACCCTGAACATTCATTTGAGATTCTGATTCCTTTCAGATCTGATGCTAAACTGACAGCTTCTCTAAGCGCCCAACCGACATCGATGTGTTTCGGCTCTTCCGCGCCCAGCATTTCGAAATCTCTGGAAAACTCAAGGATGCTTCTTATTTGCTTAGAAGTATTCTTAATCCTCTCCAAAGCCTGGGTATTTCCGCCACTCTTTTTAGCCAAGAAAACGGTGCTATTGATGATTTGCAGTTTGTTTAGGATGTCATGACGAGTCAGCCCGCCTATTACACGGAGTTTTTCATTCATCAACTCCATTTTTCGATTGTTCTTTTTCAGCTCCTCTTCGTTCTTCTTGCGATTAGATATGTTTCTAACAATATCTACAAAGCCAATGTTCTCCCCATTTTCATCCCTTAAAAAAGCTACAGTTACCTCAACAGGTACTTCTTCCCCACTTTTTGAAAGCACAAGATACTCACATGTCTTGCCCTGACCCGATGATAAAGAATCCAAAGAATCTCGAAACGCCCGCTCTCTGTCGCTTTCAACCAAGAACTCAAGTACATGCTTGCCCAAAAATTCGCTTTTTTCAGTGGCACCATACATTTTGAATATCGCGTCGTTTACGTCAGTTATGTAACCGTTCAGGTCTCCAATAATAATGCCGTCGAGAGACATCTTTACAGCGCGGAAAACAGTGCTGATTCTCTTATGACTTTCTGAGCAGACTTAGCCTCTTGGACTACGTTAGTGTTTGTTCTCTCTTCTATGATGCCTACGCGATTAATTTTTTCTTCCTTGACCGTAGTTAAGTCCGCTCCCGCCCTTGGCGATAAACATGCGTCCTACACATTTATGATTCGAAGATAAATAAAGTTATGAATTCCAACTACTAACCTCGCCCAACCAATCGCGATGTATTCATTAAACCGTAAGGAGAGGAACTAACGCGCGCTAGGTTGCTTTTTCAGCGTTTTCTTACTGTGGGCGATTTTCCAGCTGATGGTTCCGAACCCGTTTAAGAGTGTGTAAAAACTCAAATTTAGTTTTGGAAATTGCGCCTTATATCTGAAAAAAACGTCTTGAAGCCCCTCGAACCAGCCTTATTTTTCAGGTGGGATGATAATCTTGCCCTATAAAGGGTTGGAGAGCCTAAACATAAAAGAAAACTGCGTCGCAAAGTGGGCAGACGACGTATCTTTCCTGTCTTGGCGATCTCAATTCTCGTGTATAACATAAAGATGTTTACGATATGTTCTTAATTTTTGTGAAGTTTACTGTTCTGTTCCAATTTGTCGCTTTGAGCAAGCCAATGGAAGTTGTGCCTGACAGAATCCTTGACGAAGTCTGCCATGCTTCGATATCCCCATTCTGGATGCCTTGACACCATAAACTCTATATGCCTCGTCATCTCTTCGGGCAGTTTGATTGTTCTGAACCGATTTGGCATCTCAGTCTTCACCGAGCCTAATTGTTTGCTTCTTAACATAATATAGTCTCAATAGCATATTATATCTTGCGAAGCAACAATATGTATTGCAGTATAATCATATTCTGATTCAGAATTAAGCCAAATTGTTTGCGTTTTCACTCAACAGTGAAGCATGATAACTCGCATTTTTGAGTCACGTGTGAACACAAAGCTTTTCTCTGGTTCTGTGCTATCTCTTCTCGGCGATATGTTGAAACAGAGGAAAGTCATGATTATTCTTTCCCTCCTCGAAGAAAGCAAAGGGAAAACAGACAAAGAATTGCAAAAGGAAGTAATGGAAGGTCTTTCAGGAGTTTACTTTCCCTGGTGCAAAGGAATAGAAGAGATCAAGATAATAGAAGAGTAAATATCAAACACGAGTCATGTTATACGCGGTTTTGAAGCGGCAGAAACA
>JBEKKX010000021.1:0-40986 GCA_050010515.1 Bathyarchaeia archaeon
CAGTTTAGACAGAATGGCGCATGAGAATTCGGGTTTCTCCATCCTTCACCCTAAATATTCAAGCTCAAACAAACTTAAACAGCAACATGTCAACTTTCATAATTTTGCAACAAGCTGGCGCGGCAAATTGTCAAAGAGGATATCGAAATAAGAAAAGAATCTGCTCAATTTCCGGAATCTCCAGAGGAGATGCACAGAGAAGAAAAGGAAATAGAAGAGAAAATAGAGAAAGAAGAAAACCCCGACTAGAGGCGGTATCCTCTATAGTGCACGACCAGAATGACAAAAATTTCAATCGCTTCTGATATCGCACTTTGAACAAGAATATGATCGAACAATCGTTCTTGAAGAAGTTGCTTTGACATTTGCAGGCTGAAGTGTAACAAAAGAAATTAAGAATACGTAAAAAAGATGATTATGATAGGTTTCCAATGGTTACCGAAACTGTTTGTGTTTGCCCGTTCCGTACCACCGTGAAATTAGCTGTTTGGCCAGGCAGCGTGTTTTGCTCCAGATAAGACAGCAGATCGTCAGTGTTAGTTATTCTTACTCCGTTGACAGCTATTATTATGTCGCCGCCGATGGTTACGGTTGAGCCTAAAATTGACACTTGAGTTGTGCCGCCTTTAAGGCCGTTCTGTGTTGAAACGCTTTCAACGAGCGATCCGTAAGTAACGCTGGTTCCCATGGCTTGAGCAATCTGATAGTTCATATCCGTTAGTGTGGCGTCAATGGATGGATGCTGATTGTATGAACCTGTTGTAACCAGTGAGCTAAGTTCACGTATTATTGTATCTGATGGAATTGCAAAGACTAAACCCTGAGAGCTGCTTACAACCGCTGTGGTTATGCCGACGACTTCGCCTGAGTAATCGAGAAGTGGACCACCAGAATTACCCGGGTTAATAGCAGTGCTCGTCTGAATTATATCAGGAATTGTTGGACCCGTACTTCCACTTGAACTCGATTCAGTGATTGTTCTTCCCAATGCGCTGATTACGCCCGTGGTTAACGTTCCTGATAACCCGTAAGGTGCACCAACTGCTACTACTGGTTCGCCTACCTGCAAAGTGCTGGAGCTAACAAGCGTTAAAGGAGTTAAACCGCTAGGCATCGGAGTTATACTGAGGGCTGCAAGGTCAGCTAGTGGGTCTGAACCTAACACTTTCGCGGGGTAGCTGTCTCCATCTGCAAAAGTTACGGTTTCATTGATTGCATCCTGTACTACATGGTTGTTGGTGACGATTACCAATTGATTGTCCACCGAAGCTATGAACCCTGAACCCTGCTGTTCATCGTAACCAGTACCAAAGAAAGTGGTTACGGGCACGAGATCTTGGATTACAACTACTGATGATTTAACTTGCGAATACAGAGTTGAAAGCGAAACATTAGAGCCTATCACGTATGTGGCGTTTGGATATGAGACATAGGTGGCATTTTGAGAATAACCTTGCAGTTGAGCTTGTATGCTATTGAGTTTCCCGTTGAAATCTGAATAAGTTACTGCGTAGCCGATTAAACCTCCTGCAACCAAACCGACAACCAGAAGAAACACTACAATAAAAACTGAAAAACGCCTAGTTTTTGGAGTTTTTTGAGGCTGCAGAAATGAAGGAATAGCTGGGCTATGTGGAGTTGGGCTAGGTGGAGTTTCCATAAAAAATCCTCGAAAATTTAAAAAAAGTTTTCTTGTGAAGGTTTGTTGTTTTGTATTTTACGTTCAGAAGAGGTCATCGCTTGCATAAATTGGTTTGTTGCATGTGGGACATTTATCGTCATTGGGTTGAATATGGCTTCCGCAATGTGGGCATGTCTGGTTCTTTTTATTTGAATGGAGACCTTTCATCTCTTTAACTATTTTTCCGTCTTTGAGAAGGAGCATTCGTTCTGTATTGCGTGCAGCTTGACTGTCATGCGTAACCATGATTATTGTCGTGCCTTGCGTGAGGTTGAGGTTTGCAAGCAACTTGATGATTCCTTGCTTATTCTGGCTATCCAAGTTTCCTGTAGGCTCATCAGCAAGAATTATAGCTGGGTTATTTGCTAACGCACGTGCAATTGCTACTCTTTGCTGCTCTCCAGCGCTGAGGCGTTGTGGCCTATGTTCTTCTCTTCCTGAAAGGCCAACCATTGCTAAGAGTTCGCTTGCTCGTTTCTTTTGTTCGCTTTTTGATTTGCCTCGTCCTTCCATGGGTAACTCGACGTTTTCTCTAGCGTTTAAGTATGGCAACAGATTGAAGGTTTGAAATACAAAGCCCATCTTGTCTCTTCTAATCTTATATAGCTGATTTTCCGGGAGCGCTGAAGCATCAATGCCATCCAGTAGAACTTTACCTTTGGTTGGCTTATCAATGCAGCCAATAACATTTAACAGCGTAGTTTTGCCAGAGCCTGATGGACCCATGATGGCCACAAACTCGCCAGCGTTTACTGTAAGATTCAGATTTGATAAGGCTGGAACGTCGTGTTTGCCAAGTGTATATGTTTTGCTTAGGTTTTCTAATTGTAGTACTGGTTTACCTGATTGTAGTATTGTTTTACTCATATCTCATTGCCTCTGCTGGTCTGATTTTTGCTGCTCTCCACGCAGGATATAGACTTCCTAATGTTCCAAGCAGGATAGCTACACCGAAACCCAACAGTACAAGCTCAGGAGTCAACGTCGCTACTGCTAATCCACCGAATCTCGTAGTGCCCGAAATGACTGCGGCGCCTGCCGGTAACCTGGCGCCTACGCCAACGCTCGGAAGCAACTTTGATGCAAGCGTGGGTGCTGCTATGCTGCCTATTGCAATACCAACTACGCCTGCAAGCATGCTTAAGAGGACGCCTTCAAGCATAAATTGGCCCATCACTGCAGAGTTGCTAAAGCCTATTGCTTTAAGTGTGCCAATCTCTTTGGTTCTCTCTTTGACAGTATAGAGCATGACAAATAACACTATCAAGCTTGTTGCTAACACCACCACAACAATTTCTTCAACTGCAGTTGAATTTGTTTGGCTGTCAGATGCATTCGCAGTCGCCAGTGCAGTAGCATAGCCCGATTCCTCGGTTGAAAGCGCGCTTTGAGCTGTAGTAACTGTAAGCTCTGGATGCAATGAACTTATGGAGCTAGCTACCTGCGAAACAACGTCACTGTTTTGGGCAAAGACTGTGAGACTAGTTATGTATCCCGTATTGTTAGTTAATGCTTGAGCGTCGGATAGATTCATGTATAATGTTTGCGTGTCCGCAACTGATGATGGACTGTAGATACCTACCACCGTAAAGCTTTGGCCTAAAATGGTAACTGCGTCGCCTACTCCTGCTCCAAAGTACGCTGAGTTGTTTTCGCTGAGCAGGGCATCCCCGCTATCGCCTGCCTGTAAGTTACTTCCAGCAGTTATGTTTGTCGGCAGAATCGGATAGTTGTCTACGAGAGAAGAAGTCAACGGGACCCCTTCAATCTGGTACGTGACATCGAGAGTCGTGATGGTTCGCGTGTATCCGTTAAAATCCAGGTTTCTCGTTACGTTATTCCCTTCAGACGCTTTCAGTATAGGCTCAACAGCTGCAACTCCAGAGATACTAATAATATCAGTGTACAGGCTCTCGTTCATAGGACTTGCTTGACCACCACCAAATGCACCGCCGCCAAAATAACCACCTACAGTGCCACCGCCGAATTGACCAGGCGTAAAGCCGCCGCTACTGCCAGATGTACCACCGTGATACGTAAAACCACTACCGCCAGATGTGCCGCTTGGTGGGGTAAAACCGAAACCTGAATAACTTGACGCAAGACTACAATCTATTTGAGTATCTGTTTGGTTAATTGTTGCGCCAGTTTGGTTAATAATGTTGCTTAAGTTTGATGCAACCGTGTTTGCTGTCTTCTCATTAGCCAAAACACCTGCAGGAATTGAAATCATGATTGCCAAAGAAAAACCTAAAGCAATAATTACTAGTAACGCTCGAATTTTTCTTCTTGAAATATTTCTAACCGCTCTACTTACGATTCCCATATTTTACACCTTTCATATTTTATTTTAAAAAGGCAACCAAGAGAGAATCGAAGGGGAATTTTATTTGGGCAGTCATTGGGCTTATGACTTTGTTTTTCATTTTCTATTCTCTTCTTGATTGCCTTTCTATGCATGTTGCTAAAGTGTTATTAAACAATTTTTCAAAATCTTACCCAAATCCAACCATAATCCCCAAAGTAATCAGAAATTTTACTCTTTAAAATATGGATATGAATATAAAAAAAATGGAAAAATTAAAAGTTACGGTCTTTGTTGCTGTTGCTGATTCTAGGCTTCCAATGTATTTAGCTACGAGGTAGAAGGGTAAGTAACAGTCGTAGTTACGATCTTTGTTACTGTTGCTGAAGTGAGATCAACCACCACCAATGCTCTACCATTTGTGCCTTGCAAAATTACATCTGCGGTTGTGGCTTGCATTACTACATTGCCGTTTCCGTTAATTACTGTGCTGATTACTGGTCTAATTGAAGTTATGTTGTAGCCTTGGTTAAGCAGGTTTTGCACGTCTGGGTTATTTTGGAGTATATTAGTTACGTTCTGAGTAAAGGCAGAGCTTACTTGGATGGAACCTAATCCTCCAAAAAACGTTCCGTTGGAAAAGTTTGCTCCACCAAATCCTCCGCAACCGCCGAATCCTCTGCCCATTCTTCCGGGTCCTCCAGGTCCTCCGAATCCCATGTAGCCGTTGTTAAAGAAGCATCCATTGTTAGTCGCGTTTACAGATGAAGACGGCGACGCCACATCAGATGCAACTGCAGGAGTCGTATCGGCTTTAACTGTTGACATAGCAAATATCAGTGAAGCAGCAATTGTAGCTACAACTATGACTGAAATTAACGCTAAAACTTTGATTTTCCTATTCATGCTCTGGTTTTTCACCTCCTGTTATCAAAAAACCGATTGACAATAAATTATTAAATGATTTTTCAAGATTAGACCCAAATTGACTCCTAATTTTACCTAAACCTTCAATTTTAGTAATTTTCAAAAGAACACATTTATTACTTCAGCCAGATTAAGAGTGACAAAGAATCTCTTCAAGCACGGGAGCCTAACAGATGTCTGCAAATAGCCGTTCGTTAAAATACTTGCTAGGATGGCTTATCGCTGGTACGCGAGGCGGACCAACCCGTGCCAAAATAATTGAGGCATTGAAAGAAACGCCGCAGAACGCAAATCAACTAGCGACTATGCTGAAGATGGATTATAAAACAATGAGGCATCACCTTGAAGTTCTAGAAAAAAACAAAATAATCACCTCTATCGGAGATAGGTATGGCGCAACCTATTTTTTGACACAAACTATGGAAGAGAATTATGTAATGTTTGAGGAGATTATGAAGAAAATCGGGAAAAAGTAGAAAAAGGAGAAAGACAAGATGGAGAAGCAAATGAATAAACGATTAAAATTTGGATTAATAATTGTGATATTGGTAGCAGTCGCTGTTTTTGCGGCTTTTTGGGCATTAGTATTGCGTCAGCAGCAATTTCCCGGTTTTCAACAAAGCCGAGTTCCACCGCCGCGCGCTATTCCGGGCGACTTCCAGTATTTCTATGTTGCAAATACAATAATCTCTACGATCAATATAGCGCTCTTAGTAATCTTAGCACTAATTTACTTTAATATCTATATCAAAACGCGTTCCCCATTCACAATCGGACTCGTAATTTTTGCTTTAGTCTTCCTAGTACAAAACGTGACATCAAGTCCCTTTATAACATCGCCATTCGGATTTAGAGCTTATGGACTTGGGCCATTCGCGTTTCTGCCAGGCCTGTTCGAGTTCTTTGCATTAACTATACTGCTGTACCTAAGCATCAAATACTAGGAAAACATTGCAGCCTAAAGATAATTTACCTATTTAACAAAGCGCAATTCGTTTAGGCATGCCTTTGGGTCAAATATGGAAAAAATTATTTTATGGAATACTAATAATGATTGAATTGCTGATTGTAAATCGAGAGGCTATTTCTACGCAAAAGCAATGAGGTACTACTAAGGTTTGGTTAAGCTTTGCTGCAAGCTAAAGCCAGCAAGACTAAACTTTAGAGCGCCTTTTCGAAAGGGATAACAAGCGTTAAGTGTACGTAGGGCAAAAAATAAATCGTTAGTCAAACAAGTTTCCTCTGGTCCTTGCTCTTCGCTGTAAAACATGGAGAAGACAATAAGACAAATGCTATCCAAAAAAAAGAAAATTATTTTAGTCATCCTTATAGCGGTGGCGTTGAATGTAATTACCTTTTGCTTTGCATATCCTGAAACGTTTAAACCAGAATCATCTACTCTTGCAAGAGATTTTTCAGCATACTATATTGGGGAATGGCGTTTATTCCATAATCCAACTAAAATCTATGCTGGAGGTGCCTATCCGGGAGATTATCAGATTCTTCCCCAACCTCAAACCTTCAAGTATATGCCTTCCTTCCTGATACTTTTTGCGCCATTTCTAGCCTTAAGCTACCAGAACGCTCTTACCGCTTTTGACATAGTACAACTTGCTTTAATTCCAGCCTTGGCTTTCTTTGTCTACAAGATTGTTAAAGACAAAAACCTAGTTCTTGGCGCTATAGCCGCTGTGATCGTTTTGATTGATCCCCTGCCTTCTCCCTCGATAAATTCTGCTGCGGTCAACTTACTCAATTACCGAGTATTCAGCTTAAATGCCCAGTCGTTCTCTCCAAGTTATTACTGCGGATATGTCTTAGCAAATGCCCACATACTCCAAACCGTCCTCCTTGTAGGCGCATTGTACTTAGGATTCTCCAAAAAACCATGGCTCTCAGCATTATTGTTCGCGTTTGGTGCATTCGATCCGCGTGCTGCGCTTTTGGCGCTTCCACTGCTTCTATGGTACAACAGACAGAAAATATTTCAGTTCATTACAGCCACAGTTACGTTTGTTTTGGCAACCAATTTGCCCTTTTTCTTCTATTATGGTATAGGCTTTGCATTCTTGCATGCGGAAGTTAACGGAAACACCGTTTCACAAATGTACCAGTACGATTGGATTCCGCTTTACGCAGTTGCCGCGTTAACAATAGTTGAAATTGTAACCGTCTTTCGCAGAAACCTAAAGAAGCACACTAATTTTCCCCAAACAATGAAAGACAGGCCATTAAGAGAAACGGAAAACCAATGAGTCCCATGTATTAGCAGGTAACCTTCAAAGAAAGTTTGTAATGTGGCAAGGCTTGCATTTTTGCTTTGTAGCGAGAAACACAGGGAAACAATTGCAGTTCAATTCTGCTTCATGCTACTAAGGCGAAGTTTGCTTTATTGGTCTATGGCTACTCTTTTAACTTACGCATCATGTTTTTGATATTATTCTTTTCGTATTACCTCAAAACTTCTTGGATCGCCTTCTAGTAGACCTGCCAGCTGAGTAATAAAATTCAGCGTTACCGTTAGGTAGCTTGCTAAAGCACCTGCTAGGCCATGTTTCCAGCCCATGCATTTTCCTATGGCATAAGCTCTCATTCCGAACCAAATCGCAAACGAAATAAAAGTAAGGGGCAAGAGCACTGTCGGTATACTAAAGATGCCTAAATAATATAACGGCAATCCTAACATTGCGATGGAATATAGCCACACTCCTGAAAAGCCAATGAAACCCAACCTTAACCTATTAGGGAGAGGCAGCATTTTTTTGTTTATTATTCTGATTTCGCCCCAAACCCATCTGCGCCTTTGTTTTATTGCGTCAGTGAAAGTTAACGGCGGCATTATGTATATTTGTTTTTCAGAATTAAAAATTGTGAAACCCATTAATGATGCTTTGTGGAAGTAAAAGGAATCTTCACTACTTATCAGCTTTTCTTTATTGTTATGAGTATATTCGCTTATGTCATAAGAAACCGCCCTGTCAACTTCACTATTCATCCATGTTCCTTCCCCATGAGCCCACAGAGGTTTTCCAATGTTAGTGAAAAAGTTGCAGAAGATACCGCAGGCAACGCAACGTTCATAGTCAAGGATTGTGTTCCAACCGCCATTCGGTCGGGGAGTTATGGTTCCTATGGAAATGTCTGCATTAATGATTAAACTTTCTTTTATGAATTCGGAACTAGGCAGGGCGTCGTCGTCTCCTTGGACCAAAAGGTAGTTAGATTCCAACGTGCCGTCAGCCACCATTTTTTGTCTTACCTGGCGAGCGTATTCTAAAGCGCGGCCTTTGTACAAGTCTTCACAATTAAAATCGGCAGGAACGACAATAACATTGTCGCAGACATATTCAGTTTTGTGTGTGTCCCCATCTTCGATTACTACCCAAGTTTTCAAGGGGACAGTAAGTTTGTAGTTTTTCACCGCTTCAAAAATTTTGTTTACTGTCTGAACATTACCTATGGTGGGTATCTGAAAGATTATCTTACCAACTTTCTTTTGAGTTTGCTCGTCTTCCTTAGTTAGAGTTAACTTTCTTCTCCAGTTGAAGATTTTTCCGAACACTAAGATGGAAAAGTAGAGAAGAGGTGACAGCCAAATCGCCGAAATGACATAATTAAGTATTAACATGCCTGTGCATCAATCCCTTAAAATTATGTTTTCCTAGAGCACACAACAATGGATTTAAGTCATCACTAAGAAGAGAGGCAATCAACTTATCCATGCATGTTGGAAGACATTTTTCCTCAAAGGAGTTAATGGTCTTGAAGGTTTCATACGTAAAAACCCTACCATCAGTATAAAGCCAAAACCCAGCCTTAAACTTAGCGTTCAAGCCCCATCTCACTTCTTATCAATGTTCCTTTGTGTAAACCTAATTCTTAAAAGCTTTGCTCTAAAATCTCTAGCCAATCTATCCCTTGGTAAAACCAACCAATTAAAAGCTAAACTAACCATGCAAGATTGGCTTAATCTAAAACGTTTGCGCTTTGCTTATGGATTTTAAAATGCTGAAATCACGATGCTTGCCTACGGGAAAAAATCAAACTATGAATCGGAATAGACAAATGTCCAAAAATATACAAAAATACTAAAAAACAAAAAGGCGCCGGGAATGGGATTTGAACCCATGCGGACCAGAAGGTCCACGGGCTCTCAAGGCCCGCGCATTAACCACTCTGCCATCCCGGCTCTTTTTAGTGTAATGAGGATGGTTGTTTATTTCTGTTTTTCCTTAGTGAAAACTCAGTAAAGATAATAAAGCAGTAAACGTATGGGCGTTCATGGCAAAAACTGCAGCTGTGTCTATGAGTCAGGAGTTGTTGGATTCAATTTTTGAGGGGGCAAAACGGCTTTATCCACGGGAGACGATTTTGTTTCTTAGAGGTAAAAAGGTTAAGGATGTTGTTCGTATTGTTGACCTTGTGGTGCCGCCGTTGGCTACTTATGGGCATGGGTTTGCTAATTATCAGCTTCATTTGTTGCCGATGGATTTCTCTTTGGTAGGCACTGTTCATTCGCATCCGTCAGGTAACACAACGCCTTCGGACGTGGATTTTAACCATTTCTTTGGGCGAATCCTCATGATTGTAGGTTACCCTTATGCAAGTGAGCAGAATGTTAGTGTGTATAATTCTTGTGGGGAAAAATTGCCCATAGAGGTAACTAAGGAGTAACTGCTCCCCTAAGCGCGTATGCTTTGTAGGCTTCGATAAATTCTATGGCGAATTTGTCAGCGTTTTTCTCTGTGCCCCTGTGCATTTTATCGACCGCTTTACTGCGTAGGTGATGATAAAACTCGTGCAGAATAACAAAGGGATTAACCACCACGTCGCTGTTTAGAACTGAAATGGTTTCGTTCTTAGAGGTGTAACAGCCGAACGCTTTAATTTTGTGTCCCTTTGGTAAACCTACTTTTAGTTTGGGAACGTTCACCTTATAGTTTTTCGCCAGTAACACGAGTGCTTCTTCAGGTTTTCCATTGAGAATAAGCCAGACTACCAGTGGTTTGAAGTTGTCCTGCGCCATTGTTTTGTCAGCAATAAAGAGTTTCTGTGCTTAATTAACTACGCTAAAAAGAACGGAGTCTTAGATGTTACTCGCCATATGTGCCTCTTCTGATCTTCTCAGCCAACAAATGAATAAACTCAATCGGCCAAACATCATCGCACACATCGTCAGTCAATATTTTTCGTTGATGATACATAGAAATTAAATCATTTTTCAGCAGAAGTATTAAGAGGAACTGGTGACCGTAGGTTCTTTTGAATAGTGCATATTTGCGAGCTTGCTTTTTAGTCATTTCAAAATGTGGTTCAAGAACTATTTTTCTCCCCTGAACTGTTTTTTCTAAAATAAAATCCGGCGTATAAACTTCATTATTCGGCAAGGGGAAACTAATCGTTTCATAACCATAAGCAATGTGCATCCTTAAAAGAACGAGAGCGGTTTTTTTCTCCCATCCGCTTTTGTAGCGGCTCATTTTTTGGTAATAAGCTTGGGACTGACCAGTTATTTTTTGCATTCGGTCAAGAAAATCAAGTGCTGTTTTCAACGTGTACCGGTTTAGTGTTTTTTGTCTAAGCCATCTGCCTAAGAGGAAGAAGGGATAATCAACCTTTGCGGGGTCTTTTGGAAAGAGCTGTTTTGCAAAGTCAGTTATTTTTTGCCTTGCCATTGCTGCTGTGTGTTCGTCTCTCCATAGTGATGGCGAAGCTGAGTTTATTATCCCCAGGCTCGCTGCTACGTTGGCGTTTTCTTTGGTCAATGGAACGTAGAGGTCTTCTGGTAAAAGATGGTCGTAGATTTGCAGGTCAGGTTGAGGTCGCACCATCCACCGCATGTAAATCCACGCCTTATCTACGTGTGGTCCGTTAATTGCCTTGATGTTTTTTGCGATGTCTTCAACGAAATCCTTGGGCTTACTAAATTTTTGAGCATATTTTAGCAAATTTTTTTCTGCGTTAGTTTTAACAAATATGTTGATGGATGCCATGATTTCTGATGCCGCTTTTTTGTTTGGGCCCAAGTCATAATAAAAATCAGATTTCACGATTTCTTCTTCAAAAATATGTGCTTTTTTGATTTCTAAAAGGCTGTTGCCAAAGGCTTCATGGAGATATGACAGTAGCATTCTAGCGTTTTCAGGGTAACCTACCACTGTATCATCAAGTATAGATGCAGCCAGTAAAAAGTAGTGAGCAATAGTTTTCCGCTCTTCATAACTTTCGGAGTACGGATTAAAAGGCAACCTTGGACTCATACGTCGGTCCCATTGGATATCAACAACGTTAGAGTTCTTGTTAATGAAGTCAACAAGTAAAGAGAGCACTTCGTCAGTTGCCATAGCCTTTTCCGCCTGAATTATTACATATATGCATTGAGTAACTTAAAACTCCTATTATGATAATCGACAATTTAATAAGAAATATTTTTTTTACCTTATTACAATTAAGAAATAGTTAATAGAAGCGAGAATTTTGAATATGCATTACAGCGAAAAAGACGAAGCGCCTATATAGGAAAACACTGTAAAAATTAAGGGCATGTGGGCCGGTCGTCTAGCCTGGTTAGGACATCTGCTTGACGTGCAGAAGGTCGCCGGTCCGAATCCGGTCCGGCCCACCTCAAACCAATCCGAGACATTTCCTTTGGCATTGTGAGTGAGTAAATTGATTTTTAGTGATCAAAAAACGGAAAACCGAGAAACCAACAAACCAGAATGAATTTTGCTCCCGCTTCGGACCCTTTGTCTTTCGCGCGGCGCGCTATGAATCTTTGCTGAGTGCTTTTTAGGAAAGCCTGCTGATTACTTGTTATCGATTAGTAATGCATTTTTTCAGTAGAGCGTAAGCATGTGAGCACTATAAGAATTATGAGCCTTATTCTATTGGGTTTAAGTCCTTTCCAATTTAAAATAAAAAACAAAACCTTGAAAAAATACTGCAAAAACCATTTTTAGGAACAAACATGCGCGCTTTTTGAGTGTGAGTTATAGTTTAATCGTTAAGGTTGAGAAGATATATAGAAAATTGCAATACCGAAAGGCTTTATATACCATTAATTTTTGAGAAAAATTTAAGCAATATCTTAAACTCAAAAAGTCGCGCGGCACGCTTGGTAGGTTTTATAAGTTCAGACGTTTATACAATTAGCTGTTTCTGAAAAATTTTAGGAGAAAAGACTAAAAATGCCTGTTAAAATCAAGCGATATGGATGGGTTCCGGACCTGCCCGATCATCGAGACTTTTTGTATGCGGTTCCAACTGAGGCCCTTGTCCGTCTTCCTCCAAGTTTCGACCTGCGAGATCAATATCAATTTCCTCCCATATATGACCAGGGTGAGTTGGGAAGTTGCTCTGCCAACGCTATTGCAGGAGCTGTTGAGTTTGATCTGATAAAACAGAAACAAAAACGCGTCTTCATTCCATCGCGGCTTTTCCTTTATTACAACGAGCGCGCTATGGAGGGGACTGTGACTTCAGATTCTGGGGGTCAAATTCGAGATGGCATCAAGAGTGAGGCAAAGCAGGGGGACTGCCCCGAGAATCTTTGGCCATATGACATTACAAAATTTGCTGTGAAACCACCGAAACAGTGCTATGATAATGCTTTGAAATACAAGGTCATTAATTATCAAAGGCTTGTTCAAGATCTTAACCAGCTTAAGGGATGCTTGTTTTCGGGTTACCCATTCGTCTTTGGGTTCACTGTCTATGCAAGCTTCGAAAGCCCACAAGTTGAGCAGACTGGCCATGCTCCTATGCCGGCGCCAGGAGAACAGGTGATAGGAGGACACGCTGTGATGGCGGTCGGGTACGACAATTCCAATCAATGGTTCATTGTGAGAAACTCATGGGGAGAGGGCTGGGGCATGGAAGGTTACTTTACGCTTCCTTACGCGTACTTGCTCAACCAGAACCTATCCAGCGATTTTTGGACAATAAGAGTGGTGAGTTGAAAAGTTTTGACTTCAACTTTTTCCCCCGTTGCGAGCTGGAAAAATAATCATTGCATAAGTGCATGCGCTTTAAGGAGGTGAAAAAGTGACTAAGGGAAATTGTCCAGTATGTGATAAGCCGATGGAAGCAAGACCAATTAAAATAACGGTGAGGGGAAAAGAAATCAAAGATACGGTATATGTGTGCAGTTCTTCAACTTGCAAGGGCGCTTTTATCCCAGAAAGCATTTTTGGTGTGCGCCCATGATAGTGACGCGGTTTTCTCCCAACCTTGACTGCATGCTTCATTTGGGTTCAGCAATTGACTGTTTCTAATGAGTTCTCTAAGGTATATACTCAACATCTTTTTTTCTCAAAATTTTCATCAAGATAGTGGCTACGACAGAGAAAACTGCTTGCGTGTGCTCGTGAATTATTGCATGCAACAGCGATGGAAGGCATAGTCGGAGAAGTTGCAGCGGCAATACCTGTTCCTATAAACTGACGGCAACATGGGAAATTCTTCAAATAGGCTACGGAAAAACGTTTTATGTGCGCGTAACATTATTATTGAGTTATGAATTCGCGATAGCACGTAGGTTATGCTCATGGATTTTAGCCAAGATGAAAGGGACTACAAATGGTTTGAAGCAGCAAAATCCTATGAGCAAGCATTGCACTCCCGCTCCTTACCTCCTTCTTCCGCCGCGGATTATTGGCAGAGAATAGGCTACTGTTATGACTTAGCTTCTAGGCAGACAAGGGATATAGAGGGATTTAAGAATCTGAGACGGCTGGCAGTCGAAGCCTACGAAAAGGCTGCCGGACTTTTCATTGAAGGTCTGACCTCAGAAAATCAAAAGAGCTCACAATGTCTCGCCCTCGCTGAGTATGCGCGTTCTTGGCTGGCATCCAGCTCTTCTGAGAAACAAAAAACATTGGATAAATGTCATGACCTGGCAAAAGCAGCCCTAGAGATCTTCAAGAACTCTGGAAACATAATAGAATACGGTAAGACCACTAACATCCTAAATCAATGCCTATTTGACCGTTTGTACATTGCAGGTACCAGAGAAGAAGTTAAAGCGATCTCCAAAGAAGGAATAGACACTGCGGACGCCGCCATAACCGCTCTATCTAAGCTTGAAAACAAGAATGAGCTTCTTCTTGCGTTCTCTTGGGCCAGTCTTCAAACCTGGTATGCTGCAAATATTTCTGAGCAAGAAAAACAGGCAAAGACACTTGCAAACAGATGCGTGAGTTACTCAGAGAACGCGTTAAAACTTTCCAAACAAGTCGAAAACCCATATTATAGGGTGATGGCACTGTGGGCAGAAACTCTGTCAACTCTCTTTTTCACAGACAACATCGAGTCTTCTAGAGAATATGCGAAAGAAATGCTTGAACAAGCCTCAGTGATAAGAGACAACTACTTCAAAGGCATTGCAGGTTATCTTCTTGCGTTCGTCTCAGATTGGATGATTCCTGGAGAAGCAAACCCCGACAAAAAGAAAAATAGACACGAAGAGATCCTCAAGTATGCAGAAGAAGCCATCCAACACCTTCAATTGGTAAACCAAGACACGGCGATCGCAGAAACCTACTTATTCTACGTCGAAAGCTACTCGTGTATAGCACGAGAATTTGCCACCAACGCGTCGGAGAAACTCTCCTTTTCAAGAAAAGCGATAGAAACCGGTGAAAAAGGACTGGATCACGCGTTACGCTCCGGATCACTTGATGCGTTGGGGTCCACCTTGCACGCATTGAGCAAGGCATATCATTATTACTCAAAACTTGAACCTGAAAAAGAAGAAAAACAGCAACAGCTAAGAAATGCTCTAGGTTTCAGAAAAGAATACTTAAACACCGTACAAAAAGGGTTCCCAGCAAACACTTGGGTACTCGGTGTGGGCCTAGTCTGTGAAGCTCAGATAGAAGCAGACCTTGCTGCACTGGAAAAAGAAGAAAGTAAAATCGCCCTTCTTCAAGACGCTATCGCCGATATGAACGATGGAGTTACACATTGCAAGAATTGGATAGAAACCCGCGCTGTTCCCTCACTAATAGCAATTGTCGCTGGAATGGAGGATGCATTTGCTGAAATGTTGGACGAAGGCTATCAGTTAACCTCAGATAAAGAGAATCTAAAAAAGGCCAACGAAGTCTATGGAAACGCTGCAGAAGATTTCAAAAAAGTTGACTTGCCAAGCCGCGTCGCAGAGTCCTACTGGAAAATCGCCAGAAACCTCGATCTCCTCGGCGAGCATAATCAAGCTGCTGGAAACTTTGAAAAAGGCTTCGCTGGATACAAAGCAGCAGCTCAAAAAATCAGCCAGTTCAGCGACTTCTACCTCGACTACGCATCCTACATGAAGGCATGGAGCGAAATTGAAACAGCAAAACTCGAACACAACAACGAAAAATACACGGACGCGATGAATCATTACGAAAAAGCATCAAGTCTTCTAAAACGATCAAAATCATGGAACTATCTGTCTTCAAACTTTTATGCATGGTCACTTCTGGAACAAGCAGAAGACCTAAGCATAAAAGACAATTGCAAAGAGTCAATAGTGACCTTCGAGAAAGCCATCAAATTCCTGCGAGACTCCGAGCGAATCCTTCTCGCCGAACTGGGCAGAATCGGCAAAACAGACGAACAAAACCTAGTCAAAAGACTAATCCAAGCCTCAAAAATCAGGGTTGAGTACAGTAATGGAAGAATTTCTATAGAAGAAGCGAAAATTCTCGACAGACAAGGCGACCACGGAGCCAGTTCCCAAAAATATGAATCTGCAGCAGAAACCTTCCAAAAAATATTGCAGACCGATCAAGAGCAAACGGGGAAAGAAGTCAGACCACTCGTTTACCTCTGCCAAGCATGGCAAAAAATGACCCTAGCGGAAGCAAGAAGTTCCCCAATAATGTACGAGGAAGCTGCAGACCTCTTCACCCTCGCAAATGAACACGCAACCAAAGAATCAGCAAGTCTGCTTGCGTTGGGACACAGCAGCTTCTGCAAAGCATTGGAAGCCGGGACAGAATTTGAGATCACGAGAAACACAACTATGTACGAAGAAACCGCCAAACACATGAGTTCTGCCGCAAGCTACTATCTCCGAGCTGGTTTCGAGTCAGCTTCTGATTACGCAAAAGCCACGCAACACCTTTTCGACGCTTACGTCTACATGGACAGCGCTAAACGAGAAAAAGATCCTGCAAAAGAAGCAAAGTTTTATTTAATGGCCGAAAAAGTGCTGCAAATTTCAGCCGCATGCTTCGCAAAAGCAGGGCACATCGAGAAAAACGAGCAAGTCCAGCGCCTCCTTAGGAAAGTCAGAGACGACAAAGAACTAGCACTAACCCTCAGCGAAGTCTTCCATGCACCAACCATCACATCATCCACGGCGAGTTTCTCAACGATAGAACCAAACGAAGAAAAAGCAGTAGGCCTAGAAAGATTCGAACATGCAGAGATACAAGCTAAACTCATCCAACACGAAAATGAAACCAAAGTAGGAGAAAACGTAAACCTCAAAATCCAAATCGTAAACGTAGGCAAAGAACCAGTCCTGATGACCAAAATCGAAAACATACTTCCAGCCGGGTTTCAAATCGTTACCAAACCCGACTACTGCTCTTTCGAGGGCACTGCTCTCACTATGAAGGGAAGAAAGCTAGAACCTCTCAAGACCGACGAAATCAAAATGGTCTTGAAATCGTTCTTAAAAGGCTCTGTTGAAATCAGTCCAAGAATTATCTGTGTCGACGAAACAGGGCATAAAATGACCTACAATCTTGAACCCGTGACTTTCAGTTTTCTGGAAGCAGCTCTTCCAGGTCGCGTCAGCACAGGATACACTAGCCTTGATAACCTGTTATTGGGCGGAATACCTGAAAACTACACGATTATACTGACAAGTCCATCCTGCGACGAGAGAGAAGAACTGATCAAGAGGTTCCTTCTGGCAGGCCTGACTAACGAGCAAATAACATTCTACATTACAACAGAGTTGAGAAATGTGGCGACCCTAGCGGAGGAATTTCAGTCAACTCTCTATCTGTTCATCTGCAATCCTCGCGCAGACATCATAGTCAAGAATTTGCCCAATGTTTTCAAAATGAAAGGCATAGAAAGTCTGACAGACATCGATATCGCATTAACCAAATCATTTCGTACGCTCGACACTCCACGAAGCGGACCAAGAAGAGCCTGCATAGAAATCATATCAGACGTTTTGCTGCAACACCACGCCGTAATAACCAGAAAATGGTTAAGCGGGCTTCTCCCAGACCTAAGGGCAAAAGGCTTCACAACTTTAGCAGTCATAAATCCCCAGATGCACCCACAAGAAGAAGTGCAAGCCATCCTAGGCCTATTCGAAGGAGAGATCAAGGTAACCGAAAGGGAAACCGAAAAAGGACCAGAAAAAATTCTCAGAATTCGAAAACTATACAACCAAAGATACGTAGACACCGAATCTATCCTGACAAAGGAAAAGCTTGAGATGCAGACGCCAAAATAAGCGCCAGCGTGTTGCAATTCGATTTCTAGCGCGCCGCGCTAAAGCTTACTAATAGTTAAGTATTCGGGTGGCGTCTCCATTTGTCTTGAGTTCAAACCCTGCCATCGACACTACAACATCATTTCGGATAATCCCTATACAGCTGCAATTTTCATTTCCTTAAGAATCTGAGCGGGCAATAAGGATCCCGTTCCAAGCCAATTTCATAAAAATCGCTTTCAGTCTGAACCAACTCTGGATTTTCAAATGTTCTCCGATGCTTTTCCCGTTGATAGTTCTCGGTGAATTCTTTAATGCTTTCGGAAACTTTAGTTTCTAAGAGGGTCATATTCTGTCCTCCGACAAAAAAATGAAAAAGAAAAAGCGTTTTTGATTACTCGAATCTGCAAGTAACATATATTAGGTTGTTCTATAAAATTACTAGTTAGTCACAAAAGTTAGTGATTCTAGTGACCGAAAGCGAAATAGTCTCGGTTCTAAGGGATTTTGGGTTGACAGAAAAAGAAGCCGAAGTCTACTTATTTCTTGCAAAAACTGGTGTTCAACGAGCAGGTGAGGTTTCGAAACGCCTGAAGATGCATAAGGCGCAGGTGTATCGTATTTTAGAGGTCTTGCAAAGCAGGGGGCTGACAGAGGCAACACTGGAATTCCCAGCACGTTTCGTGCCCATATCGTTTGAGCATTTTCTTGATATGACGATAAGAGCCAAAAGGGAAGAAACCTTTCAGCTTGAAGCCAGGAAAAGCAAGTTGCTAACCCGTTGGGAATCCATAATTCCAGATAGACCATCGCCCCAGCAAGCAAAATTTACAGTCATTAAAGGAAGAGAAAACATCTATTCCAGGATTCTGGAGTTGATTGAGCATGCGAATATGGAGGTGCTGGCTATGACCGATAGCATAAGTATCATCAGGTCAGAGCAAGCTGGAATATTTGACCTTACCGAGAAGAACGACATCAGATTCAGAATCCTAACGAACGTTACAAAAGAAAATTATAGACTTGTGAAGGCAGTTCTTCAGAAGACTTTGCCGAAACATTTAGAAATTGAAGGACGCCACAAAGACTTAGGAGCCAAACCATATCCTCGTTTCGTGATTAGGGATAATGAGGAAATCGTTTTTTTCGTGACACCGACAGAGGACGCGTCTGCTCCAGATCGAGAGGACACAGTCCTATGGACCAATAGCCGAGAAATTGTCTCGGCACTTAAAATCTTCTTTGAAGAAACATGGGGTGAAGCAACAGATCTTGGAATAAGAATAAACGAGATTGAAACGGGAGCATCGACGCCGGAAACGGTCATTGTCAGAGATGGAGAGGAAGCCTATCAAAGATTTTGTAAAGAAATAAGAGAAGTGAAGGAAGAACTAATTGTAGTTTCCACTTCGAAGGGCTTCACTAAGGTGTTGTCGAATTGTCTTCTTTCTCAACTGTCCGAAAGACCTATAACAGTACATATTCTGGTTTCATTAGATTTGGAAAATTTGGAAGTTGCGGAATTACTTTCCAAACACTATCGGGTGAAATATTCCGATGCTGTTCACTCGAGTATAGTAATCGTTGACGGCATGCAAATGTTCATGTTTAAAGCCCCCTTGTCAGTCAAGAAAAAAGCTGAGCCTTCGGTGTACTTTGATCACTTGCTGTACACAAACGACGCCGATTACTTAAGAAGCATGAGAACCATGCTGGACGATTTGTGGAACAAGTCGCTTGACCTCTCTGATATGAAGGTTGGAGCGGCGATGAGGTCGCCGCCAATAACGATATCGGCTGAGTCTCCAGTGTCCGAAGCTATCGACTCCATGCTTACAAATAACATTGGTTCAGTGATTGTTGTCAAGGGCGAAAAGCCTGTAGGCATAATAACAGAAAAAGATATCCTTAACCGATTAGTAGGTACCCGGCGAGACCCTAGGAAAACAGTAGCAGAAGAAATCATGTCCTCGCCATTAGTTACGATTGGCAGTGAAAGGAGTCTTCTGGAAGCTTTGAATATTATGAAGTCCAGCGAAATTCGGCGACTAGTAGTAGTTGAGGAAGGAAGAATTGTGGGCGTACTTTCTGAAAGACGAGTTCTGGAAAAGTCAGAAGTGGGATTAATTCAGGAAATAAGTCAGCGCAGAAAATTCTCCATGAAGCGCAGCGCCTAACCTCAAGCTTAGCCTCTCGCATAGTCTTATAGTTAGTCGAGTGCTTGACGTGTTGAGCGTAGCGAAATCCTGAACGAAGTGAAGGGCAGAAGGTCGCCGGTCCGAATCCGGTCCAGTCCACCACATAATAACCTGAGACTTTTTGGGCTTCTCTGAAAAATGTGTACCAAAAAAATGATTCATAACGATTCTAAAAAGTCTTTTTTAAAATAAATACACGCACATAACAACAACTGTAGAAACGAAGCAACTGGGCTAGCACATCTGGCTATGAGATAATGCTGACTGCTCCGTTCTTCCCCACTGCTCACGCCAATATCTCCTTCTTGACCTCCAGAAAAGCATTCGGACCACAAACAACGCCAGGAAGATCACCAATAAAACGATAAGGAATTCCCCCGGAAAATACCCGCCCCTGAAGGCGACAAAGTAAAAGAGCACAAGCGCAAGGATTATGCCAATCGGCAGCATAAGAAAAATCCCGACAACGCGATACCAGCTCGGCGGGCCCGCTCTATTCCAGCCGCCACCTCCACTGCTTCCAGATCCCATGTTGGCACGCTGCTCTTCGATTTGTTTAAGCCGTTCTTCATTCAGATAGTATTTGCCGTTTATTTCTACAAAAATGCCTGATTGACCAAGTCTTCGATGCATGGCTTCTTCAAAACGTGGCGGCAACCCCAGTTCTTGGATGGTCATGGCTTTTTCTGGGCTTGTAGCTCCTTTTTGTCGGAACTTCTCAATTATCCCCTGTAACAGTCGGCGCATTCCCTCTCGGTCTCTAAACATCTGGCTTCCTCAAGGGCGTTATGTTTCTGTTTTTTCTTTTTCTGCGCCTTCAAGTCCCTGCATGATTTTTTCCGCGAGTTCCCTCATGGCGTCGGCTTTAACCATGGCGATACCGCGGCGGTTTCTGCCAGCCATGACAAAAAGAAGGTCGCCTGGCTTGATGTCAAGTTCCTTGCGGGCTTCAGCAGGAATCACTACTTGTCCTCTGTCGCCTACTTTTACGGTTCCGTAGAGGCGTGAATCTCGTTTTCTTCCAATCATGCTTACACACTTTTCCTACATTTCCCACTAATATGAAAGTATATTTAAGTTTTCCCAAATTCACAAATGACTCACAAAACAAAAGCGTGCACCTTGAAGCATGCCCGATTTCTTTCTAAAAACCTCTTTGAGGAGGCCAAAATAGCGTCTCCTCGATTGTCCAACGGTTGTGCTAACACAAGCATTCTGCACAAAAAAGCCAATATGAAGGCATGTCAGTGTTTTCTTATCTTTAGCATGAGGTTTTAGATAATAAAAACGTTGTATTTTGTTGTTAAAGTTTGTATCTTTCAAGATCAGCGGAACCGCATTTAGGGGTAACAAAATAAAATATTTCTCCACAGTTGCTGCAATGAAACTCTTGATTTTTGGTTTTTTCTACCGCTTGAGAACTGCATTTAGGACAGCGTATTTCAACGTTCGGCGTTTTTCTTCATCTCCGGTTTAGGGTGGAACCATTTTGTTATTAAGGATTACGACAAATCATGGGGTAGGTTATATCAAAGTTTGAGTGTTATTTTTGTGTTACTCTGATTGCTCTTTTCTTTGTATTATTCATTTTGCCTGTTATTTCTTCGAATAGCCCATAGTTTTCTTCCATTAGTTCCGAGAGGAAGTAGGCAGTAGAGTAGTGGTCTCCAGCGGAGATGATTAATTTGTTTTTCTCTAGAACTGTAAGGTGGTGTCTAATTGTTTTGTAGTTTACTTTGAGGAGTGAAGCTAATTGGTTTGAGTTTTGCGGGGATTTTTTTAGAGTTTTGATTATTTGGGATCGGGTTTTGCCGCCTTTTGTTCCTATGATTAGCCATCCTAGTAATTGTCTTATTGGTCGATTGTTGTTTATCATCTGGGTGTTCCTGCGAGTTTTTCCTTGTTTATCTATTGCGCATTGCTACTATTTAAGGTAGTAGCTGCTATTAAAAGTAATATCACGCACTTTTTGGATGCGTTTTGTTTACTGGCGAGTTTGGATGGTGTGTTTTAATAGAAGGATAGGTGAGTACTATTCACAATAGCAACATTTATATCGCTAAGCTACTACCAAAGATAGTAGCGCAAACACTTGCAAGGAGACAAAACCAACGGAAAACCCAACCAAAAAACCAAAAAACACCAAACTTGCCATTTTAATAGCCACCATACTCATCGTAGCCACCCTAACAGCCGGAATAGCTGGATACTACATAGGCCACCCACCCACCTCCACTAACAACAGTCAACAAAACCAAGCCCCAACCGCCTCATCTACCTCAACCAATTCAGCCACCTCAACCTCTCAAGCCGACGCCGCTTTACTCGACAATGCTTCACTTTCACAGATATACCAGCAGGTGGAACCATCAGTAGTAGTCGTCGAAGACTTCCAAACAGCAACTAGCATATTCAACCAGCCCATCTATACACAAGTCCAAGGTTCAGGATTTACCTATGACCTCAACGGCCAAGACATCATAGTCACAAACTACCATGTAATAGACGGCGGCGTAAACATTACAGTTACCTTCCAAGATGGAAACACTTACACCGCCAAAGTGCTAGGCTCAGACCCATACTCAGACCTAGCTGTACTTTCAACTAACGCACCACAAACTGAACTAGTCCCACTAACAATCACCAACTCATCAAGTCTACAAGTCGGAGACCCAGTCATAGCAATCGGCAGTCCCTATGGATTGTCAGGGTCGATGACCACAGGCATAATCAGTGCCTTAGGCAGAACAATCACCGAAGACACTACAAACGGATACGCCATAGCTGATATCATCCAAACAAGCGCTGCCATTAACCCTGGCAACTCAGGCGGACCCCTGCTCAACTACCAAGGCCAGGTTATCGGCATAACAACAGCCATAGTTGATAACTCGCAAGGCTTAGGTTTCGCCATACCCTCAGGCACCATACTGAGAGAAGTTCAAGACTTAGCAACTACTGGTACATACACTCAACACCCGTACTTGGGCATAAGCTCAGTAGACATGACTTATGACATCGCGAAACAAATGGGAGTAACTGTCACATACGGAGTCTTAATTCAGCAAGTAACAAGCGGTGGACCTGCAGCCAATGCCGGTCTCAAAGCAGGCACCACACCAGCCACAATAGACGGCAACACCATAACCGTAGGCGGCGACATTATAATAGCCATTAATGGCGCAAGAGTCAGAAACGGGGACGACTTATCTTCATACCTGGAAGAGTACACGTTGCCTGGACAAACTATTAGCCTAACAATTGTACGAAACAACCAAACCATGAACATATCAGTAGTACTGGGCGCACGACCTGCCCCTAGCGGCACTGGAACTGCTTCATAGAAATGGCAAGCTTCTACCTTTTGTTTTTTTGGAAAGCAGGTTGGAAAATGCATCGTGTTTTGTTTTCGAAAGCTTAAAGAGCTACTATAGATGATAGTAATGTGGTCGAAAGCTATGACTGAAGAGAAAAAACCAGGATTCTCACAGTACAACATAGAAGGCAAAGCATTAGAAGCTTTTCTAGGTCCACTGGAGTCTAACATCATGGAGGCAATATGGGGTTCAAAAAAAACACCCACAACAGTCAGAGAAATCCACGCAGCCCTAAATAAGACCAAGAAAATAGCCTACACAACCGTTATGTCTACAATGGACAGACTTTTCGAGAAAGACTTACTAGACAGAAAAATAGAAAAAGGAAGAGGCGGACTCTACTATGTCTACTGGCCTAAACTTGGAAAACGAAACTTCCAAAAATCAGCTGTCCGTGAGGTTCTTGCGAGCTTGATCGGAAATTTCGGCGAAGCCGTCACCAGCTGCCTAATCGAAGAAACGAACATGAGCGAAGAAGAGCGCAAAGCGTTGCAAGAACAACTCAGCAAAATAAAAAGGAATAAAAAATAATAAGGCAACTCTGAAGAGGCGGTTGAAGTGAACTTTGAAGATGTTCTCGTTCAGGTCTTTCAACCCTACTTTTACTATTCCATTATAGTTTTGGCCATATCGTTTGTTTGCATAAAAATAGTAGTAAAGTGTTGCCCATTCATGGGCAGTAAAACCAAAAGCCTGATTTACCTAATCCCTATAGTTGCGCCACTTTTTGTCATGTTTTCATTTCCGCCTAAAATTGTGATACAAGCGGTCTCTTACCATTTAATCGGTTCCTTCAGCATCCCTGCCCCTCAAGGGCCCATACTTTTTAGCCCCTTCCATCTAATACAGCCGCCTTTATCGCAAACAATGGTCACGCTCGTGGCACTTTCAACAAATCAGATTCTTTCAATAACAGGAATTATCTGCTTAACCGGCTTAGCATTAGGGGGGATTTACGCTGTCACAACTATTGTGATGGGTGATTGGATAGCCTCTAGGCTCCTACATGTAATCAACCTCGACTCAAACGAGTACGGCTGGCTTCAAACAGAAATAGCTAAAATCTCCAAGAAACTATCCATTTCAACCCCAAAAGTGGCGCTCGTTGAAGACTTGCGTCCCAATGCTTTCACCATGGGAAATGGCCGCAAAACAAAACTTGTCTTCACCATAGGGCTTCTAAAAATTTTAGATAAAGAGGAAATATTGGCTGTAGCGTCCCATGAACTTGCCCACGTCAAAAACCACGATTTCTTCTTTAAGACCTTATCTAACGCCTTAACGGCTGTGTCATTCTTCAACCCTCTGGCATACTTTGCATTCTTCAACAGTCAAAGAGAAAGAGAAATGTTGGCGGACGAAAACGGAGCAAAACTCCTACAAAAACCCGACAGTTTAGCAAACGCATTAACAAAAATTACCAAGGCTCTACAAAACCTACCAAGTGAAGGCAGATTAATCCGAATTACCTCAAACATTTTAGTAACATCACCAATCATTCATAGACCACAAATACTTTCTGGTCATCCGAAAATAAACCTGCGGCTAAAAAACATAAACCAACTAACCACGGCAAAGCCAAAACGACTCAAACCCAACAAACTTATAGTTGCAATTTTGCTTACATGCATAATAATCGTAGCTGGCGCCACTACCACTTACGCCTTAGTCAATCTCCAATCTGGATACGCCACTCCTAAAATAGTACTAACAGCTTCAGCGTACGTTAAAGGTGCTAGCGCTGATTCGATTGGCACCCACATAATATTAATTAGCTCCAACCTGACTTTTGACCCAATGCTCGGTCAAATATCCAGTTTGCAAAACCCAAACCCGCAAATTATTTCACCACACAATCCAGCCGAACTAAACGAGGTGCCCAACTTTAATCAAAACCAAGCAGAATACATCACGCCTCAAACATCACTAGTCATTCCTGGAACTAACCTGCCCAATCAAATAGCCGTTATCTATGCATTGACAAACGGAAATGGCACAACTCTAATCATAAAATATTAGTCAACTCTTTCAATTTCTCAGCGCTTGCTTACCAGAAGAAATACTCTTTTTTGAAATAGTTCTCATAGCTAAAAAATACCTACCCTCCCCTAAGTTTGCTACTCAAACCCCAAACAAAATTGAACACTCGTTATAGACATGAAGACTTCTATTCTCAAATGGGATATGACATCAACCACTATTCAATGGCACCATTATATTTTATGCAAATCCATGTGTGTTGTTTTGTGTAAAAGGTTGCTAACGCGATTTTCTCTGTCGCGCGGATTAAGTCGAGATTTCGCGGACAACAGCAACGATGAATTGCCCATGCAGTGTTTTTACCAAGCTACAGTGTAACTTTACGGGCATTAGGGATTTATCCTTTCGCACGTGAACCATTTCATGACTAATCAGTACTTTTTCAACAATATTTTTTAGAATGGATTCGATTGTGGGCAAATCTTGAGGCTGCAATAGTGAACGGATATTCATATTGAGGAATTCGTCAAGGCTATAGCCGTATGCTTTTGATGCTGCCTCATTTGCGTATGCAAAGTCACCTTTAGTATTTACGAGAAATATGGCTTCCCTTGAGTTGTCTAGAATTATTGCTCTTAGTTTAAGCCCTTCCTCCATCTTTTGATGTTCTTGAATTTCTCGGGTAAGTTCTTCGTTTGCCTTTGCACATTCAGCAGTGCGTTGTGCCACTACCTCCTCGAGCCTGTATCGATATTTGTCTATTTCCGCTTCTATCTCCTTGTTCTTGGTGATATCCATCGATAAAATCAAGACTCCTCCCGGCACAGGATCGATGTGAAGCTTAAACCAGCCTTTGGATCCATCTGGGAAAGTGAATTCATTATCCATTTGGTGTGGAACACGATTTGTCATGCAGTTTCGAAGGTGGCTAAACATTTCTGTTCTGTCAATGCCTGGATAAACCTGCATCATTGTGTAACCTAACAATTCTTCTTTGGTTTTGCGCCCCTGTTTAGCTGCTGCCGCATTCACGTATACATAGCGCCAATCATAATCGATAATTTGGCAACCCTCGATCATGGAATCCAACGAAATCTGAAGTCGGTTCTCCACCTCTTTTAACGCTTTTTCTTTTCGCCTAAGCTTAGTGACATCGTCCCCTGAGCTAAGCATTCCAATAATGTTACCTTTTTCATCGCTGACGAGTATGTTATGAAAGCTAAATATTCGCTCTTCTCCTTGTTTGGTAATAACTGAATAATCAGAGTGTACATGGCGAAGAGTCCCACTTAGCATATCGTGAAAAAAACGTCTAGCATCTTCCCTTTTTGCTTTTGAAAGAAAGCTGTCAAACCAGTTCTTACCCTTAATCTCATCTCTTGAATATCCGAGAATTTCGCATGCCTTTTTGTTTACGTCGGTAACGACTTCGTCGCTGCCGATAGCAATCATAAAGGCGTCTGCACAGTCAAAAAACAATTGCGCAAAATTATTTTGTGTTTCCAACTTCTTTTCCCTCAACCAGATTATTTTTTGATACTTGCTGTCCGGCAGCAGGCAAGTACATTTGCTGGGTGTACTCTTTCATCATTCGGCAAGCGCTGAAAGCGGGGGTGATTGTTTTTATTGCTTCTTTAACGATTTTCATCCATCGATGCGGTATACCCCTGCGGTCTAGGTCATAGTAGAGAGGCGCGATTTCGTTTTCGAGTAGGTTATAGAGTGATTCGGCATCTCTTTTATCTTCCTCCTCCGGGCTGCCCACCTGAAAATCGCCGATTGCCCACCCATTTTTGCCATTGTATGCTTCATCCCACCATCCGTCGCGAACGCTAAGGTTGATTACACCGTTCATTGAAGCTTTCATTCCGCTGGTTCCACATGCTTCCTGTAGTCGTCTGGGCGTGTTGAGCCAAACATCGACGCCTCGGACGAGTTCTCGCGCTACATTGAGGTCGTAGTCTTCAACAAAGGCAATGCGCCCTTGAAATCCTCTGTCCAAAACTGCATGATATACCTGCTTGAGAAGCTGTTTTGACTGGTAATCTGCTGGATGGGATTTGCCGGCAAAAATTATCTGCAAAGGTCTCACCGAATTTGTTATTATGCGTTTTAGCCGTTCAATGTCGGATAAAACTAAGTAGGGTCGTTTGTATTCGGTAAATCGGCGGGCAAAAGCAATAGTTAAAGCGTATGGGTCTAGTAGTGAACCCATGGCAATCACTTGTTGAGTGGTAACTGCGTCTTGCGTCCAGCGTCGTTGGGCTCTGTCTTGTATGGTATTTATCAATCGGGTTTTTAATGTTTGACGCACCTGCCACAATTCTTCGTCAGGTATGTCATCTACGCATTTCCAATATTCTTCGTCATCTTGTTTTTGAAGCCATTCAGAACCAAGGTGCTTTTCACAGAGCCCCCTGATTTCTGGCGCTTGCCAACTGGGTAAGTGCACACCGTTAGTTATGGATACAATCGGTACCTGTTCTTCCTTCTTATCTGGCCAAAGGACCTGCCACATTCTCCGGGTTACTTTGCCGTGTAGTCTGGATACAGCGTTGGATTGACCGGATAGACGAAGCGCAAAGGCTGTAAGGTTGAATTTTCCAGGACCAAAGCCTTCATACTGTCCCAGCTTCAGGAAAGTTTCTCTATCGATTCCGAGGGGCTCCCAAAGGTTACGTGAGTAGCGGTCCATTAATTGAAAGCTGAAGATATGATGACCAGCTGAAACTGGGGTGTGAGTGGTGAAGACTGTGCATCTGCGTACGTTTTCGATGGCTGAATTTAAAGAGGCGCCGTTTGCTCGCTCTAGTCGGAGTCGTTCAAGCATCATGAAAGCCGTGTGGTCTTCGTTAACATGCCACACAACTGGCTCTATATGAAGTTCGCGCAGTGTACGCACTCCGCAAACGCCTAGAACGATTAGTTGGCGTAGCCGTTCTTCTTGGTCGGCTGTGTACAGGCGCGCTGACAACATTCTATCTTCAGGACAGTTTTCTTCAACATTAGTATCCATCAGGTATAGGTTAACGCGACCAACACGTACCTGCCACACTTTAACATACAGTTGGCGGTCGGCGAGTTGAATCGGAATAAGAGGTCCGCATCTGTAAGGCCAAGCGCAAGGAGAGATAGGTGCATCATTGAAGTTCAGTTGTATGTAGTCTTCTTGTTGGTCTCCTTCGGAAGATATGCGCTGGCGAAAGTAGCCTTGAGGATACATGAATCCGACAGCGACTAGTGGTATCCCACGGTCCGAGCATTCTTCACATATGTCTCCTGCTAAGACGCCCAAGCCGCCTGCATATATAGGTAGGGAATTGTGGATAGCGTACTCAGCTGAGAAATACGCGATTTGCCCATTTGGTTTGCTTGGGTTTGTTTGGCCACACCAGTCTTGACCTCTTGACATTTCTTCGTCAAACTTTAACATTACTGTGTCGTAGAGTTCTAAAAAAGCTGGATCTCTTGCCGCTGCCTCTAGCTTTTCTGTGCTGATGCTGCGCAGTTGCTTGACTGGGTTATGTTCGCTGGTTCGCCAAAGGGCATAATCTAAAGAGCGAAAAATCTGTCGTCCTTCCTCATGCCAGCTCCACCACAAGTTGTTGGCAAGCTCGAATAGTCTGCTGATTCTTGGAGGAAGCTTGGGCGATTCATTTTCTTGATTACTTGCTGAGTTCATAAAGTTAGGACATTCCTCTGCCGTGATATTTTTTTGAGCAAGTCAAACTAGAATAAATTTCAGGCAACTTGTGACGCAAAATGCGCATAACTTAATAGTTTAAGCGCCAACTTATATACGTTGTACGTGCAGTAACAAAGTTGAAAGTGATGGCACAGCTAAACAAGCAATCGAAGCTCATCTAGTGCCAGACATTGAGAAAGACGAGGCGTTATTGATACATTCGGAAGCTGGTCTTTACAAAAATCTTGAGCGGGGTAGGGTATCAATTTTGTTGATGAATTTCACTAGCTAAATTGAAAGATATCAGTGGGAAAGCATTATTATTGCTAAGTTTTTGGGGTCTGTCTAAATTTCATTCTTCATCTTTTCCGATCAGACTGGGACGGCGACATCATCCCCCATAGATAGAACAACACCCCAGTCAAATATGAACATTGTCAACGTAATGTTATGGATGAAAAGAAACGCCTATGAAGAATCAACCATTAAGAAAACTGCAAAACTGTTAAGACACTTACAGAGAAACTGCAATACAAAAGAACCCGAAGAAGTCAAACTATACATAGCAAATAAAACGTGCGGAAATGGACACAAAGAAAACTTAGTCGAAGCTTACGCATGTTTCATTAACTCTATAGGTGCAACATGGGTACAGCCCTTTTATCAAAGATACGACAAAAAACGCAGAGCACCAAAAGAAGAACTTGTGGATTTCCTAATCAATCACGCAAGAATAGAAATGTCTCTTAAACTATCTATAAGCAAAGATTTAGGACAACGCCCAATAGAACTAACATGGCTAACAATCAAAGACATCGATTTAACCACAGGCATAGTCTCAATCACAGGAGCTAAACACACAATTGGCAGAGAAGGAAAACTAAAGACCTCAACATTAGGACAATTAAGAGTCTTTGTAGATAGAAAACAACTAAAATTAACTGAGATGAAATATATTGTCTAAATTCATAATTCATAAGAAGCATACGCTGATTATAATTTATGGAATTAAAATGTTCGGAAAAAGTAAAAGACAGATAAAAAATGTGACATTCGTACAACCACACGAAGGAGAGGTATATTTCTACACTCCAATAGCATACGCCATTAATTTGCGGGATTCTAAGGAAAAAGAAGGAAAACAGGTTTTCACAGATTCTGATTTGGCACTCGCAGGTAAACTAAAGCTAATTTTTGAACGCGAAAAAATGACTTGGTTTAAAATCAAAGAGGAGAAATCAACAACAACACTAAAAGACGAACACTTTTTTGCACTGTATTATTATCCTCGTCGTTTGGTGGCGAGTCGGGCTTACTCCTCCGATGAGAAAGCTACATTGCAGGATATAAAAAAACTGTTTGATTTCATTGTTACCGAAGACCAGATTAGATTTGCAGAGGTTCAACAGACCAAATCGCCGTCAGCATATGCGCCCATCACAAGAGAGCCAAACGAAGAATCGGAAGCTATTTCTATAGTAACAGCAGAGCCAAGCGAACAATTGCAAGCTATTCCTACAGAAACAGCGAATAAGAAGCAGTAAACTGGTGCCATCCACACAACACTCAGCGGGAACACACCCCATTAAGGGGATTCGCTCTGCGCGCGCAACGCTCTAAATTACATTCTACGATTGAATTTCTCCACCATTCTCTAAATCTTCCTCAGTAACAAAACCAAACAAATTACTTTGCCCTAAGGCTGGGACGGCAACATCATCCCCCGAAAATATCTATCAGCTCAGGATGAAATAAGCCTTCCTAAGAGCAAAGAAAAAACAGTGTGGCTATGATGGAACTTCCTGTTTCCAGATGTTACAAAAGCGAAATGAAGTTTATTAACGAGCGATTTCCAAATTTAATCGGAGAAGGCAAAGTGAATTTTAGTATTGGAAAGTGCTTTAAAGCGATTAAAAGAGCGCTCAAGAAAGAGATTTCGGATTATTATTTTACGATCTTTTCTAGAAAGGCTGGTGCGCCCATATGCATCACACTATGCATATTAACAATCTTAGCCTATGCTGTATCACACTTATAGGAAATGAGAGTAAGCAAAGCATACACATAGTCGTATTGCAGTTTAAGCAAACGTTCCATCAAGAGCCACTAAATTTGCACAATGTACCAACATGATTTGGCAGTTTTAAATGATTTTTTCCAAAGAAAATTAAAGCTAATATATAAATTAAAAAATGAGTGTATATTTAGTTCTTGTTTTTTCTTTTTTAATGTTTTTTTTCTACATCCAAAAAAGCAGGTTTGTACATAGAAAAAGCACCATTTCATGTTGATAGTGCGGGGATTAATTCTATGTTGAACTATGTTGAATCATATTTGAAGCATATTAGAAGCATATAGTAGACCGGGGAGTAGGCTATGAGAGCAAACAAATACCCTATCTAAGACAAAAGCCAAGAGTTAAATACATACAAAAATGAAAAGCAGTCTTTGCTTTCTTTTAATTCAGCACAATTATGTTTGGACTTTTTCTTCTCTTGATGACCAATCCAATTATTACGGCTCCGAGGATGATTGCTGCGGCTATGACTGGAAGGTATTGACCCATCATTGACAATACGGGTGTTTGGGTTGGCGCATGTGTTGCTGCTGGTGTAGGTGTTGCAGTGAGCGTTGGAGTAGGTGTCAATGTTGGTGTTGGAGTGGGCGTGTTAATTGCGAAGCTCGCAGTGATTGTGCCTGTTCCGTTTATTGTTGCCGTTGATGAAGCAGCGGTGGCATTGTTAAACGTAATTGATCCTGTGTTGGAAGACCAAGAGGAGAAAGTGTAACCAGCGTTAGGTGTAGCCGTTATGGGAAGGGAACTCGCATTCTCCCAAACATTAGAACCAGTTGGACTAGTCGATCCGCCTCCACTCACTGCAAAACTCACATTGTACTGGTGATAATACAACGGAGAAACAGCAGTTGATGAACTAACAGTGCCTGAAGGTCCAGTCGTAGCAATCCACTGCTCAGTACCTGAACCAGCAACAATCGTGCTATTAACACTCCAGCTTGAACCAGCATCCAACCAAACGTGCTGAATTGAAGTCGTCAGTGTAGTGTAAGAAGGCGAACCCAATGAAGTTCCTGTAAGAACAACAGGGGCTGAAGGAGTCGTGCTGTCAGAAGTAGAGTAGCTCGCAGCCACCAGATATTGGTTATATACCGAGAATGTCGCAGACCCAAAATTTGAACTGGCGTCAGTAACATTGACTGGTTGGCCGCCGGCCGCGGAAGCAGGAACAGTAAACGTCACACCCGACGGAATATTACCTGATCCATCAGTAGTCGTCGTACCACTCAAAGGCACCGACGAACCATCAAAAGTAGCTGAAAACGCCGAGTTAGCGGCAAAACCACTACCCGAAACCGTAACCGTAGAACCAACATGACCGCTAATCGGACTCAAAGAAATAGTAGGACCTGATTGAGCTTTGACTTGCATACTCGCGAAGGCGTAGATTGATAACGAAATTAGAAATACAATCATTAGGATTTGTAGTTTCTTCATATTTCTTTCATCCTCATGCCCATAGAGTGGCGCTCATTTGCTTGGATACAGGCGCTTTAACATTTGGGCTTTATGAATATAGAAACAAGATTTTCAATCAACAGTGCCCCACTTGGAAAAAAAATCTACCTCAAGTGCTTTACTATAAGAAAGGCGGTAGTTTATGGCGACAGTTGATTTGGTAGTTGCGGTTGGGTTTCATTAATTATAGTGCTTCTACGGACTCTTTGAAAAAATGAAGTTGTAGATCCAGTGTTTTGCGTAACTGTAGCTTTCCTGGCTAAACAAGTTAAGCGCTGTTTCTTTTGTTATGCACACAGCATAGTCAAAGTTAAGGTAGGCGCTGAGCTCTCGCTTCACATCTTTTCACCCAAACTCTATCGGCATGTGATCAATCAACGTAAAATAAGCGCTTTGCTGTAAAAACACAAAATAAAAAAATGGAGTGTTTTTGTTGGGTTTTATACTGGCGTTGGCGTTGACGGCGGGGGTGCCATTGTTGCTACGGGTTGTTCTGGTTGCGGTTTTATTTGGAAGAAGGCAATTGCAATTAATAATGCAGCGACCCACATTAGAATGGCACCTATGAAAATTATTGTTAGAAATGCGCCTATGATTAGCAATAGAGCTGCGGTTGAGAATAGGCCCACACTTGCTTTTGCTGAGAGCGTTTTGAGTGATCGTCTGGCGAAGAAAGCTGCAACTATAGCGAAAACCCACAGGACCACCAGCACTAAAAATACTGCGCCCAGTATGGATGTGACATCGCTTGTAGTTATGTTCGAAGTGTTTGGAGTTAGACCTCGTAATGATGAAATTGTTGACCAGCTGCCATTCCAGGTTGGATAAAGATTCTTAAGAAAATTTGTCAGTATGGTTGTGTCAAAAATTATGTAGAGAGCCGCCGCAGCTGCCGCTACTACGCCCACTATGCCTGCAACGAAACTGTAAATTGCATTAGTGAATATTCCTCTTTCATGGTAGTAATTCGCTAAACCATTCAGTGCAATGAAAACAAGTATTACGCCAATAAGGTCAACAATGCCAAAAGTATAGCTGGTAACTAATGAGCCTACTAGTATTAGTATTGCGCCTATGCCGCCCAAATTTTTGCTTGATTCAAGAGACATCGGTTTTTCCCTCTGTTTTTAGTCGTCTTTTTTAGAATAAAAGCTTTTTCATGCTTATCCAATAGTTATGCTAGTTGGGATGTTAAAGTATGAATTAAAAAATTAAAATTTTTTAAGCAACAAACACGATTTGAGTTTAACTGGTTTTTACATTTCCACTGCCGAGTTGACCTTGCAGTATGCCGTAGTAGGTTTGCAGGTAGGCTTTGCCGTTTTCTGTTATAGCGTAGATTTTGCGGGAACGTCCGTCTTTTTGTTGTTTTTTGCTTTTAAGAAAACCTCTTTGTTCGAGAGTGTTTAGTGCGGGGTAGAGTGAACCATGTCTTAGTTTTATGTTGAAATCTGCTTCTACTTGTTTTTTGATGTTATATCCCCATGTTGGTTGAGCTTGCACTATTCTTAACAGTTGCATGTCTAGTAAGTTTCTGATTATGTGTTGTACAATTTCTTTTTTGTATGTTTCAGACATGGATTTCTTTCCTGTTGGCTGTTGTATGAATTTGTTGATGTTTCGATTTATTTAGTTTATGTTAATTTTGTTTTATGGTATATTGCACTGTTATGTTTTTGTATGCTTTGGTTATGTATGAAGCTTTATATTAGGGTTTATTAATATTAAATACTCAAGATATGTCCGAAAAAGGACATATTGTATATATGTAGAACATCAAAACTGTTCAACAAAAAAACAGGTCAGGAGAAAGAGAAAAAATGTTAAAAGCGATGAATTTCCAAAAAGAGGTTTCAACTAAACTAACTAAAGGCTTACTAGACCTGATAATACTGCAATTCGTAAGCACCCAGCCAATGCATGGATACCAAATAATAACCAAAATCCGCAAAAACTTCGGCGTGTACTTCGGCCCAAGCACTGTTTACCCCTTGCTAAACACTCTTGAAAAGAAAGGTTTGGTGAAAAGTGAATGGAACATGAACACTGAAAGGCCAAGAAAAGTTTACAGCCTAACAAGCGATGGGCAAAACATGCTGGACTTCACCGAAGAGTCCCTAAACCTGATATGCCGAAAAATAGGAACACAAACAAACACAGAAACTATGGAGTCGTCAGTCCAATCAGAAGTAGCCATATTAGCTAAGAAAGGCATAAGCGCAGAGAAAAACCGCTTAACATTACAAATCAACTAAGAAAAATAAAGCGTTTCCGGCAGAAAGCAGCTTTTATCTAGTTTTGGTATTCAATCAAAAAATTACTTGCCGACTATTAACAAACGTGTTTTAAATATATCGACAGCTAATTCTATATTGGAAGACTCAATTGAAACAAATTAGTAACCTTACAAATGATGAATTGAATAGTCAAATATTTGAATTTTGTAGGCATGTCGCTGGCTCCGCAAGTATCACTGCTATAGCACAGGTTGATATGTATTCGAAAACAGCTAGCGAGAAAACAGTAATAGACGTGATGCTTGTAATCCGTGGTTTTCAACCTAGGGTGATGAGTTACATAAAAACAGTAAATGAAAGAGCTGTTTTCGTTCTTGCGGTTGATCAGTGGATTTTCGAGCGAGATATCGAAAGAGGCTTTCTGGGAGAAGCCATTGCAAGTAAACTTCTTTTTCCTCACTCAGCCCTTTACGGCAACGATTACTTTCATGAAAAAGAGGTAACGTTGAAGAAGCGTTTGATCTTGGAATTAATTGAAAATTTAGCGTCAAGTTTTCCAGAGCTTGCCCCTCGATTTCAAATTAAACCGCAATATTTCATGTATGAGGTGCTTTTGAGTCGAATCCGAGTTTTCCCTTTGCTTGCTTATGATCTTTCAAATGTGCTGAATGGACTCGCTTTAAATGAAGACGACGCCCTTGGCAGCTACAATGAAGCGTTAAGGCAACTTGAAACTGAAGGCAAAATTTACTTTTTTGACAGCTACATAAAGATTTCAAAAAAACTTATTACCCGATGCCAAGACCCGAGAATCAAAATAATTAACCTGTCAAAAAATGCTCCTCGAACGATTTTCACTTCGTTCTTTGGTTTTTTCCCTCAACTCGTGAATATTTTTTCACAGAATGCTGAAGAGTTTCTTAGAACACAAAAGATTAATTGGAGAACAGTTCCTGACCCAAATTACCTACTCATGGATCCTCTAAAATACGTTTTCTTTCAAACTTCAGAAGGTTTGGTTTCATTGTCAGATAAAATTGACATTAAAAGTTATGCTCAAAAGATGCTTGTGAAAGATCAAAGCGAAGAGATTGAAGTTGAACCGATCGGCGGAATGCTAAACGACGTTTACTTGATTAATGTTCATGGGAAGGGCGGCGAAAGGAAGGTATTAGCTAAACGCTTTAAGGACTGGTCTGGATTCAAATGGTTCCCGTTAACCATATGGTCTCTTGGTTCAAGACCCTTCGCTATTACGGCCCAAGCTAGGCTTGCGAAGGAGTGCGCAATAAGTGAGTTTTTGCATAGTGAAGGGTTTAATGTACCAAAGATTTTGCATGTAAGTAATGCTGAGCGTTTAATTTTCATGGAGTACATCGAGGGAGAGAACCTCAGCCAAGCTATCAAACGCATAGCCATGGCGACAGAGCACCAAACATTTGAAGAAGAACTTGCCAACATAGGTAAAGCAGGCGAAATATTTGCAAACGTTCATTCACATAATATTGCGTTGGGCGATACCAAACCAGAAAATATGCTGGTTAAACAAGATGGCTCTATTTACATGATCGACTTTGAGCAAGCCACACAAGGGGGCGACAAAGCTTGGGATGTAGCTGTTTTTCTGTATTATTCAGGGCATTACCTTCTACCGCTTTATGGGAATAGTAAAGCTGAATCGATTGCAAAAGCGTTCATAAACGGCTACTTGAAGGCTGGCGGAGATGTCGATGTCATCAGAAAAGCAGGGTCTTCCAAGTACACACGGGTTTTTAGCATATTCACAATGTGGAACATTATTTCTGCCATTGCAAACGTCTGCAAAAAAACTGAAGCGCCGAAGTGAAAAGCATGGTAAAGGATCAGACAACCTTAACCTTTTATGGAGGAGTTAACGAGATTGGCGGAAACAAAATTCTGCTTCAAGACAGAGACACCAGAGTTTTCTTGGATTTCGGCATGTCTTTTACCGCTAAAAAACAGTTTTACTCGCCTCCTTTCCTTTCGCCTAAAAGCGAGAAAAGCCTCCAAGAACTCGGAATCCTACCAACCATAAGCGGCATTTACAAGTTTGACCAAAGCCCGCCTGAAACAAACGCTGTATTCCTTTCGCATGGGCATTTGGATCATTCGGCTTATTTGTCATTTATTAAACGGGAAATTCCCGTGTACTGCGGCGAAACAACACAAACTATCCTGCGAACCCTAAGTGACATTCGGCGCGCTGATTTAGAATTCAACGTTGCAGACATCAACTTTAACGTTTTTAGAACAGGCAAAAAAATTCAGATAGACAATTTAGTTGTTGAGCCGTTTCATGTTGACCATTCAATTCCAGGCGCATACGGCTTTCTGATTCACACTTCAAACGGCACAATAGTTTACACGGGTGATTTTCGAGATCATGGTGCCAAGCCAGAGATGACTCAAGAATTTGTGGAGAAAGCTCGGGAAGCTGAGCCTGTGGCAATTGTGACTGAAGCCACCAACATGATTGGGGCAACTGTTTCCAACGAAGTGGAAGTTGAAGCGAAACTTGACAAGATTGCATCACAAGTTGACGGCATCTTGCTTGCAGAATTTGGTTACTCGGATGTTGACCGCTTGAACACGTTTTACCGAATGGCTAAGAAGAACAATCGGTGCTTGGCTGTTTCACTAAGACAAGCGTATTTGCTGGATGCACTTCACAACGATATGCACTTGCAGGTTCCAGCGCTGGATGATGATGGGATATTGATTTTTCGAAAGTCGAAGAAGCGCTATGACAAGTGGGAAAAACAGTTGATTGAACGCTTTGACGGGGATAACAAGATTTTTGACGTGTTCGAGGTTTCGAAGCAGCAGTGTAAGGTTGTTTTAGCGGTTAGCTTTTATGATTTTGAGGAGCTTAATGCTATTCAGCCTGTAGCCGGAAGCTGCTATGTTCTCTCTGCATCGGAGCCGTTCAATGAAGAGATGGAGATTGATTATGAACGCTTGGTTAATTGGCTGAGCCACTATGGTTTGCCGCAGTACCATGTGCATGTTTCTGGTCACATGATGCCGTTGCAGTTGAAGGCAGCGCTCAAAAAGATAAATGCTAAACAGGTTTTCCCAGTCCACACCGAAAACGCTGAGTTGTTCAAGAGATTTATGGGCGACTCGAAAGGTCAAGTGACGCTTGTGGAAAAAGGCGAGGAATACCAGCTGTAGCCTGTCAAGAAAACCTTGATTTGTTTTTTCCGTATGTATTTAGCTCTCGTTTTTTGTCTTAGGATATTTATTTGTGCTCAAGCCTACCCCGGGTCTACTATATGCTTCTAATATGCTTCAAATATGATTCAACATAGATGTGCATGGACTCAACTACGCGCACTTTCAACATGAAACAGTGCTTTTTCAACATACAAACCTGCTGTTTTCGATGTAGAGGAAAAGCAGTAGAAAAGAAAAAACAAGAACTAAATATACACAATTTTTTTAATGATGCAATTCAGGAAATAGACAACGGATAACGAATCAGCCTGACTCGGTGGCTCCAAAGTTTTGGCTAGAAGTGATTTCTTGTGGTCTGTTCAGAAATCAAATTCCGATGGGTTGGATTAAAATTTAATCTTTTTCCCTGTCCTTTCAACTAAACACTAACTCGCCTAACACTCACTACGCTAACACGCACTACTCTAACACTTCCTAACCAAACCCTTCATCCTTAACCTAACCCCCTATACCCCACTATACCCCTATATTACACACCCTCACAACGCAACACGACACGCAACACAACGCAACATAACGCGACAACACATGACACCACACACAATATTGGAAAGGGGTGCGGTGAGGGGAAATCTGTGCCCCTCACTAAAACAATACACAAAACAAAAAACAAAACAATAATGAAAATGAATAAGTCTTAAATCTGCACAGCGTAGAATAGAAAAATAAGGGGAAAGCATGAATGTAACTCGTTTGGTCGGAATAGCTTTAGCGGTAGTTGGACTAATAGTCATGGTAATAGCGAACTTGCTCGCTTACCAATTAGGTTTGTATCTCGGCATAATTGTGATTTTGGTTAGTTGCGTTGTTTATACCGTAGGTGTACTCAAAGTGCAACAAAAGCAAGAATAAGTCTTAAATCTGCATAGCGTAGAATAGCCTAAGCATAGGAAAGAGAAATCCTAAAACAAAGAAAATGAATTACTATTTTTTCTCTAGTTTTTTCCACCACAAAATGGGCATCTGTCCAGAGACTCATCATAGGTGCTCTTGCAGTATGAGCACCTAATTTTTACAATAACTTGTTTCTCTTTTATTATCTCTTTAACTGTTGGTTCTTCATGTGGTTTTTTATCTAAAGTTGTATTGAATTGAGACTTTGCTTGCTTTATTTTTTCAGGGTTACGTACTAAAATGGTAAGCTTCAAATATCTTTCAAGTTTATTTCCTATCCAAATTGCAGGTTCATCAAAATTGAATTTGTAAGATTTTATTGAGACTTCGTTAGAAACATGGAATATCTCGATTAACGTATCTTGACTACGAGCTGGATGATAAATCCTACTTTTGCTTAGGATGGACTCTTCGTCATAATACATTTTTAAATTATGTAAGATACGTTGGTCTAAATCTTTTATAGGTAAACGAAAAACTACCGTAAATTTGGAACCATATAATATTGGAAATTCTCCAAGGGCTTCTTCACAAATATTAGCGATTAATTCTTCTTGACTGTCATATGATAATTCCATGTGTATTATCACAACATTTCTCTTATTTGATTCTTACCACTATATTGCTTTAGGTAAATAAAATTTCTATTACTTCGACCATTCAGGGATTGGAAACTTAGAGATAAGTCTTAAATCTGCATAGCATAGAAATAGCTTATTTGGTGTATTGCATGCCCCAAAAAAAGACGCCTGTCAAACAACGACTCTTTTGGTTTTGGAGATTGCTCTCATCGTCATAATAGGAATATCTGCTTGGAGGCTATGCTGTGGAAATCATTCCTGTAACTAACGAAAGTGAACGGATGTTCTGGAGCTATGTGAACCGCGACCCGCTAAATTATTTTTTCTTCATAATTGATTGGACTAAACGTCGAGAACGGACAAAGATATGGTTGGCAATTGAAGGAAAGGAAGTCTTTGGTTCGCTGTTGGTTTTTGCTGATTTCGTTGTTCAGCTCAGAGGTAACCGTGAAGCAGTACAGAAGCTGGTTGAGTGCGTCGAGTTTGACAAGGTGGAGTTACAAGCACCGCTTGACTGCGAAGATATTGTTTGTAAAAAGGTTAAGCCTCGTGTTAGAGAGAATATGATGTTGATGCGCTTGAATCGGGGACAGGAACACGTTCAAGCTGTTGAAACTCCCATTCGACTAAATGTTGAAGATGCTGAGGAAGTTGCTTCTCTGTTGAGACGATGCGACCCTGAATGGTGGTATGAAAATATGTCGGAGCGGTTAAAGCAAGGGTGGCAAAACACGTACTGGCTGGGCATAATACATGAAAAGAAGTTAGTTTCGGTCGGTAACACTAGTTTCGACGTGGATTTTGCGGCTAACATCGGCGTTGTAGCCACTGATGAAAATTACAGAGACAGAAGTTACGCAACTTCAATCGTGTCTGCACTTGTCCAAGAAATTTTTCAGAGGTCGCCAGTTGCGTTAATTCATGTTATAGCTGACAATGATCCAGCGGTCAGAGCATATACAAATGTCGGCTTCAAACCCTATAAAACATACCTGTCAATCAGAAGCTAAGGGGCAAGCGAAAAATTAGGCTAATATTCCTATTCTTGGATTCCAATCTTTCTGTTCATTTCTCAGGTACTTAGCGAATAAAAGAGCTTCTTCATTAATCAAAGTCTCAAAAGTCTGTTTTTTGATGTAGAAAAAAAAGCACTAAAGAAGAAAAAACAAGAGCTAAATAACACCCAAAAGAAAATACTATTGGTGATTTGGTGAGTGAATTTAGCTACTATAAGGGATTGTACAAGGTTAAGGTTTTAACTAAAAGTGAAGGCTACTGGATTGTTGAGGCGTTGGAGGACTTTGAGGATTGTTCCGAAGGCGAGGAAATCACGGTTAAAAAGGGCGAACAGCGCATTGTACCGCCAGACACTTTGTTTGAGCAAAAAACGTTACCGCCCATGGTTAAAGAGCACCAATATGAACTGAACATGGAGAAGAAGCTTAAACGAATGATTGCTGAGGATGAAGCTGAAAAGAATAGAGAATAGAGCAAGTCATTGGTTTTATAAAAAAGAAATTTTTTTGAAAATTAATTATTAATCAGTAAAATACTTGAAGATTTTGATTTTGAAGAATAAGAAATGGCTAATGACATGCAAATGAATTTAGGTTTCAGTATCTCGATTTTTTAGTTTAGTATTTATAATGCTTAGTAGTTTGTCAGGATTAACTGGTTTTCCAACAAAAACATCTGCTGCACCTTCAATGCTATTTTGTAAACCTATTTCGCCAGTAAGCATTATCGTCAATGTTTTAGGGGATGAATTTTTTATTAAAGTGTTCTATCTAGAAATAGCCTTACACTTTCTCTTTGAGGTATATTTCCGCTGGAGTTAAATAGTCTATTCCTTCATGAGGCCTTACGTAATTGTAGTAGCGTAT
>JBEKKX010000022.1:0-71549 GCA_050010515.1 Bathyarchaeia archaeon
GCTCCTAAATGCATTAGCAGCGTTAAGATTGAACAGACCGGAAAAAACCAGATCCATCACCATGCTAGCAAGATAGCAGAAATTAACACAAACCAATCGAATTAGCAACAGACTGGCGCGCGTTTTTTATCCCCATTTTTCAAATGATACATTTTTCATATATCACATACATGCCAGAAAGTAGATTTTAGCCACCACATCACGTAATATCGGGACAAGGCAGCGCGCTCTTCACCAAAAAAGCCTGTTTTTCACCATTTTGCGCTTCAGATAAACTTTTTTAAATCTGCGGTTTTGATGTTTCTAAATCCTTTAATGGTTTCCCCGTTAAACGTGATATTATAAAGTTTTATTTTTTCGCGCGTTTCAGCAGCTAGCCATTCAAGCAATTCTTTACCGATCTTAAGCTTTTTTCGCTTAACTTCAATAGATGCTACATGCTTCTTGGAGTATTGGCCTACAATGTATCCGAAATCCATTCCCGCTAATGCGATCAGTTTAGCCCCCATCCCTGCTGCTAGAAAGACTGCTCGGTCACCGTCAGTGAAGCCCAGAAAATTATGGACATTGGAACGAGGATGCGCCTGTGTGCTACCTATAGCTTTGGAGAACGCTGGCACATATTTTTTCAACTTATCAATATTATCGCCATGCGCATGAATAACCACGATAGCCCCTAGACGCTGAGCATAAACAATATCGCTAATTGTTCCATCCAAGTCGGTTACGATTACATTTGGCGCTGTTCCTGATATTTGAACGAAAGCTGTTGTCGCTCCATCGGCCACAAGGGTCACAGTCTTTTGCAAGAGTCCTTCTTTCATGACTTGTCTGAGGTCTTCTTCAAGAGATGGACCAGCACCAAAAACCAACACGGGTCTATTTTCAATTAGCTTCCTTAGGTCAGCCACATGCCCAACCCGCTCAGCCAGCAGTACGCTTAGCAAATCAGTTGCCCGCTGGTCTTCGCACTGGTCGTACCCGAAGGTTTCAAGAATTTTGTTATACCACGGCAACCAATCATCTAATGTAAAGTTCACGTTTTCTTTCCTCAATTATTCTGGATAAATCTTGCTTTTTCAGCGTTCTGCCAAGCTATGGATTCTATGAAGTTGATGATTTTATGTAGGCTCCTTTATTGTTTGCTGTTGTGAAGAATACTTGCCCGCCAACGCTTTCTTGCAAGAACCTCTTAGTTGAAATGGATAATTTTTTTGCTTCTACCTTGCCATGGGCAAGTCCGTAAACGGTTGGTCCCCAGGAACTTTGCCCAGCGCCATGGGCTCCGTTTTTCAGCATGTGCTTTATGCATTTTCCTGCTGGGGAGCTTGAAAAACGTTCTCCTTGAACAGCTGCAAAGTAGTCTCCCACTATATTTTGAATTTCGGTTAAGGATTTTCCAAAGGTTTCTATGTCTCTTTCCTTGAGTGCTGGCAGCAGACCCATAACTATCAGGTGACTTATGAGGGCGGCTTTTTCTCTATGCATAGGCTGCAAATGCTTAAACGCTGTGGCTTCCTGTGATCCAGATAATCCTTTCTTAACGTGGGGGATAGCTACAACAAAAAACCAATCCTCTGGAAATGACTGACGGAATATTACAGGCGGAAGGTTTTCCAAGGCTTGTGGATTGGGCTTGTTTCCTTGACTTTTTAATCCAGCTTCAACAACAAAACCGCCTTGCTCGAAAAGCGCTGTTCCCACACCAGAAACCTGTCCCCTTCCCGTTAAACGCGCAAGACTTTCAACAGAGACCTTCATATGGAAAAGCTTTGATACTGCAACGGCAGCGGCTAACGATAACTGGGTTCCGGAGCCTAATCCAACGTGCTCAGGGATAGTTTGCCTTACGTTAATAGAAACTTGGGGTTTTATGTTATACTTCTTAAGCAATAGCTCCACTATGGGTCGTAAATTTTCGCTTTTTTCGCCCTTAAATTCAAGATCTTGGGATGATTCAGCCTCAAGAATCACGCTAGGACGATTTATGGCTACTCCTATTCCGCCAAAAACCCGCCCCAGTTCGCCTCCTAAATCAATAAATCCTAAATGAAGTCTGGCTGGAGTTCTAACGTAGACCTTCATTCTTAACCGTCCATGCACCTATCTTTTAAGTTAAATTGGCTGCCGACTCAAGCGGCATAATTAAGCTGCATGAGTCATGAAGCACCATCGGTAAAATTCGATTATATCTATTAACCTTTGCGTTTGCTTTTTGATTATCTGTTTTTCTCTCAAATAAGTGGGATTTACTGTTTAAGTAATTAACATTTAGTCAACTATGCAGGGTTCAAAAAGACGAAAGGTTAACTTCTTTTTGTTGACGAATTTCTGTAGCAAATAGTATACCTTATAGTGGAGGCATTTTGATGTGGGATTTTGTTTTTTAGCTTCTGTCGGAAAAGTTGCTAAGGGGATAGCGTTTATTAGTCTCGAAGGTCGCGTTTTTTGATTAATAAACGCCTTTTCTCTCATGCCTTAATCCTCCGATACAGATGCACTCCTCCGATTTCGTCGTATTTGGTGTAGCCTTGACTAGCCAGTTTTTCAGCTTCTTCCACTGTTGAAGCTCTAGCTGTCTCCCAGTCTAAATCATTGAAAACTACCGTGTTGGTGTACTTGTCGGTGGAGTTGCTGCTTTTATGGCCTAGTTTCTGTTGAACTTCTTTCTGGGGCCTAAGCTGCTTGATTAAGCGGTGTGCAAAGCCATAGCGGAAAGTGTGAATGTGGATTAGACTAAGCCGGTCAGCTTCGCCTGGGTTCTCTCTACAAATTTTGAGACGTAAATTCTTGAATTGGTCAGTGTAGGTCTTCGGGTGTGGGCAGAAAATATACGGCTGATATTTACGGTTTAAGGATTGGATTCTTGCTATTGTGGCTTCAGGTACTTTGATTGTTCGGGGTCTGCTACCTTTTTCAGGTTGATTGATGCTGATTGTGCAGTTAGCGGTGTTAAGGTCGGACCATTTGATATGGCAAACTTCCCCGCGTCTTGCTCCAGTGTCATGTGTCGCTAAAAGGTAAGTTCCTAATCGGTGTCCTGCGGCGTTAACATATAGTTTTAATTCGTCAGGTGTTGCTATGAAGGCTTCTTTCGGTTGATAGTTGGTTTTGATTGGCTCCCAGAAAATCTTTAGCGTTTTGCAGTAGCTTTTGTAGCTGCAAACTGCTATGTATTTTTTGCTTGGTTTCTCTTTGTCGTTGTACTCGGGTTCAACTGCTAAAACGGTTTCGACTGATTCAGGATTTTTAAGGTCGGCTCCTTTTCCGATTAATCCGGCAAGCACTGAGCAGCGTACTGTTATCGTGTTGTCGCCTAATCCTCTCTTTTTCAGCTTCCAAGCGTACTCTAAGAGACTACTTTCTTTTACACCCGCAACAGTCTTGATTTCTGTTGACGGTTCCAAATTTTTCGCCTTATCCTGCAGGATTGCGCATATTTGGCTATCCTTGACATTAGTATTCTCAACATTTAACACTTGCCCATTACTAAAACGGAAACCGCAACTTCTACATAGAAACCTCTGTGCTTTACAGCCGTCACTCAAAACTCTAAGGCCATCTTTAAAGAACTTCTCACTATGACAAGAAGGGCATTTAATAGCGATTTGAGACTCCAATTTTAGGAGCCTCCCTTAATTTTTCGGGTTTCAAGATGGTTTTTGCCTACAATTTTCATATTACAAGAGGCACACCGGACAGCGCCATGCGTCCGAAGTCGTTTGTTACAGTCAACACAGAAATGCTTGCCATTGAGGGAGGCACGATTTGAGAAAGTCACTATAACAATCGGCGGCTGTTTACTCCGAGCATCAACAGACTTTAGCAAGGCCTCAAGGTTGGAGAGTTTCTTTTTCAAGCTGTCAGGTGTGTAGGATTCGAGAATTTCGTTAACGCTTTCTGTTGCGGTCAAACTGAATCCTCCTCTGGAGCGCCTATATAGCTGTAACCCGGACATCTTAACGGAATTTCAGATAGCTTGTTTAAATCTCCCCAGTTAGGCGCCGTGCAACTTGGCTTATCGAAGTTAACACATTCAACAGAACAATAACGCTTAGGAGTTGGCGGTGTTTCTAGTGGTGTTGTTTTCCAGATACGCATTTCTCGCCTTGACCCTTTTGGTACTACCTCAAAATTCCAACCACTTGCAATAATCGCGTTTTTAGAGTTGTTAAGTTGATGAGTAAAATAACATGCAGCAGTAGGCCAACGTTTGCTTTTTACATTCATATTAAGCTGGGTGGCCGTGGAAGTAACCTGATTAAAAACATAGTCAGGAGTGTTAACCCCAGGGTTATCTTCAGTAGCATTAGTAAGAGCCAAGTTTTCTTTACAATACGCTAGAAAGGCGTCAGCTACTACGTTATTCTCAATGTCTGCCGTGTTTTGACTTTTCAAGTTCTCTTCCATAGCCTCAATAAAATCCTCTTCTTTTTCACCGAGAGCAACAGCCAAGATACAACCCCATTCTGTAAAATCTGATAGCCGAAAAAGTTTTGAAGGCTTAACCGTATCTTTAAGATTCAATGCTTTAACAATGACATCAAGAAAACCGCTCAAAATTTCAGGTAAAACTTTGTTAAATTCTGTTTCAAGTTCTTGATCTGTGCGACGCTCAACGTTTGGCTCAGTTGGATGCATGATTGTCCTATTCAGTAAGTCGCCTTTAGTTACTGACAAATTTAAGCCATTAAGCATGATACACCGCTTAAACGAACGAATAAAAGAATCATCATCAGTATACAATGCGCGACTCTCTTGACCCGCTCCAGTTACAGCTTTGCATAACATCTCACTAAACCATCGAGGCAAATATTCCAAGTTGTCAAAAATCGGTATGTAATGATGATCTAGCACTTGGAGAGCTGCGTTTTCATCTCTCGGAATCCCAAGCAAAGGCGCTGAAGAAGGGTCGAATACTGTTCGGATATACCTCTGTGCTGTACTCTTATGTGAGCCGGGGCAGCCATGCATCTCGTTAACTGGATGCGAAATATCAGGGATAAAGTAAGATGCAGATTGCACCAATAATAAAAGCTGTCTATGAGCGGTCAGCACAGCGTCTTTACATGCACCAATATTAACAAAGGGTAAAAGTTTTCTTGGATCGCCATGTTGCACTGCCTCAACTAACGGTCTTTGATGATCGTAACGTATAAATAAAATAGGCACATTTACCTCAAGACACCAACCGTTTTTAGTAATGTGATAAGCCCTATGTCGTGAATCAGCCATGTCTATCCATATTGACCCGTCGCCGCTGGGGTCGAGAGCTACACGGTTAGACATTTTATAATATTTGCCGTGTGCAGCGGTATACTTCAATAGTTGAATAACTTGAGTCGAGGATTCTCTGTTTAAAATTGTTTTCTCTGCTTCATATAAAAGATGTGATAGATATGTTCTAAATTTTTCCTCTTTTAATCTTACTATTTCCTTTGACGCACTTACGCACTTGACGGTATTCCCGCAATCTTTTATGCCTCCTTCTGGATTACAATCTCCCTCTTTTACCTCATTAATTTTTTTCAGCGGTGGTGTAGAAGTTTCAGAAACAGCGTCAACTGCGTCAACTGCGTCAAGGTCAAGAGGCACACATGCAAACTCTATTTTGTGTTGGTCATGGAATAATTCGATATTGCTTTCACAAATTAACTTATAAAGTCTTTCAGCTTGAGAGCCCTTTTTTTCTTTTTCCTCTTCTGATTCACCGTTTTGTTTTGCTTGTTCTTTTGCAGCTTCTTTTAGTTGTTTTGCTGTTGGTTCTGTTTCTTCTTTGTCTAATATTGGTTGTTTTAATGGGTCGTTTCGTGCGTGTGCTTTTTCGCATGTGTAAATTTGTTGTCCGTTTTCGGCTATGTAGCTGGGTACTACTAGGCCTCCGCATGTTCGGCAAACTAGATTAAATTTTATAGCGTCGGTCATGGTTGTTCAGCTCCGCAAACGCCCGGGCTTTCATTAATCAGGGTTTTCGCAATTTCCCATTTCAACCGTGAGCAAACATACCTGAATGTATCTTTGGTTATGGTTTCTTTAGTGAGATGCTTACAGCTATTACAGCAAAAATCTTTAGTCAATGAAAAAGCCTCCTCTGAGTTTTTGCTCTGCAAAAAAAGGTTTTTTTCCGTTGAATCTGAAGGCCATGTTTAGGCGTGTAAATTAATGTTCTTCCATCTTTAAGATTGAAGATAACACTTTCAACATCAGCCGGATTCAGTTTTTCAAAAGGTAGCTGAAGCAAACTTAAGCATCCCCTGGCAATCGTCGCTCGCCTATTTTCCGGTTAGTTTTGGCACGCCAAACTTTGCAGCCTACCCCTCCCCCATGATTGCATGCATAATTTTTAGGGTTGAATTTGTTTTCTCGCTTACATTCAAACTCGAATTTGCAGGGATATTTTTCTGCTTCTTGAGCTTGGCAGTGTTCTTGAAGTGGTTTAAAATTGGTAGTAAATCGGTTCAATGGCAAAACCTCAAGGTCATCATCATTTTTTCGGTAAAATCAGCGCACTTAGTCGGTTCGTGGTCGCAAGCATATTTTCCGAGTTGGTAGTTGGCACAGTTTCTAAATTCTTTACAGGTCAATTATGGTCTCTCCCTTTCTCCAATCGGCAAAAACTGCTTACACGCTTTCCATGATGCGTGTGTTGAGTAGCCTAAACGACAATGACTAGTCGTGTACTGTGTGAAGAAAGTGCAATTATGGCAAAACTGAGGTTTTGGCGCTTTAGGCTGCAAAAAACTTAAAAGGCTTCGATTGCTATCAATCAATAACGGTAGTCTCCAGTATCGTGTCAGGTGCGGGGGATTGCTGGCTAACGTGCTTCTCCTGGCGGGGGGTCACGTTAGTCTTTTTAGTTTTATTGATTCTTGTAGAGTCAAAACGGTGTCCACACCTAGGACATTTCACCGGCAGATCGACTCTTGGCTGCCATGTGTTACCACATCGGTCACACATGAGTTTTATAACTTCCTCTTTGATTGTTTGCATGGTTTCTTCTATACTGTAGATTAATTTAAATCTTGTTGTATCTGATACAATAATTAGTGAGGTAGGTAGGTAAGAGTAACAATAGTTAACCGCTATTATAGTTAACCGCTACAAAATATAGCGCATAACTACTCTTTTTAAACAATTTTAGCGTTTAACTAAACCTAAGCGAGGATATACTAAAACGTAAGAGAGGATATAGTAAAACGTAAGAAAAGCATCTATTAGCGTCTATTACTTTTTATGTGTGGGGGGTTGCTGGCTAGTATATTTTTTCCATGGCTGAAGGTGCGCGCGCACTTTTACAAAAGAACTTTTTTCTTATGAGGGAATCGGGAGATTATCAGAAAAGCAGAAAGCAAGGCCACGACTTACGACTCAATTTTTATCACCTTCTCCCGTGTTCCCTTTCCTCCGTTTCCTTTCTGAAAAACTTGTGACATATGAAGGAAAAACCACTTTAAAACAGAAAACCCACATAATTGGTTGGGGCAATCCAGAAGGCTTAGTACCCGAGTGAAAAAGTCTATTCAGCTGAGCAGACTTTCTGCGACAGTTGTAAGGGGCTTAGTTACTCTTTCTCATGATGAACATCGGTTATCAAGTTAATCGTATGATACAATAGGAGAGAACCCTTTTCTCTTTTTCTATTGAGGTCTTTAGACTTGGTTAAGAAGAAAAACGATGTAAAGAGCGCGTTTTTAGTTTTGGTGTCCATGATCTTATTTGTTTTAGGTACAACACTTCTTTATGGTGCGCTGACACTTCATTCGATTAGTCTGATGGGCTATACACTTGCCTTTTCCACTGTGCCTCTATATCATATGTTGACGTTCGACCTTGGTGCAATCTTTTTCTTTTCTGGATTAATCACTCTAATTTATGCGTTTACTTAGCCACCGAAAACACCGCTAAACCTTTTTTTCTATTAGAGGTTTCACCATTGAGTTATCGTGGTAATCAAAAGGGTAATTATGGCAATCAAAAAAGGGGTCATGTAGGGTTTTTGGGTAGAAAAAAGAAGCCGAAACAACCGAAAGAAGAGGACGTTGTTTATTTCAGAAACGCGGATCCTCCAGAGCAAAAGATACAACCTGAAACTGTGGCATGGCAGAACAGACCGTTAGATCAAGGCGTAAGTCTTTTTCTTGTTAGACCAACGACTTTCACGGTTCCAGGTGCAAAAACGGTTTTGCCTTCAGACCTGACACTGCAAGAAAAGAACGCTTATGAAATTGCGCTTTTATCCGAAAGTCAAAAACTGGGTCTAGAAGCTGTATCAGGTGACAGCTCAGTAAGAAAATATCGAATCCTCAAAACAGTCGACCAACTGCCAACAGATAAACCCTTGAGTTTTAGTGATTATCAGTTTATCGGAAACATCAAAAATAGCTTACGGAGTCACGGCTATACAGTTTTGCCTCAATAACTCTAAGTCAAGAGAATTCTCTACACTTTCTGAAGATATACTTCGTATTCTACTCCCATTTAGTTTTCTTTTGATGATTCAATGGGTAGCAAGTCAAAAGGAATAGGCATTTTATTCTTACTCCTTAGCGTCTGTTCGTTCTTAGTCAATTTTCACGTTTGGACGCCTTTTCTAATCGGAAAAATAACGTTTCTTTGGGATCCACTCAGTTATTTTAGCGCACGAATAGTTGGTAAAATCGTATTATTTGGGTCATCGCTCATTACATATTTGAACTATATTTTTTCGTTGTTTTGGTCAGCATTTCTTTTCTTTATTGGTTTGATCTTGATTTCTCATTAAACCATTTTTCTATTGAGTGATTTGAAACTTGTCATATAGAGGTAAACCTAAAGGCTCTTACGGTCAACAGAGGCATGGAACAAGCACTTTTAAAAGTTTTGGCAAGGGAAAACCAAACGCTGATACGTTGAAAGCGCTCAGGTCTTTTGAGCACACTTCAGATCAACATTCTGCTAAAGACCTTATGAAGTTCGCGGAGATAACGCCTACCGTCATTGTGTACTTGCAAGCATGGAGAGGCATAAGCAACAGTGAAATGAAAAGAATCATGGAGAGCAAAGGCGATAAGGCTAAAGCTGAAAAATTGGCTCTGATTGCACGTCGACGGGGTTCTGCCAAACTTATGATTCAGGATAACAGCAAAAAAGGCAAGGTTTCCCGACATCATTTCAAGATTGTTAAAAAGAAAGCTACTAAAGAACCTGAGAAGGCTAAAGAAATCGTTAAAGAGGCTGAAAAGGAACTTGCAAAAGCAGAGACTAAAATCATAAAAGAAGAGTCTCATTTACCCTCTGAAAAAGAGATTCTTGACCGAGCACAGCAACTTTATCAAAAAGAGAACTTTAAAGGCAAATACGAAGATAGCGCGGTTGAACAACTACCAACAAAAGGCGAACTTAGCGAAGAGGGCTATCTGCAAGCTGCCAAACTTGATTTAATGACGAAAACAGATACAAAGGCGTCAAGAGATGTCATGGATTACGTCGAAGGCATAAAAAACGAGCTAGAAAAAATCGGTTTCACGGTTGAACCGCTCGCGGGTTTTGACGTCACAGACCTAAAATATTAATCCCTTTTTTCTTTTGTTTTTTCTATTAAAGGCGTCTAAAAATGAAACTGAAGAAACTTAGCGTAATAATCGTTCTTTCGGTCTTAGTGTTATCTTGTTTTTGCTTTTCTCAAATTAACTTAACTCACGCTCAATATGTCAATGATGCGATAACAAGTACGGTCACTGGGTTATCTACTCCGTATTGTGTAGCTATAACGCCTAACGGTCAATACGCTTATGTCAGTAATGAGTATCATAACACCGTTTCAGTTATTAGCACATCCTTAAACTCAATAGTTGCAACTGTTACGGGATTTTCAAACGCTGTCGAAGGGTTAGCCGTCACTCCCGACGGAAACTATGTTTATGTTTGCAATTTTGACGCTAACAACGTTTTAGTGATAAGCACTAGCTCCAATACGGTAACAGCCACAATAACGGGGTTAGATCAACCTTACAGCATAGCTATTTCAGGTCAATACGCTTACGTTGCTAACGACGGGGATAATACGGTTTCAGTGATAAGCACTAGCTCTAACACGATTGTTGCTACAGTGACGGGTTTAGGAAACACGCCTAACGGTATCGCCATTAACGGAAACTATGCGTATGTGGCAAACGCAGGGAGTAGCACCGTTTCAGTTATCAGCACATCCTCAAACTCGGTTGTTGCTACCATATCAGGGTTAGATGATCCTCAAGGAATAGCTATTACTCCCAACGGAAACTATGCCGTTGTATCAAATTTTGAGGGTAACGACTTAACCGTTATCAGTATAGCTTCTAACTCGATTGTTGCTACAGTGTCAGGGTTAGATAATCCCGATTGGGTAGCTGTAACTCCGAATAGTCAATACGCTATCGCTGTCAATAGCGCTACTCCGAGCACAGCGTCCGTTATAGATTTAACTTCAGATACCCTTGTTGACACCGTATCGGGATTAAATGGGCCTCAAGGAATAGCCATTACTCCAAACGGAAACTACGCTTATGTAACAAACTGGGGAGTAAGTTTTGACGGAACTACCGTTTCAGTAATTAGTATCAGCTATGTTTCAGAGCCGAGCCCTACGCCTTCGAGCCCTACACCTTCACCTAGTCCTGGTGGTGGTTCAGGGAGTTATCCTACACCTTGGCCCAGTTCAGAGCCGACTATTAGCCCTACTCCCGTCGTTACGCCTATCGTTACCAATGTTAAAAGTTGGTTTACGAATACTTTGTTATTTGAGGTTATAGGTGTTATCGCATTTTTTGGGCTCTTATCTTTCGTAGCTTTTTCTGTCACGCATAAGCATCCTGCAAGGCGTCGTCATTCAAAACGTCGTCACTAACCCTTTTTCTTGTTTTTCTATTAGAGATGTAATTACATTGAACGTTCAATTAAAATTTAAAAACAAAAAAGCGATTGTGGCTATTGCATTTCTGCTTTGTTTAAGCGCTGCTTTTCTTAACCTCTCGTTAGTTCACGCTACCACTGATTCCACACCAACATCAACAAGCTCTTTCAACGATTGGAACGGTGAAGTTTACTTTTGCCCTATTATCGCAACTAGCTCAGGACCGTTGCAATCTGTTGGCGTCGAGTTAGGCGCTGTATCGGGAAATGTAGAAACCGCTCTATACAGCACGTTTAGCGGTACTCAAATTAGCGGTTTAATCGGTGAATCTTCTTCGACTGTTGCTACTTCAGGATGGGATGATTTAGCTATACCTAGTGACTATTCGATTGTTCCTGGACAAACCTATTACTTAAGTGTACAAGTGGACAATGTTAACACGGTCATATACGAGACTGGTTCTGTAAACATGTATGAAATCTATAACTATGCTTATGGCAGCTTCCCAACTTCTACGCCTTCAGTCACGGTTACAAGTACATGCCTTTGTATGAGAATGACTTATGGCAGTACCGTTCAAGCTACGCCTACACCGACACCTTATCAAGCTCCAACACCGACGCCTTACGGCACTCAACCGACACCTTATCAATATCCAACACCGACTCCAACAACTTACAATTATGGGCCTACTCCAACACCTGCAACCGTTTATGTGCTCGGTTACGGTTTTAGCGACACTGATCTTCTAATTATTGTTGTGGCTATCGCTATTATCTGTGTTTGCGGTGCTTATGTCGGCTGGTCTATCAATCAAGGCAATAAACACAAAGGCAGAAAACACCATTAAAGAATAGCCCTTTTTCCCTTTTTTAAAAAATGTAACTAAGCCCCTTACAACTGTCGCAGAAAGTCTGCTCAGCTGAATATTTTTCACTCGGGTACTAAGCCTTCTGGATTGCCCACATTGGTGTATCTATTTTCCCGGACGCATGTATTATTTAGGACATTTCCCTTTTTTCTATTGTTAGGTGTTACGATTGAAACTCAAGAAACTCTTAGTTATCTCTCTAATTACGCTACTCTGTCTCTCAGTTTTAGTTAGTCTTTCAACGATTCCAATGGCTCACGCTCAGAGCTATAATATTCAATCTATTCAAGGCCCTATCACTGGAGAGGCTGATAGCGGAACAACCGTAACGTTCACGCTTAACTCTGCACCTATTAGCGGTGACCTTTTGATTGCATGTATTGGAGGTACGGGTTCTGCAGGTGAAAGTATATCGAGTATCACGGAAACGGGAGTTACATGGACGCCTCAAGAAACTAATACTGCTAATACGGGTTTTGTGACAGCTATTTGGGCTGGAGTAGTAGGTTCTGGAGCTGTAAAAGGAGGCACCGTTACTTTTAGTCAAACATTAAACGGTGGTACTTTCGCGTATGTTGACGAGTATTCAGGGCTTTTGACAACTGGGTTTTTAGACAAAATTAATCTTGCGTCAGGTACAAGTACAACGGCTGCCACTGGAACAACAGCCACAACAAGCGATGCTAACGAGCTAGCTATTGGTGTCATATTTGGTGGCGAGGTCTTTAGCTCTCAAACTAACGGATTCACGCCTTACGGCAATACGGTGTATGACTATGACGCTATGGTTTATTTGTCACTGATTGTTAGTCAAACGGGAGCTCAAAGCTGTAGCATGACTCAAGCAAACGGCTATACCTTTCAAGGTTGTATTGCCACTTTTATCGCTGCTGCTGTAGTTACTACCGCTCAAATTATTTTCACTTCTAACCCGACTGGGAGCGGATTCATAACTGTTAACGGAACGGCAGAGACAACGCCTTACACAATCGCCTCTGCTAACATAGGTGACACTTACGACATTTCAGCGAATACTCCAGCAAACACAGTGACGAATGAAACCCAATATGTTTTTACTCAATGGGCTTCGACTTCGATAGGTACTAAAACAACCGCGAGTTATGCTTATGTTGTGCCTGCAGTTGGAGAGACTGTTACAGCGTCTTTTACTGAGCAATACGCTATAGCTCCGTCCTCTGATTCTGATTCTTCTCTTACGCCTTCGACTGTGACCTGGGTTAACTCTGGAGGCAATCAGCTTTTCAGTTACACGGCTAACACTGGGTATGCTATAGCAACCGTTATGATTGACGGTGTACCGTTTTCGATAACTGGGAGTTATCAGTTTTCCGATGTCGTAACCTATCACACTATTTTAGTCACTTCGATAAGTACAGCAACACCGACAGCGCCGCCTAGTGGATCAACAGGGGGAGGTACTTATCCGAATCCTCCGACTGGAACTTTAACCGTGAGTAATGTAGCTCTCGGATATTTCAGCGTGAATCAAACAGGGTCAGCTAGTCTAACGCTAACTTTTACTGATAACTCTTGGACGGTTGAAAGCGTAACTTTCGGAACTCCGTTTAGCACTTGGGTTTCTGCCAATGTGCCGTCGGGTCAATTTACGGCTGGAGTGTTGCATGTACCTATAAGCTATGCAGTTCCTTCTTACATGACTACTGGAATATTCACTGGAACGGTCACGGTAGTTGTGCAGGATGCTTGTGGAACAACCTATACGGGTACTTCTAAAATCACGATTACCATTTTGCCGACTCCCGTAACTAACATCATGGGCTATATACACGCTCACCTTTTGCTTGTTTGTGTAGCTGCCATTATCTTTGTCTTAGCTATTTGTGGCTTAATTGCTACGTTCTCAAGGCGCCGCCATTAAACCTCTTTTCTTTTAAGTTTCTTTTTCTTATGGAGTGGCCAAAGGGTTTCTTCAGCCTTAATTTCTTCACGTATTTTGTCAACAACATCTTTCCCTAAAGCATTTTCAACACGCTCAGAAGCTGAAAGTGTAGATTTATCTGAACCCCCATGAGGAACTTGTTTGAACTCGTCGTGGAGATACCCTATGACGGTGGATCTTTCAAGACCTATAACTTCTACAATTTTCTCAATTATCTCGTTTTTATGTTGATTCTCAAAGCCAGAATGCACTTTGCAGGCTACTTCCAGTCCATGTATCAATGCTTTGCCCATTTGGGCTAAACATTGGTTGGAATCCCTTTTGACCTTGTCATCGGAGCTCTCGTTGGTGCGTAACGCATGCGGTACTTTTGAAATAGTTTTAGAAATGCAAAAACAAGTTTGCTTTTCAGTTATGGGAAAGTATCCATGCTTGAGTGTTTTAGAAGCTGAAAACCTTCAAGTTAGATTTCTTTTTCTCTTTCAGCTTTGTCAGAATCAACGGTTTTCCAGTTGGTTGCAGCATAACTGTTTCGTGGTATAGGTGCGTAAGAACCTGCTTGGTGTCGTTGTTCTTGCATGGACGCATAACTGTTTCTTGGGAGTCCTGCATAACTTACAGTTTTCAGCGTTAGCAAATCCTGAAACAACAGGTTTACGTCCCGATTGTTTAATGTGGCCTCAAAACCTTTTGGAACAACCGGCTGTGGCTGCCATTTCTTTCCTCTCTCCAAATCGTAATCCGCCTTGAAATCATAGAACTCTGGGGTAATAAAAACGGGTGCCTCAATCTTAACGTCATTCTGATTTTTCAAATAAGTTATGCGAGCTCTAAACTGAGGCTCTCGGTTGTAGTGAACTTTGTATCTCCGATAACTTGTTACGCCTTGAAACCCTCTTCCAGCTAAATGTTTTTCTACTGAAACAACAGCGGTTTCTTGTTGATAATCCTGCCAGATATGCCTTGCAGCGACAAGCAACACATTATTTTTTAAATCACTCCAATCTACTATTCTATCCTCATAGACCGTGAGGACGACAACAATTTTAAATTTGTGAGCCTTCCTTTTTCCAGGTCTTAGAATCTGTGCGTACACCGAGTAGTCTGGCATAATTTATTTCTCCAATAGAAAAATAATAGAACCTATGTTTGGATGGCTTAAGGGTTTTTAACTCAAAAAGGCATACAAGTCCGTTGCCTGCAACGGATACCGAACTGCTTCAGAACTAGCCTATCATTTTAGAGATTATCCATGCGTTACTAAGCAAACATTTTTCTATTGAACGCTTATGTCAGCAATAGAGAAAGAACTAGGTGAAGAGGTTGCTAAGTTTCTAAGGGCTATCTCTCCGTCTAACCCTGAAGCACCGGATAAGCTGGGTCCTTCCGCTCAAACATATTATCCTGGGCTAGGTTGGTTTCAGCGTTACCTTGTTGAACAATCCCTTTCTAAAGAATCTGCTTTCCCTAGAATCAAGTCAATCCATCTTTTCCTAGTTGCTGTTAAGGCGGATGCAAAAATTGAGAACTCACTCAAGCGTTGTTTTCCTGATCGAGAGCTGCTTAAGACTTTTGCAACTAGCCTTCTTAAAGAGAACAAGGCGCCTAAAACTGTTAGGTCTTATGTCGGCTCAGTTCAATCTCTTGCTAAATACTTCGACATTCCAATTACTACAGCCTATAGCGATCTGCCTCCGGCTATTGCAGAGAACGAAAAATATCCCTGGAGTATTGAACAAGTCGGAGACTTCATTAAGTCTTTTGATTCACCGATGTATAGATGCCTTGGTGTTTGGTTCATTCAAACGGGTCTAAGCAATTACGATCTGTTGCACATGCCTTATAGCAAAATAAAAGAGCAGTACGAGAATAGCATCAACCCGTTCTGTCTCAATCTTGTGAGGCATAAAACGCGTAAGTTTGAAATCAAGTTTAGGGCCTTCATCGGTACTCTTGGCATTCGGTACTTTCGCACGTACTATGAGAGTTTGGATCATGCACTCTCGGATGATGATTTGATTTTTAATGTTAGCTCTGTAGCTGTTGAAAAGTATTTTGAGCGAAGGGCTAAAGAGTTTATATCTAAAGACAAACCGAAAGAGCGCAAGAAGAAAAGCAACTTAACCGTTAACCCCGTTGCAACCGTAGACGACCCTATTACCGCCACGTTGAAAAAGAAACGGAATCCAATGTGTCCTAGTTCTCTGCGAACTGGGTTTAGAACTTTCTTGAGTGACGGCAAGGTTACTAACTCAATCATTGAGTACCTCATGGGCCACAACCTAACAAGTGATCTGGAAAAGACATACACCAACAAGTCAGATGATTCATGGAGAAAGACTTGGCAAGAGTTTGAACCTCTATTAACCTTTCAGGTCTAAGCAATCTAGGGGGAGCTGGCTTCAAAAATCAGGGAAGTTGAGTAATTTTGTTAAAAAGTGTACAGCAGGCGGTACACTTTCTGACCGTATTGCATACTCACTTCTTAAATTTGACCATGAAACTCAAGATAAACTTGCTAAAGCTATCATAAATTAGCGGTAAGTCCAGTTGAGTTCAGTGCGGTAAAGAGTTTCTTGGTTTGGATTTGTGAGGCTTGTATCTCTCACCTGCCTACCATGTCGAACTTGGCGGATTTTATACTGTACTTGGTTCTGGAAAAATAACTTTTGTCTTTTCTCTATGGAAACGTGCACGTATATAACGTTTTTTCAGTTCAAAAAAATTTTTGTGAGTGAAACATACATCAAACGCTCTGTTTGTTTAGCTATAACTAAGCTAACACGTTTTACCATAGATAGAAAGAGCATACCCCCCAAACAAAATAGATTCGCACCCGCGATTTGCTTTTTCCTAGCGCTAGGTTAACAGTATTAGTGTTTCTCAGGGGCATCGCATAAAAAAATGTAACGCTGCCATATATAAGCCCGTCCATGCTTGAGGTACACGATTCAGGGATTTCAGCGTTATTTTTTGCTGTCAAAAACATAATCTCTATGGGAAACCAACATAGCAATAATGTAAACATAACATAAACCCTTACTTTTGGGGTTTTGTAATGCATAAATCCAGCTTTTCCATGAAAAGAATCTATTCAGTGGTAATTTAACCTATGGTGAAATAGCTAAATGTTGCGGTTATGTGTAAAATTGTGAGAAAAACGTAATCTTTGCCCTGAAAAAGTACGGAATCCGAGCCTAAATTAACCTTCTTTTGGGTTACTGTTTTCATTGTAACGCATAATTAGCCCAAAGAAAGATTGCTTTTTCAGTGGTTTTTACCCACTTACAGCGCCGAAATATCCTAGTCCATTTTGGACAGACCTATCCTGATTCTGTGAATAGTTATTTTTCTTATAGAAGGTAAGTATATGACAAATGAAATTGCAAAGTTTCCGTCTTGTGTCCGTGAGTTTATGGCTGAATTAAGCGGTTACATTAAAGCAGACACAACAGTTGACAAATACTTGAAAACAAGCGATCCAGTAAGCATCAAGGATGGAATAGTGCGGATTAACATAAAGCATGAAGTTGCGGAAAGTGCTGCTAACTATAATCAATTTATCAAGGATTTTAAGGCTGCAAAACAGAAATATCATGCCTTGTCAAGCTACACGGACACCGTTGTACATGTTAAACCTGTGCCAATTGAAGAGACAACAGTAAAATTCATGCCTAATTATTATATGCAAGGCGTCCACATTGAAATTTTGCTGAAAGACCTGGTGCTGGATAAGCTAGGCTATTTTTTTAACCCTGATTCCGAGTTATCTATACCGGATAGCATACAGATACTCCGAAATTGTGGGATGTCCGATATGGTCATCATGCGTAGCTTGGGTAGTCCAAGAACTACGTTTAATCGTTACTGTAAAATCTTAGATTCTAAAGGGGCCATGGGAGAAACCAAAATGGACACTAAAGAAACCAAAGAGGACACGGCAAAAACCATTTTGGACACGTCTCAAACTGAGCAAAAAACCGAGTTAACCACTGTACCAAACTGAAAGGAAGAGTGACCAAAACGGACAACCCTGTTTTACCTTGCCAAACACCAAAATTCAACGGCTGCAAAGGTTGTCAAGCTGTCAACTGTTGCACACGACGCTGTAGCCACTAAAAATTAGTTCTTTTTCTAATAGGGATAAAACCCTGAGAGGCTGGGGATCGCTTTAAATCCGCTCAGCCGATAACTCACGGATTGATGAAAAAGCGGTTCCCAGTGTTTTTTTTTTGCAAGTTCACTGTTTAAGCACCTTAGCCTCATAGTCGTCAAGAAACTCGGAGCTTAAGTTTGGGGTACTGTGTTTTTTCTTGAAATCAGCATACTCGGCAATCAAATTAGCTATTGCATAGTCAATGTGCAAATGAGGCTTTGCTTTTATGATCTCGGTTTTTTTTCCGAAATCCAATAGACAACGTAAAAACACTGTGTCAACAAGCCGGTTTATTCTAGGTCTTGAATTGCCAAAATATTTTAAGGTGGCTCTAGCTTGCCTAACCTTACGCGCTAACGTGTCTCTAAACTTCAGGTCCGAGATTCCGTATTTATCGCAAATAAAAGAAGAGTAGCTTAAGACGCCTTTGTTGTCGTTAGCGAAGCTATCAACAACCCTCCCCAATTTAGATTTTCTCAGAGGCAGGTCTTGCTGGTTGAACAAGTTATCAATGTCAGCAACAGGTAGCCTCCGCACGTAGCCCTGGCTTAAACGGTAAAAGTAGGCGTCATTGTTGGCAAAGCGGCTTTTGGTAAATTTGCTTGCTTCTTGTGGATTTGTCTTTTGAAACTCGGATAAATCAACGTCATTATTAACAAGTAGCTTGTGAATTTCGGTGCCCTTTAACGTGCAGCCTAAACCGTCAGTAAAACTTAACATGCTTGAGGGTTGAAAGGTAACGTCGCGGTCTAAACTATCATCGAAGGGTATGCTTTCGTCATAGGAGGCGCCGACGCCGACCACTAAGCCGCAAGCCAGGCAAACTTTTTCTCCGTCGTCAACCTTATCCGTGAGAGTTTCACACAAACACTCAGGGCAAACAAGGTCCAACTGATCGACCCTAACGACGCCTCCCATATTCGACGCTAACCATGCGTCAAGAATCCCTTGATATTTAGCTAACTCATTTTTGCTGTCAAGGCCTAGTACTTTTCTTAAATTCTCAGGATCAGTAATGTTTTCTCGATACTTAAGCTGGAAAAGCTGTTGATGCAGTTTCATGTCCGGGAGAAGTGCCAGATATTTCTCTTCTGAAAGACCGCTATTCCTAACGTAAGCCAATATTTGTTCAGTGTTTCCGTTTAGTTCAACCAACATTTACCATCGCTCTTTTGCTGTTTTAAGAAGCTCTTGCAGGGTACCTTCTTGCTCAATGAAATCCAATAAGACCTCAACCGCGACAGTGAGACATTCGTTAAGTCTTTTCTGCTTAAACTCTTGTGAAGGGTCAACCGCTAAGTTATAGACAGCATGTTTAAAATCATCGGGTAAATCGGCTTTGGCGTCACTGATTAGCTTTTCAAGTGTTTGCTGCTCTTCGTTATTTTCAGCGATTAAAGCGTCAATCTTCTCTTCAGAGGTAGGCTCTTTGGTTTGCCGTTCCCAGTTGGGAACGGGATTATCGTTAAGTAACTCAGGTTCAACCGGTAAAACCGTTGACGTCAACGGTTCTTTTTCAGTGAAAGTATTCACGTGAATACTTTGTAGTTCTTTAACTTCCGTTGATTCTGCAGGTTGTTGTGTGGCTTTGAGAGCTCTTGCCTTGCCGCTTGCGATTCCAAGTTGAGAATGTTCTTGGTCTTTCAGTGGTTTCGGATAATAGCGGTCAACGGTTGTGTGACTTAACCCGATTTTGGCCACAATCTCTTTAACGCTTAAGTGTCCTTCAGTGGCAAGAAATACTATGTTTTTCTTGAGTTCTTCAGAGGTTCCTTTTCTCCGATTGAAGTTAATTGCTGTGCTGTAAAGTACCCTATCGACTTCAGTAATGCAATTTTTCAGAATAATCTTAGTGTATTGAGCGTTAGGGCATTCGGTTAATCGATGAAAACCGTCAACAAGCGTCACGCCGTCAGCCATATAGTAGATTGGAGTGATAGGGCCTAGGTTCTGTATGCTTTCTGCAAGGCTGTAACCTTCTTCATCATCGACAGCAACGATAGTGAAAACTTTGTCGCCGTTAACAGTTTTTTCTTGGATTGTTTTAAACTGAGAATGGTTCTCAGGGGTACTAATTTTTTCATTGCTTTCGCTAATAGATTTTTCACTGATCAATTTTAAAACCTCTACAACTGTTCTTATTTAGATAAAATTGAGAACCAAAAAAGGAAAAAAGGGAAGGTTGTGTTTTGTGCGGGTGATATCTCCAATAAAGACTTATTAGTCTCGAAAAACATCTTTAGCTTACCCGAAGGTTAGGGTAGAAGCCTTTGTTGCGTCAAATCAAGCATGCGCTTGGTTGGGTGTTGCAATGGCTTTGATGGTTTGTAGTTCACCTTAAACGAGGGTTGAATAAAGTACCCGTGTCAAATTGATGGAGGATTGTTTAAGTGGCGGGAAGTCAAAAAACGATACTTGTTGTTGATGATGACAAATCGATACTTCGAACGTTCACGCGCATTCTTCAAAAAAGCGGCTATGAAATTGATGTTGCAGAAACCGGAAAAGAAGCTATGGAGAAAGCAGAAAATCACCATTTCGATTTAGCATTAGTTGATATCAGGCTTCCAGATATGGATGGCACAGATTTACTTGCTAAACTCAAAAAGCAATTACAGTATACCGTGAAAATAATGATTACTGGCTTTCCATCCCTAGAAACAGGCGTTAAAGCGCTTGATGAAGGCGCAGATGCTTACTTGGTTAAACCTGTGAAACCTCAGGAACTGCTGATGCTTCTGGAAGAGAAACTGAAAAACCGGGAAGAGCCACCTGAAGCAAGCACTTAAAACATAGCGCTTAAGTAAAAGAGAGAAAGTAGAGTTTATTCGATGTAGATTGCTGGTTGGTAAGGCATAGCTATCACTGCACGATTCTTAGGGTCGTAACGTTTCTGATAATCTTCGCTGAACACGTATACTTCAGCTTTAAAGCGTTCCTTCAAAAAGCCAAGTGCACTATCCAAGATTTCTTTCTCATCTACAGCTTTAATTTTTAGCATGTTAGCTTTTCTTTCATTTGCCAGTTTATTTAAAGCCTTCATCACTTTGGGAACCATGCCTGCAATGTTCTTCATATGCGGCTTCAGGTCCTTGTCGGCGGCAAATTCTTTCATTATCTCGTTAATCTTTGCCTCGCCAGCTAAGGTTTTGTCTAAAATTTTTAGGTATGCCTGCCACTTCCATGATGCAGCTGTGTAGTAGCATATGCGTTTAGGTGTAATCTTCATGGCTTTTAGGATATTGGAAGTGTCTGATATGACATCAACTATCAGGTTCTCCTGCTCTTCCGCAGCTACATCAACTTTTGCCTCATCAAACACTGGCCATTTTGCAACGCTAATGAAGCCTGCCTCGCCCGTTTGGCTCCAAAGCTCCTCGCAAATGAAAGGCGCGAAAGGCGCAAGTATTTTAAGCCAAATTTTCACTGCTTCGCCCAGCGCTTTAGAGTCAGTGTTGCCTTTTCGTTGGATATACCAGCGCAGGTCATTCCAAGTTTCAAACAAGGCAATCTGCAAGGCGGTTCGGGTTTTAAGCTCATCTAAGCTGACTGTGACATCCTTAATTCTCTGTTGAAGTTTACTTTGCAGCCATCGTTCCAGCACTGTGTCTTCTTCTTTTTTGGCAGAAGCAATTACTGCGCTTGCTAAACTGCATAATGCTTCAAACTTGCTTTTCAAGTCGCTTACGTTTTCCGCTCGCCAGTCAGGGTCATCCATGCCCTCTGCACCCAGCAACAGTGCGCTGCGGGTGGCGTCGGCCCCATACTTTTCAACGGCGCCCTTCATTGTTATGAAGTTGCCTTTGCTCTTGTGCATTTGTTTACCTTCAACCATGAGCATACCGTTTACTCCTATGGCTTTGGGCCAGTGTTCAGGCGGAAACAGGGCGGCATGGTGGAAGATACAGAAGGTCAAATGGTTTGGTACAAGTTCTTTAGCTGAGTTTCTGAGGTCAAAGGGGTACCAGTACAAGAATTCTTTCCGCATTGCTAATAGTAAATCAGCTTTTATTCCAACCGCCTTTTGAAGTTCTGTTGGATCCCCTTTGCCATAAAAAATATAGTCAAACACTTCGGGCGTTAACGCTTCAGGCTTAATGTTGTTTTGTTTTATGTGCTTGTTTATGGTGTAAAACGCCATGTAAATTGTTGAATCGCTTAGTGTCTCGATTATCCAGCCTTTTCCCCACGGCAATGGAGTTCCGAAACCTGTGGTTCTGGCGCAAGCCCATTCCCTCAGCCAGTCTATAACAGTGTTGAATGATTGTTTGGCTGAGTCAGGGTAAATCGTCATTTGAGCTACTACTTCTTTAGCTTTCGCCTTCCACTGTTGGTCGGAGTAGTTTAGGAACCACTGGTCTGAAAGTATCTTTACTATGCACTGGGTCATGCATCGGCAAACCACTTGCTCTGGCAAATCGTACATGCTGTCGGCGACGCCGAGCTTACGGAAATCAGCAATAAGCGTATCTTTTACGTCTCTGACTGATTTTCCAGCGTAAGGTCCGCAATTCTGCTTTAGGACTCCGTTGTGGAATTCTTTTTTGTATAATGCTTTCGTGGCTTCATCAGCTTTGGAGTCATTCTGGTCTTTGATGCCCATTTGTTGAACTATTTCAACGGCTGGGTACTCGCCGAAACCCTCGACCTTAATTATTGAGATGGGCTTAATCCGCTTAACGACTTCAGGGTCAACGCCAAAATCCTTGAGAACCTCAGGCTTTTCCTGCAAATCCTTGAGTGCCAGCCAATCGTATGGTGCGTGGGCGGGTACACTGTAAACGACTCCTGTAGCAGTTTTTGGGTCAACAAACCAGCCTGGCAAAATAGGAAACTTGCTTTTTGTTATGGGGTTTTCGAAAATTTTGCCAATAAGTTCCTTGCCTTTAAACGAACGTTTTACTTGTACTTTCTTTTCTTGCTCTTTGAGTTTCTCAGCGGCTTCTTGACTAATTATCCAGTTTTCCCCATTAACGGCTGCTTCAACGTATGTTGCATCGGGATTTATCCACATGTTTGTTATACCGTAGATTGTTTCGGGACGGAAAGTTGCCGCGGGCAAAAACGTGTTCTCGTCAAGCTTGTATTTTATCAACGTGTATTCTTCTGGAGTTACGCCTTCGCCTACTTGGCGGTCATGATCTCCTGTTGGGCTTTGGTCTTTTGGGCACCACACCACCGGATGTGTTCCCCTTGTGACGTAGCCTTTTTCTTTGAGGTTTTTGTATTGCCACTCAATGAATTTCTGGTAAGTAGGCATTAAAGTGGTGAATTCACGTCGCCAATCTACTGAGAAACCTATGCTTTTAACGGCTAAGCGTGCTTCATTAGTGTAGTATTGAGCCATGTACATTGGGTCAACAAACTTTTTCAGGTCTGATTCTGGAACGCCATCAACTTCGCGGAGAACTCGAATGTAGTCTTCGTCGCCTCTTGCTACGCGTTGGCTGGCTCCTAGAAGCGGTTGCCCCGTCCAATGCCAAGCCCAAGGCCAAAGCACGTTGTAACCTTGCATCCGCTTGAACCTAGCATAAGCGTCAACCCGTGAAGCCGTGAACGTGTGTCCAACATGCAATGGACCGTTCATATATGGGTATGGGAAAGTTACCATTATTTTCTTTCTTTTTGGGTCTGGGTCAGCCTCAAAAATGCGGGCGCTTTCCCATTTGGCTTGCCATTTCTGCTCGATTTGCTTGGTTTGGCTCATGAAACTTGTGATTAAGTCATTTGGCTATTAAGAGTTTTGCTTTATGTGTTGACAGCTTTCTAATGTTCGCATGGGAGTGCTCGTTTCGAGAATGGTTTGTGCAATTTTGTTTGAGTTTTTGAATGCAAAATGAGGGGGAGGGGGGTACTTTTTTGACCTAGTTTTCATAACTAAATAGAGCGTATGTCTCTGCAAGAAGAAATAGTTGCGAACTTGAAAAAAGTCGAAAAAGTCTTATGTACTTGATTTTAACAATAGGGAAGTGATGAAGCATGCAAGATAATACAGAAACAAGAATTAAGCAAGACCTTTTTGATGAAATCCAAAATTTAGAACAAAATTACGGGGTAATTGAGAGTTTTCTTTCAGGAAAGGACTATGATGCCTTAGCTATCGGTGAAGCAATTCAAGCTTTCAAAGACAGCTTAAGCCGAGCCAGCGCATTCGTCCTTGCCCTATACAACCTGAAAGGTAAACGAGTTAGCATTCCATGGGAACCCCTCTTTACAAGCTTAGATTATGCTTTAGCAACGATTGCGGTTTCTTCCTCGCCAAAGCAGAAAGCGGCAGTTAAAACCATTCTATCCATGTCTGAAGAGCAAATTGGGCAGGTTCTAGCTTACTTTTCAGCTCTGAAGGAGTCGCTGAAATAAGTAGAAAACTAAGTTGCAAGTATTTTTCGACATAGAGACCCAGTTTATTTGGGTTTCCAGGTCTCCTCCGAAAATGGGGCACGGTTCTAACTAAACTGTAAACTGAATGAGCAAACAAACCGTAAAAACAGCCAACATTACTGTAAGACGTAAACATATGTGACTGACTTTAGCACAGTAGCACTGATTTTTCTAATGAACACAAGACACTAAACGTAGAAAAAGTAGAAACTCAAATCATTAGTCGTTTCTTTCGAGCATACCACCAATCATAAACTTCGCCAAAGCAGTAGACAAAAATGACCATTCCAACATAGAAAGATGCATCCGCAATAATGATGTCAATATCACTCAAGCCAATCACAAATTTCGCTCAAGCAGTCCAAGCTTAAAACAGTTATTTCGAAATTCGGCTACATATCGAAATAAAATAAAGCCTCAAATTTTGCTAGAGAAATTCAGTTGCTAAATTGATACCCTGTCCCGCCTTTGTAATTAAAAATAAAATTCATTTGATATTCTTGAATTCGTCTAGTAAGTCGTTGATTTGGGCGAATAATTCGAGAAAACGGTAACCCCTTTTAGTTGTACTGTATTTGTTTAGTTTTTTCTCAAGCAAACCCTGAGATATTAAAGCGTCAATTTGGCTTTTAAGCTGGGAATAATTTAGGTTTGCATTGTACATTATGCTTGTTTTGGTTTTTTGTTGCTCGCAAAAAAGTAGAATCTCTGCTATAATATCCATTTTTCCTCTTCTTGAGCCATTAGCAATACTCAATTCTTTTTCATGCTTTAGAAGAGCAAACTGGAGTTCCTGTGAATTTAATTTCGCGGTTCCAGGCAAACTGCCTGTCAAACAACTTTCCCCATCTTTAATTTGATTTATAGCTTCTTTGGCTCTTAAACGAATGTGATTGTACATCAACAATAACAACCAATCAAATTGGCGTTTGTCTTGTTAGGGTCATTTTTTTCTGAGAAATTTTTTGTGCGACTTTTTGGTTTTGCTTAGTTGCGACTTTGGGGTGGGTTGGCTGGAAAATGGGGGCTTAACGCTTTAAATAATGAAGTTTAGTTAGCATGGATAAGAAGCGGAAGTATTATGCTTGAGCGTTTAACGCTTTACTCTGATGGAGGTGCAAGAGGAAATCCTGGACCTGCCGCCATCGCGTATCTTGCAGCAACGGAAGCAGGGCAGATCATTAAGGCGGATTCCCGTTTCATAGGAAAACATACGAATAACCAGGCAGAATACAAAGCGTTGATAGCCGCACTGCAGTTTGCCGTAGCCAATAAAGTTGAAGAAGCCGTTTGCCACCTTGACAGCGAATTAGTCGCAAAACAGCTTAACGGGGAATACAGCGTAAAAAATTTTGAGTTACAAAAACTTTGGCGTAGCGCAAAAGAATTGAAAGGCTGCTTTAAAAAAATAAGCTTTGTTAATGTTCCCCGAAGCAACCCTTACATTCAAAGGGCAGATGCTCTTGTAAATAAAATTTTAGATGAAGAATCCAAAAAGCACCTGTAGCTAAAGGATCATAAAACATAACTGGGAAGTTGATTCGTTATTATGGGTTGTATTATAGGCGGATGAGTTGTAAGCTTCAGAAAATGGTCACTCCTCTAAGCAGGGAGAAGCTTGTTGTTGCTCGCAAGAAAGAGGTGATTAAATGTCCAAGGTGTGATTATGTCATGGATTTTGTGGAAGCATATAGGCCTTATGGAGATGAGGCTGATGATTTTGACGGATAGTCTGTTTTATTTGCGCCGGAGGCGCCTTTGTTCTTGAAATAGGTTCTTGTGTATTCAAGTGTTTGCTTTAGCTTTGTAGAGAAACTAATTATGCTGACCATAAGTAATACAGCTCCTGTCCACACTAACATGGTACCTTGAATGGCGTAAGGTGTTGCAGGGATTAGAGGGTCGGGGAAAGTGAACTTGGCTGTTGGAAACATGAGGAGCAATCCTGAAATTAAAAATGTGAAAGATGCTATGAATAAAGATACCACCACTAAAGAAGATGGTGCTGTAAGTTTAGCGTTGCTGTAGTGATTCCAAAGAATAAAACCTACAATAGCCATTAAAACAGAGAGATAAAGTAATTGATTGTAATTAAGAAATGAACAATTATATTCAGCTCCAATAAATTGGGTATTATACGCAACTCTTTCAGTATCCAAAGCGTATGCCCCCCAAGGAAAAAACTTTTCCGAAAGCACGTTAATTTCTAAGTAAACAATTACTGCGCATATAGTTCCCGTAACTAACAGTGTGAAACCAGAGGCAGAAAAAATTGTGTTGCGGTTAACCTTCCCAGAACCTGAAAGTTTCCAAATAAAAAGACCAATAAATGCTAAAGCGACACCAATGTCAAACAGTTGAGTGTATTTAAGAAATTGAAACGGTGATGGTAGTTGCGTTATATCTCCATAGACAGCAACAAAGGGTTTTAACTGGAGCCTGTAACCATTCACGTAGTCCCAGAAAGGATACGAATTTAAGATTTGTATAATAAAAAATAAATATGCTGATAACCCTGAACCCAATAAGAAAAGAAATATCCCCAAGATGCTATATGGATTTATAACTCTCTTTTGATTTTCTTTTCCTATTTTACTCACTTAACCTATTTCCCCTTAAACCCCTGATAAAACTTGTTGCGTTTGGATAATAACATTTCTGGCTATTTCTACGCTATGCAGAACCTGCTTATAGAGGAATATCATCTGCATACCAGCATTTTCCCCAAGTGAATGCGATCTTTTCTCAATAGTTTTAAAGTTGCCGATACTATGGAAGATGCAATTAAGCTAATGGAAGTAGGCTACGAATTTCACGCTGAGATTGAAGGACATAAGCTATTCTGAAAGAGGAAATGAAATAATGGATTATTCTAAAACAAAGGGGTTATAACAAACGCCGTGTTCGTTAACATAAGGAACGTGGGTTGAGAAAGTGTTTGTTCATGCAAGCATTCGTACAAGCAACATGGAGAAATCCATTGACTTTTACACAAGACTTCTAGGCTTGAAGCTTCTGAGTCGCCGAGAGATTAAGCAGAACAACGCTGAAATCGCTTTCCTTCAAGACGCAGAGGGCAAAGGCTGCACGCTTGAATTAACCTTCTACCGTAACCAAACGAAATTTGCTCAGCCGGAATATGAAGAGCGATTGTTTGATCATTTAGGGTTTGAAGTTGCTGACATGGGCAAGGTTATTGCTGCTTTGCGGAAGGAAAATGTAACGATTACTGATGAACCCTTCAAATTTGGATCGAACGGGCCAGTAATTGCCTTTGTTGAGGATCCAGATGGAACGCTTATTGAGTTGATTGAAAGGTAAGTTACAGGTTAATCATAATATCGTTATTTTCGACTTTTAGCTCATATACGGGTTCAGGTTTTTTTGTTGGTCCTTTAACAAAATTGCCTGTTTTAAGGTCAAACGTGGAGCCGTGGCACGGGCATACAACTGTTTCACCTTGAAGTTTCCCCTTAGATAATTGACAACCCCTATGCGTGCACACATTGCCGATGGCATAGTAACTTCCGTTTACGTTGACAAGCAATATTTTTTTATCATTGATTTCTAAGCCCATCATAATGTTTGGTTTTACATCACTTATTGATGCTAACTTGATAAATCCCATAACATATCACCTCACAAAAGTAACTTTTAAAAGTTACTCATAGAATCTGGGCCTAACTTTCTTGCTGTATTCCTCTATAGCTTTGGCTCTTTCTTCTTCCTCTTTATCTTTGGCTTCAGCTTCTTTTTCAGCAGGACTGCTGCACTGTGAGATGAGAAAAAGTTTGAAAGACTTTGGCGTTGCAGACGCTTATGTCCTTGCAGCTGCTAGAAAACTGAAAGCGAAGGTTTTGACTGGCGATTTAGCCTTCAAGAACGTTAAGGATGCTGTTTTGATATATAGTTGTTCACCGTAATAGCTAATAGAATTATTAGTTAATGCCTAGTTATGCCAAAGCTTATAGGTAGCTTACCGAATAGCCAAGAATAGAAGAAAATTGTTAAAGCAAAAGAGAAAAGTTTTTCGCGTCTCAATTATCTTAGGTTTACTTAGTGCCGCGCTGCTTTTGCTTGTGGCAAGCAGTTTCTTTGTTTCTTCTGCAGCCGCATCCACTCAAATTGAAGCATCTGGAAACGGAAACGTGATCATAGCAAATTTTAACGTTCCTGTAGATCCTGGCTCATCTGCTTTCATGTCCCGCGTCGTCTCCACTGCGCAAAACCAAAAAGCAGCCGCCATAGTTATCGAGATGAATACTCCTGGCGGAACCCTCAGCGACATGCTCTCTATCATATCCTCCATCACGGCGGCGAATCTAACAGGCATTCCAACATACACTTTTATCGTGCCCAATGGCTTGGGCGCTTCCGCTGGCAGCTACATAGCCATGGCAACAAACAGTATTCTCATGGCGCCAGGTTCAGAAATTGGTCCAAGCACACCCATCGTAGTCGGCGGCACCGCGCTGGAGCAAAACCATACTGAAGATGCAATGATTGAAACAATGCAGGCCCTTGCAGTGAGTTGGGGGCGCAACACCACCGCGGCTTTCAACATGGTTTATGCTGATCAAGCATTTACAGCCAATGAGGCAGTAGCTTTTCATGTTGCGGATGGCATAGCAAACTCGTTATCCGACGCGCTTAACCAGTGGGGCTTGTCTGGAAACCATCAGGTGGTCCTAAGTGAAGACCTCTACGAGCAAATACTTAGCGCCTTGAGCAATTCTACTCTGGATGGCATTCTCTTCCTCGTCGGAGTCGTCGCAGTTGTTCTGGATGTTTTCCACCCAACCATCTTGCTGACCATTTTAGGTGTTATTGCTATTGTCGCGGGCTTAGTGGGCGCGGAGATAATTGGTGCTTCGCTACTCGGTATCGTAATACTGGTGGTGGCTGCTGGGCTGATTGTTGCGGAGTTGAAGCTGGGACACGGGTTCGCGCTTATGGCAGGAGTAATCCTCGGCGCCTTCGGCATCTATTATCTCTCGTTAGGGTTGCAGTATTCGCCTTCGCCGATAACGGGGCTGGTGGAAATTGAGCTTAGCTTGCTTGTAGTATTTGGAGTAATCATTGGCTTGTACATCAGGTGGGTGATTGGGCCAATCAGGCGGCGCTCCAAACTCACGGGTGCAGAAGCCATGATAGGCAAAATAGGAGTGGCTATTACTGACCTTAAACCTAAAGGAGACGTAAGAGTAGCTGGGGAAAACTGGCGCGCTGAATCCTTATCTGGAGATATCGAGAAAGGCGAGCAAGTCAACGTTAAAGCTTTGAAAGGCTTGGTTGTCATGGTTGAAAAAGTTCAAGAACAAAAAGTACAAGCAACAAACGATTCATCAACTCAAACTGACGCTAATAAAACCAAATAGCAAGTGTGCGATTAAAAAGCGATTTACAAAACTAACGAGGAATACTTGATTGATGTAGCTTTGAAAAAAGGCTAATTGGGCTCACAGTTTTTGTAGGTTGTTCTTAAGCGTTTTCTGAGAAAGTTTATATGTAACTTTTTGATTACATGTAATCAAAATTATACATTGGGCTGAAAACAATGAAAAACACTGTCGAAACACTAAACATAGAAAAAACAAACGATTCTAACTTCAATTTTAACAAAATCGTCACAGACGCACTTGGCGTCTTTTTCAAAGACGCATTAAGAGTCGCGTTCACCAACCCTGCCCAGGCAATTTTCTTTGCACGGACCCTAAGATGGCAAAGAAAGGCCGCACAAATAAGAGCCAACTGGTCAAAACAGGGTTTACAGGTTCCCCCCGTCCTAATTTTCAGCGTGACAAGCGCTTGCAACCTTCACTGCGAGGGATGTTATAATCAGTATTTACGTGGCAACCGTCACGGTGAAATCAGTGACGAAAGGCTGAAGAAAGCCTTTGCAGAAGCAAAGGAACTTGGAATCTCTTTTGTCGTACTGGCAGGAGGTGAACCGTTGATGCGACCGGATGTGCTTGATATTCCGAAGGATTATCCTGAAATTATGTTTCTCATGTTTACGAATGGATTATTGGTCAACGACAAAGTTCTCGAGCAAATTACAAAAGAAAGAAACACGGTTCCTCTGATTAGTCTTGAAGGGTACGAAGCTAACACCGACGCTCGCCGCGGCACCGGAGTATACGATGCCCTTCTCAAAACTGTTGGCAAACTGAAGGAAAAAAAAGTATTTTGGGGCACTTCCTTGACCATGACTAGAACCAATTTCGACGAAGTTACAGATGAGGAATTTGTAAGAAAACTCGTGGAAGCAGGCTGCAAACTCTTCATGCTAGTTGAATACACGCCGGTCAGAGAAGGAACAGAAGATTGGGTGCTCACCGAAGAACAAAAATCCAAAGTCGTACCCGTAAGAAACAGTTTGCGTGCCAAGTTCCCGGCTTTATTTATTGCTCTTCCATGGGACGAAGACGAAATAGGTGGGTGCCTCTCAGCAGGAAGAGGATTCATTCACATCAGCGCTGAAGGCGCGGTGGAGCCATGCCCCTTTATCCCATATTCAGACGTGAACCTAAACGATGTTACGCTCAAAGAAGCCTTACAATCAAAACTGTTGAGAACTATCAGAGAAAACCATGACTCGCTCCAAGAAACTCGCGGTTGCGCCCTCTGGGAGAAGAGAAACTGGGTCAAATCCATCGCCAACCCAAGCGACCCATCGCTTACCCGATTTGCCAGTAACACAACGTCCGAATGCCCCAGGGTAGAAAAGCCTTAGGCAAGAGAGATGAAACAATGCAGGTAACAGCATTAACCATAGTCTTTGCTGGAGTGATTATTATCTTGAGTATAGCTGCAATTAAGACAGCAATTCCCGACTCGCAGGCAAGTAAATTAAATCTAGTAGGATACAGAACTTGCTGTCCTTTCGCCCCGATAAGCACTGCAATCGGCGTTGCCTTGGTTATCACCTTATTCCTCGTAGCAAGGCGAATGGCTGTGATGTGATGAGAATGAAAGCAGGCTATTCAGTTCATAAAATAGGAGTTGACGAAAAAGCTTCATGACTGAACTTAATGATCTCGCGAAAACTTTGGATGCGTTAGGTCATCCGCTACGTTTAAAGATCGTAGCATTACTTGCAGGGGGAGAGATGTACTTGAACGAAATAGCCAACGAACTCTGCGTCAATAGGGCACTGGCAAAAGTTCACCTAAAGAAACTCGAAAGAGCAGGAATAGTGAAAAGCCGAATAGAATTAGCCCCAGGAGAGGCTAAAGCACTTCGCTACTATAAGCTTCAACAGTTTGAAATTCACGTCTCTCCACAAATCCTAAGAAAGGAGGTGGAAAACAGTGGATGTTAGAGCATGGATAATCGGGTTTACATGGTTTGCCGTCATGGTAATAGCCTCCACGTACCTCTCAATCGGAAAAATAAGCTGGGCCACAACCGTAGCTGTTGGACTACTCGTTACAGTCGGCTTCATAGTGACATTTGCAGTCGCTTTCGGACTTGAATATTACCAAACACAAATGGACAAAGAAAAACCCTCAACCAAAACATTAGCACAAATGTTAACGGAGCTAACAGAGATAAAGTCGATGGTCAACGAGCTTGCGAAGAAGGTTGACGCGATACAGAAAGACTTGCAAGAATAAGCTAACGCGCTAAGTGAAGTCTCTTATTTGGTCTTTCCTTTTTCATTTTTTTCCTCTGATTCTCATTCATTCTTTTCCTCGCTATTATGCCTGCAATTTTGGAGACTATCGCAATGCTTTGGATTTAAGGACTTATTTACCCGCAGAGTTAATAACGAAAGAAAAGCATATTTAAGTTGAAGCACTTTAGGTTTTGGAGAGTAATAGTTACATTGCCTGTTTTTTATAAGATTGACACCGAAGTTCCTCCCAGCTACTACGAAAAACTATTCGACTTCATATACACGCAATATTTGACTCCGCAGAAGCAGCGTTTCTCCAATCTCTCCAAAGAGACAACCCCAAACAGTAACCGCATCTCCTACGTTGTCCTCAACGCGCAGGGAAAGCAAATCCTGCAAGTGGAGGTTGTGGGCACTGACTCTGTAAACGTGACCATAACGCCTCTGGACACGCAGGTACCCGAAGAAGCAATAGCAGAAGCCCGACAAGACGTGGTTATTGCTACGCAGATGTTCGAGGAAAAAGCCCGCAAAGCCACATGGTACTTCGCGTGGCAGGAAGGCGAAAAAATCGTTCCCGAAAAAGTTAAGCTTCACGAAAAAAGCTTCCAACGCATCTTTTTGGAAACCCAAGTTCTCCTCTCCTTTGTATTCATAGTTTTAGGTATGGGATTATTCATTGTGGTTTACGTGTATTATCACCAGTATTTCTGGATCGCCCCGATAATCCTAATTGCGTCACAATCCGTGTTTATTTTCTACTCTGCCAAAATTATTGCCAGATCAGGCGACTGGACCATCACCAAAGACAACCCCACTATACACTTCTTGGAATATCAGCCGCCAATCGGCTCACTCGGCACGCTTGACGACTACAAACAAATCTCGCCCGAGCAACTGGTAGCCCTCAAAAAGGAAGTCTACGAAGAAATCATAGCTAAACACGGCGAAATCGACTGCAACGAAGCAGAAAGCGTCTTCTCCAAATACAATGTATCCTGCAGGCAGGGCAGCTTGTCAGCCAAAAAAATCAACGTCTACGAGCTAGTGAAGAATGTGGCTGACCGCTTTGGCTTCAAAGTGCCTAAAATCGTTATTTCAAATACCATGGTTCCCAACGCCGCTGCTTCCGGGCCCAGCCCCAGCCGAGGCATAGTCCTCATAACCACTGGCCTGCTTGTACAGCTTGATGAACCTGAAGTAGTAAGCGTCTTAGGGCACGAGTTCGGCCACCTCAAGGGCAGAGACCCACTCATCCTTTTCGGATTATTAAGCGCCGAGTTCATATTTCGATTCTACGTTCTACTCGCACTGTTCCCAGAAATATTTTTGTCTTTACTGTTCTTCGTCTACTTCTTCGCAGTCATGACGCTCATATTCTTCATAGCCAAATTCTTCGAAGCCCGCGCTGACCTAACATCCGCCATAATGATGGGGCAACCCAAAATCTTAGCGAACTCATTAGAAAAAATCGGTTTCCGACGCCTCTTATTCGAACGCACGCCCAGTTTCCGCCTCCAAGAATGGGTCGGATTAGACAGCCACCCTCCCATATACTGGCGAGTGAACCGCCTAAAGAAACTATCTGAACCGGTACAGGTCAAGCATCCCCTTGTGCAATCCATCAAAGAAGTGCTCAGTGGATTCCGCGCAACCCTATAAGCCAACAACATACAACTTCATTTACCACAATAAAGCCTGTTCTAAGCCCTTGACTCTCAAGGGTTAACCTGATTCGCAGTCATATTTGGTTCGTTGGTGCACATTATTCCGGTTTTTTTGGTCTCATTTGTCTTTTTTTCTTGACGTAGACCACTGCTACTGAAAAGGTTGCAACTAAGAGAATTGACAAGCTAACATATGGAAATAACGATCCGCTTTCATTAGTTGTCTTTTCATTGCTCTTGGGTGGTTGAGTCGTGGTATTGAGAGATTGAACTGTCAAGTCTTTGAAAATTACGGCGCTATCTACGTTATTTGTTATTAACATTATCATTTCATTGCTGTTCGTTGCATTATATGGAGTTACCATACTGTCTATGAGAGTGCCGTTTGTGTTGTATAAATCAGCAGTTATTCCGTTGTCAGATATACTTTCTTTGACATTGTACCATGCATTTTCTTTTATGTTCTCAGAAGCGTTCATGAAAACTGTGTTGCTTCCATTACCTTGTATTGCGCTAGACATTTCATAGGCGTTCAGTGCACTAACGTTTAAGCTGTAATTTCCGCTGCTATTTTGAAGGATAAAACAAAACTGATTGTTTATTGTTTGATTAAAATCGTTTGGCAACATTAGAGGCGCCAAGTCTGGTGGCACATTTACTGGTATTGTCATTGTTTCCTCAGGTACCTGTATTGTTCTTATTTGGTTGTTTCTTCCCATTCTTATTGTTTGTTCGCTTGCTGGTATTGTTATTGTTTCTGTTTGAACGTTCGATCCCGTTTGCCCAGCTTGCAGTACAGTGAAATCGTAGCTGAACGAAACAGCTGTCCCTAATGGGATGCTAAGAAAATCGTCAACACCTTGCAGTGGTTGAACTACGTAAGCTGCAAAGGATGGTTGCCCATATATGTAGTTATAGTCGGGGGTCTCAAACTGAACAAATGATTCAGGTCCGGCAAAAACTGTAAGTGTTTCGCTGTCGGCACCGGCATAATTTGAAGCACCACTCCAACTTGTTCTAATGTAGTATGTGCCTGCTGAGGTGAAGTTCCAAGTCAACATGTACCCGCCACTATCATTTGTAACTGTTGTGAAATAATCATAGGAAGATCCGCTACTAACGTATATAGAGACGTTTTCCCCCGAGTACGTTGGTGAAATTGAACCTGAAATCGTAAGAGCACGCGGATTTTCTCCGATACTTGATTGTTCTTGAGACATATTAGCACTTGATTGTTCTTGAGACAGACTAATAGTTATAGACGAAGGAAGTAAAGGCGTGTTCAAACTTGATGAAACCTGTCCTGGTGATGATTGCTCAGTGCTATTAAGGGGAATAATCACAGGTTCTGCGTTAGCTAGGGATGCAGATTGGTCTCCAACTTTCCAGTCTTCGGCAGGGGTGGTCTCAGCTGTCCAGTAAGTTTTATTGCTGTAAACGAAATCGGTGGGTGCCATCCCAGCGGTATGATAGACCGGCGTGTAGGGTAGGTAAACTCCAACATTCATGTGACCGGGGTTTATTCCTATATAGTGAATCAAAACAACATTTAAGCCTCCAGCCTGCATGATGGAAGCCGCCAGGAGTGACAATGCAACGCAATCTCCAGAATTGTTTACAAGAGTTTCAACAGGATATTCCACACCATTAATAGCATATGGGATTTGGTGAACCAGCGTTAACACGGCATCAGCAAACTGTTCGTTGCTGTAGGGCAGATTGCGAGTAATATTTTGAATGCTCTCCGCGATGGGTTCGACAGCTTGAGGCGTAACAAAATTTGCGTAGTCACTGTCGCTATTTACTGTATGGCTAATGTTACTATAATAGTCGTAGAGTGAAGGCTGTACTGAAACATACAACTTTTGGTTGAGGAGCCTATATTGAGCTTGAAAAGTAGAGGTCTTTTCGCAGTTGGCTACTATAGAGGTAGGCGTTATGAGAACTAGTAACAAAATGCCAATTAGTAGAATGATGGCTTTCTGGTACTTAAAATGCATATAACCCCAGCAAGTACTTTTTCTATGCCATTCGCGCTTTGAATAAAACGCGTTATAAAAACGTGGCGCTATTTATATTTTTTGCGTTTCGGGCTTTGGGACAATAGTCAGTTGGGCTTTGATCTTTTTCTAATGGCATATTTGTGGAAAAAAGCGTTTGAGAAGAAAGCTGCATCTTGATGATCCTCCTTATTCTGCCTTACAATTACTCCAAGCCTTCTATTATCCGAAGAAAAGCCACTTTCACACTATCACACACATTTCTCAGAAAATACTCCGAAAGAAAAGCATTTAGGGATATGTTCGAGGTCTCCGACTTGCCTTTTCAGGACAGAGCTGTTCATGTCAATCCTTAAATCTATTAGGGTTGCTGTCATCTTTATCCGTTTTTTCTGAAGCTAAATACTGGTGCGTCGCAAACGGGATTTAGGGACGCAGGCTGCGTGAAAACTTGAATTTAGATTTAGTTTTAGAAGCTGCTTATGTTTAAAAACGCCTTTTGACACCCCACTGGATAGCTATAACTTAGCAATTTTCTGAAATTGAGAATAGTTTTCACACATTATCAACATGCATGCGTGCACACAAGCAAAAACAAAGCTTGTAGTCATTCGAATTTCTTGCCGCATTTTTTGCAGTATTGGGCATCAAAGTCTCGCTTTGCTCCACAATTGGGACAAACACCTATGTTTGCTATCGGTTGTTGTTTTTCCACACCTTTTATTTTCTTTCTATCTTGTTGTTCCGTGATGTAGCCCGTAATTAGCAAGGCAATTCCAGCAATTAGTATAGGAAGGGCGTAATTTTGATAGGGATTAAATGCCAAACCAATCTGACCAATCCAGGTCGTTTTATAGTATATATATGTGTAAAGACCCAATAAAAGGAAAAGCCCGCCAAAAACGTAGCCAAATGAACTAATCGTTCTCCAATCCAGATATCGCATGTGTCGTCTCTTGTCTTGATTTGCATTTAAGTTTTCATCCAATTCATCCACCATGTACCTATATGTGCTTTTACGTAGGCTGAAAGGAAAGTCGATTTATACGTGTTTTCCTTTTCGAGGGACAAAATGTAGTTTTCAGTTTAATGCAGGTTTTCCAAGTCTGTTTTTTTGTTTAAAAAATTTTATTTTCTCAGCATAACTTTTTTGGCTGATTGTTTAAGTTTCTTAGCTGCCATAATGCGTTAACGATTTTTTCATTAATTAGACTACAGAGCTCTCAGTAGCCCAGGATAGGTTCAAACTCTCGTTCAAACATTTTTCAAGCACTACCAATTTGCGAGTGATTTCTCGTTTGAACGCGATTGAAATGGCTACGTTTTACTCGCTTTTTGATAGTGTACCCGAGAGTTCGACTATTTTCAGCGGTCATGTTATATACATGTTATGGCGTTCCCGAAAATCAAAAGCCCACAGACATTAATTTCAGGAATGCTGCTTAATGTGACGTCTATTTAGGAAAATGGACTCTCGGCGGGTCCGGTGGGATGCGTTTAAAATATTAAGCAAATCCTATCGCGAAGCACAAAGAGCCACGGTTAAGATATTAGTTGAATTAAATTTCATTCCCAAACCATAATTGATTTTTAGCCTATTTTACATGATTGCTGTTAGGAATTCTAATCAAGAAAGATTCAATGGGTAAACAGATTGTGAAAAGCTTGTGGCGAGAGCGTTTGTATTTGATGTGCCGAGTAGCACGTATTCTCCGCTATTCAGCTGAATTATGAGGTCTGTTGAATTGTTGGAAACAACATAGGCTGTGTTTCCATTTCCAAGTGTAAATATGCCTACATTAAAATGGTCGTAATTCGTTCCATGCTGTTTTGACAAGGTTAGATTCCCTGAACCTATCTGCCCAACGTAAGCAGAGGCTATTTTATTGGCGGTGATATTCAGGTTTCCAGCGCCACTAAAGCTGGGCGACTGTACACTCACGTATCCAGAGCCCACCGTTATTGTTGAGGGCGTGTTAGAGGCAAAAAACAGAAAAACTCCCAGTCCGATTACCAGTATTCCGATAATCATCAACACAACAAAAGTGCGTCTAATTGTTTTTGCTCGTCTTCCAGTTGTAAAAGCTAACAGCAAAAGAACGGCACCAGTCACGACTAAAACTACCAGCGCAATTGTTCCCAAACTTATGGACGGCTGTACTGTAAATTGCTCAACAGACATCTACTTCGCCTCATTTACTTTGCTATTTGTATTGCGACTAACTTTCCAGAAAAGATACACAATATAGGACAATGTCCAGACTATTCCAAGCACCATTGGAATTATGAACGCGAGAATATATTGAAACCCAACTATGAACAGCAGTAAATAGCCTATGAGGGTAAGTGTCAGCAGGGGACCGAGCAGCAACGCCCATATCCTGCCGCCGATTCCTGTTTCTGCGTTATCTCCATGGGTCGGCAGCGATGAGTCTGTCCCGAAGCGGGTAACATTAAACTTATGAAGCTCCTTGCAATGTGGGCATTTGAATATCCTTTGGGTTCCCAAACGTATTGAGTAGAATGACGCTGATGGAATGAACTCATAATTAAACCTATAATGACAATGCGGACACTCCACAATTGACGTAGTCAAATTATCTTGCCTCGCACATAGATGACGCTTAATGAATTTTCCTACAACAAACATTTAAGAGTTTATATAGTGCACGATTAAAAAATGCTGCAAATGCGTGGGTTTTTACACACACTTAAATCGCCAGTATAAAACTATATTGCTAAAGCAACCATTTGTGGGTGAAGCGCAATGATGGAACAGCGGGATTTCGAAAATGAAGAAGTCGAATGGAAGGTTAATGAAATCCCTGTGTACGGAACCCTTACACGTCCAAAAGGTGAAGATCCTCATTCCGCAGTTGTCTTTGTAGCGGGTAGCGGTCCAACCGACCGGGACTGGTGCTCGCCGCTCCTACCCGGAAAAAACGGTAGCGGCAAGTTGCTGGCTGAAGCACTCGCAAGTCAAGGATTTCTAACCTTACGTTACGATAAACGCGCATCTGGACCGCATGTTCAAGAAAACATTCCTAAAATGATAGGCAAAATCAGCATGCAAAGCCACATAGACGAATTGTCAGGGGCAGTAGAAACCCTAATTTCAGGAAAGTATACAGACCGGAACAATCTTTTTGTGCTTACCAGTAGTGAAGGAGCCATCCACGCCTTAAACTACCACTTGCAGGCAAGGGTCAAATTCAAAGGGATGGTGCTGACTGGTGCGCCAGGACGATCTATTGGTCAAGTAGCGCGCAGTCAAATCTACAACCAGATTAAGTTTCTGCCCAACAAGGAGACAATTATGAAATACTACGACGACACCATCGCCACGTTTGTAATTGGTAAACCAGTAGTGCCGGATTCTTCTCTTCCCGAAGGCATCAAGCTACTGCTGCTTTCGTTAGCAAATCCAGCGAACTTGCCTTTTTCTCGAGAGTTGTGGACCTATAATCCCTCAGAATTTATCCCAAAAGTGAAAGAGCCAATACTGGTCATTATCGGCAAGAAGGACATCCAAACCGATTGGCAAGCTGACGGAAAGGCACTAGAGACCGCAACTGCTAATAAAAATAATATGATTTTTTTCTATCCTGAAAACGCTAATCATGTTTTGAAACATGAAACAAGACCATTTGAAAAACTCTCCGCCGCTGAGGCTGCAGTTTCCTATAACGCTGAAGACCGTGAACTTGACAAAGATACGTTGAACACAATCCTGAGCTGGCTTATAAAACAAACACGAGTACCGTGAAAGTCTAACCATCGCATTTTAACTCTTGCTTGAAACTCGACCCAAAACAAGAATAACAAGAAAAGAGGACCCCTAAGGCTGCCGCGCTTGAACAATTTAGCCTGCTTTATTGCCCCATCCTTCCCAGTGCTTGACAGTAAATTGATGCTATAAAAGTTTGGTTAAGGAAGGCTGGTAGTTATGGTGGCGCTTGGAGTGAAACCAAAAAGAAATATAACCAATGATTAATCAGGCTAATTGAAGGCTGTAATAGAATAGCGCACATCGGAAATACTCCTCATAACAAACTTTATTTTTGAAAATGAGCTTCTGTTGGCGCGGCGCGCTAAATATGGGACAAATGAATGCTGTCTGAGATTCCAAAGTCGACAAAGACCCTTCTTATGGAGAAGCTGAAAATTTAAATATCGGTTACGTAAAATAGCGGGAGTTATGGTTTAATAGAGTATGTTAGAATACCTTGTTTTCGTTGCCGCTTTTGCGACATTGGTTGCGACCTATGTTTACATAAGTTCGATGTTCAAAGGTGTTGCCAAGCCGAATAGGGTGTCTTGGCTTATGTGGTCAATCGCACCTCTCATCGCAACCGCAGCGGCTATATCCAACGGGGTGGGCTGGGCAGTTTTACCAGTATTCATGTCGGGTGTTTCGCCATTTCTGATATTTACTGCTTCGTTTGTTACAAAGAAAGCCTACTGGAAGCTCGCATCGTTTGATTATGTTTGCGGGGTATTATCAGGGCTGGCCTTAGTTCTTTGGTATGTGACCAAAGACCCGAATGTAGCGATAGCCTTTGCAATTGCGAGCGATGGATTGGCCTCAATACCAACTCTCACAAAGGCATGGAACCATCCAGAGACTGAGTCCGCTTGGCCGTTCACAGTCGGAGTATTCAATGCTTTGACAAGTTTCGGGGCTGCCACAATGTGGACTTTCTCGGAGTACGCCTTCCCATTGTACCTGATAGCAATAAACGTCATGCTTTCTTTCTCAGTGTATAATAAAAAGCTATTTCATTTCTAGCAAAGTAACTAAAGTATCAGACATACGGGGTCTACTGGTCTACTTTAAGAAACGCAAGCCCTAAAAATAAGTTGCTTTTTCATTTTTTGTTCGATCGCGCGCGATTTTCTGTTCCTCTTGCTATTTGCAGTAGTGTTTTCCTCTCTGAGTGTATTCCTTTCTCTAAAATTCCTTGCAAAATAATCAACTTTACATTGAATTCTAACAATTGTTACCCGAGAGTTTGAAAGTCGACCTGACTAGGGTTTAATGTAGCCCGGGAGAGATTCGAACTCTCGTCGGCGGGTCCAAAGCCCGCTATGCTTGACCACTACACCACCGGGCTGCAAGTCTTCTTTTTTGTTAACGCTAGAGTTTTAGGACATTTTTTATCCTTCATGAGGGATGTAGGTTGGCACTTTGTTTTTCATTAACATTTTTCTTATGCTTATTTCCATCAACAATATCTAGCTAGTGCGTAAATTTGTAAAATAAAGTGTGCAATAGCTTTATTAAGACCACAAAGCTTAAATAACAGAAGCATTCATCACCTTAGTTTGCGCGGGCCGAATGTACTGTTTTCTAGCCAGATTGGCCTATAGTGACGGTTCTACGCATGTTGAAAGGAGTAGAAAAAATTGAGCAAAAAAGAAACCAAAACACAAACGCGCTTGTCTGACAAGTGCGCAGAGTGCGGTAGCGAAAACCTAGTTCACGATTATGACACCGGAGAAACCGTTTGCGGCGACTGCGGCTTAGTCCTGTACGAGCAAATGATGGATAAAGGACCAGAATGGCGCGCGTTTACCCAAGAGGAGAAAGCGTCAAGAAGCCGAGTTGGAGTTCCCACATCTTATTCTGTTCATGACAAAGGCTTATCCACAGCAATTAGCCAAGTCGACCGAGATGCCTTCGGAAGAAAACTGCCCCTATCCACAAGGTTGCAAATGTGGCGTCTTAGGAAATGGCAAATACGCAGCCGAGTACACTCATCCGTCGACCGAAACCTAGCTCAAGCCATGGCAGAGCTCGATCGTCTCTCCGACAAAGTCTACATTCCACCACCAATCAAAGAAAAAGCTGCTGTAATTTACCGAAAAGCTCTAGACAAAGGCCTTGTTCGAGGAAGATCAATCGCCGCTATCGCTGCTGCTGCACTTTATGCTGCTTGCCGTGGAAGCGGAACACCACGTACACTGCGGGAAATAGCTGAAGCTAGCCTTGTCGATAAGAAAGACGTCGCAAGATGCTACAGGCTATTGCTGCGTGAGCTTGATGTTCACATGCCTATTGCTGACCCACTTACTTACGTCTCTAAAATCGCAGAAAAAACTGGCATTTCAGGCAAAACACAGGGTGCAGCCATCCAAATTCTCAGAGACGCAAGACGCAAGCGTGCTGCTGCTGGAAAAGACCCGATGGGTTTAGCTGCTGCTGCCTTATACATTGCTTGTTTGCAGAACAACGAGAAAAAGACTCAAAAAGACATCGCTGAAGCTGCTGGCGTAACTGAAGTAACCGTACGCAACCGCTACAAAACACTTAAGAAACAATTGAATCTTGAGTTGCCCGATTAAACATTAAACATTTTCTTTAGATGAAGCATCAGTTTCTTCTTTTTCTTCCTCAAGCTCCATAACTACGGCTCCAATGTAACCACAGTCTTCACAGTAATATTGTTCACCCGTTAACCAAACAGCTAGACTGCTCGTCAACTTTAACTTTGGGCTACAACATCTCGGACAATAAATCTGCGTTCGTTTTCGATGCTTAATCGATTTGAGTACTTCGCGAATATCATCTACTTTTTTCATCAATTTGCACCTCTGCTTCGACTTTGCGGTTATTGCACTTCGATGTTTTCTGTCGGATAACCTATTTTCATCAAGAATTCGCGCACTCTGTCTCTGTGATCTCCCTGCAGCATAATTTGACCGTTTTTGCTTGTTCCTCCGCACGCACAAAAGGTTTTGAGTTTTTGTGCAAGGCTTGGCAAGTTCGAGTTTTTATCGTCCATGCCATCGACTATAGTGGTTGGTCTGCCAAATTTTCTAGTTTCAAGCCTAATGCGAATTCTCTGCTGCTCTTTTTCGATTTCTCCACAAACGCATAAGTCCTTTGGAAGCCCGCATGTTGAACAAACTTCAGCCATGACACTCAACAGTGAATTAGCATCTGTAATATATAAAAGTTTCAAGTCTGCCATGTCAACTTTCTAACTTTACACTCATAAAGCGATGTTGGGAACGCTTTTGCGCCTCTATGAAAGCGAGCACGATTAAACCAGTCTCTATAATCGCTTAATTTGCCTTCAAGCCACTCAAGGAACACCCGTAAATGATTAACAAACTCGCGGTTCAGGTTCTGGATGCACCACTCGACTTTGCCTTTATCCTGAGGGTAAGATGGATGAGCAAAATGCGCTTCAACTCCATGAACACTGCACCAACTCTTCCATTGATCCCTAAACTGTAGTCCATGATCAGAAAGAATCGCCTTCGGAAGCCACTTTTACTCCTTGACCTTGGCGTTATCTCACGAAAAAAAAGAATAAACAAACAGCCCAAATAAACTGTATCTATCTATTATTAGGACAGTGCCGTATTATCGGAGAATTATATGGTCGGGAGAGCAGGATTTGAACCTGCGACGGCTCGGTATCTGTGGCCTGTGCAGGCTAGAATGAAGCCCACCAAGGGTAGACCTCTACAGCGTCTCCACCAGCTAAGCAAATTAGCCAGCTCGAGAGCTCTGCCAGGCTGAGCTACCTCCCGACAAAGTCCATAAAGATAAGATGAAAGAATTTATGTTTTTTGGAATTTTACAGGATTTTTATACATACTAAACATTTTAATCTGTAGCAAGTGTACGTTCAGATAGGTTTTTATTTGAAAAAACTGTAACGCGTTTTAAGGATAAAAAGAGGCATATTTAATGGCAAAAACTATCGGCATAGTTACTTCGGGTGGAGATGCACCAGGCATGAACGCCGCCATCCGAGCTATAACACGAATAGGCCATGCGAATGGTCTTCAAGTTATAGGTTTCGAAAGAGGATGGGACGGACTACTAAATAACTCGTTCAAAAGATTGACTCCGCGAAGTGTCGGCGGCATTATCCAGTTAGGCGGCACCATACTTCACACCCTTCGATGCCCAAGTTTCGAGGAAGAGGGCAGTTGGGAAAAAGCAGCAGAAACATTATCCATTAATGATGTTGATAGTTTAGTGGTAATTGGAGGCGACGGCTCATTTAAGGGTGCCCTAGACCTAAGCAGAGAAAGCGACGCCTTAATGATTGGGATACCAGCCACAATTGACAATGACGTTTACGGAACAGACGAAACAATCGGGTTTGACACTGCAGTCAACACGGCTGTAGGTGCCATTGACAAAATTAGGGATACAGCGATTTCTCATGAAAGAATTTTCATTGTGGAGGTAATGGGTCGGAAAAGAGGATTCTTAGCGCTGGAAGTAGGCATATGCATAGGTGCAGAGGTAATTTTGATTCCAGAGAACCCAATGAGCATTGCTGAAATTATAAAGCTGATGGAGGAAAACGCGAAAAAAGGCAAAAGAGCAGGAATAATAGTTGCGGCAGAAGGCTTCGGCAATACAGGTAAGTTAGCTCAAGAAATGCAACAGCAAACAGAATCTGAAGTCAGACTATCAATTATTGGCTATGCTCAGCGTGGCGGAAGCCCAACAGCACGCAGCAGGTTACTGGCTAGTTTATTCGCGGAGAAAGCAGTTGAATTAATTTGCCAAGGGCAGGGTAGCATGGCAGTTGGATTACAGAACGGTGCAATTGTGGGTTTTGAGCTTGAGAAAGCCGCTAAAAACAGGAAGCCAATAGATTTACGGTTGTTACAAGTAGCTGAAATGCTTGCAACATAAACTTTAACCATTTCACTTTTTTACTAGCAATCTTTTTTGAATTTTAGAGTAGTGACTCGTAGATTTTGCTTGTTTGCTCAGCGACTTTGTGCCAAGTAAAATACTCCAGCACTCTTCGCCTTCCGTTTTCGCCCCAGTTTTTTGATTTTTCAGGGTCACGCAGCGTCTCGTTTATTCCCCATGCTATGTCCGCGGGGTCTTCACCGTTAATGTGCACGCCGTTTTGGTCTGGACCGACAGTTATCACTTGCTCTTTGAAGCCTACAACGCCTCTCGCGCTGACTACTACTGGTTTCTCCATAGCCATCGCCTCTAAACTTACAATTCCGAACGGCTCATAAATCGATGGAAAAACACACACGTCAGAGGCGGCATAATGGAGAATCCGTTCTTTTTCAGACACAAAGTCGAAGCGGTAAACGATTTTATCCTTGATGTTTAATCTTTCTGCTGTTTCAACAATGTCAGCTTGTTCGTCACCTTTGCCTAAAATAACCAGTTTAGTATTAGGGTACTCTTTGAGAACCATAGGCATCGCCTGCAGTAAATTGCGTACGCCTTTCACCCAAGTAAGCCTTCCCACGAAAAGCAGCATGTTCCAACCGTCAGGAACGCCGTATTTTTCTCTGATTGCATCCACATCTTCTTTTTGTACTTTTCGCGGATCGTACGTTTCAGGGTCCACACCGTTCCATACAACGCTGATTTTTGAAGGTGACCAGCCGTGTTTTACAAGGTCGTCTTGCATAGCGTAACTGACAGTTACTATGCGGTCGGAGTTTTGAGCCATAGCCCTCTCTAAATGGGACACTACTTCGGAGCCTTGCCCGCCGCTTCTGCCCCATTCTGTACTGTGCGTGTGGAAAACTACGGGTATCTTGGTTTCGTTCTTAATGACTAAGCCTGCAATACTGCTCAGCCAGTCGTGTACGCAGACGACGTCAAATTTGTATTTCTCTTTTTTAATTAGACTATTGATGAATTTGGTTGAGCTTAGGATGTTGTAGATGAAGATGTCGTTGAAGACTTTGATGTTAGTGCCCCATTTTTTCAGGTCATCCACCACAAAGAAGGGCCAGATGTTGCTTGCGTCAACTATAAGTGGCCTGTGAACTTCTACTCCTCGCAGGATTTCTTTTGTTTTTAATCCGTTATTATTGAGGGTGAAGACTGAGACGTCGTGTCCAATGTCAACGAATTCATGGGTGATGTATTCAGCGTAAGTGCCTAAACCGCCTACAAGTTGAGGAGGATATTCATAGACGAAGAAGCCAATTCGCAAAACCGTCACCTAAGCTTGCCTTAACTATGGCTTGAATGGTATTTATACTTTAAAATAACTATTGAGGGTTTTAGAACGGTTATCTTTCGTATTTAGTTCTGTTTTAAAATGATTTTCGTTGGGAACGAAATATAGGTGTGTAAGCTACTACCTTACGGGATCAGGTGTCAATACCTTTTGTTGATACATTGCCTAAAGCGTTAAGGCTCTTAACCTTTCACTTTCTCTAATAACTGCATAATCTTCGAATAACTCTCCAAGCTACACCGCCAGCCAGCAGAAACCATATCATTCACAGCCAGCTTAGCCTCTTCTTTCGAGAGGAGCCCTTCAAAAACAGCTCTTACCAAAACGTACGGCGTGCCCACATACTCGATTCCGTACACCTTCGCCGTCTTCCTAGCTACCTCATCATCAATAACCGCCAGCGCCTCATATTCTTTGGCGAGAGCCAACACGTCAGCATCAGCAACATGAAGCCCACGTGTCTCAGACAACCGAGAAAGAAAAGCGGTATTTTTGGGTTTACAAACCTTGAAAACGCCATTATCAAACAATTTCTCCAATGCAATTGCATCTGGAACACCCTTCAGTTTGCCTTTATCCACAACTTCTGCCTTAACCAACGGAGACGTTAATTTTTCTCCTTTTAAATTCTCGATAATTCCACTTAATCCAGCTTTGGACAGGTAGATCAATAGGGTGGAATTGAACACCAATGACTTCACTTACGCTTCGCCGCCGACGCTTCTCTAAACTCTTTCTCTACATCTTCAGGCTCATATCTGACCCATTCAATGTTGCGTTGCTTCACTAAATCAGCAAACTCCCAAAGTGAAAGCTTTGCAATATCTGCTGCTTTAGCGAAAGTTGCTTCCCCTTTCTGCAAAAGCTCCAGGGCAGCTTGTTTTCTCCATTCCATGATGCCTTTTTCAAGAAGATTTCTGACAACCGTTGCTTTGTCTAGTTTTTCTTTTTTTATGATTTCAAGAATTTCTTTCTCTAACTCAGCGGGAACTCTTACGGCTAATGGTTTAAGTGTCAACACGACCACTGTATACAATAGGTATCAAATGAATACATAAATCTTGTGCCGACGTTGAACATTCCAGATTCAGAAAAAAAAGACGCAGGAAAAAATCCCGAGTAACGGGAATTGAAAGATAACAAGCGTTATCCAACAAGTCTAAAATACTTTTTATCGGTCAATGAAGAAATAGGTTACTCAGGAGTGAAAGTTTGAAGTCAGCGTTAATAATTTACTGGTCAAGCACAGGAAACACCGAAAAAGTAGCTTACGCCATTAAAGAAGGCTTGGAAAGCGCGGGGTTAAAAGTTGAATTGAAAAAGCCTCAAGATGCTGCTGGAACAGACTTTTTTGATTATGATTTGGTTTGTGTTGGTTCTCCATCAATTGAGTGGCAGCCTGCTAAACCAATGGCTGATTTCCTTAAGGGCAAACTGGCTTTTTACCGAAATCAAGGAAAAATTAAGCCGTGTGCCCCTAAAGTGGAAGGCAAAAACGCGTTGGTTTTCTGCACTTATTCTGGACCACACACAGGCATGGATGAGGCGACTCCAGCGGGAAAATGTATGAGACAGTACTTTGAGCATTTTGGTTTTAACGTAGTTGGTGAATGGTACGTGCCGGGCGAGTTTCATGGAAGAGAGGATTTGAGCACTCAGGGCAGGCTTGGCGATATCAGGGGAAAGCCAACAGCCGAGGATTTGGCGAAAATTAAAAAGGACGCGGAACAAATAGTGAAGAGTTTGTAATTGAGAAGTGGTTGGTATGGCTAAAACAGTTAATTTGCCAGAAAAGATTTATGACGATTTAGCTAAAGTTGCTGAAGAATTAACCTTCATGGCGAAAAAGCCGATTTCCCAATCAATGGCAATAAACCTTCTAATCGAAATTTACCATGCACACCTCAATAACCGTTGCGCGCTTGACGCTTTCAGCCAGCAACTAGCCAGCTTAGACATCATGTCACCAAAAGAATTTGACAAGTACTGGGATGAACCAAGAAAGGTTAAACGCAAGAATAAAACGCATAAGGTGCGAAAATCAACTATGGATTTGGCTGGTTCAGGCGCTAAATATGCTACGCCAGAAGAAATGAAGAAGGCGTTAGACAAACTTAGGAAAGAAGATGAATAATTAACGCTTGTCTGAACTTTAAACCGATTATAACTGGCTAAAGAACGGCTAATGTTCTCTTCGTTATCTCTTCAGCCAGCTTATCCCTGTTAGCTAACGTTACTGTGAATATTTCTGAGTCTTCCCGTTGTATTGCCTCGTTTATCAGTGGGTCTCTAGCTTTCGCATGCACAACAGCTAACACCACCTTTCTGCTTTCTAATGCTTGCTTTACGGCTTGTTTGAACTTCTGTGAAAAAAGTTCCATGGGACCAATCTCATCAATAGCGATAACGCCGCATTTTTCTACTGCCTCCACGATAGCGGTTGCGCCTATGTTTTCTAGGTCTTCTAGGTTAACATGGTACTTGCCGATTTGTGGACCCGTTCTCTGGTTGATGTGTGCTAGCCAGCCGTGTTTGTTGTTGGTTAAGTCTATGATTTCGAAGCCTACGCGCACGTTACCTTCTCTTGCTTCACGGCTTATCATTCCACCAACACTGATGCCCTCGGCTTTAAGTGCTTCCACTGTCTCGATGAGCACTGTTGTCTTTCCAACGCCTGGGTTGCCAGTTAAAAGCAAAACTCGCTTCTGCAATGCTTTCGCTCCTTCTATTACCAGAAGTCTAATATGGCAATAAAATTCTTTTCATAACAACATGCACTGGAGCGTCACTTATGGAAGAGTATAAGGCGGATTTTCCAAGCGAAATAATCAGGGAGGGCAAAGTGCAAGTTTTAGTGCCCAAACTCGAAGCTTACGAAGTGAACCCTTCCGATTATGCACCGTCTAAAGCTCCAGTCTTCTACAATCCAGTCATGGAGTTTAACCGTGACTTAACGGTTTTAGCGTTCCAAGCCTACCAACGCATGGCTGGCAGAAAAATCTCCATTTGCGACCCCTTAACCAGCCAAGGAATCCGCGGAGTCCGCTTCGCCGCTGAAATTAGCGGAGTAAAAAAAGTGTTAATCAGCGACATTAACGAGAGAGCATTCAAGCTTGCAAAGCACAACGTGCAAATCAACGGGCTCGAAAAAACGGTCACTGTTAAGCATAAGGACGCGAACTGCGTTTTAAGCTGCCATGCCTCGCCTAAGAAAAGGTTTGACATTATTGATGTTGACCCGTTTGGCACTCCAGCTCCATACTTAGACCCAGCCCTCCGAGCAATCCGCAACAACGGCTTATTATCTTCAACAGCAACCGACCTAGCACCCCTGTGCGGAGTCCACGCTAAAGCTTGCATTCGAAAGTACGGCGGCAGACCATTGCGAACGGAGTACTGCCATGAGCTTGCTGTTCGGCTTTTAGCCGGCTGCACCGCCACCTTAGCGGCGAAGCATGATATCGGAATTCAGGTCGTTTTCAGCCACAGCAGCGAGCATTACATTCGAGTTTACGCTAAAATCGCATATGGCGCAAAGAAAGCAGATGAAAGCATCAAAAGCCTCGGGTATATTCTGCACTGTTTCAACTGTTTCCACAGAGAAACCACACACCAACCCTTCGGCAACCTGCAATGCCCCGAATGCGGCTCAAAAATGGATTACGCGGGTCCCTTGTGGCTGGGAAACATCTTCGACCAGAACTTCATTGAATTAATGATAAAAGAAAACAAAACTGTAGCCTTCAGAAACAGCGCTAGAATCACGAAACTTCTCGCTTTAACCAAAGACGAAGCCTCAGCGCCCATAACATACTACGTGCTTGACAAGTTAAGCGGAAAACTTGGTCTCCCATCACCATCCATACAAGCCTTCCTCAATGCGCTCCGCAAAAGCGGTTTCCAAGCTGTACAGACCCACTTTAACACTAGAGGCGTAAGAACCGATGCCCCTGTGATGGCAATGCATAAACTGCTCAAAGAAGCAAGCGGTAGTTAGATAACAATTTGTTTTGGGCAACAAAAGTTTAAAGAGCAAAGTCGCCAGTCGTTAAAGTAACAAGTGAATAATCATGAACGATAAAATCACAGTAATTGGTACAGGCATGATGGGTGGCGCCGTAGTCAAAAGCCTGCTGAAAGGCGGCTACGAGGGCAAAATAACAGCGGTTGATATTGATCTTGAAAGGCTCAAGGAATTTGAAAACCTCGGCGTAAAAACATCAACAGACAACAAAAAAGCCGCCGTCGACGCAGACATAGTTTTCATTGTTGTTAAGCCTGGTGACGTCGAAAAGGTACTCAAAGAAATCAGCAAGGAAATCAAGGACAAACTGTTGATTTCTGTGGCTGCTACGGTTCCTTTGAAGTTTTTGAAGAAGAATGCTCCTGACGCAAGGATAGTGCGTATTATGCCTAATCTTGGCGCGCTGGTGCAAGCAGCCTACACGGCTTATTGTTGCGAAGCAAACGTTACTCAACAAGACAAAGAGAAAGTTAAAATTTTGTTGAACATGATGGGCATTTGCGACGAATTGGACGAGAAATATATGGATGCAATAACAGCTGTTAGCGGCAGCGGACCTGGTTACCTGTCGATTATCATTGAGGCTATGACTTATGCGGGATTAAAGGTTGGGTTACCGCGTGATATAGCGTTAACCTGTGCAGCCCAAACTGTTATGGGCGCAGGCAAACTTGTTATTGACTTGCATGAGGACCCGTCAAAAATTAAGGATATGACGACCACTCCGGGCGGCACAACTATCGAAGCCATATACCAGATTGAACAAAGCCAAATTAGGTCAGCAATGATACGGGCAATCGAAGAAGCCACGAAGAAAAGCCAAGCCATCAGGGAAAAACTAAACTTAAACTAGCAGACCAGCCATGTTTGAAGCGGTTATTTTGGACTGGGACGGAACCCTAGCTGACACGCGGCAAGCAATCGTTATCGCGTTTCAAAAAGCATTAAGCGAAATAAACTGCAAAGTTAGCGACGAGTATATTGAACGCCGTATCGGAATTGGTGCAGCAGACACCTTCCGGGATATATTGCGGTCGGCTAAAATGCAGTTTGACGAGAAATTAATCCAGCGCTTAGTCGAGCGCAAGAGCCAACTTGAAATCGAGCTAACAGACCGAGTGAAACTGTTTCTGGGCGCCAGAGAACTTCTTGAAGCGTTACATGGCAAAGTGAAAATGGGTTTGGCATCGATGAATAACCGCTCAGTAGTCATCCACTTGCTCAAAGCAAAAGACCTAGAAAAATACTTTGACACAGTTCTTACGGCTGAGTCAATTTCACATTCAAAACCAAACCCAGAAATTTTCTTAAAAGCTGCATCTAAACTGAAAGCAAGCCCTGAAAAATGCGTAGTTGTCGAGGATTCGATTTTCGGTGTCAAAGCCGCAAAATTAGCAAACATGGGCTGTGTTGCCGTTGTAACAGGTGTTTATTCTCGGCTGGAACTGGAAAAAGAAAAGCCTGATTTGATCGTTAAAACGTTAAAAGATAAGCAAATCATTCCTTTTATTCTGCAGTAATATAACCTTGTAGTAGTCTGTTGACAACCACATAGCTTTAAGAATTCTTGAAATTAAATATAAATTACTCTCAAAACTGTGGGAAGGGAAATATTCTTGAGTAATCTTATTTCAAACAAAAAAACCAGGATTCCACTATTCCAAGTTCTGCTGCTAGACAATGATAGTAGCGAAGACGTTGAGGTGCAAGAGTCGAAACAGGTGGATTTTTTCCAAGTCAAAGAACACCTGAAAAACGGCGGATCAGTCTTCATCACAAGTAAAGACTCGCAAAAACTAGTTCACCCCAAAGCCAAAGCCCAGCTAAACTATAGCAAATCAAGAAAAAACTACGGAGCCCTCTTCCGACAGCACCTGAGAAGCCCATAAACGTGCGACGTGCATCCAGATAAGATTCCCTTTACTCCTCTCTCTCTTCCATAAATTTTTTTGGATGCACGCCACTCCCAGTTATCATTAATTTGTGAGTGATGGTTCCTAAATTAACTATAGACCGGGTCATTTCAGCTAGCGAAAAAAGCACGATACTTAAAGTTACCGACCAAGACGCACCATGCTATTTTAGGTCGATTCCAAAACTTAAATAATGTTTTGACTGATATTCGTTTGAGGTGGCAAACGTTGGTTGTTTGTCCAAGGTGCGGTAGCAACATTCAAGATAGAAAGTTGTTGTTCCTTACTAACCGAAACGCAATTACCTGCCAAGTGTGTTCTTTAAGACTTCGAGTTAAGAACAAGAACGTTAACAGTGCTATCGGTGGCGCTGGGGGTGGATTGGGAGGAGTACTCGCGTACTTTCTTATCATTTTATGTTTTCTGACGGGCAACATAGTGTATTTGGTACTCCTAGTACCATTGTTTGCAGCACTTTTCTTGGTTACTTCTCTTTTGGTAATAAAATACGTAAAAGTCGAATTGGAAACACCCCAAATAAGTCCGTGAAGACCTTCAAGCAACCTGACGATCCAGTTGACGTTAATCTTGCCTTATTGGGTCCTAATATAAGATGTAAACGATAAGCGCCTATTCTTTCCGCCTCAATGCTTGTGGAATATAAGCGCATCGTGGGTCTGAACCGAAAATGTCTCCCGTGTAAAACAACGCTGAAGACCGGCAGCCACCGCAAATCTCACGGTACTCACAAACGCCACATTTGCCTTTTATGTTCTTTTTATCTTTCACTTGGGTGAAGAACGGGGAATTTTGCATTTCAGCCCAGATTTCCTTAAGCGACTTCTCCTTAATGTTTCCAATCCTGTAAGCGTCGTTGTAACTGCAGGGTATAGCGTCGCCGTTTTCCGCAATACTCATGAATTTGCCGAAGAAGCATCTGCCTAAGAAGAAGTTGTTGTACCAGTTGTCAAAATCAGGCATCCCTCGCTGCTTTGCAACTCGCGCATAGAAGGGAATGTACACGTTAATTCCAGGTTTCCCTTTATACTCTAATGTCAAATCGTAGAGTTTGTTGCAAACCCATTCATACTGCTGCGGTTTGAGGTCAGCTTTAAGGCTGCTTTTGTCTTTGCTGTAGGGGATAAAACCGTGAAAAACCACCCAGCGGGCATCATATTTGCGTGCTAAATCAAGCACGTGACGCATATCTTCCTCGTTGGCGTTTGTCACAGAGTCGCCAGCGTTGGCAAAGGTGTATACTAGGCAGTTTAACAGTTTCTCACGTGAAAACTTCTCTATCGCTGAAACCGCGGCTGCATAAGCGCCTTTGCCGCGAATAGCATCATTTGTTTTCTCTGCGCCGTCGATGCTTACAGAAATTTTAACTTCGTTTTTAACAATGTTTTCAAAGGCTGTCTGGTCCATTAAGCGCCCATCAATTATGATGCTTACGTTCAAACCAAGCTTTCTAGCATAACTTATGACTTCGAAAAGATCCTTTCGCAGAAACGGTTGCCCACCAGTGATTCCGAAGAAGCTGGCGCCAAAATCGTAAACTTCATCAACAATTTTCATGGCGCCTGCAGTATCGAGTTCATCTGCAACAGCGGGTTTGCCTGCAGAAGTACAATGTACACAATTGCTGTCGCATGCGAAAGTGCATCGCCAAGGAACAATGAACAAGGGACCCTTACTCTTCAACCTTACTTTCTCCATGGATATGTGTGCTAATCCAAAGCGAATATGCTATTTAACGCTTCACATTTTTTTATGATTTTTTTAAGTTTAATTAAATGATTAGGAATTAAGCAGGCTATATCCAACACTGCTTTGTTCCAAAAGAGTTATTACTTTAATTAAAGCTGATAATAATTGGGGAAGGAGAATGAGTGAGGAGAAGCTAGTTGATACCAGCCAGCTTAATTGTGATCATGAAAATCAAAGATTGTATACGGACAGATGCTTTGATATACTTAATGGTTTCGAGTTGACTTTTACTCGCTGCATCAACTGCCACAAAATTGTCAGCTTAGAAGCCAAGAAATTTTCCAGTCAATAAACTCCCGCGTGCCTACCGTTTTTTGGCGTAAAGATAAAGCGGTCCCTGTTTTAGCAGATCCAAAACCCGTTGCGTTTGACCAGTTGATAGCTTGCATGTTTTTGGGTCGGTTAGGAACGGAAGCTCTTCAGGCGCGTTTTGAATAATGTGAAGATCTTCCCATGTTACTTTGATGTCATCGTAGGGGTATTGGTGTTCTTCATTTTCAACCCATGCGCCTGCATCCAATTCGTCGCCTTCAGGCAACGCGGTGAAAGGCCCAACCAAACTCTTGTCATCTGTGTTATAGAGAAAGATTACGGTACCTGCCTTAATTTCATCCAAAGACTTGGATTCTTTTTCCGCGCAAGTATAACGCTTCTTACTTAAACACTGTTGCTGCGACACATTATTGCAAAAAAGCACATATCCATCATACATATTTAATAAGCCTACCTTCTAGTAATTTGAAGCCTCTGGGCGCTTATTTCCTTTTCTTTTTTATCAATTGAGCCTTTGTCAACTTACCGCTACTTCTAGCATCCCCAGCACAGCAGTTTCTGAAAGTTACATATATCCCATCGGAGTGGTAGCTGCTGCCGCCTTTATTGGAGCCATATTATTAATAACGTTTCAGTTTAGGAAACAACAATCCACAGAATCTAGACGATTTTAATTGAATAATGCAATAGCAAAGAAGATTTAGAAAATTATTTAAAGCTATATTCGATTGCTAACTCGTATTAGGTGGAATACGCTTTCAAGGCTCTTTCAGTAGCAAAATTCGGCGGCAGCCTCTTAGATGTGGAAGGCAAAGGAATCCCTAAAATCATCAAACAAATAAAAGCAAGCAGCAAAAAAGACGGTTTTGGCCCAATCATTGTTTTTTCAGCGCCCATGGGCTGTACCGACGCGCTTATACGGATAGGTGAATCTTACGCGCAAGCGTGCCCGCTTCCTCTTGAACCTGTTTTTGAAGTTTATGAACGGCTAGCGAAGGCTCACGTTAAAGGAAAATGGCATAAACAAGCAGTAAATGAGTTGGCTAATTACAAGGCGTTAACGCAGGCTACTCTTGACTCCGTTAATAAACGCTTCAGCGGCAACATTAAAGCCAGAATCCTAACTTTAGGCGGAGAACTCGCCATGTCCACATTAGCAGATTACATTTTAAAAAGCAACGGTTTAGACTCTTGCTGTGTCTCGCTGGAAGATTGGCCCATTGTAACTGACGACAACTTTGAGGATGCAATTCCTAATTACGAGTTAAGCAAAAAAAGAATCCACACTTTAATCGAACCGCTGGAGGACGGCAAAATAGTTTCTTTAGCAGGCTTCTTAGGCGTTACAGCCGACGGTCTTGAAACCATATTGGGCAGAGGCGGTTCAGATTTAACGGCAGTTTTCACTTCCTGCCTCTTGAAAGACCTGTACGATACTGAAACATTATTGTACAAAGATGTACCAGTTCAAAGCGCTGACCCGAAAGTAGTGCGTGGACAGAAGACTGAGCATGTTAAGGCGCTTACTTATAATGAGGCTCATAAAGCTTCAATGATGGGTATGAAAATAGTGCAGAGCCCAGCAATTGCCATGGCTAGGCGCTTTACACAACCTTTAATGGTGGTCCCGATTGATGAGCCTGAAATGTTCACGGTAATTGAGGCAGAAACAAGCGGTGGAGAGATAGTGAAGTGTTTAACAGGCAAATCGGGCTGCGCAATCCTATCAATGAATGATGAGAAAAGCAGGTCGCTGGAAGATTCCCTAAGAATATGGGAAAAAAGAAATGACTTCATGGATTTAGGCGCCGAAACCATGGAGACAGGGGAGCGGATTCGCGATTTCCTCTTTTTAGACTCAGATTTCCTAAAGAAAAACGAGGAAAAACTTAAGGGCTTTGACGAAAACATGAAAATAGAATACGGCTTAGGCGTAGTCACTCTCATCGGCGACAGAATGAAGGATTCTCCAGGCGTTGCTTCATTGGCTATTAGCGCTATTTCAGGAATTAACATTAAACGCGGCATCTTTGCACCGCACACATCACAAATAATAATAGTGGTCGAGGAAAAGAACGTTAACGCCACCGTTGCAGCTATCCACCTAAAGAAACAAGAAATGAACAAACAATCCCGTTAACAGCAAAGAATCCATAATTTTTTTCTATGTTATTACAAAATTAGCTCATGCCCAAAAATTTTTGAGACTAAACAGTTTTTTCACCGCGTTAACGTTAACATCATTGTTAAAATAACAAAACACCCGTTTTACATGATGCCGCTTGATTTTTTCTGCCCAGTCTTTAAGCTCATAAGGTTTTCATTTCTAAAGCGCCTCAGAAAACACTCGGAAAACGTCCACAGCAAGCATTCTGCACCCAGAGTAAGGAGCCGGACTTGCCCAAACAGGTTCAAGTCCCAATGAAAACCGAACTACGGTAAAGCGATTTTTCGTTATTTGGTTTTTGATTTTTCTGAATTAAGGTATTGGGTCACGTGAGATGATGGATTTGAAGGTGCCGTATTATGAACAGCAGTGGTCTGGGTTTTGCTTTTGCGATGCAGGACAAAGATTATCAGAAGGCTTCCGAATACGGCGATAATTACTGTTATCAGCACGTAGCTTTGGGATGTTCCTGTTGAATTGTTGCTGCCTGGGATCTCTGGGTTTGTCACATACGAGAATGTCACATCAATCGAGTTGGACAGGTCGTTCTCGAAATTCAGCGTGTAGGTTCCGTTTTGCTGCGCGACGAAACTGAATGTCGTGGTTTTATCGATTATGCCTAAGTTAACAATTTCAGCGTAGTTGGGATCGCTCACCCAAAACTGAACACTGCCGGTGGTAGAGATTGTGCCGTTAAATGTGGTTCCTTGAGGTAGCACATACTGTAATTGGTTTGATGATGCGGAAAGAGTGAAGGTTGGAACTGTAGTGGCAAACGCTGAAACAGCCATCAATGACGCTAACAGCAGAACTGCCGATGCGGTAGACATTAGTAATTTGGTTTTTTTCATTTTCCCAACCGACAGATGCTTTAGAGAAGTTAAGACAGGGCTTAATAAAAATCGCGTTGAAAAAGAGAAAAAATAACTTGGCTGAGCCATAAATGTGAGTTGGACACTTTGAAAGTGGACCGGGCGGGATTTGAACCCGCGGCTTCCGCGTTGCGAACGCGGCGATCATACCAGGCTGATCTACCGGCCCGTTCAAGTGCTTTTCTGAAAAAATACCTTACGAGTACATTTAGAGTTTTCGGTTAACAAAGTCTTGGCCTAAAAGAAATGAGGCTATGGGTAGATTAAGGCTTATTCTTCGCCGTACCCGTGTTCTAGTCTGCCGTGAGTTTTGCGGTAAGAAAACTCGTGTTCTTCCTTCACGTTGCCGAAGCAGTTTATGTGTTTCTGCAGGTCTGCTTTAGTTAAGAATATGCAAGGGCAGTGAGGACACTTGTAATTTATGTTGTTGTTTGCTTCTTCCACCATATTTTTCCCTTCATTTTACGGTTTTTAAGTTATACGTTTTCTAGTGAATGTTAAGGTATATTTTTTTGGCGTCTAACTCTGATTCGTGCCATTCTGCTTCAACTTCACTGCGACTGCCATGCAAATACACTTTCCTAGCTCTCACCAGTCCAGCCATCTCTTCCAGATACGGCTTCAGGAGCGTCATGCTTTCCGCATCCAACTCGGCAATGTGAACCGACTCTAAAACATCCGTCGGTACAAACCCCATCTCTTTGCGCAATGCTTGGACACGACGCGCCAGATCTCGCATTATGCCTTCGCCCAGTAGGGTTTCGTCTCGTTGCCCGCTTACGAATACGGTTATGTCGCCTTCTTGACTGGAAACCCAGTTCTCGCCTCCAACGTACTCCGGAACCTGCACTGCGTATTCTGCGGCTTTCACGTTTGTAAGCTCCAAGAACAATGCCTCAAGACACTTTAATGCTGCTAGTGTTTTTTGTGGCGCAACCACGATTGCTTTACTAAGTGGCCACCTTCGCTTCAGCTTCCCCTGTTGCCTGGCAGCGTAAGCTATTGACACGGTTTTAAGCAGAACTTCAAATTGCTCTTCAAGGGCTTTGTCACGCATTTTCTGGTTTGGCACAGGCCAAGCAGCGAAATTGACCGATTCGGGCAGTTCCGGTTCAAGTTGCCTGTAAACTTTCTGGTACAATACCTCGCTCAGGTAAGGCGTGACTGGGTTGAAGAGCAACGTTACCGTCTTCAGCGTATGATGCAGCAGCGCATAGATGGTTTGGCGTCTCTCAAGCGTTTCAGGCTCATCAGACCAAAGTTCCTTTCGAATCATAGGCACGTAAAGCCTGCTCAGTGTTTCAATTACGAAATCATCCAAAACGGCTACGGCAACGTTGAATTCGCACCTTTCAAGCTTGTTGGTGTAGTCTTCAATTTTCTCTTGCAGCTTAGACAACAGCCACAAGTCAGCTGCCTCAAGCTTATTTGCCTCAAAAGCCCAAGCTAACGTGTACTTGCCTGGATCGAACTCGTCGAAAGCTGCGTTTTGCATAAAGAACCTGCTTAAATGATACAGCGTCGACAGAACTTGGTATGGACGACGGTTTAGTTCTTGCATGTCAAAATTCATAAAATCAATCGGCGAGCATTTACGCGTCATATAAAAGCGGCACAGGTCAGCCGAGTTCTTCTCCAACAGCTTGTTGGTTTCAACCACGTTGCCTAAGCTTTTACTCATTTTTCTGCCTTTCGCATCCTGCGTTAAACCTTGAAACAGAAATGACTTGTATGGGGCAACTGGTTCTCCAGTTAAAACAACGTATTCAAGCAGCAACGAGTTCGCCCAGCCTCTCGTTTGGTCAATGCCTTCAGTTAAGAAGGCTGTTGGCACAAACTTCTCAACTTCTTCGTCGGTAAAGCGTGCGTACGGTGAAGCGCCACTATTGTGCCAAGTGTCCAACACGAAGTCTTCTCGGCGCATGCTTCCGCCGCATTTTTCGCATTTAAATGTGATTCGGTCAACCCACGGCTTGTGCAACTCAAAGTTTTCAGGAATTGGTTCTTGCGAGTTTTCGATTAGTTCTTTTTTGCTTCCGACTATGCGCTTGTTGCCGCATTTTTCGCACGCCCAAATTGGCAGTGGTGTGCCCCAGATGCGTTCTCGGCTTATGCACCATGGTTTTCCTTCTTTCAGAAAACCTAAAAACCGGTTCTTCGGTTCCTCAAAAAAGTATTCAACTTTCTCAGCAGCTTCCAACACTTTGCTGTTTAACTTGTCTGTGCGTAAAAAATATTCTTTTCTTGCAAGCCAAACTAGCTTGTGGTGAGAACGCCAGCAAGTTGGGTACTCATGTTTCACCTTTGCAACTTTGACGAAAGCGTTCTGGTTGCGGAGTTCTTCAACAACCAAGTAATCAGCTTCACGAGCAAAAACACTGGCGAACATTCCTGCGTCTTTGGTGAATTTTACATCATCGTCGAATGGAGCGAAGATGGGGACGCCTCTGCGTTGGGCTGCCCAAAAATCGTCTTCACCGTTTCCAGGCGAAAGATGCACAACTCCTGTGGCAGTGTTAACGTCAACGAAGTCTTCGCCTATAACCTTATGCACCAACGGATGCTGAGTTTCAAGCTCCGCTTGTTTAGGAATTAAGTCTTTTAATGGGTAGTCGTAGGCTGTGCCTTCCAAGCTTTTACCCAACATTTGTTCGGTGACTTGATACTTAATTATATCGAGTTCCTGCATGACTGGCTCGACGCGTTGCTTCACCATTATCCAAGTTTCTTCGCCGACTTTCACCTTCACGTATTCAGCGTTTGGCTGAACCGCGAGCATGGTGTCGGTTATTATTGTGAAGGGCATTGTTGTCCAAACAAGGAAAAACTCGTTTTTGCTGCCAGAGACTTTGAATTTAAAGTATAATGATGGATCCTCCACTTCTTTGTAGCTGCCTTCGTAACCAACTTCTGCGCTGCTCAGTGAGGTTTGGCATCCTGGGCAGTAAGCGACTACGTAGTGTCCTTCTTCGAGGAGGTTTTGTTCCCATGCCCGTTTTAGGATTTGCCATTCACGTTCGATGTAGCTGTCTTTGTAGGTCCAGTAAGCTTTCTCCTGATTGATGAAAACGCCGAGGTTTGTGTCGGCTTCAAGCCACATCGCATGATAGCGCATGATGGCTTTTTTGCATTCCTCGATGAAGCGTTCTTGACCAACATATTCGAGGAGTTCACGTTTGTTTTTGACGCCGAGGAGTTTTTCAACTTCCAGTTCCACTGGCAAGCCTTGGCAGTCCCATCCAGCCCAAAAAGGCATGTAGTAGCCCTGCATGGTTTTCCATCGGTAACGAATATCCTTCATCACCCGACCACGAGCATGCCCAATATGCGGGATACCATTTAACGTGGGCGGTCCCTCCACGTAGCCTAAGATGCCTTTAGCGTCTTTTTCAATAAGCTCAAGTTTGGCTCGTATCTGATTTTTCATCCAGAATTCGCGGATTTCCTTTTCAAGCTCAATCGGACTGTAATTTGTCGGCAAACCTTGGCTTGAATCAGCTTCTTTTGATAGGGCAGTCACTTTGCATTCCCGACCGCAAAATAGGCTAAAAGACTATATAAAAGTATTAAGCTACAGCAATTGGGTACACTTCAAAACATCGACCCTGTTCACGCTTTTAGCTTCTTCTTTAGTCTAAGCAGCAAGTCTGTTGTGGCAACTGCTGCGAAGACTATGGTTGCGGCTGCGACGGCGTAGAAGACGGAATAATTACCTGATGCGCCGATTGGGACGGGGGACTTTTCTGGTGATATTGCAGAAGCTGGAGAAGGCACTGGAAGCCACGCGTATTCAATGCTAACGTTTGAAGTTGCACCGTTAACGATTATCCCTGCGCCGTTAACGATCATACCTCCATTGTCGCCTGTAACAGTCCAACTATTGTTATATGGGGCGTTTCTGCCGTCAATGAAAACGGCATAAACATTTACAGGCCAAGTTTGCGTTCCGACTCCAATAGAAGTCTCATTGAATGCTCCGAATTGTATTTTGACGGTTTGGTTTCCTACTCCGTTAACGGTGTAGTTTAGCCAGCCTGAAGTTAGCCACTTTCCAGTGTTGTTGATGTCGCTTGAATCAGGAATTAACAATCGGTCAAAGCTGGTTATGGTTATGTTGGAGTTTTGCGCAGTTATGCTTAAGTTCCCGTTGTTTGGGCTGTCTGAGAGCGGGTCATCGTTGCTTGTCAGGTTTGAGGGGGTTAATTGAAGGTTGGTGAAAAACCAAGTGTTGTTTACTAAGGTGGCAGTTTCATAAGAGCCGTTGTACGCAAAAGCTATGGTGCTGTTGTTTTCTGGAATTGCGAACGTGTCTGTCGGCAAAAAGTTTGTAGTGCTAGCTGCATGCACGGAAAGATAAGTCCAAGGTGAAAGTATAACAACTGTGCAGATTATTGCCATAGTTGTCAGGGTGATTTTCCTATTCATTTTTTGTCAGTACTCCGTTTACTGCATGAAACTCAAACATGCAAGCAATACTTAATGCGATGCTTTAGAACAATCGTTCTTGCATTTAGAACGCGCTGTAACTGTTACCCTAGCTCGTTTTGGTTCTGGATGTATAAATAGATGCTAAAGAAAACAGAGAAAGCAAGAATTGCTATCAACCCGATAGTTAGTAATGTTTTGTTCATTCGTTTCGCTCCAGTTCTTTCCTTTTAGGTCTCTTTCTGAGAACAACAACAAGACAGCGATGATTGCGACAACAATTGCAGATACGACGGATAACGCTGGTATAAGGTTAATCGATTCGCCTTTTGCGGAAGTAGGCGCTATCAAAGTCGTAGGCGCTGGCAAAGTTGGTCCTGTTGAGGGTGCAGTGGACGGGATGGGCGCTGGAATTGATGTGGTTTGTGGCGTGGAAGACGATTGTGATACTTGTCCAGATGGAAAATAGTAGGTGGCTCCAACTAGCGAAAGCGCTAATGCGATAGCAAGAACTGACGCCAACAACATTTTCTTGATAAGCAAGCTCACTTTCTCAAACTCTTCCCAAATGGCTCTGAAATGTAAGGTCATAGCGTGTTATTTAATGCTATATTTTCTTACAGGTGTTCTAATGTTTCGAACGGCTGCTATGTTGATTTTTTGGGATAGTTCTTAAATTGTCGATGCGCTTTATTGGCGAGTGTGAAGGGCTTTGTCTGCCGACGAGTCTAAGGATGTGTTAAGAGGAACTACTCTTGAAGTCTACCGCTTCTTATTAAAGAGCAGCAAGCCTGTTGGCATTCGAGAGCTTCAAAGAGCCCTTAACTTGAGCAGTCCTTCAGTTGCGACGTATCATCTTTCTAAACTGGAGGACGCGGGTCTTCTGAAAAGGCAAGGCGGTGGTTACACTGTTGACCGGTTTCTTTTGGAAAACAGCGTAAAAATCAGCCGTTTCCTGATCCCAAGATATCTCTTCTACGCTATTTTCGCGTTTGCGGTCCTGCTTTTTGAATTGACGGTTATAAGACCGCCTGTTCTAACACGTGAATACGTCTTCTCCGTGGCTGCAACAGCCATATTTACCCTTGCTTTCTGCTACGAAACTGTTAAAACCTATCAAAGAGGCAGCTTGTAGCACAAATGATGTTCTCGCATTCTGCTTACTTTTGTCGTTGGGAGAAACGGGAGTTCTTATTTATAAATAAAATAGTACGTTGCCTTGTCCCGATATTACCTAAGAGCAGGGTCTCTAAATGGAACAATAACAGTGCTTTGGCTCTCGCCTATGCATCAGATAAACCTGTGGGAAATTCCAGTTTCTTTCCTTTTTTTCCACACCAGTAGATGGCCCCAGCACCAACCCAGAGTAAAACTGCGATTACGGGTGCAAGTGGATCGAACGAATAGTACCCAAGTAGGTTTGGTTCAGTTACATGTGCAGGAATCAATGAGGAAACCCCTAAAACTACGAAGATGGCTACTCCAGCCCAAAAATACCACTTCATCCAACGCACCATCCGAAACGCTTCACATTATTCGGGTAAACATTCTCTTTCACCATCAAGTCACGCAAGCAAACAGGATCAGTCTCCAAATAATCTCCTGTGCAAGCATAGGCTCTGCCTCTGCATCCTCCGCAGGACTCCCTATATTCGCAGGTTCCGCATTCTCCTCTCAACGCTTTTCTTTGCCTGAGATTGTTGAGGATTTTTGAGTTGCGCCAAATATCAGTTAGGCTTTGCTCGCGAATGTTTCCGGCTTTAATTGGCAAAAAAGTGCACGGGTAAACATCTCCGTCCGGACGTAAACTAAAGTATAATATGCCTGCATGGCATCCGACTGCGTTATGTATCCAGAACTCTTTAAGGAGTAAATCCTTTGGTTTTGTGTCGTGTGATTTGTGCATTTCCATGGCAATTTCTGGATAAAGCGGTTCTCCCCCTGACATGGTGAAAACCATTTCTGTTTCTTCCTGCATCGCTTGCAGGTACCGTATTAAGCTAACTCTTTGCTCTTGAGTCATCGCCTGATCCATTACGTCTTTTCCTCGCCCAACTGGAACTAGGTCGTAAACGGCAAACTGGTCCACGCCTAAGTTGGCTAAAAATTCTATTCTCTTCGGCATCTCGTTAAACGTGTCTTTCAACGCCATTGTAGTTACGATTACTTTTAGGTCAACATCTGAGCAGGCTTGAATTGCTGCTACTGCTTTTTTGAAGGTGCCTGGCACATTTCTAAGTTTGTCGTGGCTTTCAGGATTAATTGAGTCAATCGGTATGCCTATCGCTTTAATTCCTGCGTCCTTTAGTTCCAAGGCTACTTTATGGTTGATTAACACCCCATTTGAAAGCATAGCTGTTATAATTCCGACGTCGTCGCAGTATTCTGCAAGTGTCAAAACGAAGTCTTTTCTGAGAAGAGGTTCGCCGCCGCTGAAAATCAAAGCTTCGGTTCCAAGATTTGCCATCTCATCTATGGCATGCATTGCTTCTCTAACGTTAAGCTCGTTTGGCAGGGCTTCTCTGGCTGAAACATGACAGTGAAGGCATCGAAGATTGCAGGCTTTAGTTACAGCGTACGATACAATAAGGGGAGTGTTGGATTCTCCTTCCAAACCCTTGCCTAAGAATTTTTGGCGAAGCATCAGATCAAGGAGTTTAAGTCCAGTTCCCAATATCCCTCACCGTTTTTTCCTCAAGTTTTGGAGAATTTAGAGTTTGGGTCGTATCAGCCATAATTGAATCACTCTACGCAATACCCACGCTACTGCAAAAGTCATAGCCACCACTATCACTAAGATCATAATGTTGGGTCCAATGTCAAACGCGGATTCTGTAACTTGCGGTGGATCTAAATCGATGATTTTAACGCCTTGAATGGTCGCTAGTCCATCATGCCCAATGTAGTATTCTGTTCCGTTAACGATGTTGCCTTGTGGGTTTTGAACGCCCTGAACCACGTTGACGCTTTGTTCGTAACCGTTAACGTAGAGGTGCATGCCCGTGGAATCTCGAGTGAATTCAACTTCAACCCACTGGTTTAGAGGAACCGGCTGTGTTGTCACTATCTCGTTGAATCCTCCACTGTCAGTTAACACGAAACCGCTAATTGCTCCTTGAACTACGCCGTTTTCAGGCATGCCCGCTCTTATAGCTAAGCCGAGGATTCTTGTTGTGTTCTGCCAAGCGCAGGCTTGATCAGGATGATTGCATTTAACAAGAATGTTGTTGTACGTTGCGTTTTTGTATCCTGAGACGTTAATCCATGCTGATATATCGATGTATTTTTGAACATCAAGGTTTGATGAGACTGGTATGTACATTGGTTGGGGCATAGGAGGAAAGCCAACTACGAATTTTATGGAGATGTACACGAAGTTGTTTCCGTTAAACTGCATAGCTTTGCCAAATTTGCCATCCACCAGTGTAGGCTGAGGAGTGCCTGCTACAATGCCGGGATTTACTCCTGTTGAGTCAGGGGTTATAACGGTGGAACCGCTAGGTTGAATTTGGCTTAAAGGCCAATAGCCAACAGTGACTCCGCTGCTTTGTGCCTTTACTCCTGTAAACAAAATTGGGCTTAGCACAGTTGCAAGTAAGCATAACATTAACACCTTTGCCATACTTTTCACTATCTTAAATGTCATTCTTGCATCACCCTATAGTCAAGATTAAACTGGCGCCTTATTACTCTCCCCAGAGAACACTCTGTTCCGCTTAAAGAACACGCAGCGAAACCATCCTTTCCTTATTTTATTAGTCTCAAGTTCTAAATTCGCAGGAAAAAAGGTCAGTTGAATTGTCTAAGTTAATGGAAGGAAAGCCAATTTCGGAGCGCGCTGCCTTGTCCAGATATTATGTGTTGAAGTACGTTAGTGATACTGCTTTGTCTGGTCTTCCAAGGTTTTCAACTGCTTCTCTGTTCAGAACCAAGCAAAGTATGCTGAATAGTGCTTGGGTGGCGACGTTCTTTAAGCCTCTGACCTTGTCCATTGCCATGTTGTATTGAGTTTTAAGAAGCTGTTTACGGCTTCTATCGGAGGTCTCTTGTGATATTCATTCTTCTGGTCTTCAGCGTAAGTTCTAAAATCATTAAGCACTAAAAAGCTTCGTCTGGCATCTTCAAGCAAGATGGCAATCTATCTAACTTATATCTAAAAAATAGGTTAACATTAGCTAACCAAATAGAAAAAACTGTTAAAAGAAGATGCACTAAATGGGTAAGTTTCGGTTAGTTGTTTTCAACACTCAGCCGCCTCACTTGTACTTCGGAGGAGTGGAAAAGCGGATAATCGAAACTGCCAAGCGACTGCAAAACCAAGCGGACATCACAGTTTACAGCGGCACCAAGGCAGGCTTCAAAGAACCCGCAACCATTGACGGCGTAAGTTTTGTTCCGTGCTATTCAACCGACAGAATTTTTCCTTTAGACAACTGGTTCTTCAACAGAAGCATCTCCAAAAAAACAGGCGTTTTTGACGCTGATGTTTATGAAGCCCATGCGGTAAGCGGCTATGGACTCTTAAAAGCACTAAATAACCAAGGCATCAAAAAACCGTTTGTGCACACGATTCACGGTGTCCTTGCCGACGAGTACGAGCAAGCAAGAGAAAACAGGTATCAGTCATTTAGAGGCAGAATCGCTAACTATTTCATGCATCAGCTTGCCAAGTTGGAAGAGGAAACAGCGAAAAACTCAACGCTAATAGTTACAATAAGCCAGTATTCGCTTGGAAAAATTAAGCAGTTCTATAATGTTGACGAGGCGAAAGTTCGGATTGTTCCAAACGGCGTTGACCCGGAAAAATTTAAGCCCTTTGAAGACCAAGCGGCAGTAAAGAGGCAATTCGGATTAGGGAATGAGCCTTGTGTGCTTTTTGTCGGCAGTTTAATTCCTCGGAAGGGATTGCCTTTTCTGGTTGAAGCAGCCAAAAAAATTGTAAAAGAATACAGGGAAACCAAGTTTATAATCGTTGGAGAAGGACCATTAAAAAACCAACTGCTCAGAAAACTTGAGGCTGCGAATCTTTCAGGCAACTTTACGTTTCTGGGTAATGTTAAAGAGGATATGCTTCCAGCAGTGTATAATTGCGCTGACGTGTTTGCTTTGCCGTCTATTCAGGAGGGGCAAGGCATAGTGCTGCTTGAAGCTCAAGCATCAGCTAAGCCAGTTGTTGCTTTTGACGTGGGCGGAGTCAACGAAGCCTTACTCAACGTTGAAACTGGTTTGCTTGTGAAGCGGGGCAGCACCGATAAGTTTGCAGATGCCATAATGAAGCTTCTTTCAGACACGGCGCTGCGAGAAAAAATGGGTGCTAACGGCAGAAGGTTTGTGGCTGAGAACTTCACATGGGATATTTGCGCTCAAAAAATGCTCAATGTTTATCATGAAGCATTAGCAACATGAGACGTTAACTGCTTTTGCTAACCGTTTAAAGTCGTCTTCGCTCATCCACTCAGTCTTCAAATACAAGCAGATTCTCGCTTCACTGAGTCCAAGCCGTCTTGCTTCTTGGACAGCGTAACGGTAAGCTTCAATTTCAGTGGGTCGCTCAACGTAGTCATATCGGGGGTCGAAAAGTTCTCTTCCTTCCATAAACTGCTTGACATGACACAATTCATGGATTAAGTCCAAGTAAATGTCAGTTCTGTTGCCGTTGTTTAAGTAGCCTTTGCTAATTACAAGGTGCCCGTCGGAGTTGTCCACGTACATGTAGCCCATGATCCAGCTGAGTTCCACTTTGAGGTGACGGAGGATTTCTTCAGTTTTTTCGCCAAAAATACCTTTCACCGCATCAACTTTATCAAAATCTTTAAAGTATTCTGCGAAAATTACCTTACGGTTCCCAATGCTAAGCGGGTTAAAAGGAAGTTTCCTAAACAAACGCAATATCCTAAATGCTGCATACTCTATAGCCGACAAAGCACACAGCTGCTCCTACTTGAAAGCTGAAAGGTACTCAAGCTTCATTCCTCTATGCGCCAAATCTGGAAGGTCATCTACGGTTCCAATGCTGGCGTCAATGTTACGGTGCACTGGGTGGCTCCATATGCCTTCTGGAGCAAGGTTAAACTGCAAGGGCAGTTCCGCTTTAATGTTATATTTTTCGTTTAAATTTTTAATTAGCTTTCCTTCTCGGCAAGCTTTGCGGGCAGATGAATAACTTTGGAGCAGTTTTGGAGAACCGAAGGCGCCGACTCCATGCCAAATCGCCGCATCTTCAGGTGAACCTATTGAGTAAAGGAAGAATTGGGGCGATGAAGGTGTCTCCGAAAAACTGTAATCACCAAGTTTTTCTCCTGCTACAGTGAAACTGTCATCTGCTTTGGCAACCGCAACATCGTCCGTGTCAATTGCGTTTGGGTAAAGTTTAGTGGTTTTGTATTTGACGGTGACATCCAGCAGTTTACTGTCTTCAAAGTGTATTTTGCCGCGGGCTGCCCGTTTTGAGCCGTAGCCTTTTTTTGAATGCGGCACCGTCAGCAGCGTAGTCCGCTTTGTCATGCTTCTGCCCATGCAAGAGTAAGCTTCGTTAATAGCTTCGTAATCGCGGTGGCTTTCACTGATAATGTAGTGCAGTAAACCGTCTTTTCCTTCCGTTTGCAGGGTTGAAAGAGGCATGCGTAGGGCGTAAAGTGACAGGTTCATGCCGAAAAACTCAGACAGCGGCTCAAGCTGCTTGTACTTTACTGAATCAACAAAATCCAAGTAAGAACCACTAGCACCTTTAAGGCTGTTGCCTATTAGTTCTGCTTCGCCTTTAGAGATTAAGGTGCCGTCATACTTTTTAACGAACGCCTCATCAACTTTTAGCTGGTCAATTTTAACGTATGCTGCTGGAAAAGCGCTTTGTCCGCTGGCGACTATGGAATGTTTTAGCGGGTTCATAGAGTACCGGTCTGCCTCCACATCGTCAGTGTTTAGCAAAAAAGGGACAATGCAGTCTTCAGGCGGCTTTTTCAATATCTCCAAGAGCTGAGCAATGTCGCCACTGTTTGGTTCATGTAAGCCGTATTTTTCAAAGTAGTTTCCGCAAGACTCAAGCAGGCGCGTGCCAATAATTCCCTGAACTTCCTCAACGGTTAACTGAGGATTTGTGTACTCAACTGAGCCTCTTAAAAAAAACCTGTTACCCTCAAATTGAACGTTTACTTTTTGACCTTTAACATAATGAAATAATGTTACCTGTTTGGTGCGTTTCTCTTCTTTGAAACTGCTTAGTTTTTCAACTAAGACTTTTACGCTTAACCAAGAATTCTTGAGAAAATCTTCAAGTAAAATCTTGCAGTAATCTTCGCTCATAAATTATCCTCTTTCTAAAGATTCAGCCATATATATACAATTTTTTGAGACAGCTTGACCTAGAAACATTCTTGTCACAGAAAAATCTTCCTTAAAACCAACACTAAAAAGCATGTCTGCAAGGGGAATTTCTTTTTTTGGCAGCACCGCGTAAACGCTCAAACCCGTTAATTTTGCAAGAACCGCTTTAAGAAGCGAAACAGCATCATCAACGTGACCTGCCTGACATATTAATGGTCCAACCTCAGCCATTTTCTCGTAAACCTTAGCTGCTGCATACCCAACAACCGAATTACTTTCAAACATATAATAGCTTAAATTGCCCTTTCCAAGAATGATGGATTCCAACAGTTTTTCCCTGTTTCCGCCAAAACATCCGCTATCAAACTCGGCTACTGCCTGAATTTGCTGCGTTCCAATTTTAGGCAGAGTTTCAGCTGTCAAAGAACCCAATGCTTCTGTATGTAATACCGAAAAATCCTCATCACGTTCGAAGCCTAAGTTGCTGTAGAAGCCAATCAGGTTTGGGTAAGCGTAAAGCCCAATGGTTTTGACGCCGTTGCTTTGCAAATAGTTAACAGCGTGCTTCACGAGAAGGCTTCCAGCACCCTTCTTCCGAGTGCTTTCTTTAACTATTAAGTTGCCGAACCAGCCTACTTTCCCGAAACTGATACTTGTAGCTATACCTAAACGTTCAGAACCCTGAAAAACAACAAAACAACCACCTGGCTCAAGCGAAGCCATAAACTCAAAATCTTCCCTTGCCATGTTCCAGTCCATAGTGTTGGCTAATTTAGTTGCAAACAGAAAATCGCCAGCATGCATCGGTTTCACTTGAAACATAAAAAATACACTGCAACCTCTAGGAATTAAGCATTTAAATAGGTAACAACTAAATGGCAAGTTTTTTCCAACATATATAATAAATTAGAAGTAGTTTTTTCTAGCGATAATGACACTCATTTTTACTAACAATAAATTGAGGAAAATTGCTTTTGCAGGAAAAAAGAAAGTTCAGGACCAAGGCGGTTATTCTTATTCTAATTTGGGTTCTTTTGTTAGTGCTATCTTTATCTTTGCTCTCGATTTTGGCGTCATTATTTGCTAGTTATCCTCAAAGTGTTTCAAGCTTAAGTTGGGCTGGATATATCATTTCAAAAAATTCTAATTCCCATTTTGAAATTATGGGTGTAAACGCTTCATGGATAGTGCCGAAAGTTAACGTTTCATCAGGGGACGGCTATTCTTCTGCTTGGATTGGAATCGGCGGTCAATTGGACAAAACCTTAATTCAAGTTGGAACGGAGCAGGATGTGGTAAATGGGCAGGACACCTATACTGCTTGGTATGAGGTACTGCCAAGTTTTGCTGTACGATTAACCAGCATAGCCGTCTCTCCAGGAGACACGATGATTGCCTCTATAAATCTAGTTAACTCAGACACAAATCAGTGGAGCCTACAAATAAGTGATGCAACAACCGTGCAAGCCTTCAGCCAAAATGTTGTTTACAATTCTACTCGTTCTTCAGGCGAATGGATAGTTGAAAGACCAACCATAAATAACCAAATCGGCACGCTAGCCGACTTCGGAAACATCACCTTTACCGATTGTCATGTAAACGTAAACAATGCTACTGGTCCCATAGCCAAATTTTCATTTTCTAAAATACAAATGGCAAACAGCAAAAATACTGAATTAACGTCAGTCTCAGCTCTTACCGCTGGCGGATCAAGCTTTACGGTTAGTTACCTAGCAGGCAAGTAAAAAAGGGGTAGCTATTGCTCAGCAGACATAGCTGCTGAAAAAGCCTCAGAACTCTTCTGAATTTCCTTTGTTATACTTGAGACTAGGTTTATGCGGTTCTCTAGCTTGCGTTTTTGCAGGCTTGTTAAGTTTTTGAATTTTGGCATGACATCTTCGATAACTGCTGTCATGAGATCGCGGTTTTTTTCTTCGCTTAAATCTTTGAGTTCAAGGTGGCCGTCTTCATACTGTAATATCAAATGTCCTGTTGGATCAATATGCGCTTGGACTACATCGCCCAGTTGAGCTGGAAGTGCTAATTGGTTTACAGCTATTGATGCAGCTAGGGGCTTCATGAGTTTAAAGAGAGACGAGAAAAATTGAGCTACCAATATTTTTTCTTCTGAACATAATTCGCTTATTTGGCCGATATCGTCGGCTGTGCTTTTTAGAGATTCAACAAGCTCTTGAATTGACACCTGCTTTTTCTTCTCAGACCGATTGAGTTCCTGCGAAGCTAAGATTTCTGGAGGTGCTTCCTTAACTACTACTTCTTGAGTCAATGTTGATCAAATGGCAAATAGCGTTTTCTAAGCAGAAAAGTGCTTGTATGTCTCAGAAGTTTATGCACAGAAATTTTCTGGAAAAATCTACAATTTATAGAAGAGAACAGCACGTGTTTTTGTTATTTTTTGCACAAGTTGTTTTGGGTTGCTTTTTTGAAGCAAAGCTTAAATTGTTTGCAGGCTGCGTCATTATTCGTCAAGATTCGTCAATAATCGTCAAATTTAGTCAGGAATCGTCAAGGTGGAGGGATTTGCTGTGCCGTTAACTCGGAGGGTTACCTTTAGAAGGATGCTTCAGATGGGCGATAGAGTGCAGATTCCAAAGTTGATTCGGTGGGAGTTTAAGTTGGAAATCGGCCAAGTTTTAAGGGTTGGATTTAGTGTTCCAAACATGTTTAGAGACTGGCAGTTTTTTTATGCAAAAATGGAGAAGGATGGACGCGTACTTATTCCACGGGAGATCTTATCGATTTGGCAAGATGAAAAAACAAGCCTTACAGGCTACATCGTAGAAGTAACGCTTGAACCAGCATAACACAACATATAATAGCCATTCACTTGGGAAAAAAAAATCCTTAACGCAACTTCGAAAACCAAAAACGTGAGTAAAAATTGAGATCGTTAATTCTGTTTAGACGTGGATAGTAGACAACTCTTTTATTCGAGTCTCGATGAATTCAGCTACCTTTTGCTCACTGAACTTCATCTCGTCCTTCTGCAACTGCAGCTGCTCGAGTATCATGGCCAGCAGCTTTTCGAGATCTACAGGTTTCATTATGTAGGCGTCAGCGTTTTTGTTCAAAGCAGTAATAGCGTTCTGCATTGACGGGTAGCCTGTCACCATTATCTTTCGGGTTCTTGGAGCGCGCCAGCTTGTTGCAAAAATGGTTTTAAATGGTATTTATTTGTTTTTTATGATTTGAAGGCAATTTTGAGCGCTACAGTTTCTCCTATTTTCTTTGCAGTATCCGCCTTTTTCAAATCTACAGAGGTGTTTGAGTTTCTGAAAGGTCAAGCTGACAATGATTGTA
>JBEKKX010000023.1:0-36565 GCA_050010515.1 Bathyarchaeia archaeon
CAATATAAGTGAAAATACGGGGGGGGGGTTGTCCTGGCGATGTTCTCGACCAATTTTGAATTTGCTCAGCATAAACATGCTACCTCTAAATGTTTTTTCAGAAGGCCAGAGCCTGGATGCGTCGCCATAGTGACTATTGGGTGCGGTCGAATAGGTGCGTGCCTTCATCAAGGTAGCGAGGAGAATAACTAGATAGAAGGGGAGATACGGAAACAGGAAAGAATAAATAAAGACTTCACATAGGTGCGCACTTAAAAATTATCTTTACTATTTATATCTTCTCGATTACATTAAAAAAAAGAGTTGGGTCATCATGTCCGAGGAGCCGCGATCGCCATTCATTCGATTGCTTCGCCAAGCACGTGGGTTTCTCCCCTTGTTCGTCGGAGATATCGTCTCCACTTCGGGGGCTGCGATATTCTCGTCCGCGATCAGCTACCTGGTTTACCTATCAACACATTCGGCCCTGGCTGTCGCCTATGTTGGGATAGCCTCGTTCGCTCCTACGATCATTATCGGGCTCTTCGCCGGTGCCTTGGTTGATAGGTCCAACAAGCGACGCATGATGGTCGCCTGCGACCTCGCCCGTTCAGCTGCAGTGGTGATAATACCCGTCTACATGTTCTTTGCAGGGTTCAACCTCGCTATAATTCTGTCGGTCGTCTTGGCCATCTCGCTATTCTCCACGCTCTTCAGGCCTGCTGCGAGGGCCATCATGCCGCTACTCGTCCAGAGCGACCTAATCCCAAGTGCGAACGGCATCATGACGGCCGCCGAGTCGCTCGCGAACTCGGTTTCCCTGGGAATAGGAGGAGTGCTGATCGAGCTTATCGGAGCGTCCCTGAGCCTGTTCTACAACACCGCAACCTACTTGATTTCGGCCACGATGATCTTCCTCATCTTAGTTCCCTCAGCAGCGACTGCCAAGACGCAGGACGGTGCCCAAGCCCAGAGCGAAAAGGTCTCCCTTCCCAGGAAAACCTCGTTGCTAGATGACGTACGCGAAGGTGTGAGGTACATGCGCGAGAAAAAGGTCATCCTCGAGATGACGGCTACCGCCTCTGCCATCAATTTCTTCGCCATGATAGGGGTAAACTTCCTCGTCGTCTATGAGGCGAAATTCCTACTTACCACCTCGGGCCTCATCTACGGCATCCTGCTCGCCTCTTTCTCCTTTGGAAGTGCAGTCGGTGCGTTGGTCATGGGGAGAGTTAACGCCTTCAAGCATGCAGGCAAAGTCCTGATAGCCTGTAACGCGGTCTTCGGGCTCTCGACGCTCGGGATGATCCTCCTTCGCAATGTGGTATTCGACATCTCCATGCTCTTCGTGACCGGTCTCGCCCTCGGATTAAGCATAGTGTTGTATTTCTCCATAATCCAGATCATCGTACCGGGACACGTCCTCGGTAGAGTGATAAGCGCTGACGAGGTGGGGAGCTTCGCTTCCATCCCGCTCGCCCAGATTGCAGGAGGGCTCATCATCCAGTTCTATGGCATCATTCCAGACTTCGAGGTCGCCGGAATAGGGCTCCTGCTGACGGCGTTGGCCTCAGTCTTCCTGAAGGATCTGCGGACCTTCGAAGTGACACAAAAATAACGGTCAAATACTTTGTCACCAAGGATGAATCATTATCAAAAAAAATTAAAATTTAATCTTTTCTCTCTTGCGTTCTCATTCACTACCGCTCTGACTTATGCACGTACGCTCTCCCATGCGCACGCGTGTCTAATGTCGCGCGCTAGCTTGACTGCTTAACTACGTAAAATAAACAGTTTGGATGAACATTACATGCGAAGGTATCTTCGGCAACCCAGACGCCGTACGGAAAAATATCCAGTAATCGTCAGGGTCCTCAAGCTCATGAAAATTAGCATCAAAATTAAACGCTAAGCCCGCAAGGAAAATCCTCATCATAACTGAGGCAGCCTCAATTTCCTTCTGATTCAACTAGAAAACCTGTTGGCTGCTATAGCGGAAAAAGAAAAAGGGAAAGTTGCGGAGAAGCAAAACGAAAGTGGCGATACATCACCAACGGATGGGAGTTCAAGTCCCACCCCCGGCACCACTATAGTAAAACAGACGGGGGGTTTCTAATCAGCCTTTTGAGGACTTGCTTCAACTTCAAGAGATGTCAAAACAGGAGTAATTAGGGTTTTAGCGCGCCGCACTAAGCATCAAAGCAACTTACGAAAAATCTCTTCCAGCAGCAAGATAAAACTTGCCTCTAGCGTGTTTTGCATCAGCATGCAGACTCCGCCTTGTCTTCCTTATGAATAGATACCCGCACTTTTGACGTAGTTTTCATATCAATAGTGCGTCTCCTTATCCTCTTGACCAAAGACCACCGATAATCACGCTTCTCAGACAACATCTCACCAGTCTCCAGCTTCAACGCTTATTCATACGCAAATCGGCTGGCTCACATCATATCATCCTATTGAGAATTAGGTGAGGTTTGTGTGGCGAGAGGTTGTTTTTTGGCTTGTTTTCTGCGTGACCTTGTTTTAGAATTTTTCAAGTTATTCCGATGGTTCAAACGTAAATCATCATTTTTTGCTCTTGCGTGTGGCCAGAAGAATGCGCTTGCAAAAAGCACTATGAACGAAATAAAGACCAGCATAAACAAGGTGTCATATGCCTGTCCAATAGTGGTTTTCCAAAGGAAACATTGGAAGTAATCCTTAGAGTAAGCGCCAGGGCCAGGCCAACTCCATCCCGCACCACCAGGACTAGCTTGCCACCACACTGGCCCACTTACGATGAGGTCAAGTTGCCAGAGACTGAAGAAAAGCAAACCCATAGCAGCCATTACGCCTGCAAGGTTAATGATGGAGCTTGTTTTTACCATGTTCCTCCAGGAATTTCTCAGGCGATTAGGTAATTTTTCTTTTTGCTCTGTGCGACCAGTCCACTTGCCACTCAAGTAGCCCATTGTTGAAAATCGAGCGGTCTCAAATATCCCGTAAACAAAAACGCCTGTGCCTGCTAGTAGCATTCCAAAGCCTGAATAATTCATCAACGAGTTTTTTGCGTAGGAACTAGCAAGTATTGAACCAGTAATGATTAGCATTGAGCCGATGCCGATTGCCCATATGCTTCCCAATATAATTCTCGGTTCGCTATCACGGCGGTTTCCATTTAGGCTCCAGTTGCTTTTTAGGATTGTTACAACCGTTCCTGCCATGCCTAGGCTTAAGATGGCTACTCCAATTAGTAGCATTCCAAAGCCCATATAGTTCATTATTGTTTCTTTTGCGTAACTGCCAGCTACTATAGAACCGATAACAGTAAGAACTATTCCGATGCCGACCGATAATATGCTATAAGTTAGAAACCTTGGTCTATCTACCCTGATGCCGACTTGTTTTCTGTTCTTATTTAAGTTGGTCTGCAGCATCCCCAACGCTGTTCCGAATATGCCTAAAACAAAAACGCATATTCCCGTCAGCAGCATCCCGAAACCTGCGCAGTTTATTACTGTATTCTTTGCATATGTACCGCCTAGTATGGAGCCTATAATACTCAGAACCACACCGACGCCGATTGCCCATATGCTTAGACACAGCGTCTTTGGCTTCTCAACTCTGATGCTTGCTGGCTTTGCCCGGCTTAAACGAGCTTCCACGGTTGCTGTAGCCGTTGCACAAATACCAAAAACAAAAACGGCAATTCCAGCGAGTAGCATGCCGAAGCCTGTATAATTTGTTAATGTTGCTTTCGCGTAAGAACTAGATATTACGGAGCCAATAATGGCGAGAACTAAACCAATGACAATTACCTTTGTCTTGCTAGAGAGGGCTTCCTGGCCTTTCTCCTTAGTTCTTGCAGGTGCACCCATTTTCCTCACCGTAGCTCTTTTAATTGCCCACCAAGCAGATACTATTAGCTACTGCGTATCTATCCTATAACATTTAAGGCAATATTCTATATTGAAACAGAACGCTTAAGGATTGATAGCAACCCCTAGCTGCTAATTAAATAAAATAAGCATTTAAACCAATTTAGCCATAAACTGCTAAAGGAAACGCTTGGTCACCTTTCTTGTTGTTTTGTTGCGTCAGTGAGGACCAAGCTTCTTTTGGGATTGAATGCGGCAGCTAATTCTTTGTAGTTAACGATGATTAGAGACAGCAAGGTGAAGAAGGGTATGAGAGAGTAATAGTAAAGTGGCGTATTAACGGCAGAGGAAAAAACCATGCTTATGAAGCCAGAGGCCATGCCTGGGTAAAGAAGCATCAGATTTGACAAGACCAACGCGCTGATTGCGCTTGCTGTTGCAGCTTTGAGGTTTTTGCGGTTGTACATTATGAAGAGCGGTATCGCCAATAATCCGAATCTTGGGTCAAAAAAACCAAAGGCAAAGGCAATTCCAGACAGGTATGGTTTTCCTCGGCTGCCTAAATAGAAGCTGAGTAGAAGCAGAAGGGTGATGAAGACTTTGGCTTGTCCCTCGCCCCACTGCCAATAGTAGCTTAGGGAAAGGCCCCCTTGCGGGGAGGGGAAAGGCAGCAGCAACGCGATAACCATAACTACGAAGGTTACTGCAAGAGGCTTGTTATCTAAGATCTTGTAGAGCAGATACGCCATTAGGGGAAGAAGCATAAACTGGACTATGTCGAAGGCTAAGAGTGCCTGTTGATAATTCAACGAGAGAAAAGGCGAGACAATAAGCAGGAAAGAAGGCAGGTACTTGTAGGCTTCAGGATGTGGAAGTATGACTGGTTCCCCATCATGTAAAGCTCCGAAAGTGTAAATGTGCGCTGGATTATTCCATAGCCTCCAAGCGCCCATATAATAGGCTGAGAAGTCTTTTGCCAGTATAGTGCCTGAAGTGTTAATGCCTGCGTTGACGGCGTAAGTCTCTGGATAAGCCACTATGAAAGTGTATAAATTCAAGGCGATAAGTACTGCAATTCCCACGATGAAAACAATCTTGGTTAAGCGCGGTTGGCTAATCATTTTTATCCAACGTTTGGCTGGCAGTTTCGCATCTAATACTCATTGGAACTTTTATACTTTGGTTGATATAGCATTTTTGGCTTTGAAAATCTTCCTGAAGTTACAGTAGCTCAATAATCACGCTTTACTAAAAATTCTGATGTATTACAAATGTAATACGCATGAAAATGCTTTTATTCAGTTCCTTCCTTGAAGGCGTTTAAGCCCAGAACATAAGGACCGAATAATAAATGAATATGCAAAAACAAAGCAGCGCTAAACATGCCTCAATAATCGCCACGGCAGCAGCCCTCTACACCATATTCTTCTTCCTGTCATACTCGATAACATTGCCAAGATTCACGCTCCTCTATCTCCCGATTATCCTGCTAGGTGTTTTTCCAATATGGTTCGGATGGAGCGGACTGGCAGGAGCGATGATTGGAGCGTTTATAGGTGGCGCTTTTGTGGAGGGCCTAGGTTTTCTCGGAGTGTTCGAATCAGTTGTAGCACTCATAATATACCTCATAAATTGGACCCTTATGCCTAAAAAAGCCGCTGAGGATGGAAAGAGAAAGAGCCTGATTACTCTTTTAGGTGTTTACGCTTTAAGCCTCTTTGTGGGGACAAGTTACATTCTTTGGCAATACACAATTTTGCCTCAACTGTTTACTGCTACCGAAGCAGAAGTCATTCTGGTGCCAACGTTTGCTCTTAACTTGCCAATCGTGTTGATTACCTGCCCAGCTTTAATTAGGGCGATATCTCCGAAACTGAGAACTTGGGGTATGTACTGTGGCAACTTTGCGGATTGGAGACGCCTCAGAGCCAAATCCTAAGTATGGCATCTTTTTTATTCCTCTCTTTTACCGGCATTCGTCGGTTGACTTGAACTCTGCTGTAATAGTATCAAAAAGTTTGGGCATGAGTAATGGGCAATGCTTTTAAGTTATCGGTTACCTAAAGGCAGTTCTGAGTGCTCAGACATGAAAATAAGAATAATAAAATTATCCCCAGAATTCCTCATCGAGTTGTTGCAGGGGAAAGCATCCTCTTCGGCTTCCAATTTGCCCAGCGATACTGAACTATTAGACTTAAAACTTGATTTGTTTTCCAAGCAAGTGCTCGCGATAGTTAGAAGCGAAAGTTTTGAGGACATTGCCGAATCCTATCCAATCCCAGAATTCAACCTAACAAACACTGGAGAACCTAAAACTGCACCAAAGCCGATTGGGACCGTTAAAATCGAATCCAAACCTGAACCTAAGCCTACAAATGTAAAGTTAATTCAACCAAGCAAAACCTCAACCAAAATGGAAAATGAATTCAGCCCAGAGCAGCGCAAACTGCTCAGTTTTACAGTTAAGGGAGATTGCGTTGTGGTAAAACCAGTTCAATTTTTAAAGGCTGAATGGGAAGATATCAATGAGGTTGTGCGAAGTTTAGGCGGTAAATGGGTGAAAGGCGACATCATTAGCTACTGGGAAATCCCAGCGCAATAAGGGTTGATGATCTGCTTTGAGTAAGAAACGAAAATCCTTTAAACAAGATTCACCTATTCAGAATAAGAATGGTGTTAAGATGGAAAAAACCAATATACCTCTGACTCGAGACGCACTAGTCTCTATGCAAGTCATAGATGCAAAAGGACGATTGGTTGGAAAAGTTAAAGATATCGCTTTCGCCGTTGGAAAGACGGGCATTGCCTTGTCAGTGGAGAATGAGGCTGGGGAAATCCAACACATCCCCTGGGAAGATGTTCAAGCAGCATCAGACTTCATACTTCTAAAGGCAGTTCCACAAAGCACTAGTCAACAGAAGCAGCAGCAACCCGTTCAAACTAGGTCTCTGAGTGAGGAAGAAAAGGTTTTTGGGCCTTATGAGCAGCAGCAACCCGTTCAAACTGATGTTCAGGAACAGTCAACTCAACCACTTTGCCCAACATGCAATCAACCTCTCACATGGATTCCGCAATACAAAAGATGGTACTGCTACAACGACAAGAAATACGTTTCAGTTGGGAAGAAAAGGTTTTTGGGTCTTATGAACGGCAGCAGCAACGTTCAAACTGATGTTCAGAAACAGTCAACTCAACCACTTTGCCCAACATGCAATCAACCTCTCACATGGATTCCGCAATACAAAAGATGGTACTGCTACAACGACAAGAAATACGTCTAAACAGTATAAACCATCTTCAAACATTTTTAATTTTTAATTTTTAGCCGTTTCATTTAGCATGGGCTTTTCCAATATTGTGATTGTTCCGTTTTTTCCAAGACGGAGTTGCTTTTTAGCCTTAAACATAGCCACGTGCGCATTCTTTACTTCTATACAGTTACCTACTGAAACGGCGTTTACCTGTTGGTCCCAGAGGCAAAGCATAATTTTTCCCGTTTCATCTCCTATCCATGCGTTAGAAACAAGAGCGTTGTCCCTAAATTGAGTGTGAACCTTGGATGGCTCAGAAGTTTCCAACACTTTGGCAATTACATTTACCTTTTTCATGCCTACTCGTAGATTCTCTATCTTCATATGTGTAGGGGCCGGGTTTTGCTTTGCGATCTCTTTTCGGACTCTGCTTGTATCCATCCAATTATCGAATGAAACATCCTTTTGTGAGAGAGTTTCTTCGGGAACCCTGAATTGCGCAATTACTTTACTATTTTTAGTTATTAGGAAGATGGCTTCGTTGTTAACACTTCCACGGTATTCAACCGTTAAGTCTCCACATGCTGATTTCCCGTGTTCTTTTGCTTGAATTAAAGCCTGAAATAGTTCGGTAGGATAAACTTCATGTTGTGCTGAAATGAAAGCAAGCTGATCTTCCAATGTTGGCTTTTTTGATTTCATACTAATTTTTTCCTCTTTATAGCGAATTATCTTGAAGAAAGCAAATGTTAGTTTTCAAAATTTACTTTTTCTTGATTAATTCTGACAGTTTATTACTGATATCGTGTTAACTATATAGGTTTAGCTATGAAAAATCGGAATTTTCAGGGTAATTTGTATGATTTGCCTTGACGCGTTATGGGTTTGTTCTTTGTCCATAAAGGAAAAAGACTAGTACTTTATAATGTATCTATGTAAACAAGTTGCTTTGAGACTTAACGGTCTTTGGTGAAAATTGTGACGGAGGATCTAAGAGAATTAACTAAAGTCAAGTTAAGCAATTTGGATAAAATCTTTTACCCAGAAGTTAATGTTAGCAAAGGACAAGTCATCGAGTACTACATTAAAATGGCGCCGAAAATGCTACCGATTATGACTGATAGACCGTTAGTTCTAACCAGATACCCTGATGGCGTTAATGGCAAAAACTTCAGTTTTTTTGAAAAAGACGCTCCACAAGGTACGCCAGAATGGATTAAAATAAAAACAATTTACTCCCCAACGTCCCAACGAGACGTCCACTATATCGTTTGCAACAACTTGGATACGCTTATTTGGCTTGCAAACTTGGCAGCATTAGAAATCCACATGCCCTTCTCCAAGATTAACGCTCTGGATAAGCCTGATTTACTATTTTTTGATATTGACCCTGAACCACCAGCAACGTTGAGCGATGCCGCAGAGGTTGCGCTTTTGCTTAAAGACAAACTGCTCGATTTAGGACTTACACCTTTCATTAAGACTTCGGGCAAAAAAGGTCTTCATGTCGTAATTCCAATAGTTCCAGAGCATAGTTTTGAAGAAACAAGGGCTTTTGTGCATAAAATCGGAATCGACTTAGCCAAGGAAAGTGACATTATTGTTTCCGAATTCAAGGATACAAAGAAGCCGGGAAAGGTTTTCGCCGATTACCTCCAGAATTCGCCAATGCGGACAATGGTGGTTCCTTACAGCTTAAGGCCGACGCCTCAAGCTTCTGTTTCGACACCTTTAGAGTGGGCTGAAATAAAGAAAGGCATAAACCCCTCTGACTTCAATATTTTTAGTGTGGTTGAACGGAAACTTGATTCGTGGAAAAATATTTTTGAAAAAAGAGTTAAACTGGAGATTTAATTATGACGCAGGAAGATTTAGAAAAAAAGCAAAGTGAAAAAGTTAGTGCGGCTGTCCCGAGAAGGTCAATTTGGTCGGGAAGCATCACAATCGGTTTAGTAAATGTCCCTGTTAAATTGTATTCCATGATTTATGACAAGGGAATAAATTTCCATTTCTTGCATAAAGTTGACGGTCAACCTTTGAAATACGTTAAAATGTGCACTAAGGACGACAAGATTGTACCTTGGAACGAGGTCATGCGAGGCTATGAGGTAGCTAAAAACGAGTATATAGCATTTGATAAGAAAGAGTTAGATGCTGCAAAACCTGAATCTGACAGCCGAATTAGAATTAGCAAGTTTGTAGATTACTTCTCGGTTGACCCAATTTACTTTGATAAGACTTACGCTTTGATGCCTACAAAAAACAAGGAAGCTTACACTTTACTTTTAAGGGCGCTTGAAAGAAAAAACAAAGCTGGCGCTGCACGAATAACCCTGCGAACGAAAGAGTATCCTGCGTTGTTGCATACGTACAAGGGCGCGCTGGTTTTAACAACATTACGTTATGTTTACGATATTGTGGACCCGCAGGATTTTGAAGAGGTCAAAAAGTTAAAGGAGCCCGATAAAGCTGAGTTAGATATGGCTATAAAAATAGTGAGTGACCTTTCAGGCGACTTTGATATTGGTGAATTTGAAGACGCTTACATGAGAAGGGTTGAAGAACTTGTAGCGCAAAAGCTGAAAGGCGAAAAAATCCAAATCGAGAAGCCGCCAGAAGTGGAAGCTAAAGGTCTCATGGTTGCGCTGCGAGAAACTCTCAAGCAGCTGGAACAGAAATGAGCCGCCACATTTACAAGCCTATGCTTGCAAAGGATGCCCCCAACCCTTTCTCGGATAAAGACTGGATTTTTGAGGTTAAATGGGATGGCTTCAGGGCCATAGCCTATATCGATGAAGAGCTTAGCATAAAAAGTCGCAATGAAAATGAATTAAAACACAACTTTCCGGAACTTGCAGAGTTAACACAGTTAGCTGATGGCTTAGTTGTTGACGGCGAAATCGTTGTGATGAGAGAAGGCAAGCCTGACTTCCAAAGCCTACTGGAGCGTGGTCAAGCTGTTTCAGCAGGCGAGATTCAAAGGCAAGCCAAACGGGCGCCAGTAGTATACATTGTTTTTGATGTTTTAGAGAAGGATGACAAACCGCTCATTAAGCTTCCGTTAATGGAGCGCAAAAAGATTTTGAAGGACTCATTGAGGGAAGGCCCGCATGTGCTCCTGTCCGATTTTATTGAGGAAAAAGGAGAAGCCTACTACCAACTAGCCTTAGAGAAGGGCTTAGAAGGAGTGGTGGCGAAAAAGAAAGATAGCCCCTATGAAGAAGGATTGCGAACTGGGAGTTGGTTGAAAATTAAAAAACTGAAAACTTGTGACTGCGTAATTTTCGGTTACACAAGAGGAGAGCAATCTAGGGAAAAAACGTTTGGCGCCTTAATTTTAGGACTTTACGATAAGGATGGCAAACCAGTTTACGTTGGCAAAGTCGGGACAGGTTTTACTGAAGAAACTCTTGGAGTTTTAAGTGTCACATTTGAAAAATTAAAAACGGAGCTTGCCCCTTTCAAGCCTGAATCTGGTGATAGGGTAACTTGGCTTGAGCCCACGCTGGTTTGTGAAGTTGCGTATCAAGTTGTAACACGGGATATGAGGTTAAGAATGCCACGTTTTAAAAGTTTAAGAGAGGACAAGTCACCAGCCGAATGCACCCTTGACCAACTAATCGAAAACAAAAAAATGGACACAGCCGAGGGCGACAGGCTCTCAGAATATGCGTCAAAACGCAATTTCAGACAGACTCCTGAGCCTAAGGGCGGAGAGAAAAAAGAAGAGAAGCTAATTTTTGTGATCCAAGAGCACCACGCAAGAAGATTGCACTATGACCTGAGGCTAGAAAGTGGTGGTGTTTTGAAGAGCTGGGCTGTTCCGAAAGGGATGCCTGAGTTTGCTGGTGAGCGGCGTTTGGCGGTGGAAACGGAGGATCATCCCTTTGAATACGCGAATTTTGAGGGCACGATTCCTGTGGGGCAGTATGGGGCTGGGACGGTTAAAATCTGGGATAAAGGTAGTTACGAAACTAAGGTTTGGGAGAATGATAAAATTGAGTTTACGCTTAAGGGTCAAAGGCTTAAAGGACGATACATTCTTGTGCGGTTAAAGAAGGCTAAAGACGATAAGTCTTGGTTGCTGCTAAAGGGTAAAGAGTAGCATGCAAAACCTTCATTTAGGCACTATAGGCTGGAGCTACAGCTTCTGGAAGGGCAATTTTTACCCGAATAAAACTGCGTCCAAAGATTTTTTGGCTTATTACGCAACCAAATTCAGTACTGTTGAGGTTGATAGTACATTCTATCGGATTCCAAACCGGCAAGCCATAGCCAACTGGAAAGAGCAAACACCTGATGGCTTCAGTTTTTCGCTGAAGTTTCCAGGAGTTATAACGCATATTAAAATGCTCAAGGATTGCCAGAGTGAAACTGGCCTTTTTCTTGAAAGAACAAAAATACTGAAAGAAAAGCTTGGACCTTTGCTGTTGCAGTTTCCCCCTAGTTTTGGAATTGAGCGCTTATCCAGTTTGGCTGGCTTCTTGCATAAGCTTCCTAAGACTCAGCGTTACGCGGTTGAGGTGCGGGATGAAGGGTTTCTTAATGACGCGTTTTATTCGCTTTTAAGAGATAGCAATGTTGCTTTGGCATGGGTTGATAATCCCTTTATGCCCAACATCAGCGAAGTAACTTCTGATTTTTTGTATGTTAGGTGGGAGGGAGACCGGAAAAAAGTTAAAGGAACTTTAGGTAAAATAGAAGTTGATGTCCAAGAGAGCTTGCGGTTGTGGGCAGACAAAATAAAGCCTTATTTAAGCAAAGAAATGAACGTTTTCGGCTATTTCGGTAAATATTATTCAGGCTATCCTCCTTCAGACATAAATTTACTTTTAAATCTCTTATTGTAGAGTTTTTTTTATTTGGAGTTTCGCTTTTGGATGTAATGGCGCAGTTGGAGGAGCCCCGTCGAGGTTTCATTTTGTGTCTGATGTTGGGAAGGGGCTAAGTGTTGTTTGATTTACGTGGAAGAGGAAGCTTGCAATGGTAAAAATGGTTTTGCACAATAATAGGTGGTTTAGGCTTTATTGTGCAGTTCAGACCTAAAATTTTCATGGTGATTTAAATAGGAAGGCTCATGCGCGGAAGAGTTGCTGGTGGAAAGGCGAAAAGAACAAAAGTTTGTTCCTTGATAAACCTCTTTATTGGTTGAGATGTATGTTTTTTAAACAAATTCAACAGCACGGCGATAACTTTTCGTACATTATAGCGGACGAAGATACTAAAGAAGCGGCGGTTGTGGATTCAAGCTTTAACTCCAGCGAAATAATCAAGGTTTTAAAAGCTGAAAAATTCAATTTAAAGTACATCATAAATACTCATGGACACTCCGACCATACTGCTGGAAACACAGAGTTAGCCTCTATTTTTGGGGCGAAATTGGTTGCTTATAAATTGTCAAAATTGACTTGCGATGTTGCAGTTGAAGATGGCGATGTGTTAACTGTTGGCGGGGTTTCGATAAAGGTGATTTATACGCCGGGGCACACTGTGGACAGTATTTGCTTGCTAGTGGATAATAAGAAGCTGTTGACTGGTGACACTTTATTTGTGGGTGAATGTGGAAGGACAGACTTGCCTGGCGGCAGCTCCAAAACAATGTATGACAGTTTGTTCAATAAGCTCCTAAAACTGAATGATTCTGTGGAAGTTTATCCGGGGCATGATTATGGGTTGAAGCCTTCGTCAACCATTGGCGAGGAAAAAAAGTCTAATTATACGTTGCAGCCGAGGAGCCTTGAAGATTTTATCGCGTTTATGAAGGAATTGTAAGCTTTCTTGTTTTTGTTTTTCTTGGGTATATGGCGATAACAATTAACACTGCTGTGTAGGCTAGGATGATGGCTAAGACTTCAGGGTGAATGAGGATTCCACCCATTAAAACTAGATTGCGGCTGGGATGATAGGGGGTTTTAGGGAGCGGTTTGGCTTTCCATTTTTTTAAATAATAATTGTTGTACTGTTTAAGTTACATAGGGTTGCTTGAGATACTTTTTTAGTTGGTTGTGTTCTAAACTATGAGTTTATAGCTTAGCGAGTAAGCATGGTTAAACAAACCTTAAAAGAGTTTAAGAACACATAATGAGCTGTAGTGCAGAATGCTTCGATTTCGCCTTAGGAAAAAGATACTGGTAAAATTAGAGGCTTTGGGTGTTTGGATGTGGCTTAGAGCTTTGCGAATAAATCTTTTAGCTCAATCACTCAAAAACATACTCTTAATATCGGGTAAAGCATTAATTGAGGCTGGATGCAAATGATACTTTTTGATATCATTTCTATCATTTTGCTTTCGGTCTTGCTTTTTTGGACAGTGTATAATGGCTCAATTATATACGTTGGTATAAGAAGTAGACGCAAGCACCCCCAAAGTAATTATGCGAATGAGGAGCCAAAGTTTTCAATTATTGTGCCGACCAAGGATGAAGAAGCTGTTATTGGTCGCTGTTTGAATGGTTTACTTGATTTGGATTATCCGAAGGACAAGTTGGAAATTATAATAGTGGATGGGAATTCGACTGACGACACTTGCAAGGTGTGCTCGGATTTTTCAGCGAAGTATCCTGGAACCTTTAAGATTGTTAATGAAAAGGAATCTAAAGGCAAGCCTGCGGCTCTCAACCTTGCATTGCCCTATGCAACAGGAGAAATTGTGGGAGTTTTTGATGCTGACAGTGTTCCGGAAAAGGATGTGCTTAGAAAAGTTGCGTCGTATCTTGGAGATAAGCAATTAATGGCTGTGCAGGGCAGAACTACCTCGCTGAATGAGAAAAAAAACATTTTGACAAGGGTCGTCGCGGCGGAAGAGAAAGCTTGGTTCCAGGCTTTGCTTAGCGGAAGAGAAAAGTTGAAGCTGTTTGTTCCTTTAAACGGTAGTTGCCAATTCATAAGGCGTAACGCGCTGGAAGAGTTAGACGGGTGGGATGAGACTTCTCTTACGGAAGATGTGGAGTTAGCTTTGCGGCTTGTTGAAAAAAAGCATCAGATAAAGTATGCTGAAGATGTTTGCTGCGGGCAGGAAACACCTAATGGTTTAAGAGACTTCGTCAAGCAGCGGGTTCGTTGGTATAGAGGATATATGGAGACGGCTTTAAAATATGGGCGTCTTCTTGATACTCTAAATAAGAAGACGGTGGATGCCGAAATTTCGCTTGCTGGACCATTTATGATGGTTGTGTCGTTGCTTAGCTACGTGAACTGGTTTTTCCTTGCGTTGTTTCTCTCCGAAAGCAACCCGATAATAAATTTCACAGGGCTAGTTATAGCTTTAACTGCGGTTTCCTTGCTTTCAGTCGGTGTTGGGTTAACTGCATCCGAGAAGCCCGTGAAGCTTCGAAATCTGCTGTGGGTTCCTGCAATTTACGTTTATTGGCTTATTCAGATGTGTATTGCGGGGTGGGCTTTTCTGAAATTAATATTTAGGCGGAAGAGGGTTTGGAATAAAACGGTTAAAAAGGGATTCATAACACTCAACATTGCTAAGTAGCCCTGGGTGGTTTGAAGTTCTAGGTTCTGCTGGAAAAGATGCTTGAAACCTAAAACCTCTTAAGATTGAATATCTATGTAACTTCAAACTGGGAAGGGGCAAGTTTAATATATTTAACCTTGAGAACGCCTTAAAGACGTTTCAGGAAACAATATGGATGATTACTAAGGAAAAGATAACTGCGATTTGCTTTACCGTGATATCGCTTGGCACCTCACAAGTATCCGGTTCCTCACGCCTGTAGACAGGGAGAATGGTGTGGTTGAGGGTCTGTTTTGTCTCTTCTTATCCACCCAACCGAGCTCGTTTAAGCGAATATGCCCAGAATTTGGTGAGCGCCCTAGCAGGCAGACCAGCGATAGATACCCTCTATCTTTTAGTTGACAAAAGCAACCGTTCAGGGAAAGTATTACCGGAAGACCCTAAGGTTAGGGTTTTGAGGGTTTGGAAAGCTGATAATTTGCTTTCAGTACTAAGCGTAATGTACTACATTTTGAAGCTGAGACCTGATGTTGTGCATTTTAATGTGAGTTTCCAGAGTTTTGGGAAGAATAAACTTACCAACGTTACTGGTTTGTCTCTGATTCTTCTTTGTCGTCTTCTCGGTTTTCGTGTTCTAGCTGGGGTGCATACGCTTGGGGAAAAGGCGGATTTAGAGAAGTTTCATCTAAAGGATAGTTTGCTTAACAGAGTTGGGATTCTTATAGCTACAAAGATTATCCTTTCCGCTCAGAGCGTAGTGGTGCTTGTTCGCTCCTACGGTGATTTTTTGAAGAAACGTTACGGTCACAAGGGGGTTCAGTACATACCTCATGGCGCCTCAGTGGACCCACATCTGAAAGTGAATACTAATGAAAAGGTCATCTTAATTTTCGGTCACATGGGACCACATAAGGGGCTTCCATTAATGTTTGAGGCTTTTGAAAAAATTGTGAAGGAAAAAGGCAACATCAAACTGTTGGTTGCTGGTTCAAATCACCCAAACTTTCCCAATTACCTTGAAAAATTTGTCAAAGCACATACTCCGAACGTTGAATTCTCAGGTTATGTCCCTCAGGAGAAACTTGGGTCTGTTTTTAGAATGACTGACGTGGTAGTTCTGCCTTACAATGCTGCGCCAGGAACAAGCGGTGTATTTCATCTAGCCTGTGGCTATGGGCGACCAATTGTAGCTTCTGATCTGCCCGAAATTAGAGAACTGGTTGATGATGGTGCTTCAGCAATTCTGGTGCCTCCTGGTGACGTAGACGCTTTAAAGGATGCGATTTTGACGGTTCTCTTTAACAAAGAGATATCTGCTAAGATGAGTGAGCAGAACTTGAATTTTGCTCAGAGAGAAAGCTGGAGTTCCGTAGCAAAAGCTTACGAGGACACTTACCTGGCGCTTTTACGTTGCTAATGATTTGTAAACAGAGCAGAAGTGGTTTATTCTGGCGTATTTTTGCTTTTCATCAAGTTTGTAAGTGTAGCGAAGGCTGTTTTGCAGTAGAATTATATTTGAATAAGGCAAATAGTATAGGAGAAGCTTAATTGGGAATGCTGCGTGTTGTTTGTAAAGTTTCGGATTCAGTTAGTTAAGTGGGAGGCGTGTTGCTGAAGGCCATAAAGTTTCATGTGTCGATGGTGTTTGCGGTGATTATGGTCGTCGTGGTTGCTTCGCAGGGCATTTGGCTTGCAGAAAACTCCTCAGTTAATCAAGTTAATCAAAATCCTCCAGTTGTCGATAATACAGCGTATTGGATGAGTTTGGCTACTAATGCCTGGCAATATTTTCAGGTTGGAAACAACGTAAACTCTGCAACTGGGCTACATGCTGCGGGGCAGGATTACCCCTACTTTACTGATTGGGATTTAGGTGTTTACATTCAAGCGATTATTGACGCTGAGAAACTGGGCATAATAAGTAACAATGGGACTTATGGTGCCGATTGGAGATTCAATAAAATATTAGCATTCCTTGAAACTCGTCCATTAACGAGTGATGGTCAGCCTTATGATAGGTATTGTACAGCAAATGGGCAGAATCAAGATGATTCAGCTCAGGTTGCTGCTGATGCTGGTAATTTGCTTGTGGCTCTTAATAACTTGAAGGATTATAGGCCTGATTTAGCAAGCAGCATTAATTATATCGTGTATAATCGCACCAATTATGGACCCGAGCGCGAAGCTGTCAGCGAGTCAACTGGCTCCGTTAATATCTATGACTATTATGTCGCGTGTGGGTTTGCGGATTTTTGGCCTAGCCAGTTTTCTTCAGAAGCAAACACTATCCTTAACAACATTGTTAATGCTCCTACAGTCGAAACTTATGGTGTTGCGTTGCCGAAAGCTGAAGTAACGTCTGAGCCTTTGCTTCTTTCCATTTTTAATTTTCAACAACCTGACGCAAGGTTGCTGAATTTGTCAAGGCAAGTTTACCTTGCTGAGGAAGCGAGGTATAATGCAACGGGAAAATACACAGCTTTTAGTGAGGGAAATATTGTAGGGGTGAATGGTGTAACTTACGTGTGGGAGTGGGTGGTGTTGCCTAATGGAAGTACATGGGTTATTGAGAAGGATGAAACGTCAGTTATTTCCGTGACGCCGGTTGTTTATTTGAAGGTAGCGGTTGGCTTGGATGCACTTTATAATACAAAATACACACAGAGCATGGTTGATGCAATTAAGCCTGTTTCCCTTACAAAAAGTGGGTACCGAGATGGTGTTAATGAAAATGGTCAGGTGGTTTCGACCGTGATTGATAAAACTAATGAGTTGATCTTGGCGGCTGCATTATACGCAATAAATAACAATGTCAGTGCTCCTTATCCCTCGCAGGTTTCTTCACAAAGCAAAAATTGGCTTCTCGTTGCATAACGTTTTCTCTGTTGCATTTTAGGAAAAATTTAACTTCTTCAAATCCGAGTTGTAAGTGACTTGTTTCCCAAAAAATATCTGTTTCCGTTGCTTGCGTTCGCCGTTCCGCTATTAGTTAGAGTTATTCCTGAGGTTTTGATGGGACCTTACGTTGTTGGCTTTGACACAATAGCGTATTATGTTTCGACCACAACGTTGTGGCTGCATGGCGATGTGAGCCTATTGAGTTTTATTGCTTCGGCGCCTTTGTTTTATACTTTGACTGCTGGGTTGACTTTAGCTAGTGGTTCAGTCGTTTTGGTGCTTAAGGTGCTTCCATCTGTGCTTTTGGGCTTTTTGGGGTTAGCCATATATGGTTATGCTAGGCGCGGCTTGGGCTGGTCGCCAAAAAAGAGTATAGTGCCTGCTCTAGTTGGAACTTTGTATTTTGTGGCTCTGCGAGTTTCGTGGGATGCGTTTCGAGAAGAGTTGGCGTTAATCTTTTTCTTTGTGGTTCTCATGTTGCTTGTCGTCAGAGCTGAGGCGTCGGGTAAGTTTTCTTGGAAGCGCTACGTAGCGTTTTCTTTGGCTCTAGCCGCGGTCGTATTGTCGAATCAAGTGATTGCTGCTCTCATGCTTGGTGTATTGCTTTTCACTGTTATTTATAAGCTGGTTCGCGAAAGCCGCGTTGATGCCGTTCGTTTAATCGTGTTTTCTTTGCCGGCGGTGCTGCTTTTTTTCCTTATCTTTTATTTGAGTCCTGCAGTGCCTGAGTACCGTTTGATTTTTGGTTTCCCCACAACAAGTGACGGCTGGTTGGCTTTGTTTGGTTACCCTTCTTACTCCGCTATGTTGGCGAGTGAAGCAGGGTTTATTCTGTACTGTTTTCTGCCTTTACTTCCGTTAGCACTATTAAGTGTGAAGCGTTTTGGTAACTTTCAGATGCGCAGTTTGGTCATTTTGATTTTGATTGCGGCTTTGGTTCCTATGGTTAGCCCTAGCGATCTGCGTATTGTAATGTTGCTTGTTTATCCCTTAGCTTTTTATGCGACTGAAGGGTTAAGCTGGCTTAAGTCTGTTCACTGGAAGCGTTTTAGGATAACTTTGCTGCGCGTTGGCTTAGTTTATCTTATGCTTGCAACTGTGGTTCTGAGTTTCGGTTTCATGGTGATGTCTCCAGAAAGTCCTTTTCCGTATTTTCAGGCAGGGGTGAACCCTTACATTTACACGATTCCGACCTCGATGCTTCAGAACACCGTGTCCATAACTGACTGCCAAGGGACAGTAAATGCCCTTCAATGGCTTAAAGATAATATGACTGGTAACTCGATTTTGCTTACACACAGGGCGTTTTATGGTTGGGCGCTCACAACATTTAACCCTGATCAGGTGTTTCTGTATGAATTCGGCAATCCTTTAAACGCGGCAACGACTGCTGCCCAAGAAGGGTATAGTCAAATATACCTTATATGGTGGGTAAATGGAAAAGGATGGGATGGGCAACCAACCGTGGCATCGGCATTTCATGAAATATATCAGAGTGGCGAAATTGCCATTTACCGCTATGCTCCAAATTAACTAATGCAGAGTTGAAAAACTGATAATTTCAAAAATTCGCGAGTTAATTTCAAAGCATAAATTAGCAAGCATAATCATCGTTGGCGTAGTCATAAGAGTTCTTCTGATGCCGATTTCCGCTCACCCTTACGATGTGTATACTTGGTATAGCATTTCAATGAGTATTTTGAAAAATGGGCCGTTCACTTTGCAGGCTTTTCCACCGTTGTGGTATCATTATATGATGATTCCAATCGCTTATAGTTATAGTTGGCTTGCAGGCATTTTCTCCACAAGGGCTATTCCTATGGCTTCTCTTCCGTCGGCATTGAACTTCTATCCTTCTTTTAACGTTCTATATGTCCCAGGGATGCTTTTTGATTTTGTAGTTAAAATCCCCTTCTTGATTTCAGACATTGCGATAGCTTTTCTTCTTTACAAAATAGTTGAGGAATTAACACATAGCAAGGGGCTTGCTGAAAAAGCCGCGTTTCTCTGGTTCCTTAACCCATTTGTAATTTGGATTTCAGCTGGTTGGGGCATGTGGGACACTTTGCCTGCGCTTTTTTCTTTGGTTGCCTTCTTCTTTTTGTTGAGGAAGAGATATGCACTTTCCGCGGTCTTTCTCAGTTTAGGTGTGGCTTCAAAATTGTACCCTGCTTTGTTTTTGGTGCCTATTGCGGTTTATCTTTTTAAGTTGAGTCCTGTTGGAGATAGGTGGAAGAATTGCTTGAAGTTTTTTTCTGCCTTTACAGCCGCTACAGTTTTGCTTTTTCTTCCCTATTTCGGCACGATAGAAAGCTTTTTCACTAGCTACTTTGTGTCAAATCCTGCAGCGTCCGGTACTGTGGCTAATCAAGTTACTAATCCTGTGGCTTTTGGTCTTTCTTACTGGTCGCTTTATCAGCTAAATCGGCTACTCAACTTGCCTGTAACTGCTGGGTTCGTTTCTTTTGTTTCGATGGCGTCGATTGTGCTTGTGGCTGTTGCTTTGGTGCTCGTTTACTGGAGAACTGTCAAAATCACTTTTCAGAGACCCGCCTATGATTTGGCTTTTGTAATGCTTTTGCCTGTGCTTGCATTGTTTCTTTCATATAGAATTATTTGTGAGCAGTTTTTTGTTTGGGCAATACCCTTCCTAGTCATATTATGCGTGGGAGGACGCGTTAAAGAGGCTTTTTACTGGGCGGCTTCGATAGTAGCGTTACTTTACGCTGTACTGAATTGTCCGCTTCCTTTCTTCTTTTTGCCTTTAGCTCCACGGTACACCAATATTTTGCTGGATATGGTGCATGCTATTTGGGCTGTTGAACCCCTAAGAATTGTGGCTCTCGCCATATTAGGTTGCGTTTTTTCCATTTTGCTAGTTGTTATGCTATTCCAATTAGCGAAAACTCGGGATTCTAAAAAAATCGCGGCAGAAAACGTGACAAAACAGAACTAACAATAAGATGCGATGACGTTAATATTTGCTTAGAAAAAGATTTAGAGTGATTGAAACTTTGGATAATAATCTATTAAATTTTAGGCGCTAAATTTCATTTAACATGCATAATTCATAAATACCCTGCAAGGGAAGGTACTAAAATAACTATTATCTAAGAAAGGAAACAAACGATGTCTAAAGCTGCGCTAAATGGCGATGTTTTCTGCTTCCTTGATAAAAAGCAACTGGTTAATCTGAAAACTAAAGCTATGCGTTCTGGCGCATGGTTCAAGGCATTGCAAAGAATAGACAGAGTACTCTTTGATTTAACAATAAGAGTTGTGGATAATATCCGAAGTGCAAAGTTAGCAAAAAGCATACATGTGCTTACAAGGAAGCTGGAAGATGCTATAAAAAGCAGCAGTTTTTCAAGCCGTTTGAGGGCGATTGGTTTACCTCTGACTCAAAAAATCAGTTTCATGGCTCAGAAGTTGGGAAATATTTCTGCTGGTGACTGGGTATTTGATTCTTCGTTCGCAATCTTCTTGGCTGTGATGCACGTTAATAGTGTTAAAATATTCAAACAGTAATTCAAAATTGGTGAGTCATAACTCTTTGTTAGGTGGAACTTTGAGAATTTTTTTTGTGTGTATCCCAAGATTATGGCAAACGTTAAATTCTGGGCTTCGCTCTTAAGCATAGCAGTGCCTCAGTAACATGATTCAAATTGGCTTCAACAAGATTATGATTAAAGTTAAAGGTTACGTTAAGGAGAATTGGGGCTCTCCCTTTATCTTGGGGTTCATGCTGCTTTTGATTGCTGCCGCTGTTTCCCTGTCTACAGGCTTGTCTTCCCTAGCTGACACTGTAGCCGTTTACGCGTATTATGCCTTGGTCGCTGGGGTTTTTCTCCAACTTGCCAGCTTTCTGAAATATCGCGGAAAAAGCAATGAGGTGGCGGTTTAATGCAGCAAGTAGAATTATCTTTCGTTATTCCAGCATATAATGAGGAAGACTTCATTGAGGACATGCTTGAGTCAATAGACGCGGTTATTGCGGGTAAGCATTTGCCGTATGAAATTTTGGTTGTTGACGACGGTAGCCGTGATAGGACATTTGCGAACGCTGTGAGATACGCAAAAAGAAACGGTCACGTTAAAGTTTTAAGTTACCCTGAGAATGTGGGAAAAGGCCATGCGGTAAAAACTGGTTTCATGCAGTCCAACGGAGATGTTGTTGTTTTTGCGGATAGCGATATGGAAATCGATTTGAGCGTTATCTCAAAATACATAGAAGCTTTGAAACGTGGCGATATTGTCATAGCTTCTAAAAAGCATCCTGATTCCCGAGTGAAAGTATCTTTATCTCGTAAGATTTTGAGTAGTGGTTTCAACAGTTTAGTTAGGCTTCTAACTGGGGTGCCTCTTAAAGATACTCAGTCTGGGCTTAAAGCGATGAGGAAGAGTGCGTTCGTTGATATTTTCCCTCGATTGGCTGTGAAGCGTTATGCCTTTGATGTTGAATTGCTAGCTGTGGCCAATCTTTTTGGCTTAAAAGTTGTGGAGATGCCTGTAAATATAAAGTTAGATGCTTCGTTTAAGCCAAAGGAAATGTGGCACATGTTTCTTGATTTGCTTGGAATAACATATAGGCTTAGAGTGATTCATTGGTATCAGCGCCCGCTTCCCAGTAAAAATGGTTTTCAAAACATGGCTTCATTTGTTCTTCGTGAACATTAATGTCTTCGAAACCGCTTGTTTCAATTATTATTCCTTGTAAAGACGTGGACGATTATACGAGAGAGTGTATTGAATACTGTAGACGCTTGGATTATCCAAATTTTGAGATAATATTGTTACCTGACTATTCTACCGAACCGATTGATGGGGTCAAAGTTGTAGCTACTGGACCTGTAGCTCCTGGAGTCAAACGGAACATGGGCGTCAAAAGATCAAATGGCGAGTTCTGTGCTTTCATCGACAATGACGCTTATCCTCGAAGCGACTGGTTAACCAGCGCTTTGAAGCTTCTTGCAGATCCACATGTTGGTGGCGTCGGAGGGCCCGGATTGACACCTGAAACAGATGGTTTACTGCAAAAGGCTGGAGGCTATGTTCTTTCGTCATTTATGGTGGGCAATTTATCGAGTAGATACAAAACTAAAAGCTGTTTTGCATCGGATGATATACATTCATGCAATTTCATAGCTCAAAAAGCGATAATAGAAGAGGCTGGCGGGTGGAATGAGCAATACTGGCCAGGCGAAGACACACTCATGTGCTTGGCAATAAAAAAGATAGGCAAAGAACTAATCGAATCGTGTGATGTAGTTGTTTATCATCATCGTCGTTCACTCTTTAGACCGCATCTGAAACAGGTTTCAAGATTTGGGGAACATCGAGGATTCTTCGCCAAAAAGTTCCCAGAAAATTCGGTAAAGCTGACTTACTTCTTTCCTTCTCTACTCGTATCTTCTCTTGTTGCTGGAATAGTGCTTTCTCTAATATTTCCCTTCTTTGCCTACGTCATGTTATTTGGCGTAGCGGTGTATCTTGTTTCAAGTTTAGTTGCAGCGGCTCTTCAAGTGAATAGCGTGAAGTTAATACTGTCAGTTTGGTCGGGCATTATCGTAACTCATTTAGTCTACGGTTTATTCTTTCTATCGGGATTAGTGAAGCGTGACCTGAAAAGATGAAAATCAGTATCTCTTACCCCCCAATACATTCAGAAAAAGGGGTCCCACTTCTATCGCAAAACAGACAATTCCAGTATTTTCAATCGCCCACGTACATTTACCCTGTCGTTCCCGCGTATGCTGCAACTTTGTTAGCGAATTCGGGTTATGATGTGGTTTGGGATGACGGGATTGCAGAGGAAAAAACTTATAGCCAATGGTTAAGCGGTTTGGAGCGGAGCAATCCTGATGTTATCATGATGGAGACTAAAACTCCAGTGGTAAAGAAGCATTGGTCCATGATTGGCGACGTGAAAAAAGTTCTTTCTAACTCGAAGGTTGTTTTGGTTGGCGATCATGTTACTGCGTTACCTCAGGAATCGATGGAGCAGAGCAAGGTTGATTTTGTTCTGACAGGCGGCGACTATGACTTTCTGTTACTAAACTTGGTTAATTTTCTTAATGGCAAGGCAAAAGAGCTTGAGTCTGGGGTTTGGTACCGTGAAAGCGGAAGCATAAAGAATACTGGTCAGTTTAAGCTGAATCATAGTTTGGATGATTTGCCACATATTAATCGTGACTTGACGAAATGGCAGCTTTACAACGAACGAAACGGCAACTTCAAGGATACTCCAGGCGCCTACACAATGGCAGGTCGCGACTGCTGGTGGCGAAAAGACGGAGGCTGCACCTTCTGCTCCTGGCCTACTTTGTACCCAACTTTCCGAGCGATGAAGCCTGAACATTTAGCAGATGAGATAGGTTTGTTGATTGAGAAGTATGGCGTTAAGTCAGTGTTTGATGACACTGGTTGTTTTCCAGCGGGTGAATGGCTTAGACGCTTCGCCAACCTGATGATAGAACGCGGATATAACAAAAAGGTTCAGTTTAGTTGTAACATGCGGTTTGGAGCATTAACGCGAGATGATTATCAGTTAATTAAGAAGGCAGGTTTCAGGATGCTTCTTTTCGGTGTGGAATCCGGAAGCCAAGCTACACTTGACAGGCTTAACAAGGGAACAAAAATCGACGATATCATGAACGAGTGCAGAATACCCCGAGAAGAAGGGTTAGAACCGCACATAACGATTATGGTGGGTTATCCATGGGAGACACGCCAAGAAGCCTTAAGCACGCTGAACGTGGCTAAGATGTTGATGCAGAAAGGTTGGGCTGTTACCCTGCAGTCTACCGTTGTTATTCCTTATCCAGGAAGTAAACTGTACGCTGAAGCCTTGAAGAATGGCTGGTTCCGAGTTGACCCGAAGGACTACGAACTTTTTGACATGAAAGAACCTGTCATGAGAACACCTGACATGACGCCTGAAGAAGTAATGAAACTCTGCGACGAAATATACAAAGTATTCCTGACACCACAGTACATGCTCAAACAACTTGTTAGAATACGAACGTTTAGAGATGTTAAATATTCAGTTAAGGGCGCAGCAAAAGTCTTAGGGCACGTGAAAGATTTTGGAAAAAACAAATAATTCTCTGAGAAATCAAGTCAATCTTTCGGAGGATAAACCGTTAGTTTCCGTTTTAATTCCAACATATAACTCAGGTAGCACAATAGAGAAATGCGTTGAATCAGTTAAAGCGCAAACTTATCAGAATATTGAGATAATCGTCATTGACAACTATAGTTCAGACGGAACAAAAAGAATAGCTGAAAGTCTCGGAGTTAAAACTTTAACGAAAGGACCCGAAAGATCAGCTCAAATGAATTACGGTGTATCCTGTGCGATTGGGAAATACATTCTTCGCGTCGACTCAGACATGATTTTGGACAAAGACCTTATCGAAAAATGTCTCAGGCTATGCCATAAGGGGGCTGAGGCTATTGTGGTTCCAGTTTTGCCACATCCGAATGGGCCCAATAATTTTTGGGTATCCTGCAGGATGTTGGAACAGAAAATGTTGTTGGATGATATGGTTAATGTTGCCCCACGATTCATTGATCGAAGTGTTTTCTTGGCGGTAGGTGGCTATGATGAAACAATCGTTGCTTGGGAAGATTATGACCTCCATAATAGGCTGCTTGAATCAGGCTGTAAAGTATTTTCACTGCAAGATTCTGCTCTATGGCATCTTGGGGAAGCTTCTTCTCTCGGCGAAGTCGTAGTTAGAATGGTTAGGTACGGGAAGACGGGGTCGCTAGGTTTGTTCACTAAGAAACATGGTTTAAGTGGATTGAAGCAAATATCGATAATTAGGCCTTCTTTTTTTAAGCATCGTAATTACTTTATTACGGATCCAGCACATTTTGTAGGAATATTTGTTATGAAGATTGTGCAGAGTGTTTCTGTTGCACTTGGTGCTTTCATACGGCAACTATAATATCGCTGTCAACGATGTCCATGCAAAGAACTCTATTCAGAGAACGGTATTAGCGTAAAATTTATTATATGACAAGGCGAAAAGACAGATGACATTGATAGAGGAATAGAAAATAAAAGTAATTGCCTTTCTAAACTCCTATACCCAAGGCGTGAGTGGTGGCGATCTTCGATTTATAGAGATCATGAAAAGACTGAACGAAAAGGGAGTTGTGGACTTAACTGTAGTGACTTCTTGGCATGGAGAAGATTTATGTCGAGGGCGAGACTTAAACGCGGTTTTCAAATTAACCACTCAGGAACGCGAAGCAAGGAACGTTGTTTTACTGTATATGAAAAGAATAGTTTCTGCCTTGTCTCTAAGTTTTGAGGTGAAAGCAAACACTGTTTTATATTCAACTTCTGATTTTCTTCCCGATGTTTTGCCTGCTTTCGTTTGGAAGTTGAGAAAAAGAAAAATGAAATGGATTACCTGTATCTTTTTGGTTGTTCCAAATCTATTTAGAGATTACACCCAAAGTTTTGACAAAAATAATCGACTTTCGGTGCCAACACCTCGGCGGTTGCTTTATTTTTTAAGTCAACAGTTCACTATATCTTGGGGAAAACGTTGGGCTAATCAAATGTTGGTTCTGAACAAGATGGACAAAGAATATCTAGTATACAACAAAGGCGTTGATGAGTCTAAAGTGAGCGTGGTTAATGGCGGCGTAGATTATGATCACATAAACAGTTTAAAAACTGATGTCAAGCTATACGATGGAGTTTTTCTTGGACGTTTTCATCCGCAAAAAGGCATTTTTGATTTAATAAGAATATGGAAATTGATCTGTGAAAAGAAGCCAAACGCCAAATTATGCATAATAGGCAGTGGTTCAGCATCGATAACAGAAAAAGTCACGGCGGCAATAACAGAAAGCAGTCTTTCCGATAATGTAGTCCTAGTTGGCTCTAAAACTAGCGATGATAAGTTTCTATTGCTAAAATCGAGCGGCATTTTCTTATGCCCAAGTCACTATGAAAGTTTTGCAATTGTCATAGCTGAAGCGATGGCTTGTGGACTGCCTGTAGTCGCCTATGATCTGCCCATATACAAAGACTTATACGGGGAAAATATTTCGAAGGTTCCTTTAGGCGATCTGAAGCAATTCGCAGATGCCATCATGAATTTTCTCACTAATGACGAGTTGAGACGAATTTTTGGCCTTGCAGGTCAGAAATTCATAGAAAGATATGATTGGGACAAAGTTGCAAAACAAGAAATACTGCTGATAGAAGGCTTACAAAAATGAATACGTTGTACGATAAATGTTTGCAAAACAGGAATTTCAATCAAGTAACTGCCAATTTGAACAATCAACAAGTGTGTGCTCTCCCCTCCCTCAATTCTCTGATAAGACCTAATATCTTACAAATTGCAATTACCGCCCATAAAGAAATGAAGGCTAATCTCTTATGCATATCCTATTCATAGTTAGATTTGACCCGTTTAAGTGTTCTTCTGGTACTGAGATCTTCGTTGGCAAGCGTGCGCTAAAAAAAACGGTGGTTTAAATGGCCAGTTCACAGGTAAAAAAGGTAAGTGTAATTATTTTGACCTATAATGGCAAGAGACTTCTGGAGCAATTCTTGTCATCAGTTAAGAAATTAGATTACAGTAACTATGAAGTGATTATTCTAGATAATGGCTCTACTGATGGAAGTGTTGATTTCGTGAAAAACCATTTTCCTGAATTTACCATTTTCAAAAATGAGACGAATGTGGGATTTTCTAAAGGGTGTAACATCGGGGCACAGCACGCATCTGGCGATTATCTCCTCTTCGTGGCCAACGACATGGAGGTTGACTCCAACTTAATCAAGGAGATGGTGAAAATGGTGGAGTCTGATCCTGCTATTGGCGTCTGCGCGTCTAAAACCTTGAAACTTGGTGTTAACAATAGGAGAACTAAAATCATTGATAATGTAGGTGGCGAACTAGATATACTAGGCTTTAGCATACCGAGAGGCGTAAATGAGGTAGATAAAACGCAATGGGATTTTGAGACAACTGTTTTTTTTGCCTATGGTTGCCCATCTCTGATAAAGCATGAAGTTTTTGACAAGGTTGGCGGTTTCGATCCTGAATACTTTGCACTTTATGAGGACATAGACCTTTGTTGGCGGGTTAAATTGACCGGGTATAAAATAGCAGTTAATCCATCTGCTATCAGTTATCATAAAGGTTCGGTAACCGTCAAATCTATTTTTGATCGAGGGGGTATAAGATTCTTGGCTGAAAAGAATATTCTGAGGACTCTGCTGAAGAATTATTCAACCTCAACACTGATCAGAATACTTCCTCAATATATTGCAATTTTGTCGAGTGAAATGGTTTTTTACTTGGCCATAAGAAGAGTTGATATGGCTTTAGCGCTAGTAAAGTCGGTCATATGGAACATTACGCACATTAAAAGCGCTTTATATCTACGCGTTAGGATTCAGAAAATACGAGTTGTGAGTGATGATGTCATTCAAAAAGAGATGATTAAGAAAAGTCTAAAGATTACTATTCTTAGGCAATGGCTTATGGGTAGGTTTATAATATGATGAAAAAAATGGACAGTAACAATTAGGGAAGGATTGGTGAATCTTGTCTGTTACCTCCTTTTCATTTCTTTCTGAGTGCAGTTCTTTCAAGTCTTCGGTTGATGATGGTTCATGTCAACTTTCGGTTGATGGCTCTTCGATGGTTTTAAATTGGAACGTACTGATACTTAGACTGACCAGAAAAATGCCTATAACTCAGCGGATACTACAAGTATACCCTGTCAGTTTTTTGAGTCAACATTTTTCTGTTGATTACTACGAGCATGCGGGCACCGTGGGGCTAACTTGCCAAAAGCGTTAATAGCAATACGGATACAATAAATAAAACTATTCACTAATATTGGAAAGAAACCCTTTGAATCCAATTAAGACTCTGGCAAATGCTGAGATCAATTTTCTCAATTATGAAATAGTCTTCCGGAAAAACATAGTCGCACAATTTCACCAATTCTACTATGACTCGTTGGTTTGGGAAAAAACCAGTTGGCTAGGGGTTCCCATCAAAAAGTGCCCGTTAGACCTTATGATTTATCAAGAAATTATTTTTGAATCCAAACCTGATACGATAATTGAATGCGGGACTGCAAGTGGGGGAAGTGCTCTGTTTCTGGCTTCGATTTGCGATTTGCTCGGCAATGGAAAGATCATCACTATCGACATAGACGACGTGAAAGGTAGACCCAAACACAAAAGAATTAACTACGTAATCGGTTCTTCAACATCAAAAGAAACTGTGGGATGCATTGAAAAATTCATAGACGATAAAGACAAAGTAATGGTTATCCTAGATTCTGATCATCGCAAAAACCACGTCATAAAAGAGCTAAGAATTTACAGCAGATATGTAAGTAAAGGCTACTATCTTATCGTGGAAGACTCAAACATAAACGGTCATCCCGTTCTAAAAGTTTTCGGTCCAGGTCCTATGGAAGCCATTGATGAATTTTTAGTTGAAAACGCAAACTTTGTGGTGGATACAAGTAGAGAGAAATTCTATCTGACCTTTAATCCGAAGGGCTACCTGAAAAGAATAAAATGAGCGCGCGCGAATGGACCAAAGCAGCCAAGTCTAGCAAGATCGTTTGTAACTATACAACAGAACAGTTTGGGAATAAATTGGGGGACAAATAAAACATGAACTCCGACAAGATGGTTTCTTATAACGAGGAGATATACCGCTTAGTGGAGGATGGTTGGAGAGTTTTAGATGTTGGATGTGGTACAGGTCACCTTGGCGAACGATTAAAGTCTGATAAACATTGCTTCGTTATAGGTGTCGAAATAGACAAAGACAAAGCTAATCAAGCGCGAGAGAAGCTTGATGGCGTAATTAATTCAGATATAGAACTTATTGACGACCTTGCACGTTATGGGCACTTTGACGCGATAATTTTTGCAGATTCTTTGGAACATCTACGATATCCTATGACCACATTGCAGCGGTTGAGCAATTACCTCAATGCTGATGGTTATTTTCTCATTTCTTTGCCAAATATAGCGAATTGGATGATTAGGCTAAAGCTTCTGTTTGGAAAGTTCGATTACCAAGAATCAGGTATACTAGATAAAACTCATCTTCACTTCTTCACATTAGCCACTGCAAAGAAATTCGTTCAAGAAGCGGGTTTTGAAATAGTTTACATTGGCAGTTATAATAGGCTTATGAAGAAGTTCGGGAGGATTTGGAAAGGTCTATTTGCCCATCAATTGATAGTCAAAGCACGGAAGATTTCACAAAACGCCGCATTGAGCTAAATATGCAACACGACTTTACTAATCCATATCTTGAGTATATGCTAGAGAGGAATATTGTATAATTCATGTATACTTTAATGTACTACAAACTAGTTCATCCATGGAAGAAGAACTGTTTTCGACAGAATCGGTTGAATCTAAACAATGGTTAATATAACAACAATATTCCCACTTGAAACAATCCGGCGAAGATGCGGTGCCATATCATTTACTCTAAAGTCTTTGCCAATAAGGCTTCATGCAAAGTTAGATTCGAATTGGGGACACGAAAGCCCAAAGAAAGCATCAATCATTGTTGATGGAATTCGTGGGTTTTTCCTAGCTGCAATTACCTATGTGGTTCTTTCAGTCTTCTTTCTCTTTGGAGTAGTTACTAGTCGTGGGAACGTAGCAGAAGCCGACTGGAGTATACCTCTGACAGCCAGCGCGGCGCTAAACATTTTTCACTCCCTTCTGTTTGTTTGGTCATATAACGGCTTCGGGTACGTAACTATTGGGAATTATGGTTTTCCCTTCTTCCCAATTCTAAATGCCGCTTTGGCTCCATTTGGTTTTGTCGGTGGGACTGAAATAAAGTTGTTATCGATTTCACTTGTTGCCCTAGCGGGAATAACTATGTACCTCCTCGCTAGATCATTTGGTCTGGGTTTCCTCTCTTCTTTTTTATCTGGACTATTTTTCATGACTACAGCTGTCGTATTCAATTGGCTCATGCAGGGTTATATATTTTATTTAATTGCTTATGATCTTCTACCGCTTATGATTTTAACCACCAAGAAGTTCTTAGAAACAAATGATTTACGGTATGCGTTAATCAACGGTATTATACTATCAATTGCCATGGCACAACCAGCATCTATTCTAATTTATCCTTTGTTGGGCTTTCTGTTTGTGTTATTTGAGTCCAGAGGTTGTCTAAAAATCATTCGAAGAGGACTAGTCCTTACTGCAATCTCTTTATCTATTTGGCTCTTAACCGCGCTAAGCTTTCTTACATCACGTACAGTCGCATTATCCTTTTATCAAGGTAACTATTTTAGTGTAATGGTGAGCCAATTCTATCATTTTTCGTCTCTAATAGATCCCATCAGGTTATGGGGAAGTACATTTAATTACCAGTTTGAAACCTACTTTCCCAAAGAGCTAATATTGCTTTCTTTCTTACCGCTTCTGTTGGGTGCAATAGGTCTATTATTAAGACCACGTGATAGGCGCGTTCTTTTTTGCTCACTTGCTTACCTTTTTGTGTTTGTTTCATATCTGTCATACATTAATTTACATTATCTCGTCTCCAACTTACCATACGGATCTATATTCGAGCTGCCAAGCATTTTCCTAGTTCCAGCAAGTCTTGGTTTAGCCTTACTAATAGGATACGCGAACCAAGGCATTTCTCGCGTATTTACCAAATTTGGTAAAGTTGCGTCCCGGCATCTAGTCCGCAATGCGTGTTTTATCATAATTTTGATTCTAGTAATTTCAGCGAGCATTCCATGGTGGACAGGGCAGACTTCGGGCACGCCAATTTTTGGCCCGGCGCTGAAGCTGAACCTTTACCAGATTCCTTCTGGCTACACGGAATGGAGCAATGTGGTCGCGGGGGATAACGAACACTTTGTGCTTTGTCTACCTGGTGGAGAAAGCGCGCCAATCGGGAATACCGGCTATTTCTCACAGTCCTATGGACCCTATGGACAGGTTAATGACGTCATATATTCTGAGGTCAATAATCTACCTTGCGTTTCGGCGTCGAACAGCAGCTGGCTTCTGAATGAGCTTCTTGACGGCAACTCGCAAGTGGGAGAAATTTGGGGTTCCTTCAGTATAAAGTACATTGTAGTTTACACCAATGTGGGAGCTCCGTACAATGTGACTGACATATTGAGCCGCCTCTCTTCGCAGTCGGGTATAGTGCAAGTTGCGAGCTTTCCTGACGTAGTTGTTTATCAGGACGAATACGCAAAGCCAGTTGTTTATGCGGACAGCTCAAATGCTACCGTGGAAATCACATATCATGACCCAACCATGTACAAAGTTCAAGCTAATTCTACTTCGCCATATTTCCTTGTACTTAATCAATTCTACGCTACAGGTTGGACAGCCTCAGTTAACGGAACCAAATTAGCAACTCACATCGAAGACAGTAACGGCTTTAATAGTTGGTACATAAATTATACGGGAAACATGACGATTGACATATACTATGAGCCGCAGACAACTTACATCGCCGCCCTGACGGTTTCAATTGTAGTGGTACTTTCTGTTTCTCTCTATCTAATTCTTGCAACCGTAAGAAAAGTAAGGCGGAATCAGACAGTGAAAAATAATCAAGCATGTTTACATAAAATTAATACGGACCAAGTTTTAGTTTATTCTCGTCATTGAGATATAATAGGGTCTAAGGAAGATATGATATGGCTGATGCAAGATATCCATTAGTTTCAATAGTGATTTTAAATTACAATGGTAAGCAGTTTCTCGATAGATGTCTAACTTCGATTTTTAACCAAAGTTTTTCTAATTTTGAAATCGTGTTTGTTGATAACACATCAATTGATGGAAGTGTCGACTATGTTAAAACACGATTCGGTCATGATACTCGCCTTAAAATTGTTGAAAACAAAGGAAACCCTGGACCTATAGAAGGAAATAACGTTGGTATTCGGCTTGTAAATCGGCGGACACCATATATTGTTCTCCTAAATAATGATACTGAACTAACCGTGAACTGGTTATATTGTATGATCAATGCGATGGAGAGTGACCCAAAAATTGGCGCTGCTGGTTCTAAACAATTGCTGATGGATGACCGCAAACGGCTTCAAGGAGTTGGTTCGTTCATCGATCCATGTGGGTTTAACTACCAACTTGGAGAATATGAAATTGATACTGGTCAATACAACGGTGGCACATCGGAGATTTTCGCCGCTGGAACAACTGCATTATTTATTAGAACAGATCTCCTTAGGCAAATAGGGCTGCTTGATTCAAACTACGATTTCGGCTTTGACGATGTTGATCTATGCTGGCGGGTATGGCTGAGCGGGTACAAGGTAGTCTGTGTCTCGAGATGTACTATGTACCACAAAGTTTCGGGTACCCCTCGAAAGTTGGTACATGTTCTTTTTCACCGAGAAAAGAATAGGATAATGACGGCAATTAAAAATTATAGCATCCCTTATCAATTCCGATTTTTACCTCTTATTTTGTCGTTTGATTTATCGCAGTTACTATGGTTTGCATTTACCAATAATTTCTCTATATTTTGGGCAATAGGGCGGGCTTTAATGTGGAACATGAAGCATTTCAGGTATATGTGGGCTCAACATCTAAAGATTAAGTACTACATAAGAAAAGTCTCAGATAAGGAAATCATAAGTCATATGGTGAAGATTAACCCTATAGAACTTTGGCGGCGAATCGGGTCCCAACACCTTAACAAGTAGGGATACAACTTTGCTTCTGGCAGGCGCGCAGGCTGATTAAATAATTGTGACTTATATTAGGAGAGCCTGACCGCTTGAAGATAAAGCAGAAAACATTTGACTAAATCTGTTCATCTCGTTTTTTCAATGATAAAGAAAAAACTTTCGACGGAAAAGGCTCGTTTTATTTTATTGCTCATCAGATCCGCAAGTGCGTTAGTATCAACGTTAATGGGCATGTAGTCTGTTATCTTCCGGAGGTAATTGTTTATACGTTTTGTTGATACAGGAGAGCCTGGGAGCGTATGCCTGAAGTGTTTAAGGCTTTCAGGTTTAATCCTCAACTAGGCGCAAGGGGTCGTCTTCTGCAACTTTTGTCGAAAGTTGAAAATGGTCAATTTTGAGTGGAAATTTTTGCCATAAAGTTAAAGAGATTAGCCGTTAAAGAAATTATTTAAACGATAGCCGTGAAGGAGTTTTGGGAAGTATGTAAAGGTCACTTGAAGATGCAAAACGGCAGAGAAAGTTAAAGAAGTAACCAAATGCAAATCGGCTATAGAGTTTCACCCGTTGTCAAAGCAGGACCCGAAAAGACGCTGCCCCGACACGAACAAGCTAGTGAAGCCTCTTAGGTTCGCCGTCCTTAAGCGTAGGCTAAAAGGGTTCGTCAAAAAGTCCATAACAAGCTTAAACAAGTAAAAACGAACTTATGACCATTTTTAGCCATGTTGGGAACAAGGGAAGGGTAACGTTCCCAAAAGAAGTCCATGAACTCTTTTTTAGTAGGAATTAATCCGCACGTAGTATTTATTATCTTTTCCATTTCATGTTTCTCGATTAGTTTTTTAAGAGTTTGGACATAAAAACTATCGATTTTACCTCCTGAATGATGAATAGCTGAGGATGGCAGAACGTAGGTTTTCAAGCCTTTCTTGGATACAGTCAATGAAAAATCAACGCCATAAAGGTGCCAGTTATCGCATACTTTCTCATCAAACTTGTTGGTCTCAAAAACTTTGGCTGGGACTATCAACATTAGTTCATCAACCGTTTGAACTGGAACGGGTTCAGATATTATTCTACCTGGACCTGGTTGACCACCTATCTCTTGAAGCAAGTTTCCTCGACCATATAAAGAAAACCATAAACGGTAATTCCCGATTTTGTTAAGCAAAAAATAGCGTGAAAACAATTCAAATTCATTTAAGAAACGTGGTTTCACCATACCAGCTAATCCTGCAACACCAACATCTGATAGGGTTGAGAGATAATCTTCAATTTCTTTTAACCAGCCTCTGAAAAGAAAAAACACGTCCTGATGCACGAATATAAGATAATCACCGTTGGCTTTGGAGCCAGCGTAATTATAAGCTTGGGCAGCATTTTTGTAGACGCCCGATGTGTTGTCAATCAACAAACTCTGATATTTAGCATTTTGACGGTTGAGTGCTCGAAGTAGGTATTCTTTAGCACATTGCTCATTATTTATTACCGAAATTATCGATATCACTCATAAAGTACCTTACGAATTTTTATGACTCAACAGTGGAACAATAGTGCGTCCTAAATCCTCAATTGGGGAAAGGACGAATTTAAGGTTTCTTTTCTTCTGTCGGGATAAGACCCAGATGCCTCTTCTGGCAACTCGATTTCCTTGTTGACTGGCAATGAACCGATTACTGGTACTCCTGTAATTGTTTTTATTGCTTCTTGACATCATATTGCGTGAGTTTTGTCGGCAATATTGTTCAGGATTATTGCCTGTATATTTAGTCTTTTTATTAAACTGTAGGCCAAACCTTTTTCAGAACGCATTGATATATAATGGTCCAAAGATATAATTGCCTGCAAAGTATAATTATGGACGGTTGATTGGAACTGTGAATATTCTATTCTCCGGAGTTGTACTTAAACCAAATTGGAAAGGAGGCGAACCAGTTATTGCAAAAGAGCTGATTGAATTCTTGTCTCAGCGACATACTTGCAGCGTTTCTAAATTTTTGCCTTCAGCATTTGACCGACTTCGCTCTATATCTAGATTTGTCACAAAGGACCACTTTCTACTTAGCGATATTCTAAACCGCTCAAGCCTATCTGGAATTAATGTTGTGCTAAGTTTTTATGACTTTGATTCTTCAATGGTACAACTATGTACTAAGAAGAAGGTCCCAATTGTTGCTACCCAACACATTTATTGGGGGTTATGTCCTAAAATTGATTTTTGGAATAATGATTTTGTTTGTTCATGTGCTACTGTTGATTTTTCTAAACGTGATTGTAAAAGTTGCCTTTCGAAGCAGGGAGACATAGGTGCTCATTTGGTCCCAAACCCTTTTTCATCACAAGCAATAAATTCACTAAGATTACGGCGTCTAGATTTTCTGTCTCGATGTGATGCAATTGTTGTTCCAAGCAATTATATGGCGAGGTTATACGAAAAAGAACTGAAAAAAAGAACTGAGATTAGAGTAATCCATAATGGTATTGATATAGATTTCTACAAACCTACAAAAAGTCTTGTAGCATCTAAGAAAAAACGAATTTTATATGCTGGAGGAAGAACTTATGGTAAGGGATATAGCCATTTTCTTAAATTAGCATCGCAGATAACAAAGTTAAGGAATGACGTTGAGTTTATAGCATTCGGTTATGGCAAGGGCTCCTCACATAGTTGTGTAAGGGACAATATAGGGTATCTGAGTAAATCTGATGTTACGCAGGCTTATAGTGATTCTTATCTTTTAGTTTTTCCTGCTTTGTGGGATGAACCCTTTGGTCTGGTTCCACTTGAAAGCATGGCTTGTGGTTGCCCGGTAGTAGCTTATGCATCTGGTGGAGTTTCTGAAACGGTTGTCAATGGACTTACTGGTCACTTGGTGCCAACAGGAGATTATAGTCAGCTCTTAAAAACAACATTAGATTTGATCGATAATGAATCAGAAAATAAAGGAATGAGAACATATTCAAGGGAATATGTTGTCAACAACTTTTCATTGAAGCAAATGTTGGATAATTATGAAAAAGTGCTTTTTGAATTTGCCAAGCCTTAGAAATGCTAACTTCAGTTGTATATACCCTTGACTTTTCCAGATTACACCTTATTTTCTCTCGCTAAATCAATCTCAACGCTTGATGTGTATGGCGTGTAGCCATATTTTTTACATGGAAAGCTTACCTCATCGATGTTTCACCCCACTTAACAGTTGGCTTCATGCCACTCCAGCGACCTACCCTCTGGCATCCCGTACAGAGGTTTACCAGTCTCTCCCGAAAACGCGCGCCAGCTTGTTGCAAAATTATGAAAGTTGACATGTTGCTGTTTAAGTTTGTTTGAGCTTGAATATTTAGGGTGAAGGATGGAGAAACCCGAATTCTCATGCGCCATTCTGTCT
>JBEKKX010000024.1:0-35388 GCA_050010515.1 Bathyarchaeia archaeon
TTTTTATTACTCAAATGCAAATGTGCGAGCGTGTGTGCGTGCGCGTGTTGTATGAAGAGGTATAGGTATAGGTTGAGTTGAGAGTTGAGTTGAGCAGCTGCCGGGTTTGGTTGGTTGGTTGGTTGGATTAAAATTTAATCCCCAAACCCAAATGTTGATATTTTAGGGACAAGCTAGCGTGCCAATATCATAACTATGTGAATGCTAACTGTAATAGTGCTTCTTAGTCGTGCAGAGAGTTTCTTACTTATTTCTTCTTCAAACAGCTGCTAGATGAATTTATTTCTATGTTTCTTTTGCTACCTCATTAATCGTATCTTCAACTATATCCAGCGCTGAGCCCAGCAGGTCACTTTGTATAGTAAGCGGAGGAACTATCCTTAGCGTTGAAGCACCACAAGTAACAAGTGCTACTCCACGCTTCCAAGAGCGCAAAATAACCTGATAAGCCTTCTGCGGCGCAGGCTTTTTTGTTTCCTTGTCCTCCACAAGCTCGACACCAATCATTAGACCCATACCACGTACATCTCCAACTATATTGCTGGTTTCTTTCAATTCCTCCAACCTTTTCATCGCATAAGCTCCTTGCTTGTTGGCGTTGTCAAGCAACTGTTGCTCCTTAATGATGTCTATAACTGCGGCTGCCGCTGCACATGATAATGGATTTCCGCCGAAAGTGCTTGCGTGCGAACCACCAGTCCAATCCATAATTTTCGCTTTAGCAATTGTTGCGCCTATGGGTAAGCCTGAAGCTAAAGCCTTTGCAGCGCAGATTATGTCTGGTTCGATGCTCCAGTGTTCAATGGCGAACCATTTTCCTGTTCTGCCTATGCCAGATTGCACTTCATCGTCGATAAGCAGTAAACTATTCTTGTCAGCGATTTTCTTTAGTTTTTGGAAAAATTCTGGCGGAGGAACCACATAGCCGCCTTCTCCTTGGATTGGTTCAAAAAGAATCGCTGCCACATCTTCAGGAGGCATATACTTTTGGAATACTTGCTCTTCGATAAAGTCTGCGCACCAGTAGTTACAGTTTGGCTGTTCCAATTTGAATGGGCAACGGTAACAATAGGGATAAGGAACATGAGATACACCAGGCATGAGGGGAGAAAAATGTCTCCTTTGCGCTGGTTTGCTGGTGGTAAAAGCTAACGAACCCATCGTGCGACCATGGAAAGCGTTGATGAAGCCAATAAATAATGGTTTCCGCGTGTGCCATCTAGCAAGTTTTACTGCTGCTTCAACCGCTTCAGTGCCGCTGTTACCAAAATAGGTCTTTTTCTCAAATTCGCCAGGAGTTATTTTTGCTAATTTTTCTGCTAGGTTGATTACTTCTTTGTAGTAGAAGTCAGTGTTAGAATAATGCAGAAAACGGTCACATTGACTTTTTATGGCCTCAACCACGCGGGGGTGATTATGGCCAACGTTCATGCAGGCTATGCCAGAGTTAAGGTCAATGTACTCGTTTCCATCAACGTCCTTAACTATGCAATCGTTTGCTGACTCAACAACAAGTGGGTAATACCGCAGGTATGATGGGGAAACAAACTGTTCATCCTTCTGCACAAGCTCTCTAGCTCTAGGACCAGGCGGGGAAACAACAATTTTTGGATAAGTAGCCATTTTTTAATTAACTCCATCAAAAAACTAGTTAAGAAGCAATATTAACCTTTACGCGCCGAAAGAAACAGCGTTTAACGCCACAAGACTATTAACAGCAAGATTAAAAATAGCCCTTCTAACCCAAAGATTGGAATTAACGATTGTTTTGCCCTTTGAATTGCCTTATCAACAAGAAGAGTTATTGATTTCAAACGAGCTTCCCCAATCACCCTGACATCAGGAACAACAAAATGCAAAAAACCAGCCTTTGAAAATTCGAGGTTTGCTTCTGCCTTCTTTGCCGCATCACAAATATATTGAATCAGCAACTCATTGTCCATGACTTCACCTACGGTGTGGTAGCCACGCCGCCCAGCACGCCGTCCAGTAATCAATGCACTTACCGCATGTGTGTCAGTTGTGAAGACTTCGCTGGCATCAAATCCCTTGGAAGTTAATGCAGCAATGATTTTTTCTCGTAAACTAGGAATCATGTTGTTTCCATCAATAACGATGTATGCGGTTTTCTGTTTCTCTAATTGAACAACTATTGCAGTGATTCCTCCAGTCCCCATCCCTGCTTTTAGCGAAAACTCTTTCGGAAACACGCTTGCCGATCCAATCATGAACTGTTCAGTCGGTAATTCAACGACTTTTTGGAGGCATTTAGAAGCCGCCGTTTTTAACTCGTCCAAATGTTCTTCCGTATCAACTATATTGGTAAGGCTGTTGTGAGTATTAACCACTAAAGCACCTTTTAGCCCGTATTTTGCTGCTTCCTCACTAACCATGCGTCCTAACTCTTGCGGCATATCTTCAGTTGTTTTTGGAGCAAGCGTAAAAGAAAGAAATACGGTGTCCCCAAAAATTTGGCATGAAGCGGTAGCTGCACCCTCGGTAACTTTAACAAAAGGAGAGGCTAAATCAGCTGTTGCCTTAAACTTCGCAGAAACTATAACCTGAGAAACTATTTTATGATTCTGCTCTTGCGAGACTAAATCAAGCTCATGACCAAGAAGCCCAAGAGGAGTACAAGCGTCACAGCCATATTCTCTTTCAAACCCCTCCTTAAGCAGAGACGGCAAAAGGCTGCTGCCTATGTTCTTGAATGGACCTGGGTGCACAAGTGGAACAATGATGGCGGCTTTAGGCTTGGAGGCGTCAAACTTTAGAAGATTAACTTCGATACCCTCAGTTTGCCCCATCTCTTCCAGGTACTTTTCAAGAGGAGCATTTTGGTCGGTTACCCAGTTAACTATAAACGCCCTAAACAGAGGAATCGATGACATGGAATAGGTTTTCTGGCTTAAACGTTCTATAAAGTAAAAAAACAGGGTCACTGCAACGAAGCCAATTACTGGAGCGATAATTATGAAAGACAAAACTTGGATAACAATTACACTTGAAATGCCAGCCCAAAAAACGAGGAAGGCAAGCACGCAAAGGGTAGGTTGCAGCAAAACAGATATGCCTTTCTTCCAGTTAACTGCCGTTGACGTTGCAATGAGCACGATGATTCTCAGAGTTATAATGGCAGCGTAGCCTAGCAGACTTAGCTTAACCCATAATAACCAACCGAATGAGAAGCTTAAAGCAACGCCTATAACAGTGAAAACAAGCCAAACGCCTAAGCCGACGAGGGAGAGAAACAGAGTACGCCGCAACGAGTAAATTTGGTCATTTCTAAGAAGGACCTTGCTCATCACTAAGTCAGCTAAAAGTGTTAAAGCAAAAAGAGAAAGACCAAGAACTAAACCATCAATTAATCCCCGAGATAAGGAGGCAGCTAAAGTTGAAAGACCAATTACAAAGCAGAGTACCGCGACCGCTAAAAATGATTTTTTGAATGATGGAAGAGTAAACATGGAGGAATAGTGTTTCGCTGCACCGTCTATTGAGCGATTTAGTGAACTCTTACTCTCCATATTTCCAACTCAGTTAGGCTTCCTTATGGAATTAGCGAGACTTATTAAAATTTAGCTAAAGCTGAGCTTAAATTTTAGAGCAGGAAACACAAATTTTTTTATAACACAAACTTAAGGCAAGTTGTAATTAGCATGAAGGAGTTTAAAAGTAAGGAAACAAAACGCCGCGTTGCCATTTTGAACACAGAAGTTAACATGCTTTTACAGGGGAACTGTTTTATCTTTAGAACGACTATTATATTAGTTTGCGAAGTCTATGGCAGATCAAGATTTGCCCCTCTCAATATTTCACATGCTGGAGAGAAACGTGGGCAAGAAAATAAGAGTTATTATAGATCCAGCTTACGGTTTTGAAGGTACCTTAGCCGCCGTAACGCATGAACCAGCAGGAATCTGGCTTTCAGACGCAGAAGCAATTGTTTTAAGATCAACCATTGCTCAGCCTATCCCGCAAGTTACAAGTCGAGAAGAAAGAAGCGAGCTATTTCTTCATTTAAATTCTGTTCAAAGAATAGAAGTTTTACACGCCACTACACCTAGGCGGTAAAGTCAGCGTTTAACCTGCGAAGAACACTTTTACTAAAACAGAAAGAACCATCACTGAGACCGCGAAGACGACAAGCAGTTCAGGTCTAATTTTTATTCCTTCGGTCTCTTCCTCAAAGAACCTCAGCAAACCTGCACTTGCCGCAGGCATTGGACCTGTATCTTTCTTCTTTTTTCGTCTAGTACTCACCAAATATCCCTGCCCTTTCAATGTATTATATTCATTAATTAATGTTACGCAGATTCCAAATTTTTTTGAGGGAACTGATAGTATTTAACTTTGCTCAGAGTTAAGAGTAACCACTAAATCTGTGAGAGTCTATGCACATACACGAATTCCAAGAAATGATGCGGCAGCTATATTTCAAAAGAGACACCGAACGTGGAGTAAACGGAACATACAATTGGCTTGTTGATGAGGTTGCAGAGTTAGGGGAAGAATTGAAAGGAGGAACAGATAAAGAGGCTACTGAGAAAGAATTTGCAGACGTAATTGCGTGGCTTGCATCTCTTGCTAACATAATGGGAATCGACCTTGAAAAGGCAGCCATCAACAAATACAACTACAAATGTCCAAAATGCCAGCAGTCACCATGTCAATGCACATTCTAACTAACTAGGCGTTTCTGCCCTAAGCCTGTAGACACCCAATAGTATGGTCTGCGTCCTTTACGGTGAACTATGTCTTCGTTTTCAAGAAGGCGCAAGTGATGCATTACAACGCTATAAGATAAAGACGTTTCCTTTGCTATCGTTACTCCATCACATGGCTTGCTCTCGAGAGTTTCTAGGATTTTGGTTCTGGCTTTAACACCGTTACTTACGTTTCGTACATTTCTTAAGTAGGCATTCGGATGCAAAGAGGCCCTTATACCATTTCACCGATAGATAAACAGGCGGTCTACATTGAAAAGCTTTAGCTTAGGTAAAATCAGAAAGGCTGACCTGCTTTGGCTTTTTGTTATCGAACATGGAAGCTATTTCTTCTTTTATGAGGTCCATGCGCTGGGTGTAATAGTTTGGTAAACCGTATGTGTCAACAAGTTGCTGAGCCGCCACCAGATACTTCTCTATGCCACCACGGTAAACAGTAAGAGTCAACTTTCCACCACAGAAGGGGCATTTCCCTTTGAGAGGCAGTCGACGAAACTTTTTGTTGCATGATTTGCACCTAAACGCTTGCGTTGAGAAAGCACGTAAATTCCCTGCTATATCTCTGATGAAATGAGTGGTTAAAACTTTTAAGGCCACACGCTTGACATCTACAGCGTCAATTTTTTCGCCTAGCTCCAGTTGCATGTTGAGTTTTTCAATCATTGATTTGAATTCTTTATAGGCGCTGTTAGCGTTGCCGAGGTTTATGTTTGTCACGGGAGTGGTGTATTGGAAGCCTTCAAACTGCGCTTCAGTCCCAAGCCTATGACTGATAACGTCCATAATTGAGCTCACTGATCTAGCTTCAGCTTTCTCTAGAGTTTTTTGGTAAAATTCAAGCGGATAAGAAGCGTCAACGTCAAAATCATGTGCTTGTCTCTGCACTTCCTTTGTGTTAACAAACGGAATTAATAGTATAGGAGCATCCATAATTCCGCCTATCTGAGCAGGCAAATAGACACGAGAAAAGTTGAGAAGCGTATCCAATGCCAGCATGATCGTGTCTTCATCACCATCGCAGTCACGACGTTTTGCTGAGTGCCAAATCGGATGAGCATAAATCACGTTACGAGTCGTATAACCAACTATGCGGCCTAAAATGCAAGCACATGTGTGGGGAGCTAAGCCAAAAACCAAATGCCCAATAAGGTCTTCAGGCTTCTTAACGTTATAGTAAGCTGGAAGCTTGTAGACTCTTGTCAGCAGGTCATCAATGAAAGCTGCGATTTGAATAAAATATTCTCCTGCCTTCCAAGGAATCACAATATCCTGAACCTTAAGCTCACAAACCTGATTAGGATCAGCCAAAGATGCACCGTGTGTATCATAGCAGTATCCTAACTGCCTGATCTTTTCAACGGGCACTCCAACTTCGGCAGGCGTAAAATGTGTTAAAGGAGCATTTGTAGCATCAAAACGAATTGTTCCATCCTTGTAAACTGATAAATCATACCTTGCCCGCAACACTCCTTTTTCGATAATTTCAGGTGTTTTATCCTGATTAATTAATCCTTTAACACCACGTAGCATTTTTGGAACAGGATAATTAAGTGACTTGCATGCTGCATCAACCATTTCTTTAAAGTTAATCGGTTGCCGCTGGTACTGAATAGCATCCGTTTTACAGGTGGGGCAACTGTTATCCTTCAAGGCTCTACCGCAACGAGGGCAACTATTCTCTGCTATAGTGGTGCATCCGCAGCTGGAGCATTTTACCCTTAAAGTATAAGTTTTACAGTTAGGACACTTCCTCTTAACCATCTCGACAAACACAGGGCCCTGCTTTGCAGCTTCCAAAAGGTCTCTATGTGAACCGCCAGCTAAGCTTACTGGAAAAAGAACGTGGACAAGAGGCTTCATCTCCCGCCTTTTAGCTTTCTCGGGCCTTCCCATGCGTGCACCCACAAAGGTAGGCGCTTTGTTCTTAACTTGCACTCCTGAAAGCAGGCTAATTGCCTCAAACACTGTAGCAGTCTGGGTACTGTCAACCATGTTTGTGGTACTGTAACCAAGACAGAACGCTAAAGCAGCAGCATCTTCGCCTTCCAGCAAAATCTTATTACTTATTAGTTTATGTGGAGCAAAGATCAGCCTAAGTAACCTTACAACATCTTCGTTGGCTTCGCCGGAAATTTTGCAAACGACTCCATCTTCAAAGGCAACTTCACAAGAAGCCAACCATTTTTTCAGCAACTCAACCTCTTGAACACAGGATAGGCTTGACCAAAAGAATGTGCGAGCTGGGTGCAAAGGTATGCCCATGCGAAGGCTGAGAAGTATTGCTTCTTTAGTCGTGGGTTTATTCCTAAATGGGTCATCCAGAAAACTATTTAGCCTTCCTACAGAAACCTGAGTGGCTTCTGCTGCTTTCTCATAATCTAAGCCAAATTTTTCCGTAAGAGCCCCCTGTAGGTCTTTAACCCACCATTCCTCAACGTACCCTGAGGGAGGAAGTCCCTTGCTGGTATAGAGAAAATCGCCAAAACTAATCAGGATATCCCCTAAAAACAAGATTTTTTGGACCTTACCTTTAACTTCTGCAAAATTTTCCAATGTTACTCGGACCACAGAGTTATCCTTCAGCAAAACAATGGGAGGCTCAATAGTATCCACAGGGAGTGTAACGCAGCCTTTTCCTGGAAGCTCTAAACGCATTTGGGTGCCTGCAGCAAGAAAACTCTCTACAACAAGCATAGTGGCGGGATGAATGCCTACAGCTGACAGACCAGTGTTTCGTGATCTGCCATACCTTAACCTAAAGCCACCACGTCTTGAAGGAAAAGCGAAAATTGGTCGTCCGGCAATCACATCATCCATAAAGCCACCTGATTTCTGTTCAGATTTCTTTTTGAGTTCTCTTAGCCAGTCCCAGCCTTGAAAACCAAGCTTTTCAATAATTACCAAAACTTTTTGGGCACGTCCAACGATGCCGTCGTTTACTACTCTTAGGGCTCCGCCTCTTACACGGTTAGTTTCTATCCGTGGAAGGTTTCGGTATGAGGAGACTTCTACTGGGTCTGATTCAGTGCCTGTGACTTCAACTGGAATTAGATTAAGTGCCTTCTTTAATTCGTCATCAGGAATGTGATATTGAAAACGACCCACTGACCGCTCATATAATCTTAACTCTTCTATAAAACGGGAGATTTCTTCATCTGTAGGCTTGTATTTATCCAAGCCTAATTGGCGACGCACGAAATCGCCTACGACCAAAGTTAACGCTTGGTCTGTTCCGCCTGCTGACCTGATTGGCCCTGCAAAATATATAGCTAAATAGCGTGACCTATCGGCGTTAGTTTTTATTTTAACTTGAGTTATGCCTTGTATTGGCGCTGCAGTTAAGCCTTCAGTGAAAATTGCCAGGGCAGTTCGAATCGCCTGTTCAGCTGCTTTTTCAGGTTCCATGTGGCCGAATTTGCCCAGAACGATTTCTTCAGCAACTTTAAATGCGATTTCTTCTCTTTGCATTTTAGTGCCTAATTCTCTGATGCTGAGCGCCACTTCTTTGGGTCCTACTAATCCTTCTACTAAGTCAGCAAGATCTTGGGCAATGATGCACTCAGTTTTTAACGAGGGATCAAAGCCTTCTGATCTAGCGCTGTCGCTTATAGCATACAATCGCTTTAGCTCATTTTCCATTGTCTCAACGTAGTTCTGATAGCCCTTGCTGATATTCAAAGCGCAACTTCCAGTGGCAACATATAGAGCAATGGGTTATTTTGGCTTTCGAAAAACTAAATACAAAAGGCAAGAAAGATTTTAAGCATTAACCTTAATACCTTTAATTGCCCCGATGATTTCAGAAACCCTTTGCTTAGCATCACTCGTCTCAGTGACGTTGCCGGTGACGATTATGTCTGCTCCTGCAGAGACAGCAGCCATTGCTTGCTCTTTAGTTCTTATTCCTCCACCTACTATGAGGGGAATTTCAAGCACATGTTTGACTACACGAATCATTTCTGGGGGCACAGGGTTTGTTGCTCCAGAACCGCCTTCAAGATAAATAAAGCGCATCCCAAGGTATTGACCTGCAAGGGCGTGAGCGGCTGCAAGTTCAGGCTTTGTATACGGTACTGAGATCGCTTTTCCTACTACGCCAGCAGTGCCGCCGTCCCCAACGATTATGTAACCCATAGAAATAGGTTCTAAACCGTACTTTTTGACGATTGGGGCTCCAAGAATCTGGGCGCCCATGAGAAAATAAGGATCAACCGAATTCAGAAGCGACATAAACCATATGGCGTCTGCATAGCTACTAATTCCAGTTATGTTGTTTGGGAACAGTATTGTAGGAATTTTTACTGCGGACTTTATGGCTTTTACGACGTCGTCAAGGTGGGCTTGAGACGCAAATGTTGAGCCTCCAATCATTATGGCGGCGGTTCCGCTATTTTCAGAGTTTTCAGCAATTTGCGAAGCTTGTAGGGCTGATACTTTTTCTGGGTCGATGAGGGTTATGTGGATTGAACCATCGGTTTTTATTTTTTCGAGTAAGTACTTTTCGATAGGCCCTAGCAAAGTGATAATCCTTCGATTATTCTTTTTTTACGTTTGTTACAGGTGTTCTTCTTGTAGAACCATAAACGCGGTCTGTTAGCATACAGTAAACGTCAACTTCACCTTGGGCAGGTTTAACTGGGAATTCTTCTTTAATACCGCAACTGCTGCATTGTACAACGGCATGGCCACCGTCTTCTCTGAATATTTCAACTCTTACTGTCTCTTTTCCGCATCTTGGGCAAGAGAAGAATTTAGGTAAACGTTTCTTAGGAATATGAACTACTTTTTTCCTTCTTCGCCCCATTTATAACAGCCTCTAAATCGATGGTGATGTTGAGTAATATTTATGCTTGTCCTTAAATACTTGCCTAGAAACCAAGAATATGAGACTGCGTGAAGCCAAGTGAAGTTAACGCCTTCTGTCTTAGAAATGGATTTCTCAGAAGCTCAAAAAAGAATTTGCCGCTTTATTAAAGAGTACGTGGAAAACGCGGGAGCAAAAGGCATAATGCTTGGCCTATCAGGAGGAATCGACAGCGCAACAATAGCAGCACTTTCAAGTCTTGCAATAGGCGGAGACAATGTGTTAGCTCTTATGCTACCGGAAAAAGAAAACTTTAACCAAAAAGACATCGACGATGCAAAAGTTGTTGCAGACAAATTTAAATTGCAAACACAAATCTGTGACATATCAAGTGTTTTAGAATGCTTCTACAAGGGTATTCCAGTGTTTGAGCCAAAAGACAGGCTTTGTAAAGGTAACATTAAAGCAAGAACTAGAATGGTTTACCTCTACTATTACGGCAACAAGCTTAACAGAATCGTTTGCGGAAGTTCCGACAAATCAGAAACAATGATGGGTTACTTCACTAAGTGGGGAGACGCCGCAGCTGACATAACGCCAATTATGGATTTATACAAAACGCAAGTCCGCAAACTCGCAATTCATTTAGGAATCCCAGAGGAGCTTGCTTTAAAACCCTCCACACCGGCGCTTTGGCCAGACCAAACTGCAGAAAACGAACTTGGAATCAAATATGAAACATTAGATCTAATTCTTTATGGGCTGGAGCGGTTTATGGCTACTGAAGAGATTGCTAATCAACTAATCATTCATAAATCAATTGTAGAAAAAGTTAAGGCCCGATGGCTCGCAAATGAACATAAAAGGAGAAATCCAATAGCCCCCAAAATTGGGTATAGAACTGTGGGAAATGATTTTAGGCTCCCAAGACATACATATTGAAAGTGGAAACGATATGAAAGATAAGATAAAACTTGCCCTTGCCCAAATAAGTAGTAAACGTGAAAACAAAGAAGCCAATCTGCAGAAAATAGAAGCATTAACCTTCAAAGCCAAAGAGCAAGGGGCAGATCTAGCTATTTTTCCTGAGCTTTCATTAACTGGTTACGTGGTTAGGGATCAATTCTATGAGTTGGCTGAAACAATCCCCGGACCAACAGTTGAGAAGGTGGAGGCGTTGGCAAAGAAGACAGGGATGCATGTTATTTTTGGGATGCCTGAGTTAAGCGAAAAAACACGGGCAACAGTCTTTAACACTGCTGTCTTTGTTGGTCCCGAGGGTTTAATCGGTAAATACCGTAAAATGTATTTGCCAACCCACAGCGTGTTTGAAGAGAAAAGGTATTTCCGTCCAGGTTATCAAACAGCCGCGTTTCAAACGGATTTGGGCAACATTGGTTTATGCATTTGCTATGACCTTTTCTTTCCTGAAGTGCTCAGGCTTATACGTTTGAAGGGTGCACAATTAATCGTTTGTATATCTGCATCTCCAGCGGTGCGTAGGAGTTACTTTGAAATTTTAACTTGCGCCAGGGCACTGGAAAACACTGCTTACCTCGCTTACGTGAACCTGGCCGGGGTTGAAGATGGCTTGCAATTCTGGGGAGGAAGCAGACTGGTTAGCCCAGCTGGTGATGTTCTTGCAAAAGCAAAATACGATGAAGAGGACTTTGTCACCTGTGAAGTAGATTACAGTGACCTAAGAACGGCAGAGACTTTCATTCCTACCTTAAAGGATTTGCGGCCTGAACTTTTTGATAAATTAAAAGAGTACTCAGAACTTCTTTAAGCAGGAATGTAAACGGCAGCCATTGAGAAAGATAGCGGCAAGGCAAATCACAAAAACATCACAAGCTCATCAAAACCCGTGATATCAAGTGACTTAATTGTAAATCACTGTGATTTCAACGTGATAGATGACGTCACGCTCCCCCTATTAACGTCACACGCTTAACGCAGGGTATAAAAAAGGTAAGTTGTTAAAGATTACCAAAAGAAGTGCACAACGATAGTAAAGGGAACGTAAAATTGCCAACTAAAGCAGGAATATTGGGCAAGAAAGCTTTTGTAAAACTACATTTTTTATTTAAAATTTAAGATAAAGCTCGCGCCAGATATTCAATAATTTTGCCATTTATCTGTTAATTTCACTCTTTATCCCTTTAATCGGGAAAAGGAAGACGTATTTACTTTATTTTGTTGTTTAATTCATTTTTTGGCTTTATTAGTTACGGCTAACTGGTGCATTCTTACTTGGATAAGACTTAAAAAGTCGACTCAGTATACAAAAGCGTATCCATTCATATAGTTGAGGAGACAAGGAGTTTGAAGCTAAAAGACGGCGTTCAAGCCTGGTTAAACGGGGCATTAAACGACCCCATTGTGCAAATATTGGCTAAAAACAGCCAATTAACCAGAACCCAGCTTGAAACACTGTTAATCGACATTTTAGCCGAGAATATTTCAGGAAAACAGCTAAAGTACGATGAAAAAGCCAGTTTAAGGCTAACCAAGGCTAAAATAAGCCGCGGATCCTTCAACAGGACGTTAAAACAGTCTAAAGAAAACGTGATAAAATCGATCTATACGATACTACTTTTAGGGTATTTAGGTGTGTTTGACAGCACAACTCTTGACCCATATCTCGAAATAGCCAATAAACTGCACGAATATGTGGAGGCACACCAAGAGACTCCCGACAAAGAAGAGGAGCTAAAAGACCATCTAAAAGTCATAGAAATCATACGGGAAGAGCTTGAAACGAGCCTAAAACGGCTGTCTAGTCCATCAGAATAGCCCTTGTGACGTCACAAATCACAGATTAAATCAACGATTTTTTAACCAGCAAAGCGAGGCAATAAAGCCAAAATATAAGCGCCACTATCAAGCCTTAAAGTTCAAAATAAGCTCAAATCAAGGATATCTCAGCAATCCATTTGTAAGGGGGTACTGCCATGAGAGGAACTGTGACCTGTGATATCATAGTAACCATCCGCCGACATCACCGCAAACCTTAAAAAGTCCATGGATATCTGTGATGTGTGATGCAACCGATTAAATCACGCATAAATCACAGGGATGGAAAATCATGGTTGACTTTGTAACGGTACTCTTAGGCGTTTTGCTGGCGGCCACAGTTGCATCGGCAGTTGAGTATTATAGGCAAATACGTAATGCACAAAAAGAGTATCAGAAAGCCAAGGGTATTGTCGAAGACATTGTTCTTAGTTTTAACCGAGAGCTCAAGCGTGAAGCCGACAAATTAGACTTAATCGCTTTCAAAATAGAGGGAAACTTGGCTAAAGCGGATACAAGCCTAAAAAAAGCAGACACCTTAGAAAAAAGGATGGCGCCTATAGAAAATCAAATTGGTACTATTTCACAGACAGTTTCACAGAGTAGTACCAACATTCTTTCAGGATTAACAGATTTAGAATTGAAGATCAAAGATATTGAAGCGTCACAAGAGACATTAAAGGTAAAGATAGTAGGTTTTGAAGAGCAAATTCAAAAGTTCAATGTTACTCCAGAAATTAGTGAAGCCGTCATACCCATTAAACGTGATAAGGCAATGGCTGCGTTAACAGATACAGAAATCGCAGTACTGGAAATGTTATCTTCAGAGGGGCCCAAGACAGCGCCAGGGATCAAAGCCAGAGTTAAGCTTAGCAGAGAACACACAGCAAGACTAATGAAGAAACTCTATGAAGAAGGATACTTAGAAAGGGAAGTAGGCAAAATACCATTCAGGTACACTATCAAAAAAGAGATGGAAAAGATGCTAAAGAAACCCGAAAATAGTCAGCCAACATAAAGCTACAAAGAAGGCTTCTCTTGACCGTTCAACCGTTTCAGACGCTCATCTATCTCGCGTTAGTTTCGGTGAATCAGGAAGCCCATAATTCAACCTTGCTACACTTATCGAGGTACTCTGGATAATGCATTGAATTGATTTTCTTCTCTTACTTGACTTCCAAGAGCTATTCTGCCTTTATCAATATAGCATTAAGCCTATGTTCCCTTCCAACGCGATCTACTTCTTTACTCCTACCCAATTGTACTCTACCTAAATACTCGCAAATTAATCCTTAGATACTAAATTTATTTTATGCTTGCGTAACTTAGCAGCCTAAGTCACTTTATTCTTTGCTTTATGGTTGCCTGAGAAATGTTTGCAGTTTTATACTTTAAATTATTTGATCCACCAGTCCTTAAAAGTATACCTTTACTTGTCATCCTAGAAAGATAGGTTGAAACGGTACTAAGACTAACTGGCTCCTTAAGCTCCTGCTCATAAACGGACTGGATATCCTTTGAAGAAAACCAAATCAACGGAAAACTTTTCTGAATCACTAACTGAACTTTTTCAAAACGTGAAAGCATGCGATTTTGTAAAGAAGCACCTGTGCCTACGGTCGGACCCTCGCCCGGTGCACCGCCTAGCAATTCAACAAGATCTAAGAGCCGTAGAGCTTTATCGCGGGTTACTTGACCCTCGAAAGCAATAGTATATCGATTACCATCGCTATCGAACAGCTCAACGCGTATTTTACGAGCCGGCATTTGGTGTGCACCACAAGGGCTGTTCACAGCTTTACACTTCACAGCTTATAGCTGTTATGGTGAAGGCTGAAAAGTAGAAAAGGCAATAGACAGCTTATTATTACGAAAACGCCACAATTTTCATTCTGTTCGGCATAACAAGCTTCACAATAAATCAGAATGACTGGAAAATTAAAGTTATTGCTTGATTCCGCTTTTCCAGTAGAAGCGTAGGGGTGGCTTGTTCACAGTAAAGAGACAAAAAAAATGTAATATGAAGCAAAAGCAAATAGATTAAGCGGCAAATTTAATGATATTTGACATGTATTCACAATTTTGTGAACGAAATTTAGAACCGCCAAAAACAAAACTCTCGAAAGGTTACTTAACTTAGAATCTCATGAGGTTATTTCTAATAAAATTTTGTCTCCATACTCATAAAGATAATTTGTCATGTTAAAAATCATCAGACAGGCACCCCTATGTTTCCTGTCGAAGCCTTCAAGCAAAAAAGGAGTAAAGAAAACACAAGAAAAACATTTGCAGCAATTTTATCTAAAAACTTTGATAACAATTATTAATATAAAGAATTATTACTTAACTATCAGAGTATATTATCTAATTATACTAAATAGACAATTTTGCATTAACCCAAGAATTTTTTCCAGTAGAAACTTTGGGGTGTGCCTTGTTCTCAATTTGCCTATTTGTTATCTGATGTTTTCATTGTTCTTTAGGATAATTGTGCTTTAAAACCATTTTTTTGTACTACATCCTTTATCTGTTCCACAAGAAATAACGGTTGAACCTCTGAAAACGAGGGGATAGGTAATGGGAAATCCAAACATATTAGACGATGTATTCGAAAGCTTCGTTAATGGAGTTCGGCTGTTTAAGGACAGAGAAGTTCTGAGGACCGATTATCTTCCTGAAAAATTACCACACAGAGAGGAACAAATAAAATTATTAGGACAAACTGTTGCGCCAGTCCTAAAGGATGCGAGATGCTCTAACATTTTTATTTATGGAAAAACTGGAACCGGAAAGACCGCGGTAACAAAATACGTATTAAGTCATCTAGAATCTAAGGCAAAGGAGTATGGTGCACCCGTAAAATTTTGTTACATAAATTGCCGAATGACTGGTTCAGAATACCGAGTTTTCGCAAGTCTAAGCCAAAACCTTGGTATGGCTATACCTTTTACAGGCTTATCTGTTGGTGAAGTGTTTGATAGGTTCAGAGCAGGTTTAGATTCTTCTAGAATAATTTTCATAATAATTCTCGATGAAATTGATGCCCTGATCAAAGACCGCGGAGACGCTTTTATGTACGAATTAACAAGGATAAATGAAACTCTAAGTAAGAGCAAAGTTTCGATAATAGGCATATCAAACGACCTACGCTTGAAGGAATTTTTGGATCCTAGAGTTTTTAGTTCTCTTAGCGAAGAAGAACTAGTTTTCAGGCCATATGACGCAGCTGAACTTCGAAACATTCTTCTTGAACGTTCAAAATTATCTTTCCACGAAGGAGTTTTGTCTGATTCAGCATTAAATATTTGCTCAGCTTTGGCTGCTGCAGAACATGGCGATGCGAGGCGAGCTTTGGATTTGTTGCGTGTCGCTGGAGAAGTTGCTGAGCGACAAGGCGCTAAGTTGATTACAGAAGAGCATGTACGTCAAGCAGAAAAGCATATTGAACACAACCGAGTGGTTGAAGCGCTCAAAAATTTAACATTGCATTCAAAACTGGTGCTTCTTAGCGTCTATCACTTGAACAAGCCAAGTGCTACTACAGGCGAAATATACGATGTTTACAATGAACTGTGCGGCGAAATGGGTGCTGGCCTTCTGACACAACGTCGATTAGGCACGCTAATTAACGAGCTTGATTCCATGGGACTTGTGAACGCGAAAGTTGTAAGTATGGGGCGGTATGGCAGAACCAAAAAAATCAGGCTTGAAATTTCAAGAAGCCTCATAAAGGATGTATTTGGCAGTGATAACAGATTTGGCAGCTTACTCGATTATTCCCTGCAATCCTCGCATAAAGGATCAAGTGATACTAGCTAAAAACCGCTGGAAAATTAGTTAAATGAGAGAATAGTAGTCTCCAACGTTTGCAAGTTTACTACTGGAACTTTTCCCGGTGTAGGAACCAACCCTAATTTCTCCATGTAATCAGTCTGTTCTTGCCAACCGCCTGAATTCACAACCAGCACTCCACGATAATTGCAGTAACCTAAAACGTGAATATGCCCGGCATGAAAGATGTCTGGAACCCTATCGATAACTAGGTAATCACGGTTTTCTGGGGACAACATGGTTTTTCCACCGTATACTGGAGCTAAGTGGCGGCTTTGCATAAGTAGCCTCATTGCCTTTTCTGGGTGCTCATGATCCATTCCAGGTATAACCGCGATAATATCATCTAAACTGCGACCATGATACATTAAAACTTCTACACCATGTAGACTTAACAGGCATGGGCTCCCAACAGAATGAATGTTCTTTTTACCTTGCATTCCAATCAAATAGCCTTCAGGTATGGCAGGCTGGGGTAAAGCTTTGCGTGACGCATCATGATTACCTGGGGAAATAATTATTTCAATATATTCAGGGATTTTTTCCAGATATTTCGCAGCAAAATTGTATTGTTTATGAACATCTCGTATGGATAGTTCTTTTGCTTGGTTGGGGTAAACTCCAACTCCGTCAACAATGTCGCCTGCGATTAATACGTATTTTACTCTGCTTGCTATTTCCTTCATTTGCTCGTTTCCATATTTTCCCTTAAGCCAAAGTATGAATCGTTTGAATGCTTCTTTTTGGAATTTGGTGCTGCCAATGTGAAGGTCTGATGTTAAGACAGCGTAAACTGGTTCTTGGGCTCTTTGTTGGGTTTTTCTACCTATTTCAGGGAAAATTATATCCTCAGCTAGGAAAAGGTTACTTCTTGTTTTTATCACTGCCAAGCATACTACCTGGTCCTGCAAAAGAAGGAGCGCTTTTTTGCGGACTTCTTCTGGTGCTTTTTGAGGCACTAAGACAGTTGTGCTTCCTTGCAAGTCTTCAACTGATAGTATCATTTGGTTTTTTGATTCTCTTTTTTCTGTTATCATACAGATTATTTTGAGTTTTGTTTTAGCTGGTGATTTGAGTGCTTCTAGTATTGGTGTTGCAGCTTTAACGTCGATTCTTTGTCTTAGCAAGCGTTCGATTCGTTTAAACCTGTCCTGGAAATATTCCAGATATTCTTCAAGGGTGCCGTTGGAGCTAAGTTTGCATGTTGAATCTTCCAGAATGTTAATGTTTGCTTTTATGTCCTTGGCGTAGGGATAAAAAGTGCTTTCGACTGTACTTATTTGCTGTGGTGCTGGTGGCTCTACGGCGTTTTGCTGTTGCTGAGGCTGTGTTTCTGTGGCGGGTGCTGTTAGCTGTTGCACCAAGGTTTCTAAGAATACTTTGTCTATAAAGAACGGTTTTTCTTGCAAGCCGGCTATCCTTTGAAGTGCTAAGTTTATAATGCCAACTGGATCGGTTGTGTCTGAGTTTTGGCTTAAGAATTCAAAGGCTTCGCTGTTTAGTTGGTATCCTGCTGCGATTGTTGCTTCGATTGCTTTTTGTAGTTTTTCTTTTTCGCTCATTTTGATCGTGTTCTTGTTAGCAAGTGGGTGAGTGCATGCTTTATGTTTAGGCTCTTATGCTTTTGCGTTATTTACTGTTTTTTGTTTGCAGAATAAATTTTTGAAGTTTAAGGGTTCTGTTGATTTTATTGGTGAAGTATGCTAGCGTTTACTGTAGCGTTGATTACGTATTAATCGTTAATTATTCAAAATCAACTTAGTTTATATAAACGATCTATAGTTTAGATATGTTATATCTCGTCTGGGGTACTATTATGGATGAATTACGCAAAGTTCAACAAACACCAACCGGCACTTTTTTTGTTTGTTTGCCTAGAGCTTGGGCTCAACAGAATGGTTTAAAAAAAGGCGCTTTAGTGAGTGTGAATGTAACTAGTGATGGCAAGCTTATTGTTGATTCTGAGTACAATGTTGAGCAGCAGCCGAGAATTGCTTCTTTAAATGTTGGTCCTTACTTGGGTCGGGAGATTATTGGTCGTTATCTGCTTGGTTATGACGTGATTCGTATTGAGGCAAAGGACCGAATAGCTTATGACGTTAGAAACACGGTTAAATCAACGGTTACTTCACTGATTGGATTAGAAATTGTTGAAGAAACGTCTTCAGCAATAGTTTTACAGTGCTTACTGGAACCATCTGGATTTTTGCCTGAAAAAATTTTGCAACGCAACTACGCTATTGTCGCTGGGATGATTCGTGACGCTACTAACTCTTTTGTTAGTGGTGATCTGCAACTAGCTAAAAGTGTTATAGCAAGAGATGACGAAAGTAACAGGTTATATTTTTTATTAGTTAGAATCTTACGAACAATAATTCAAAATCCACGTTTAAGTGAGAAGCTAAGGATTACTCCGATAGACTGTTTAGATTATCGTTTGGCTGCAAGTTTAATTGAAGGCATAGGTGACGCATGTGTTCAGGTGGCTACAAAAACCGTAGCACTCGATGGAGTGAAGCTTTCTGGGGAAATGCAGAAATTACTTGTTGATTTGCAAGCTGTCTGTTTTGAAGCTCATGAGCAAGCGTTGAAAGCGTTTGTAACTAAAGACATCTCTTTAGCTGAGCATGTACGCGACCTCCGAGGAAAAATGGATTCAACTTACTCAAATATTGAACGCGTCGCAAAAGATTCCTCTATAGATTTGATGCCTCAAGTTCTGGCAGCTGTATCTTTCCTTAGGCAGATTTATGAACGCAGTGTTGACATGGCAGACTTAGTCGTTTAACTTACTTTTACTTGATCCTTCTTCGTGGTAAAGGGTTAAATTTGCTGGTTTGTATTGAATTCTATGATGGTTGATATGTCAAGTATTACCGATAAAGTGGCTAATGCTCTCTACTCTTCTGGATGCTTAAAGTTTGGAAGCTTTAAAATTAAGTCTGGAGCAATCAGCCCATACTATATTGACCTTGCACGTTTACTTTCTTCACCAAAACAAATATGCATTATAGCTGATTTAGCTGCTGAACAGGTTAAGCAAATAATGGTTTCTGGCAGAATAGACAAATTGGCCTCTATTGAACTTAAAGGCGCGCTAATAGTGCCAAGTATCGCCTGCAAAGTAAACCTGCCCTGTATTGTAGTTAGGAAAGAGGAAAAAGCCTATGGTGTTACAGGCAGAATCGCCGGCGCAGATGTAGCCAAAGGCGATAATATCCTTTTCTTCGATGATGTCATAAGCGAAGGCTTATCCAAAGTTGAAGGAATCAAGCCTCTGCAAGCGCTAGGCGGTAATGTTAAGCACTTGCTGGTTGTTGTTAACCGGGAGCAAGGCGGCAAAGAAAACTTGGAAAAGCTAGGCTTTAGAGTTCATGCTTTAGCTAAAATCTCTGAGATTGCCGATTCACTGTATCTCAATAAGCATATTTCGAAAGAGCATGCTGATGACGTATTAGATTTTGTAAAACAATTTCAAGAAGTTAACAATACCACCTAACTATTTCCTCTATCGTGTCACTAGAATAACCGCTTTTTATGAGTGCCTTCTTAAGGTCCTTTAGCTTGTCGCTCTTCACTCTCTATCCCCTCGTTATATCTCAATCAAGTAACCGCTTAAAATAGATATACCCTATATTTATTGGATGGCTTTCACAAGAGTATACACCTCAAGGGAAGAAACATAACAGATGCAAGCCCAAAAACCAGTGGTAGACGCTCTTCTTGGTCCAGAAGCTTACCCGGAAGACCCAGGCAAAATCGAATTAATCCAAACACACATATCCTTTGTCTTCTTAACCAAAAATTTTGTTTACAAAGTCAAAAAACCCGTAAACTTTGGTTTTCTAGACTTTTCTACACTTGAAAAACGGCGGTTCTTCTGCGAAAAAGAGTTAGAGCTCAATAGTCGACTTTGCCCAGACATCTATCTTGAAGTCGTGCCCATCAACAAATCAAATATTATCAAGATAAACGGTGTTGGCGAAACAGTTGAATATGCCTTAAAGATGAAGCGCTTGCCCCAAGAAAAAATAATGACAGTGCTCCTTAACGAGAACAAAGTGGACGATAAAACAATTGACGAGATAGCAAAAAAAATCGCGCAATTTCATTCCAAAGCACAAACAAGCACCGAAATAAAAGAGTACGGTTCCCTTAAAATCATAAAGACTAACTGGGACGAAAATTTCTCGCAAACCCAAAAATACGTCAACCAAACAATCCCGGTCGCTGAGTACAAATTTATTCAAAACAGAGTCAACAACTTTATGGAGAAGAATAAGCCGCTTTTTGAAAACAGAATAAAAAACGGCAAAATTAGAGACTGCCATGGCGATTTGCATTCAGGAAACATCTTTATTACAGACAAAATCTGCATTTTTGATGCCATAGAATTCAACGATCGCTTCAGATACTCTGACGTAGCTTCAGATGTGTCCTTTTTAGATATGGATCTAGATTTTCAACAGCGGCCTGATTTGTCAGCTTATTTCATAGAAAGATACATACTGTACTCTAAAGACCAACAATTAACAAAGCTGCTCCCATTTTACAAGTGCTATAGAGCGTATGTACGTGGTAAAGTAATCAGCTTCAAACTTGACGACCCCAACGTTAGCAGCGAAGAAAAAATAGCCGCAACAAAAGAAGCACAAGCCTACTTCAAACTTGTCGTCGACTACGCGAAAAACCTGTAAACAATCATTCAATTATACGAATTGGTTAGCTACCCAATCAGGAACTTGAACTGTACCCATAATGATTGGTTTTTGGTGGCAATCGCTTCCACCTGTCATGATTAACCCGTGTTCCTTTGCGAATGCTACATAGTGGTTTGTTGTTTCAGCCGTGTTTCTCGAGTGCCAGCATTCAACGCCGTCAATGTACGGTAACATTTTTTCTCGGATAATTTCCGTTTGCTCAACTAACGATTTAGTTAATGCAACTAGCGAAGTTCCATGAGGATCGTTAGGATGAGCCAAAACCAATTTTCCGCCAGCGCCCTTGACAAGTTTTGACGCTTCTTCCAAGTAAAGCGGGTACTTTGGGGCATCACACTTTACAAGGTATTTATCAAAGGCTTCTTGTCGTGTTTTAACGATGTTCTTCTTTACTAAATAATCTGCGATGTGGGGTCTGCCAAGCACTCCGTCAACCGACTCTTCAATCTTCCTCAAATCATCCTTAGTTAATGCTGCAATGTGTTCTTTTTTAAATTCCGCATTTAGGTTGTCAAGGATTTTTGCCGCTCTTTCTTCTCGATATTTTGCCATCGTCTCAAGTTTGCTTTCCAGCGCCTTATTGTTGGCATCAAATTGGTAGCCTAAGAAATCCAGAGAAACAGCTTTGCCTTCATGGTACTTTGGGTGGACAAAGGTTATGTTTAGCTCGACTCCAGTAACATATCGAATGTGCTCTTTTTTTGCAGTTCCAATGGCTTGAGTTTGACAGCCAATAGAATCGTGATCCGTAATCGACATGAAACCAATGTTTCGGTTTTTTGCTTCCTTAAAAATATCTTGAACAGTTAACTTTCCGTCTGAAGCGTTGGAGTGAATATGCAAGTCGATTATCATTATCGAACTGTGTCCCCGTTACCTTTTTTCCATCCCTATAACGTACCAGTCCTCAGAGTTATCATGGCAGGTGTCAACTGTTAAATGTATTATCTTAAGTGTCGGATACCTTTTCTTTAGGTCATCAATGTCAACTGGTTCAAACTTGCTCTTATTAGCAAGGTATGCTTCTACTGTTAAAGCGTTTGACTCATACTTCTCTTTTGTACGTCGCTCAATCCTAGCGATCGATACTTCTTCAGGACAGCTCGTTTGCAGAATAACAAACGTCATGTTATGTTTCGCTGCAATTTCAGCCGCTCGCCGCCTTAAATCTTGAGCAACAAAGGTTGCATCCAAAATAATGCCGGGAACAGTTTTCTTAGCAAGATCGTCTGCTCTTCGAAAGACTTCATCATAGACAGATAAGCGTTTATTCATGTTTCCTGCGACTTTTGCGTCAAAAACATCCTTATTCTTTAAAACTTCTAAGCGGATTAAATCGCTTCGGAGAATGGGGTACCCTTTGATTTTTGAGATTTCCTCTGAGGTTTCTGTTTTCCAAGTTCCAGGCAATCCACACGTAATTAGTAACGTTTTGGGTCCCAAATTGGCTTTGATAAATTTGGCAAAAGGTTCCTTCAATCATACAGCCTTCTTACTGTTAGCTTTTGACGAGTTGTAATTAAACTTTTTCCAGTCCATAAACCGAGTTATGTGCCATCCCCTGATTTTAATGCCCTTAACTTAAAGTAAATTCTAAATAGGTAGAAGACATACTCTTCCTAAAAAGAAGGAATATTTATGGAAGAATTCCAGGTTAAAGATAAAAGTTTAGCACCGCAAGGTCATTTACAGATTGAATGGGCATCACGTCATATGCCCGTATTAAACCTGATTAAAAGCAGGTTTGAAAAAGAAAAACCATTAAAAGGCTTAACTTTGGGCGCATGCCTCCACGTTACTAAAGAAACAGCCGTCCTAGTGCAAGCATTAATTGCTGGAGGAGCCAAAATCGCGTTATGCGGTTCCAACCCGCTCTCAACCCAAGATGATGTCGCCGCAGCTTTGGCAGATAAGGGTCTTCATGTTTTTGCTTGGAGAGGACAAAATACCGAAGAATACTACAAGTGCATAGACAAAGTGTTAGATTACAAGCCATCCATAACTCTAGACGACGGAGCAGACTTGGTCGGTACGCTACATAGCAAACGTCAAGCACAACTGAAAGATGTTAAAGGTGGAACAGAAGAAACCACGACAGGCGTAATCCGCCTAAGAGCAATGGAAAGAGACGGCAGCCTCAAATACCCAATCGTAGCGGTAAACGATGCGTACACAAAATACCTCTTCGATAACCGATATGGAACAGGGCAAAGCACAATTGACGGCATCCTAAGAGCCACAAACATATTGATAGCAGGCAAAAACTTTGTAGTTTGCGGTTACGGTTGGTGCTCAAGAGGCATAGCCATGCGAGCTCAAGGCTTAGGCGCCAACGTTATAGTAACAGAAGTCCAGCCTACTCGCGCGTTGGAAGCAGTAATGAACGGTTTGCGTGTTATGCCAATAGCTGAAGCAGCGGCTATAGGTGACATATTTGTAACTGCCACAGGAGACATCAGTGTAATACGAAAAGAGCATATGCAAAAAATGAAGGACGGCGCCATAATGGCTAACAGTGGGCACTTTAACGTGGAAGTAAACATAAAAGATTTAGACTCACTGTCAACCGCTAAAAGAACAATGCGACCCAACCTAGAAGAGTACACACTAAAAGACGGCAGAAAACTCTACCTTTTAGCCGAAGGCAGACTAGTAAACTTGGCCGCGGCAGAAGGGCACCCATCCGAAGTCATGGACATGTCATTCGCTAACCAGGCGTTATGCTCAGAATACATAGCTAAAACAGCGAAGTTAATGTCAAAAGTCTTCACCGTCCCAAAAGAAATTGACGAAAAAGTTGCCGAGCTAAAACTGAAAACGATGGGAGTAAATATCGACGAACTTACCGCTGAACAGAAAAAGTACCTTTCAACTTGGGAAATGGGAACAACATAAACGCGGACACGCTTAAAACCATGACAAACTTTAAATTGCTTGACATAATAAATGGCTATAAAGTGGTGACTTAAATGGTTAGCAAAGATCAAGGAATAGGTGGAGCAATACTTGCTGTATGCGTTATAGTCGCTGTAGGCTACGTCATTCTAGTAAGTGTTCCTCAACAGGTGTTCAAACTTAATGGGACCTCTGTCAGGCTAGATGCAGTACTGGTTCTTGTGTCCATAGCATTTATCGCTATTCTGGCGATTGGTGCATGGATAGGCTGGACAATGGCAACAACACCGCCTCCAAAACCAATTGAAGAAATAACAACCGAAATTGAAGAGAAAAAAGAAGAACCAAAAGTAGAAGAGTCAGCGCCAGTCAAAACGGATGAAGCACCTGCCACCGAAGAAAAAACAACCAAGAAAAAGAAATAAATTACATTATTTTTCCTATCTTTATTCTTTCATTTTTTTAATTCTAAATATCTTTCTCGCGAAAAAATGAAATGTTATTTCAATTAAGTTCTCATTTTTCTAAGCATGCATTCAACAATATCTTGGCAAATGATGCATTCATCAGGGATTTGCTGATTTTTTTCTCGTTCACTTAAGTAGCCCAGGTGATAATGGCAGGCGGATGGTTTTTCTTTGCTTCTATTTGGCTTCTCTTTAGAGAGAATTGTTTCAACTTGTGTTTTTTCTGGTTTATTACTGGCTTCTATTTGCACTTCAGTTATTTTTGTTAAACAGAATGGGCAGGCGGCATATGTCTGTGCTGGATCCTGCTGTAAATTTAAGGTTTTAAGTGTTGCACTGAAGGTTTTCCTACATGCAGGATTCGGGCAGGTAAACGTTCTTTTCCCTCGCTTCTCTTTAACCAACGATAAACTGATTTCATTATGAATGGTGCTTACTGACTTATAGTATTAATGAATCTGAAATAAAGATGCTAACTATTCTACATTGCACGTTTGGGCTGGGGAAGCAAGCTTCTTTAAGTCATCAGCGCCTTCAGCGTATCCTGAAGCAACCAATACGTCGCCAACTTGGATTTTTGAGTCTGCTCGAGGACGCAAACATTTCTCTCCTCTTTTAATCACTAAAACCCACATGCCTGTTTCCTCATGCACACGTGCTTCTTTTAGTGTCTTATTTACAAGCGGAGAATCCGAAGTTACACAAGCTTGGGCAACTGTTTCCTCAGCTTCTTTAATTTGTGGCTTTGCGAGTTGTTTTTGGCTGGTAGACGCACCATGGATCTTCAGTTAGATAATCGCTTTTTAACTCTGTAGGTTCATGGAGGTCTCCGCAGAAATCTATAAAATCATTAGAGAGACCATAGGCGCGGGCTCGGCAGCCACCACATAAGAAGCGGTATTCACAGGCCCCGCATTTGCCCTTCAGCGAATTAGGATCCCTTAAATCGTTGAAGACTTTTGAGTTGAACCATATTTCTTTAAAGCTTTTTTCCCGTACATTCCCCAGTTTAATTGGCAGGTACGGGCAGGGTGTTACGTCTCCGTTGGGGTAAATGCGGCAATAGTATAATCCTGCGATACAACCGCGAATCCACTGTCTCATATCTAAGCCCATGTCTTTGGCGATTCGCATAAACTGCGGTGCACAGGAAGGTCTCACGTTTAGCTTGTGATTGGCGGTTTTTGCAAATGTTTTTGTAATCATTTCCTCGTATTTTTCTGGGGAAATATCGTTTAATTTTGTGCCTCGACCTGTCGGAACAAGGAAAAACAAATGGAAGTTTTCAACGCCTATGCTCTCAGCCAATGACATTATGTCGTCTATCTGATTGTAGTTCTGCTGGGTTAACGTTGTGTTGACTTGAACAAGCACATTGTTTTTCCTCAAAGCCTTACAGGCTTCGACCGCTTTCTCCCACGCGCCCGCCACTCCTCTGAACTCGTCATGCTGAGCTGGAATATTGGAATCCAAGCTGATTGAAACAGTGGCTATACCGGCATCCTTGAGTTTTCTTGCCACTGCCTCATCAATGAGGCTTCCGTTGCTTCCTAGCCCCATCTTCAAACCTTTCTTTGAGCCGTAGCTTATGAGTTCAAAAATGTCTTGGCGCAAGAGAGGTTCACCGCCACTTAGTATTAACAGTGGTGCACTAACTTGGTAGATTTGATCCATGAGGTTTTTGGCTTCTTGAGTGGTTAATTCACTGTTAAGTTTTTTCTCTGTAGCGTTAATGTAGCAATGGGAACATTTCATGTTGCATTCGCGCGTGATGTTCCATGACATAACAAGCGGAATAAACCGTTCAGACGCCTTTGCCGCAGGCGAGTATGAAAGTTTTAGGTAAAACTCGCAGTTGCCATGTGTCGCTATTCGTTTAGGCTGCCACAATGTAAATGGGAAAGGAAGAACTGTGTCCAGCATTGCTTTGGCATGAGCAAAACAGAAATGGGTACAAAAAAGAGCAGTTGCCTGAGAGTTTATACCGTATTTTTCCTCGGCATATTTGTGGCTTCCAAAAATCGGGCAATTCAAAAACTCCATGTGCCCGTCCAATGTATCTATGTCCATGGTGTAATTTATGAAGTGGTCGCTTAACATGATTGATTGCAGTTTTTCTCTTTTCATGCCAACTTTAAGCGTCACGTCAAGAGCTATGTCAACGGTTTCTTGACCGAACTTGTCCTGCAACCTTTCCATTGCATTCTCAAGCGCTGGCACGCCGATACTTTTTGCCAGTTCAGCTGTAACTAGTAAACCCTTTATTGTTTCGTATTCTTGGATTAAACGCATCCGTATGATCTGCTCGGTCCAGGAACGGAACAATTTTTTTAGTGCAGCAGACGCCTCGGGGTTCTTGTTGTCTAGCAGGCTTTCCAGTGCTTTGTTTTCTTTGGTTAAACCTGTAAAAAGGTTGATTTTTTCTACTGTTCCAAGATGTGGGGTTGAGGCTATTTCCTGAAAGTCTACGGTAAAAGGCGTAACTTCCTTGGTCAGCTCTTTCACGTCAGATTCAAAATCACTGTAAATCTTGCTAAGTTTTAGGGATATGTCAGGTAAGTCTACATGCAACTCATCAATAAGCACGTGTGTTTCCGATTCCATCTTTGTAACCATCGCCATGTGATACAAGAGTGAACCAGCCATGCCCGGATCAGCTTGTTTGCCGCCGTTTACTCCGATAAAAATTTGAGAAAACAACCGCTTTGCTAAATCAAAGTCTTCTTCTGTTATTGCAGTTAAGGCTTGATTGAGCTTTTGTTGCCTTGCAAGCAAAAGTTGAGCCCATTTATGGCATTGTCCCGCGTCGAATTTTGTTAACGCATCCACATCCTTAAGGTAGTTAAGATTCTCATATGAAGGTAAAAAAACCTAACGGTAATTATGTACTGGATTAACGATAATGCATCTTTATCTGAGGCTTGTATTCGATAAGCTAATAAAGCTCTAAATGAACATAAGCCAGACTGACAGGTGAAAAGGCTTGAGTTACGATTGGATCTATGCTTTAATTGGCTTCTTGGTTATGTTCGGCTTGTTAGGTGGCATTGGCATAAACAAGCCTAGAGGAATGAGCGTTAAAATGTGGTGCGTTGGTTACTTGGCAGTTGCGTTGGTTTTTGATGCACTTGTAGTTTTAGGGTTGGTCAGGCAGTATGCGCCTCTTAACAATTTGCTTTTAGGGCTTTCTGCAGGCGCCGCCACAGGGTTAGCGATCCATGTTATGCATCACATTAATGAAGAAGATGCACACCCAACAATTATGGGTTAGAGTGCATAATTTTCCGAAAATTTTGCATTCTTTTGGAGATTTAGCTTCTTAGTCTGCTCAAGCTTTTATCAACAAATTCTATTTTTAGCTTACTTAGTGTCTCGGACGTAGGTATGCCGTTTTGGTCCCATCCTGCTTGCTCATAGTATTGCCGCACTTTCTGTTTCACGCTTGCCTTGTCAGCGGCTTGTCCCTTGCAGGGTCCTGAAGGCAGAGGCTCGTAGAACCTCTCTGGGTTGTCATCGTCAACTTTCGGGTTCCATTTTAAGTCAGGTCCGCCGAGAAGCAGAAGAGCACGCTGTATCTGTAGCGTTTTCATTCCGCCGCCGTTTAGCCATCCTTTGCGACTTAAGCTTTTACCTGTGACTGCATTGTAGAATTCATATCTAAAGTTTGGCGATATGCTAAATGAAGTGAAAATGCACATTACTGCTGAATCGTTGAATATTTGCCAAATCTCACTGCCCCATCCGTCGATGGGCAAGTCAGTCATGGATGAGTGGTCGCCGCCCTGTACGCTGCAGGCGTAGCCTATTTCTCGTGAGAAGTCTCTTCCGCTTCGGATGCCGTGCGCGCCGATACTGATGCCTTTGCTAGTCACAGTGTAAGGCAGGAGGTTTTTGCCTTTCAATTTTCCAAGCTTAAGTGCTGCTCGGTATGTGCCTTCAGCCAGCAAGTCACCTATGCCTTCTCTGTACGCGATTTTCTTTGCCAAAGCGGCAAAAGCGTCAACGTCGCCCCATTTCAACTCTAAACCATCCAGTTCAGCCTTGGTTAAGATACCGCGTTGGAACAGTTCAGCCGCGAAACCCATGACGCTTCCTGCTTGGATGCCGCACATGCCTAAATCTTCAATAAGCGAGGACAAGTACACGTTCTCTTCAGGCGTAAACAAACCCAAATTTGGACCCAGAAAAGCCTGCAACTCATAATCAGGATTATCCGTTATGGCGCCTTTGTATTTGCCTGAGCGGATGCAGCTAATTTTCAAGCAGTTTGTGGGGCACCCGAAATCGCTCCATGCAGGTTTTACCCAAACTTTGTTCTCAAACTGATCCACGCCGTAGCTCCTTTGGTCATGCCACTCTTCCTGCCAATTGCGAACAGGCTCAGAACTGGTTTCAGCGCCGAAACTATAGCCACCTCCACCAGTTCCCCATCTGCGCCACAACACGTTAGCGTAAGAACCTTTGCAGACATCATCAATCATTTGCTTGATTTTCTCCAAATCTGCGGCTTCAGGCAGCGGCCCTGTGCCTTTAACCGCCACTGCTTTGAGGTTTTTTGACCCCATAACTGCGCCGTAGCCACCGTAGCCAGCCGCATGAGTCCACTTAGCCACAACAACCGATGTGCGAACTTTCCGTTCACCAGCAGGTCCAATATACAGTTTAGCTGGCTCCTTCCAAACACCCACATGCGGATAACGCTCAGCCAACAAGCGTCGGCATTCACGGTTCAACAAAGCGTCAGTTTGTTTGCCCTCTTTGCCCCAGATGCTGCTGGCATCCCTGAGCTCCACATCAGAATCCTTAATGAATAGGTAAACTGGTTTCTCAGCTTTTCCTGAGACGATTATGCCGTCGTAACCTGCGCATCGAAGTTCCACCCCGAATTCGCCGCCAACCGTGGAGCCTACCGTACCGTTGCTTTGTGGTGATTTGCCTGTTACGCAGGTTCTGCCGCCTGGGAAATACCCCGTGAAAGGTCCGGGCATAAAAAGCAGGATGTTTTCAGGTCCAAGCGGGTCAACGTTCTCCCATTTGTGGATGAGCCTTTCGCTTAGGATTTTTGCGGCTAGCGCTCTTCCTCCCATATAGTCTTTAAGCCATTCTTCGGGAAGCGTTGTGTTTTTGAAGCTTGATTTTGAAAGGTCTACTTCTAAGAATTTTCCAGCGTAACCGAGCATTAAAGGAATTCCTCCGCTTTTTCGCCGTACAACTTAATGGCAAGGTTTCTAGCAGTCTCCTCAGGAGTACGCGCATAAAGCTTGAACTCGTGATCTTCACGGTCAACGGCTTTTAAGCAGTTCCAGCCGCCTTCCTGGCAGACTTTGGTGCACTGCGGGTCGCCGCCACACAGGTCACAGATCAAAATCTTCTTACTCTGAGGGTGAACATGCGGAACTTTACCTGGACAGGCATCAATGCATTTGCCACAGCCCGTGCACTTATCCACGTTAACGGTGACAGCGCTGGTTTCTTTGTTTACGGCAAGAGCTTTGAACGGGCAAGCCTCAACGCATGGATAGTCCTCGCACTGCGTGCATAAGTGTGGAAATTCTGCGCCTGGAACAAGCATAAACACGCGAACTCTCGACGCTTCAGGCCAGATTTTATTTTCATGATGCAGAGAGCAGGCGATTTCGCATTTGCGGCAGCCACTGCATCTTGCGAATTCTCGGCTTATCCAGATCGGATTAGTATTCTTTACTGTATTTTCTACCATTCTTTATAACTCCCTACTTTTAAGTAGAAAAATGTTTTGGAAATCTATGACTCATCCTCGGGTATTAATTCTGAGCTAAATAATTGCAAATAGGAAAGGATTCGACCCCAATTACTGTAAATACGGTTACTTGCATTTGCGATTGTAGGAATCCATTTCTTTTATTATTCTTGCCAACAGGTTTGGTTCAATTCTTAAGCCTTTGCGCACAAGAGTTAGCTCTGTTTCTTTTGCCTCTACATTATCTAATAAATCACATCGAAGAGCAGCCATTATTACGTAAAGTACTCCTTTAGCTTTTAGGCCCCATGCTTCAGCAAAACAGCATAATAAAATGGCGCCGGGGAAGGGATTCGAACCCTTGCGAGCACGAGGCCCACTGGCTGGCTTGCCCACTTTGTGCAATGTTGGATCTCGAATCTGGTCCTCACACATTGATTGCGAGGAAGGCCAGCGCATTAACCACTCTGCCACCCCGGCTTGAATACAACGTTGCTTCTGCAGTGTAAAAACATTTCCAGCCTAAAACAAAGTTGCATTTGACTCTAAAAAAGTCTGGGTTTCATCTCCATGAAAAGGAACCTGTTAAATAAAAAAACTGTTCTGACTGGAAATTGCGCACCTGAATTCTGTGATCAAGAAGGCGGGATAGGGTATCAATTTAGCAACTGAATTTCTATAACAAAATTGAAACTAGCGAAGAGCATCGGGACAACTCGTAAATGCCTAAGTCAAAAGCCGACCCGAAAAATAATCAACCCATAAACCCCAACTGCTCAAAGATCAACAAATTTGGCTGGACACTTAAATGTGCCTTGCTTTCTTATTTTTAATGGTAACGTTTATAACGTTATTTTCTATTTGCTTAGGGCGCGAAGCTGAAGTAGAATGGGACATCGTAAAACTCATGCTCCAAAACATGGTTCACTTGCTTATTTACCTAGGAAACGCGCTAAAAAACCAGTTGCGCGAATCCGTTATTGGCCAGAAATAAAATCTGATTCTCCAAAACTTTTAGGTTTTTCAGCCTACAAGGCAGGCATGACTTATGTCTTCACTATTGAAGACCGTAAACGTTCACCTCACTTTGGAAAAGAAGTCATGAAAGCCGCAACCATACTAGAAACGCCACCTATACTTGTCTGTGGCATGCGAACTTACACCAAAACACCCTATGGACTCCAGAACATTTCGGAAGCATGGATGAAAGAGCCGCCAGCAATCCTTGACCGAACCCTGGTTCTTCCAGAAAACTTTAACACCGAAGCGATGCTTGAGAAAATCCAGCAAAACCTCAACGTAACATCCGCAATCCGAGTCATCACAGCAACTCAACCATCTCAAACCAGCCTCTCAAAGAAAAAGCCTGAAACATCTGAAATCCAAATCGGCGGAGGCACAATTCAGCAGCAGTTTGAATATGCCAAGCAACTTATAGGCAAAACGGTAGCACCTGAAGAAGTATTCAAAGACGGACAATACATAGACATTGGAGGAATCACAGCTGGAAAAGGCTTCCAAGGACCAGTAAAACGTTGGGGAGTAACCATCCTGCAGCACAAGGGAAGAAAAACAAAACGCGGCATCGCCACTTTAGGTCCATGGAATCCGCACCACCTAATGTACTCAATCCCAAGAGCAGGACAGATGGGCTATCACCAACGCATAGAATTCAACAAACGCATACTAAAAATCGGCAAGGACGGCAAAGAAGTAACAGTTAAAGGCGGATACATCCGATATGGGGAAGTAAAAGGACCATACATACTAATCGAAGGCAGCATCCCCGGAACAGAAAAACGCCAAATTCGCTTGCGTGTTCCTGCACGCCCGCCCAGAGAAATCCCTGAGGCAGCACCACAAATCACATATGTATCGCTGGAATCTCCACAAGGAAAATAGGTTGAAAAGCCATGGCTAAACAAAAAAAAGCAGAGATTTTTGACTTAAAAGGCGAATCAACAGGGAAAATAACACTTCCCAAAATATTCTCAACACCGCTAAGACCAGACGTAATAAAACGTGCAGTGCTAGCCATACAATCCAGCAGTATACAACCGCAAGGCAGAGATCCTATGGCTGGAAAAAGAACCACTGCAGAATCACGCGGAACAGGCAGCGCAATTGCAAGAGTTCCCCGCATCAAAGGTGGCAGTGGAAGAGCAGCTTTTGCTCCAAGCACAGTTAAAGGAAGGCAACCTCACCCGCCAAGAGCTGAAAAGAAAATCCTAAAAAGCATACCAAAGAAAGAGGCTAAACTAGCATTATTTTCAGCGATTGCAGCTACTGCGCAAAAAGACACAGTGGCTTCACGCGGTCACAAGATCGAAAATGTCCTCAAGATACCCTTGATAGTTGACAACGCTATTGAAGGTTTAACGAAGGCTAAAGAAGTCGAGGAAACCCTCACAAGCTTAGGTATCATACAAGACATTACCCGAGTGCGGGACAGCCGAAAAATCCGCGCAGGCAAGGGCAAGCATAGAGGAAGAAAAATGAAGCAAGCCGTTGGACCGCTTATTGTGGTGGTTGAGAATAAAGGCTTAGTGAACGCTGCAAGTAATGTTCCAGGCGTTGACGTTACTACGGTTGCCAATCTTAATACTGAAATGTTGGCGCCAGGAACTCATCCAGGGCGATTAACGTTATGGACCAATGGCGCTATTGAAAGATTAGATAAACTCTACGGCGAAGGAGAAAGTGCATAATGGACAGCAACGAAGTTATATCTTACCCGTTAATGACTGAATCCGCAAGCTTAATGGTTGAACGGGATAACAAACTCATATTCGTAGTTAACTTAAAAGCAGGAAAAAGCGACGTGAAACACGCTGTTGAGGAACTTTATGAAGTTAAAGTAAGCAAAGTAAATCTGCTAATCACTCCTCAAGGCGAGAAAAAAGCCTTTGTGAAGCTTACCCCTGAATTCAAGGCTTCAGACGTCGCCATTAAACTTGGAATATTGTAAATTAACAGAAGGCATGACTTATGGGAAAACGAATTCGTGTTCAAAGACGCGGTCGCGGTGGACAAAACTGGCGGGCTTCAACCCACAAACGAGTTGCTCCCGCAAAGTACCCTACAATAGCACCCAAAGAATCTTTTGAGGCTTCATTAGTCGGCAAAGTGGAAGCTCTTGTACATAATCCTGGAAGCGGCGCACCCCTGTCACTGGTTAAATTTGAAAATGGCTTATCCTGCTACACAGTTGTCCCTGAAGGCCTTTTCATAGGACAACAAATTTGCTACGGCGGAAAAGCTCCAGCCGAAATAGGCAACATTCTTCCTTTAGGAAAAGTACCTGAAGGAACTATAGTTTGCGATTTAGAACTCCGTCCAGGAGACGGCGGCAAAATGGCGAAGTCTTCAGGCACCTACGCCACTGTTGTCGGTCACACTCCACAAGGCACAATGATACGTTTGCCTTCTGGAAGAACAAGATACGTTAATGACTACTGCTTAACAACTGTAGGCGTAGTCTCCGCAGCTGGAAGAATCGAGAAGCCTTTCCTGAAAGCAGGATCGATGTTCCATCTAATGAAAGCTAAAGGCCACAAGTATCCGCGAGTTAGCGGACGCAAAATGGTTCCAGCATGCCATCCATATGGTAGCAGCAAACGAAGCGCTCGCAGATGCACAACAACTTCACATGGTGCTCCACCAGGACAAAAAGTCGGGTTGATCGCTGCACGAGGTCCAGGACAGAAAAAGAAACGCGCAATCCGCTAAGAATTGGCAGAAGGTTTATAGCGTTTAATATGAGTTTAAGGTGAAGATGAAAAATGCCCAAAGAATTTAGTTACCGCGGACACAATTTGAGCAGTTTGATAAGCATGTCTATGGATGAATTCATTAACCTGCTTCCTTCACGACAAAGACGAAGCCTACAACGCGGTTTAACTCCTGAACAGCGCATACTGCTGGAGAAGCTTCGTGAAGCTAAAGAAGCCCAAAAACAAGGCAAAGAAGTCAACCTTAAAACTCACGTACGTGACCTCATTATTCTGCCAGAAATGGTTGGCATAAAAATTCAGATACACAACGGCAAAGAATTCGTTAACGTCGAAATTAAACCTGAAATGATCGGGCATTACCTAGGCGAATTCGCAATAACTAACAAACCCGTTAGGCATGGAACACCAGGTATCGGCGCATCACGTTCATCAATGTATGTGCCGCTAAAATAAACCATTTTTTACTTTTTTTAATTTGTTTTGTTGATGCTTTTGTATACAGCGTATTGATATGGTTCTATAACTAGCGCTTTGAGTTTTAAAATTAGGAAGGATTAAAAGGGGATTGAATAGTTAAGCGCTGTAGTCTCTTCCTTCAGGTTTAGAGCTTGGCTGTTTTCCAGCTTCAGGAATCTGCGGTAGCGGAACCGGCGGCGGAATATTTAATATTCTTGATATGAGCACTGATTCAATGAAGACAACGTTGGATACTGATTGAATAATTATTTGTGGTGGCGGCTTTTTTTGTTCATAGTCTTTGAGAGTTTTTTCAATTTCGTTTTTCTCGCCGGTAACGTAAGCATTCCCTTTTAGACTCATTTGAGCGATAGATGGATTAAACGCGATTGACAGGACAAACGGTACTTCCAAAGATTCATCCTGTTTCTTTTCCATACCAACAACGTTAATGTTAGTATTTATCTGAATTGGCGGGATTGGCTTCCTTATATCCCAAAAGCGTTCAGCAGTAATACTGGTTATTACGACGTTAATTCTAAGCATTTCGGGTCATCAGAACCTAATCGTAAAAGGGAGATTTAAAACTGTTTATTTCTGTTTGTAACGAGTAAAACCGCAGTGACCACAAGTGTACCTGTCATGGTGATCTGCCATGAAGTATCCTGCTCCACAACGCTCGCAGGTTGGGCGTGCTCTACTAACCTTGTTATCTTCAACTTTGTACATTGCATGAACTCCCTTTTCTTCTCGGTGCTTCTTTTCATGTTTTGCTTTCTCAGCTTTTTGCGGTTTTGGCGCTGCTTCCGCGGTTGCCGCTGGTTTCGCCTCTTCCTTTGGCGCTGCTGCTGGTTTGTCTTCTTTCTTTGGTGGTACTTTCTTGGACATTATGCTGTCGCCTCTTCTTTAGGCTTTTCAGGTGGACTGTTACGTTTCCTGATGTATTCGGGTTCTACTACTTTAGCCTGCTCAACTGTTTGGTACACGTTAGCAACTCCTTGTGTGATGTTCGTTCCCGTTTTTGTGTGCATTCTTTTAACGAAAACTACTTCGTCGCCAATTTTCATTTCAGTGGCTAGGGCTTTTTTTACTTCTAGCCTCGGAGGAGTTTTTTCTTTTGGACCTTGAATAATAGTGAAGCCTACTTCTTTCCTTTTCAGAAGCGGGTTATTCTTGGTTGATTCTATTTTGATTTGCATTAATATTCACTTAAGGCGTAAGTTCATACAGTTTTCTTC
>JBEKKX010000025.1:0-34975 GCA_050010515.1 Bathyarchaeia archaeon
GGTCTCAGATTCGGAGAAATGGAACGAGACTGCCTCATAGGTCATGGCGCTGCCATGCTGCTCAGAGACAGATTGCTGGAAGAGTCCGACAAGTACACGCTCTACATCTGCGAGAACTGTGGTCAAATCGCTTACTTCGACATGAAACAAAGACGCTATGTCTGCAGGATTTGTGACGAAAAAGCAAAGATTTCACCCGTAATCGTCTCGTACGCTTTCAAGCTTCTATTACAGGAGCTTCAAAGCTTGTGCATTACACCAAAATTAAGACTTAAGGAGAAGGCATAACATGTCAACGGAAGAATTAATCCATAAAATAGTTGATGAAATCTCATTCGGTTTAATTTCACCTAAAGATCTTCGTAAACAATCAGTCGTTGAAATCCAAACCCCAGACACCTACGACGAAGACGGCGCACCCATCACCGCTGGCTTAATGGATGGCAGACTAGGCACACTTGAGCCAAGGCAAAGGTGCAAAACATGCGGTAACACAGCCATTCGTTGCCCGGGACACTTTGGACACATCGAACTAGCCGTACCAATCGTGCATATAGAATTTACAAAAATTATCTTCGACATTTTGAAAGCCACCTGCCGCAGCTGCGGTCGCATACTCTTATCCGAAGACGGTTCCAAAAAGGCACGCGCCCGAATCGAACGGTACAGCGAGCTCTTAGGCACAATTCCAGATGAAGTTTACAAGGAAATAATGACTGAAATTAAAGCTAAACAATGCCCCTACTGTGCCTCAGCGCAGTACAAGATTACATTTGAAAAACCAACAAAGTTTATCGAGCAGACTGAAGCAGGCTCCGAGCCATTGACACCCAGCATGATTCGTGAAAGGCTTGAACGCGTCTCAGACGAAGACCTTGAAATCTTAGGTTTCAACCCAAAAGTTGCACGCCCAGAATGGATGGTCCTGCAGGTTTTGCCTGTACCCCCAGTTTACGTTCGCCCATCAATCACTTTAGAATCAGGCATCCGCTCTGAAGACGATTTAACCCATAAACTAGTAGACATCATTCGCATTAATCAGCGTTTGAAGGAGAACATGGAAGCGGGTGCACCTACGCTTATCATTCAAGACCTTTCTGAGCTTTTGCAGTACCATGTTACCACGTACTTTAACAATGAAGCTTCAGGCATTCCGCCGGCAAGGCACCGCAGCGGCCGCGCATTAAAAACTCTCTCGCAAAGGCTTAAGGGAAAGGAAGGCCGCTTCAGAAGCAACCTTTCAGGCAAACGAGTTGACTTTTCAGCACGCACCGTCATCTCTCCTGACCCGAACCTTGACATTAACGAGGTTGGTGTTCCAGTAGATATTGCCATGCGGTTATCTATTCCAGAAAAAGTCACAGCATGGAACATTGACGAACTGAAGAAACTCGTAATTAACGGTCCAGAAAACTATCCTGGCGCATTATACATTATTAGGCCAGATGGCAAGCGCATTAGGCTTGAATTCGTTGTTGACCGAACAAAAATCGCTGAAGCTGTAGAGTTAGGATTCGTAGTTGAACGTCACCTCAAGAATGGTGACATTGCAATCTTTAATCGGCAGCCTTCACTTCACCGCATGTCCATCATGGCTCATTACGTGCGGGTTTTGCCGTACAAGACCTTCCGCCTCCACCTCTGCGTTTGCCCACCCTACAACGCTGACTTTGACGGCGACGAAATGAACCTTCACGTTCCACAAAGCGAAGAAGCACGAACCGAAGCACTCCTGCTAATGCAGGTTCAAGATCAAATCCTCTCACCCAGATTCGGCGGACCCATCATCGGTGCAATAAGGGACTTTATCACAAGCGCCTACTACTTCACTCGAAGAGGAAACTACCTGACCAGAGGCGAAGTTAACAGGCTACTAACCACAACAGGATACGTTGGGGAACTGCCAGAACCAGAAATTAAGGAGCCGCAACCCATGTGGTCAGGCAAACAAATATTCAGCCTGTTTCTGCCAAAAACATTGAATTACGTTCTTAAAGCCAACATTTGCCAAGGCTGTACAAAATGCGAAGAAGAAGCATGCAAATACGACGCTTATGTAGTGGTCAGAAATGGCCAGTTAGTCTCAGGCGTTATCGACCGGCGCTCTATAGGTGCTGAGCAATCTGAAAGTCTCCTTCACAGAATAATCAAAGACTATGGCACCCAAGCAGGACGAGAATTCCTCAACAATATAACTCATCTGCTAAAACTATACATTTCAATGCGAGGATTCAGCTACACCTACGATCAACTTGTTCTCTCGCCGAGAGCCCGCAATCGCATGGCAAAGACCATGGAACGTATCCAAAAGAAAATCGATGATCTCATCGAAAACTACCGCAATGGAACCCTACCGCGCCTGCCAGGACAAACCTTAGAGGAATCCTTCGAAATCTACGTTATGCATGAACTTGCCACAGCCAGAGACGAATCAGGCAAAATAGCAGACGAAGACTTCACACTAGAAAACGCGGGCATCGTCATGACCCGAACAGGCGCAAGAGGCTCAAGCTTAAACATTGGCCAAATGGCTGCTTGCGTTGGGCAACAATCAGTGCGAGGCAAACGTATCATGCGAGGCTACACTGGACGAGCGCTGCCCCACTTTGTTGATGGCGATCCAAGTCCACGAGCAAGAGGCTTCGTTTATAACTCTTACCAGACAGGTTTGGACGCGATTGAATTCTTCTTCCATGCTATGGGTGGCAGGGAAGGTCTAGTGGACACTGCAGTTCGCACTCAACAGAGCGGTTACATGCAGCGCAGGCTAATCAACGCTTTAGAGCATATTCGTTTGGAATACGACAGCACGGTACGTGATTCAGCCGGCGACATCATTCAGTTTAGTTATGGTGAAGACGGTGTTGACCCAGCTAAAAGTGACCATGGCAAAGCGGTAAACGTAAGCCGACTTATTGACCAAATAAAAATCGGCGAAGAAAAGGGTGAAGCAGCATCTGCTGAGGAAATCAAGAAGCAGTTGAAACGCGTTGACGGTCAGCTTACGCCGATTTTGATGAGTCAGCTTAAACAAAACTTCGCGAAGAACAAGCTTACCAAGAAAAGTGTTGAAAAAGCTACAACCTCGACTGCTGAGCAATACAAGCGTGCTTTAATGGAGCCTGGTGAAGCAGTAGGAATCGTTGCTGCTCAATCAATAGGTGAACCAGGTACGCAGATGACTCTTAGAACCTTCCACTATGCTGGTGTCAAAGAACAAAACGTTACTTTAGGCTTGCCAAGGCTCATCGAAATTGTTGATGCACGTAGGATTCCGTCTACGCCAATCATGACTATCTACTTAATGGGAGAAGCTGCGAAGAGCAAAGAGGGCGCTGTTGAAGTCGCAAGGAACATAATTTACACTTCAGTCGAAAACTTGGCTTCGGCAATCTACGAAGACCCTGTGCGTGAAGAAATCGTTATTGAATTAAGCAAGTCAATGATGGATGACAGAAATATAACAATGGATGAGCTGAAAGAGCGGTTGGAATTGCAAAATGCAACAGTTACAATCACTGATTATACGGTGCAGATTAAGCCGAAAAAAGCTGAACAGCTAAAGAGGATGTTAACCAAGATTCCAGGTTTTCAAATTAAAGGTGTACCTGACATTAAACGGGTGCTGGTTACTGAAGAAAGCGGAGAATGGGTAATACGCACTGACGGCTCAAACTTGTCTAAAGTCTTAGAAGTTCATGGTGTGGATACTTCACGAACAAGCACCAACAACATTCACGAAATAGCTAAAACTCTCGGTGTGGAAGCTTCAAGAAACGCGTTAGTTAACGAGGCAAAAGGCGTCTTGGAAGACCAAGGCTTAGATGTTGATGTACGCCACGTTATGCTCGTAGCAGACATGATGACAACAACTGGCGATGTGCAGCAAATCGGCAGGCATGGCATTAGCGGCAAGAAAGCAAGTGTTTTAGCCCGCGCGGCATTCGAAATTACAGTGCCTAACATTGTTGAAGCGGCTGTGAAAGGTGAAATTGACCCGTTGGCAGGTGTAACAGAAAACGTTATAGTCGGGCAGTCGATACCAATCGGCACAGGCTTAGTTGAATTGTACATGTCAACATTTGACAAACAAGCTAAACAAGGAGGAAAAACAGAAGCATGATAGATATAGATAAAGCGTTAGCGACAGCAGTGAAAACTGGCAAAGTATCCTTTGGAGCCAACGTTGCATTGCAGAACGCTAAAACTGGCAAGGCTAAGATGATTGTTTTAGCCTCTAACTGTCCAAAAGACATAAAAGAACAGATAGAATACTATGGAGAAATCTCTAAAGTCCCCGTGATGACGTACAAAGGTGGCTCAATGGATTTAGCGGAAGTCTGCAAAAAACTCTTTATTATATCAGCCTTAAGCATTAGAGAAACTGGGGATTCAGAAATTCTCAAATTAACTGAAGAAGTTAAGGGATAAAAAATGGAGGAGAAAAACTGACAACCGGCATAAAAATCACCTGCGACGAAATGCGTTACATTGCATTGTTTGAAAGCATAAGCGGTGCCAGCGTGAAAGACTGCATAATCGACGAAGTAGAGCAACGAGCAATATTCATCGTCAACCAAGGTCAAGTGGGCGTTGCCATAGGAAAAGGCGGCAGAAACATCCACACACTCGAGCGAATGACGGGCAAAAAACACGAAATCATCGAGTACAGCGAAGACCCAGTTCAATTCATGAAAAACGCCCTAAAGCCAGCAGCAGTCAGAGAAGTACGCGTTACCGAGCGAACTGATGGCAAAAAGATGGCAGTCATCACCGTCAACCCCAAAGATAAGGGCGTCGCAATAGGCAAAAACGGCAAAAATGCCGAACGTCTACGCTTTTTAGCAAAGCGCTATTTCGACATTCAGAACGTAAGCATCACCTAAACAGTCCGTAACTTGCTGACTAGGCGATGAAACGCCGCTGAATCAAGTCTTATGTATTCCTAAGCCTAATTAGTAAACAGCATAACGTATGCCTGAACATCGAAGGCATTTACCTACTAATGTATGACAAGTTTTTATTGTTGCTTGTTGATGTTTTATCACAAAACCACTTAAGTACTTTATAAGTTGATGGGACATAGCTATGGATTAACTAGATCAAAATCAAATAAACTTTAAAATCCTTATAAGTTCAAAATCACTCTTTTATTTGCTATGTCTATCCAAGTACCTCTTCCTATTCTTATCACTAAGGAAAACAAGTGGTTCGTTGCTTCATGCCCAATTTTGGATATTGCTACCCAAGGTAAGACAGAAAAAGAAGTTAAAGAAAACATGACCGCGCTCATAAACGATTATTTTAGCGACCCCGATACTCAAAAGCCGTCTATGGAAGATTTGATGTTTCTTTCGCTGACCAATATTCCTGTTAAAATACCCGAAGGTGTCATCCATAGTAAAGCTTCGACCACTGCCACAGCGAAAGGTAATTGAGATATTACGTTCAAACGGTTTTGAGGAAGTACGATCAGGCAAGCATATTACTTTCAAGAAGAAAGGGGCGAGAGGGTGCTAACAACATGGGTGCCACATCATAGAGAAGTCACCGTTTTCGTAATACAATACATCATTAAACAAACTGAAAAAGAACGCTCCGAATTTGAATAAAGCAAAAAGGCACTGATTAAACTAAACGAATTTTCTCAGCCATGCTTTAGGCGGGTTTAGGTTTTAGAGGCAATAAAGAACATCTAACGCCCGAGAGTTTTAGCTATTCCCTGTGTCAGCTTACTCTTTGTCTTCTTGTTGTTCTGTCGCTTCTTCTTCCTCTGACTCTTCAGAAGGTTCAGCGGTTTCTGCCTTTTGTGCGTCACTTGAGAGCAGCATGTTGATTAGCGCTTTCTGGTCAACTTCTGCCCTTGTTCTCCAATCTAGAAACATTTGTCCATTATCATCTTGTCCTAGGTAGCCGTAGCGAATGTACCTCTCGATGTTTAAGCCAATTTTCCAGTTGGGCATTTTCTCGGCAAGGAGTTTTTCAACGTCTTTTCGTGATGTTTGACCTTTTTTGCTGATTATGTACGAGATTGTTATGGCTAAGCCTGCTAAGTCGTCAATGCGCCAGCCCATCAACTTATCCTTTGTCGCCAAATCGCCGCGCAGGGCAACGTAGAATCTTGCTTTGTCAAGCTCCTCTAATGTTGGTTTTTCAGGAGTTTTTTCTTCTTCAAAAACTGTTTTTACCTGTAAATCCAGCGGTTTTAGGTAATCGTCAAGTAAATCAAGCACTTTAGGGTAATCTGAACCTAACGCTTTACGCAGTTCCCAGCCTTTAACGCCTGGTTTCTGGTGCCGCTTGTAGAAGAGCATCTGCGTTGCTTTCTTGATTTTGCTGCCGTAAACGCCTTTTCTTTTGCTCAATCCAATTCGCCTCTTTTCCATTTCTGCCAATCTTCACATGAGACGGCGATGGCAACTGATGTTGATTGTTGAGTTAAGATTTCCGTTTTCGGTTTATCGAAGGGTTTTATGAAAACTAGCTCTTCTAATCTGTCAATCTCCAGCGTTGCGTAACCGTAAGTAACAAGAAAACTCGTTAAGAAAGCTCTTTGAACTGTTTCTTCGTAAGTGTCAGCTCCAATAAAATCCCAATAATTAATTTTTCCGTCCTGTCCTTTCTTAATAACGCACTCTCTGAGTTCTTGCCAGTAACAATTCAATTCCTCAGAAAATTCCCTATCACCTAAGACTCCCTGCTTAATCAGTTCGTCCCTGCTTGCAAAACCCATCGAAACCTCAGCGGCATCAAGGTCTTTCCATCTTTCACTAAGAGGAGCCAACGCTTCCCAATAGAGCAATCCCTGTGCCAAAGTGTTGAGGCTAATTTGTTCAAACTCGATCAGTGGATTCCAAGCTTTAAGAAAAACGTTAACCATCTCTTGCTTGCCTATTTGTAGGATTTTTTCTTCCAACAAAAACGGGTCAGTATAAAGCGAAGTTGACCGTTGCTTGACCCATTCACTCTGCAATTTAATAACCGAAGCTAAGTGGTGAAGTGTTTCAGCGTCTAGTTTTAACTCGTCAGGGTGTTCCCAATGGGGAAAATACTCTCTAACTATTTTGATTATTTCGTCAATATTTAGTGTGAAGGGGTCTGCTGTGTGGTTTTCGATGGCGATGCACATTTCAATTATGCGTTCAAGCCTTTCTTTGCCTAGCGCCTTGTGTTGTTTTGTTGACTGCATCACGCGGCTACCTCACGCACGACTGATTTTCCTTCAAGGTTCTGAACAGTAATGACGTTAGCATCTTGCTGGGCAAAAGTGATTTGGCTTGGAGTGATTACCACGTATTGAGTGTTCGCGTCTTTAATAATGGAAAGAAGGATTTTCGCTATCATTTCGCGGTTTTTAGGGTCCATGTGAATGTCATATTCGTCTACTGCTCGGAATGGTGAGCGTACATGCTGCTGCAGGGCTAAGAGAAAACTCATGGTTGCCGTGGTTCGCTCGCCGCCGCTTTGCGTGTAAGCGTCTAGTGCTACTGGTTTTCCACCTTTGAAGCCAACGAGGATGTCTAACCCAGCGGTTTCAATATCCTGCGGATTCGATAGTTGCACTTCTCCTGTTGCTGAAGTTTGGCTCATGATTTTTTGGTATTCCAAGTTGACGCGGTCAAGGAGGTTCTGCATGACGGTTCGCCATGTTTGCATTCTGGTTTTGACTTCTTCAAGGGTTTTCTCTCGGTTTTCAGCTACAAGTTGTGCTTTTTCTTTTAGCTCCAAGTAAAGTTTCGAGTAGGATTCATACTGGCGTTCTATGTCCTCTGACACGTCAGCGAGAGCTGCTATGTGCCCGTTTGTTAAGCTGATTTCGTCTTGGATTTCAAAGGCGCTTTTTAGGACTGCTATTCGTTCACCTGACTGCTGAGCCTTAAGAATTGTTGCTTTTAGGTTTTCTTCAGCTTCCCTCAGTGACTTTTCAAAATCTTTTAGGTTGACGATTGCGTTTGCACGCTTAAACTCAAGCAGGGCAAGGTTTACTCGTTTCTCTAACACTTCGCCTGTAACCTTGTCAGCTGATTCTTCCAGATTGAGCATTTTTGCTTGGTTTTCTTTAACTTGCTCGCTAGCCTTGATGATTTGCTGCTGCGAGTTTTTCAGCATTTCTTTGAGGTTTTCGCTTCTGAGCAGCTTAAGTTGGCTTTTGTTGTTCTGAATTGCTTGAGCCAGCGTTTGTGTTTCTTCAAGCAACTGTTGAATCAGTGATTGTGCGATTTGGTTTTGGGCGATTTGGTGTTCAAGGCTTAATCGTTCATCAAATGATGTCCTTGCTTCTTTTTTTAGCGCTTCCTGCTGTCTCTGCTGACTGTTTAACTGGTTGGTTATTGCTTGCTTTTCCCCTTCGATTTTGCTTAACGCGTCTTTGTTTTTGTTTAAGTTTGATTGTAAGCTTTTAACTATGCCTTCCCGTCTTTCAACTTCTGCCCAAGTTAATTCTCGGTCCAGAAATCTGCGTTTAATCTGAAGTTGCTTTTTTTCTTGGTATTTTTCGTATTGTTCACGCCAGTAATTGAGCGTTTGCTGGGCTGATTCTAAAAGTTTGCTTACGGATTCTTCTTGTGTGAGAATTCGCATAAGTTTTGTTTTTGCTTGCAGGACGTTTTCGCGGAACGGTTCTAAGCCGACTGCTTCTTCAACCATGCGAAGTTTTTCTGTGTTGCTCAGCACGGTGAATTGTTCAACCATGTTCTGATGCATGATGATAAGCATGTTGTCGGGGTCAACGCCGAACCTGCCGAGTAACCGTTCAACATCTTGTTTGCCGACAGCTCGGTTTTCAAGCTCAAACCCGTATTTGCCGTCACGGCGCAAAACGCGGGTTAAGAAAAGTTGGTCTTTTTGGTATTTTGGTACTGGACGCTTGTTTCCTTGTTTGCTGTTATCTAAAATAAGCGTTACCCGCGCCTGGTCTTGTCCCCACCTGATTAAATCGCTAAGTTTTCTTGAGCGTTCAGTATATGATTGTCCCAAGCCAACCGATATTGCCAGTAGCAGAGAGGATTTTCCTGCCCCGTTGGGTCCGCCGATTACGTTTACGCCTTGTTTAAACGGTACCCTAGCGTACTCGTAACTCATGAAATTTTCAAGTATAACTTCTTGGATTAGCATTAAAGTTTCTTAGCCTCTAAATTGAGCGTTCGTATCTAATGGAAAAGCGTCTTATTAAAACAATTTGACATGTTTAAGGTAATTGTTCTTGTGAGCATGCATGATTAAATCATTCTATTTTGGTTGTTTTAATAATGCAAACAAAGCCAGCATTATTTGTAAGAGCTTGTACGCTTTGTTTACCTTTTTTGATGGCGAGAAAAGGGGTCTATTACTTCTTCGGTTGTATCGCTGTTGCTTTTCGTTGATAACCTACTGTGTGCATCCTGAGAAGACGTACAAAAAAATATGCCGAAGAGAACTATTATCTCAGTAATGGCGTGGAGTTTACCCGCTCAGAGCCACTTAACCCACATAATTTGTTCAAGGGGCTTGCATTCCCCTTTTTCTCCTAATTCCGGGTCAAGCGGTTCTGTAACTTTCATCTCAAATTTTTCCATCAAGAGTTAACCATAGCATTGTACGAAACTTAATTTTATGCTAAATTATTTTTCTCTTGAGGTTGATTAAGTTTGAGTTATAGAGGAAACTCCAAAGTTCTTACGGAATTAGAAAACCAGCGTTTTTCATGCCAGAAGAAGCAACTGTGCAAAGCGGACAGATGGAAAGCTTACAAGCACCATAGCTAAATCGCCTGAATTCTTTCTCTTTTGTTCTTATAGAGGAATTCAAGACGCTGCATGGATTTTTTCTCATACGCAGTATCATCTTTATTTCAAAACAGCGTGATGGTCAGTTTTGTGGTCTTTAAAATTAAGCGAAGTTAAAGTAGGAATCTACGAAGACAACGATCAAGTATCAGACGTATAAATGCTAAGCGGCTAACACAGCAACATAACACTTCAAATCTTCATTATCAACAAAAGAAACTATCTTCAAACCAGAGCTATCAAGAACATCCATGAATGTATTGAGCGCAAAAGCCTTCTTCAACCCAGTCACCACAACCTTGCCGCCAAGTTTGGCAACCCGTTTTAACTCCTTTAATGTTTCAGAGGGCTCTGGCATGTTCTGAAGCACTGTGAACGCGAAACCAACGTCAAAAAATGCTTCTCTAAAAGGTAAGTGGTCAGCGTCAGCCTGCAAAACCAGTACATTCTGAAAAGCATGCGCTTGTTCTTTAGCTTTAAGCAAGAGTTTGCGTGAAACATCAACGCCCACCAGTACCTTTGCCTTTGCTGCCGCATAGCTGAAAAACAAGCCTGAGCCGCATCCGACGTCCAAAACAGCGCAGTCGGCTACGTCTACGTTTTCCAATGCTGCCCCGTATTTTGCCTTCTGTTCTTGGGCATATCGCTCTTCATACATTTCAGCTGTTAAATCATAACGTTGCATTACCTTGCGCTTGTCTTTCCAGCCTGTCACTTCTGGGTTCCTTCAAGAAATCTTATTTACCTAAGACCTGACTAAAATAGTTGGCTGAAAACAAATTGCAACAACCAGACAAAATTTCTGTCCTTACAGAACCAACACTTGCGGAAGCTGCCAAGCTAATCGAGAAAGCCTTCGCCCAAAGAAGAACCCTCATCGTTGCAGGCGCATGCAAAGTAAACTATGCTGGCAGGGCAAGTTCAACTCTTGAATCTGGCGAACGCATTTTAATCATCAAAGCTGACGGCTCGCTTCTTGTTCACCGCCCAGTCGGCTATGAACCAGTCAACTGGCAACCCGCAGGCAGCATATTCCACGTCCAAGTCAAAGACGACGAGCTAGAGGTTCGGGGGATTCGGCAGAAGCCGCGTGAAAGCGTCCGCGTAACCTTCGACAGGGTCTATATGGTTTCCGCGCTTGACCTGTCAGATTCAGGAGATTTTCTTTTACATGCAAGCGAAGATGATATGCATCGTGCGATTCTTCTGAAGCCTGAACTTCTCGAAGAGGGTTTCAAGCCGATTAGCTGGGAGAAAAAAGTTGAGCCAGGCTTCGTGGACATCTACGGTGAAGACAAAAACGGCAAACTCGTCATAGTTGAAGTTAAACGCAAAACCGCATCGAAAGAGGCTGCGCTGCAGTTGGCAAAGTACATTGAACCCATCAAAGCCAAGGTTAACCGTGAGGTTCGTGCGGTGCTGGTTGCCCCTAGCCTTGGCAAGGACGTGCAGAGAATGCTGGTCACGCTTGGATTGGAGTACAAGGCGCTAGACCCGAAAACCTGTGCTGAAGTTCTCAAGAAGACTGAAAACGCGAAGCTGGAAACGTTCTTCAACCAGAAAGAACAGTGATTTGAGCCCTAAGAATGAGTCAATTTTGCTAGCGAAAATTAGTAGCTAAATAAGAGGAGAAGGTAGGGTAGTTTTTGGTTAGTAACACTAGGTTTAAAAATAATATGCGGTTGATTGGCGCACTATTGTATGAAAATTACGTCAAAAGTGCGGGTATCCCTCACTTGGTCAGTTTCAAAAACAATCTTTGCATGCTAGTTATAGAAGTATCTTTTTAAAAGGTGAATAAGAAAAAATGATGATTACTCTTTGGGCTTGTTGTTTTCTGGAACGAAAACTGCTGCTGCGACGGTTGTTGTTCATAAGCCGTTTTTGTCTCCTGCTGCGAGGACAATCTTGTTTTTTGTTGATCGCATGGTAGCCGCTTTTTTTTAGCTAAGTTTAAAAAAGTTTATTTCTTTGGAAGCAATGAATTGATACTTAAATACTGGGTGCCCAAAACGGGAATGTCCAGTCTCGGAGAAACAAGCGGATGGGATAAGAATTGGGCGAACGCATTGAAGTGAACCCGAAAATTCTAGGCGGAAAACCCGTAATTAAAGGTACAAGAATCCCAGTGTACTTAATACTGGAACTATTGTCAGCTGGCTATGATTTTAAACGTATAATCAAAGCATATCCCACTCTAACGGAAGAGGACATTAAGGCCGCTGTTAACTATGCTGCTCAAATTGTTAAGAATGAGGAAGCTTTCGATTACGTGGTGTCCTGAATACCGAAATTTTTAGCAGATGAAAAACATTTCTCCTCAAACTATAAAACTGCTTAGTTCGCTAGGGTATGACGTCAAAGCAGTTGCCGAAACTGGTTCCAAGGGTCATGAAGACAATGAGATTGTAGCCTTAGCGCAGGCAGAAAAACGAGTTATTATAACTCATGACGTTGGTTTTGGTTCTATCTACTATTTTTCCAAAAGAGGTCAAGTCGGAATCATCATAATAAGAATACATCCGCCAACCATAGAAGATGTAAACCCCGTCTTGGTAGGTTTCCTTAGCAAAGTAAACTTGGACGAGAAAAGGCTGACTAAAAGTCTAATCGTGTTGAACAGAAAGAAATATCGCGTTTTAAAATAATCATGCTAATAATCTATTTACATAATTCTTGAGCTGGTTAAGAAATAGCTTTTTTCTAATCCAAGTGGTTAGTTATCTTTATCTTGTCACTACGTTAAGGGTTTCAAATTTCTTGCCTGCAGAAGCGAAAGGTTTTCGAGTCAATTACTAAACATGACTAAAGGCGCTTTTAGTAAAAGCAAGAATGAATAAAAACGAAATTATTCTTTGGGCTTGTTGTTTTCTGGAACGAAAACTGCTGCTGCGACGGTTGTTGTCCATAAGCCGTTTTTTTCTCCTGCTGCCGACTGGGTTATGTTGGCTGTTTTGATGATTAGCCCTGTGGTTTTGAAGAGTTGTTTGCGTTCGTCCCATGCGGTTTCGGGGTCAAATTGGATGCCCATGGTTGTTGCAAGCATTGTTGCTGCTAAGTCTTCTGCGTAGTCGCCTGCTGTCTCGTCCGTTTGACCGTGAGAGTGGTGCTCTGAGAGGTAGCCGTACTGGTTTTTGCCTGATGGAATAGCTATGCCGATGGATGATGCGACAAGCCTGTGCGGTTCGTTGGTTGAGTTTCTAGCTATGACGACGAAGGTGATTTCGCCGGGTTGCACCATTTTCAAGCCTTTGTCGCGTGGGAGCTGTTCGCATCCAGGTGGTACAATGCTTGAAACGCTAACCAAGTTGCACATTTGTATGCCTGCGTCTCTTAGGGCTAATTCGAAAGATTGGAGTAGCTCTTTGTGTTTGCCAACCCCTTTTGTTAGAAAGAAGTATTTGGGTATCATATGGTGTCGGAAAATAGGATTGCAGAATGCATTTAAAAAGGTTTTTATGGAGAAGTCTCCTGCGCCATCTTCCCTTTTCTTTTTTGAATTAGTCTATTGGTCGTAACCCGCGAGCGATATGACCCACAAACACTTCTATTTGTTGAGAATAGCGGAAATTTGATAGTCTAATTCTTTCAAGTTTTGGCAAGCATAGTATTGAAAACGAGCGTTATTGTTAAGCCTGAAGCCTCCTGATTGAAATGTGTTGCCGAAGCTGAAAAATACGAGTGTATAGCGTTACCATCACTCTAAATGCGAAAATATAAAGTAGTTCCTCTGCGACCTGCTTGCGCCTATATAGCGCAGCCAATGTTGAAATCGCAACACGCATGCACGAAAAATGGAACAGTGTGCCTACGCAATTGTTCTTCTTCCACCAAGATAAACAAACAGAAAGCAAACTAGGTTAGGCCAAAAGAATAACAATCCTTATCTTCCATTCAATAGAACACCCTTTTAGGATGCACGTAGGTTAAGAAATTTCTACGCGGGTTTTTATGAAGTTATTCATTATTTGGAAAGATAAGTTATAGGCGTTGAATTTTTTTTCGAATATTTCTTTTCCTTTAGGGGTCAAGCAGTAGATTGTTTTTCCTTTGTCAAAGGTTGGTTCTATCAGTTTATTTTCCTCTAAGAGGTGGAGTTGAGGATATAGCGAAGCTGGGCTGAGCAAAATACCGAATTCTCTGTGGATGGTAGCCAAAATTTTGTAGCCGTGCATGGACCGCCTATTCAACATGGCTAAAATTACTATATCTAAAAAAGTCTTGAGTTGCCTTTCAATAATCCGCTCATCGAGCAGTGCGTCTTTTTCAATAACTTTCAAGTTTGCTTTCTCCAATATGGACTTTACGATAAAACAAAACTTCATGTATCAGAAGTCTTCTCGGTTTTTGACGCAAAACCTGTTGACATTACTTTTCAGCGTAACGTTGGATACTTTTTAGCGTCACGATGACCGTGCTTCATAATGCGTTTTGTGAGGTATAAGAAGTTGTGACTGTCCTGTCACAATCACAGGATTTGGTGCATTAAATAATTGATTCAGAGGTTGATTATACGTGGGCGGCTGGCAATTCCTTTACGCGAGTTTCGATGAATTCAACTACCTTTTGTTCGGTAAATTCTCTTTCGTTTTCCTGCAGCTTTATCTGTTCTTTTAGCGTGTTTAGAAGCTTTTCAATATCAATAGGTTTAATCATGTAGGCGTCAGCGTTTTTGTTCAAAGCAGTAATAGCGTTCTGCATTGACGGGTAGCCTGTCACCATTATCTTTCGGGTTCTTGGAACAGCATCCTTCATCAGCTTCAACAGTTCCACTCCTTCTATGTCTGGCAAGCGAATATCTATCAGCACCACGTTGTACGCTGTCTCTTCCGTTCTTTTGATTGCCTCTCTTCCGGTAGCTGCTAAATCCACGATGTAACCCTCACCTTCAAGGATTGCTTTTACGGTGTTTCTTATGCTCTCGTCGTCGTCAACAACAAGGATTCTGGCATGTTTATCCATGTTTTTTCACCTCTAACCTCCAATTTAGGTTTAATAGGCAAAGTTATTGTGAACGTTGTTCCCTTGTTCACTGCTGTTTTCACCGTTATCGTGCCCCCGTGCGACTCTACGATGCGTTTGCATATGGCTAAGCCAAAGCCCATGCCCTGCGCTTTAGTCGTGAATAGTGGCGAGAATATCTTGGGCAAAGTCTCATCAGGTATGCCCATGCCCGTGTCGGCGAAAGCGATTTCCAAGTTGTCTTTTGTTTTGTGGCTTGTGATTTCGAGTGTTCCCTTCTCAGGCATGGCGTCTACTGCATTCTTTATGAGATTTATGAAAACGCGCATCATTTTATCAGCGTCAACCCTAACCCGACTCTCTTCAAGGACATGGTTTACAATTTCTATTCTGTCTGGAACCTGAATCATTCGCACCGCTTCTTCCAAAAGTGTGTGTGGCGTGCATTCTGTGAGATCCAGATGCATCTCTCTTGAGTAGTCCAAAAGGTCATTAATGATTTTGTTTGAGTGGTCGATGGCTTTATCGATGATTTCAAGCATTTCTTTAGCTTGACCTTCGGGACATGTGACCCCCTTCTTCTTCAAGTAGTAGGCAGCATTTTTGATGCCTGTCAGCGGATTACGCAAGTCGTGACCGACCATTCCAGCCAACTCGCCAATAGCCACCAACCGTTCAGACTTGACAAGCTGAGCCTGAGCCTGCTCAAGTTTCGCAGTTCTTTCTTTGACCAAACTTTCGAGATGCATAGAGTATTGTTCCAGCTTTTCTTTCAGTCTCTTGCTTTCCGTAATATCCGTTACTATGCCGAGAATTGCTGGTTCTCCGTTGTAATCGATTACTTTTTGATTGTTGATTACGTCTATTGTTCGTCCTTTCTTTGAGATTAACTTGTATTCGTATTGATGGCCAATTTCGCCTTTCATGTGTTTGATGAATTTCGACTTCGCCAACTCTTTAGATTCTGGGGCAATTAAGTCCATGAAGTTGAACTCCGGAGAATAGAACTCTTCCTTTTTGTATCCAGTGGCTTCCTCGGCTTCTCTGTTAGCGTAGACAATCCTTCCTTTTTGATTTATGAAAATCATGTTTGGAGATTGCTCGGCAAGGTTGCGGAACTTCTCTTCTGAGCTTTTGAGCGATGATTCGGCCTTTTCGCGTTCGGTTATGTCTGCTACGAGGGCGAGTGTTCCAACACGCTTTCCATCGTCATCTGTAATCTGTGACATCGATAAGCTCGTGTATATGAGGGGGCCGTCCTTCATAGGAAACTCGTATTCGAATTGTACTCCTCCTGGTTGCGGTTGACACAGAAAGAGCTTGGTCATTTTAGCTGTTTGGGGATCCAGAAAATCACAAAGATTTTTTCCGACCATTTCACTTTCAGCGTATCCTAACATCTGCGCCATTCGAGGATTAACAAACACGGTGTCATAGCTACTATCCAGCGCCCAAATGCCCTCTTGTGCAGCGTTAACTAGTTGACGATACTGCGTTTCACTTTCCATTAAGGCATCTTGCACTTTTCGGATCTCTGTTATGTCGTGGAAGACGCAGTAGAGAAACGGTTTGCCCGCTAATTCAACTACTCTGGTGGTTACTAGAACGTTTCTGATCTCGCCGTTTTTGGTGCGGTGTTTGGTCTCAAACTCATCTCCTCCTTGCCTCACAATTTTGGCTAAATGGGCTTTTGTTTCGTCAGCTTTCTCTTTTACTTCAAAATCTGAAATGCACAGTTTTGAAAACTCTTCTCGGGAGTAGCCTAGTTGAGTGTGGGTCACATAATTGAACTCGACAGGCTTTGCGGTTTGTGGGTCAATAACCAAGACACCTAACGGCGCTTCATCAAAAAGGGCATGATAACGTTGTTCTGCATCCACAAGTTTCAGGCTCATTTGCTTGCGTTCGGTTATGTCCGTCACAATTCCGAGAATGGCCAGTTCTTCGTTGTAAGTAATGATTTTTGTATTAAGTATTGCATCTATTCTCCTTCCATCCTTCGTCATCAATCCATACTCGTATGGCGCGGTATCTTCGCCTTTCGTATGTTTGGCAAAATTCGACACGACCAGCTCCCTGTTTTCCGGCGTGATTAAATCAAGAAAGCTGAATTCAGAAGAATAGAACTCTTCTTTACTGTATCCCATGCCTTTTTCAGCCTCTGTGTTGGCGTACACAACCTTACCTTTCTGACAGATGAAAATCATGTTAGGAGAATGCTCAGCGAGGTTGCGGAACTTTTCTTCTTTTTCTTGAATCTCTTTAACCTTTTCTTCGACGAGCGCCTCCATTCGCTCAGAATATTCCTTGAGACGCCGCGCGTTTTCTTTTCTAAGAGAGACGTCATGGAACACGACAAGGTTAGCAGGTTGCCCAGCAAAGCTGACTCTTTTTCCTTTTACCTCAACACACCTGTCTTCGCCCCTTTTAGCTGTAAAACAAACCTCGTATGGCTCAACAGGAGTTCTCTGCAGTCTCTTCTTCAGATGCTCTAAGAGAACTGCTTTAGTTTCTGCTGTAAAAATATTCAGTTTAACGAAGGGGTTGCCGATTAATTCTTTCCGGCTTACCCCAGTTACTTCTTCGAACGCATCATTTACTATAAAGAAATTTCCTTTTCCATCAACTATAGCCGCTGGGTCGGATAACAAGTTCAAAAGAACTTTGGCTTTTCCTCTACTTCTGTAATTCTTCGTGTTCATGTACTAAAACTCCTATTTCCACTTTATCGTCGTTTGCGGCTTCAAAGTTCTGCTGCATGAGGCGCACGTACTCTTGAAATGCCATCTCTGGAACAATCCACTTTGACAAGGACCATTCATAGGTGGACCACTTGCAGGTTACTTCAAGGTTGGCATGCAGATTTTTCATGAACAATATCTCGAGGTGTCGGGCTCCCAAGCCGAAAATTTGCCCCACTACGTTTGAAAAATCATTTAGTTTACTGGGTATTTCCTGTTTTCTAATTTTGAAAAGGCGTTCGAGGTGAATATAAATTGACGCCTTCCCAGCTTCGCCGAGGCCTGATAATGCTTCGTCTATGGCGCCTAGTAGAACTTGATCAAAATTCTCATGCTGACTCAGTTTTGCCAAATATCTTTTTTCCTCGCTTTGGCTTCAACAATCGGCTGCTATTTTTTGAAAACGGTGTTAAATTAAGCTAAGAACATACTAAAGCGTTATGAACTGTCAATATTAATCGTAAAGAAGGTTCGCCAAATAGACGTCGGAGTGGGTTTTATCGTGTTTTTATGACTGTTGCAACTCTTAAGTTCATTTCAGGCTTCTTGTTGTTCCATACCTATTGTTCTGAGCATTGAAAGGTCAGGTTGACGTTAGCCTGCTTAGTTGCGGTTTCTCTAAGTGGATTAACATCGTTGTTAACCGTGCTTAACGTTTTTCCAACTTTTTTCATTAACGGAATCGGCGTGACCTTAACTGGTCAAATAGTTTTCTCGACTGCATTTCTTTTATTTTCTATAAATAGTGCTTTTTCTATGGCTGTATTTGAGTGTTGGAGGCAATTGGCTCGTTTGGGGTCACTTTGCAGGTGAGATTTAGTGATATTTTGGCTTGGACGGGTAGGCTTGGCCTTTACGTTGCAACCGTTTACTTCTTAATTGCCTTGTTAAGCTCGAGAAAAGACAATAATGAAGTTTGAGAATTTCTCGTTATATTTAACCGAAAAAATAACGGATTTTTTTTATACTTCAAATTTGAATATGCTTAAAAGTATGACGGGTGAAGCTTAGGTATGGTAAGCGACGTTTTGGCGAGTGGATGGGCAAAGGTTCTTGGCGGCGATCGGAAACAGTTTGACATGTTTTTTGATAAGATGCTGGACGGCTTTGCTTACCACAAAATTGTTGTTGACAGGGCGGGTAAGCCGGTTGATTACGTTTTCCTTGAGGTTAATCATGCCTTTGAAAAAATGACGGGACTAAAGAGAGAGCAAATCATAGGCAAGAGAGCAACCGAGGTTCTCCCGGGCATTGAGAAAGATCCTGCAGATTTGATCGGCGTTTATGGACGTGTTGCTTTAACGGGAGAGCCTGTTCAGTTTGAGAACCATGCAGAGCCGTTAGGCAAGTGGTTAAAGATTGCGGCTTATTGTCCAGAGAAGGACCATTTTGTCGCTTTATTCGAGGATATTACTGAACGCAAGCAGCAAGGGTGCGAAATTGAAAGCCTCGCAAAGTTTCCTTCTGAGAATCCTAATCCGATATTTCGTATAGACGGAAAAGGCATAATCCTTTATGGCAACCAAGCCGGAGCTTCTTTTTTGACTGCGTGGAAGAGCAAGGTTGGCGAACGTGCGCCTAAGCAAATAAGCCGGGTTGTTGCCGACGCCTTAGCGTCCAATAAGAGAATTGAACTTGAAGAAACCTTTGGGGCTAAGATATTTTCGCTCTTGTTTGGGCCTGTCACCTTGGAAGGCTACGTAAATATTTACGCAAATGACATCACCGAACGCAAGAAAGCTGAAGAAGCGTTACGTAAACTTAACCGTCATCTAAGAGCCGTTAGCAACAGCAACCAAGCTCTTATGCACGCTACTGACGAGGCAAAATTCACGCAGGAAGTCTGCAATATAATAATTAATGACTGCGGCTATGCGCTGGTGTGGGTTGGCTTCGCCGAACACGACCAAGATAAAACCGTGCGTCCAGTAGCTTTCGCTGGTTTCGACAAAGGCTACATTGATGCCCTAAGAATCACTTGGGACGAAAACTCGGAAAGAGGCCGTGGACCTACGGGCACGGTAATCCGGACAGGAAAACCCTACGTCTGCAAGAACATGCAAATCGACCCCAACTTTGAGCCTTGGCTTCCAGAAGCTCTCAAAAGAGGCTACACTGCGTCACTTGTTCTTCCCTTAACTTCATTTGAAGGCGAAACGTTCGGCGCATTAAACATATACAGCAAAGAATCAAAACCGTTCACTGATGAAGAAGTGAAACTTCTAACGGAACTTGCAAATGACTTCTCATATGGCCTCGGGATGTTGAGGCTGCGCAAGAAAAGAGAACAGGCTGAGGAAACATTGCGAAAGCAAGCTTCACTTATCGACCTTAGCCCCGACGCCATAATCGTACGGCAACTAGACGGTGTAATTACTTTCTGGAATAGGGGCGCAGAGAAACTGTATGGTTGGACAAAAGACGAAGCAATTGGACAAGATATCAACAGTCTATTAAAGCCGAAATATCCCCAACCAATTGAAAAGATTCTTAGCAACGTCAAGCTGGAAGGGAAATGGTCAGGTGAAATCGCCCACACAAGTAAAGATGAAAATAAAGTGGTTATGCAGAGTTATTGGTTGGCTAAATTTGGTGCGGACGGCAAAATAGTGGAAATGTTGGAGTCGAATACGGATATTACCGAACGGATACAGTTGCAAACTAAGCTTGAAGAGTCTGCTGTTCTGGTTGAAGGATACGCCAATCAAATGGAGCAGCTCGCTAATCAAAGAGCAGAGCAATTGAAGACTGCTGAGCGTTTGGCTGCTATAGGTGCAACAGCTGGCATGGTTGGGCATGATATTCGTAACCCGTTGCAGGCTATAACTGGCGATCTCTACTTGGCTAAAACAGAATTGGCCTCTACTCCAGAAAGTGATGAGAAAAAGAATGCCCTAGAAAGCCTTCAGGAAATTGAAAAGAACGTTGATTACATCAACAAGATTGTGTCTGACCTTCAGGACTACACTAGAACTCTTAAGCCAGTAGCTCGGGAAACGGACCTTCAAAAGCTTATGGATGAGTTGCTTTCGAAAAATGGGGTTCCCGAAAACATCAAAGTTCAAGTCAAGGTGCAAAAAGAAGCTAGCACTATAATGGCTGATTCAGATATCTTGAAGCGCATTTTCGGCAACCTAGTAACTAACGCGGTTCAAGCTATGCCTAAAGGCGGAAAACTAACTATACAAGCGTACAAGGAAGCGGATGACTCAATCATAACGGTGGCGGATACGGGTGTGGGCATTCCTGAAGAAGCAAAAAATAAGCTGTTTACGCCGTTGTTTACAACAAAGTCTAAGGGGCAAGGTTTTGGTTTGGCTGTGGTTAAGCGTATGACTGAAGCTTTAGGCGGCACCGTAATGTTTGAAAGCCAACAGGACAAAGGCACCAAATTCATAGTACGTTTGCCCCCCAAGTATTAAACGGTAAATGGACGTTTAAATAAGAACACTCTTTCTGCACGCGCTAGAGTGCCCTATGTGGGGCGAAAAATTATTCTCATAGTTTTCTTCAAATAGGGGCAAAAAGGGGGTTAAGCGGATTTAGCCGAGTGCTAACATCAGTAAGGCTTAAAAACCTAAGGGGGGAAACCTTACCGCTTATTAGCAGCCAGACCCGCCCAACAACAAGGCTCTTAGTTAATTCCTTCTTCCTTCTCAATAGATGGTTACGATTCCAAAGATATAAAATAATGTTGTCACAAATTGACACAACAATCGGTAAGTTACTAAAAGGGTTTTAGGAATGGTTTACATTCAAAGGATACTTTTATGTTTCAAAACATAGTAATATTGTGAAAAGAAAAAAATTAATGCGCTGAGGAATCAAATTTGCCACTGCATCAAAGCGTGTTCAAAGACGAGGCTAAGCTTGACATAAACTACGTTCCGCAACAGTTGCCTCACAGAGAAAAAGAACACCGCTTGCTAATGGAATTCTTCAGCTTCATCCTTCGTTATCCTGAAAGGATGTCTCAGCGAGTAATTGTAACCGGTGATGTTGGCACTGGAAAAACAGCGCTTGCACAACACTTCGGAGCAAATATCACTTCTGAAGCCAACAAGCGAAACATAAAATTCCGCTATGTACATGTTAACTGCCGAGAATACCGTGGAAGCCTCTCCCCGATTTTGCACCATGCCGTCACCGTTTTTCGCCCCAATTATCCTGCGCGTGGCTACTCTGCAGAAGAAATCCTCGCAGTACTCATGCAAGTTTTAGATGAGGAAAACGCCTTCATAATATTAACCCTAGATGAGTTTGACAGCCTCATCGAAAAGGAAGGCTCAGACGCTGTTTACAAGTTGACGCGTTTGCAGGAGATGCGGCAGGACAAGCCACAAAGACTTTCGTTTATTTTTATTTTACGTGATTTAAAAGCATTAGAGAAGTTAGATGCGAGCGCAAGAAGCACTCTACAACGCAGCATCATCAATTTAGAACGCTACGGCAAAGAACAGCTCGTTGACATCTTAAATGACCGTGTTTCAATGGCGTTTGAGTTGGGAGCCGTTCAGGAAGATGTTGTTGACCTGATTGCTGAATTAGCTTTTAAAGAAACTGGAAATGCCCGCTTCGGAATCGAGTTATTGTGGCGGGCTGGAAAATATGCTGACGCGCAAGATGCAGATATGGTTGGACCTGAATGTGTTCGCATGGCAATATCCAGTATTATTCCAGGTTTGCGACGAAGCGAGTTAGTTGGGCTTAGTTTACATGAAAAACTGTTTCTACTAGCGGTAGCGCGTTACTTTAAGGAGAACGAGCAAGCATACGCACTATTATCTGAAGTTGAAAAGACTTACGCTGTTATCTGCGAAGAGTTCGATGAGAAACCGAATAGTCATACCCAAGTGTGGAATTATGCCCGGTTTCTTTCGTCGCTTGGCATTTTAAAAACTGAAGTAGCAACCTCAACTATTCGCGGTAGGTCAACACAGGTTTCCTTGCTTTCCATTCCAGCGTTTGAGTTAGAAAAAGAATTAAGCGCCTCATTAGAAGTAGAAAAAGGAAGAACGTGAAGCAGTTATGGATTTAGAAGACGTTTTTTCATCGAAGTTGCGGATGAAAATTCTAGAACTTATTTATGATTTGGGTTCGCTTAATGTTTCAGATATTGCTCGCCGACTCAACACTAATTTTGCATCAACAGCTGAGCACTTGAAGGTTTTAGAGGACGAGGGTATTCTGCAGGGACTTGTTTACGGTCGGGTTCGAATGTACAGGTTTAATGAGAACTCAGCAAAAGCTAAAGCTGTGCAAAACCTAATAGAAGCATGGGAACAAAGTAAACAAGGCGAATAAACTATGACGATGGTTGATGTTTCAGGCAAAGATGAAATTTTCCGAGAAGCAACCGCGTCCGGAACCATAAAGTTGAAGGCAGAAACAATCAATTTAATCAAGACTGGAAAAATCGCGAAAGGCGACCCACTTTACACGGCAAAAATCGCTGGCGTAATGGCAGCTAAGAAAACAAGCAGCCTTATTCCTTTATGCCACCCATTGCCTTTGACGAACGTACAAGTTGACGTAAAAGTGCTAAATGAGGGCACGGTTGAGGTTTCAGCAACGGTGAAAGCGAAAGCGCAAACTGGCGTGGAAATGGAAGCGCTCGCGGCGGTTTCGATGGGTTTGTTGACTGTTTGGGACATGACAAAGCAGTATGAAAAAGACGCTGCAGGTCAATATCCTTCCACAGCGATTGAGAATATTCATGTCGTGCGCAAGTTTAAGCAGGTGTAGCCAGGCATGAGTGAAAGCTCTAAGGCGCATAAGGCTAAGGCACCTAAAACATTGAATTTCGGCATTTACATATGCAGCACTTCACGGTACAAGCTAATTGAGCAAGGCGAAGCTGCGGTTAGTGATGTTTCAGGTGCCACATTGACTGAGTTGCTTAGAAACGCTGGGCAAAACGTTCTGTTCAAAAAAATAATTGCTGATGACAAAACGATGATTTCTGACAGTGTCCAGCAAGCCCTAAACATGCCCGATTTGGACGTTGCCATCTTTTCCGGAGGCACAGGAATCACGCCAACAGATGTTACGATTGAAACGGTTTCGCCTTTCTTTGAGAAAACCCTGCCGGGTTTCGGCGAGTTTTTTAGGCGTATAAGTTTTGATCGTGTTGGCTCTGCCGCGGTTTTGTCCCGTGCCGTGGCTGGCGTGGCTAAGGGTAAAGCGTTGTTTTGTATCCCAGGTTCCCCTGATGCTGTGCATGTTGCGGTAGAAATGCTTATTTTGCCCGAATCTCCTCACATCGTTAAGCACGCACGGGAATAACGAATGAGTTTAACAGACAACTGCGGCAGACCCCTACTTAACCTGCGGATATCGATTACCCAGCGATGCAACATTCACTGTGTGTACTGCCACAGAGAAGGCGAAGTAAAACGAGCAAACCGTTCCGCAGAGAAAATGACCGTTGAAGAGATAATCCGGATAGCCAAAATAGCCATAGGCTTAGGCATTGCACGCATAAAATTAACGGGCGGAGAACCGCTCATGCGCAAAGACCTCCCAGAAATCGTCTCAGCCATAGCGTCGGTGCAGGGCTTGAAGGATTTGTCGTTAACAACTAACGGTCTTTTGCTTGGCGATATGGCTAAGGAGTTGCGTGAAGGCGGATTGAAGCGCGTGAACATTAGTTTGCCCACATTAAATGAGGAAACGTATCGCAAGTTAACAGGCGGAAAACTCCAAGACGCATTGGCAGGAGTCAAAGCAGCCATTGAAGCCGGTTTCTGCCCAGTAAAACTCAACATGGTCATCCTAAAAGACGTAAACGTGCACGATGTTCCAGACATGATAGAATACGCACGGCAAACTGGAACTGTATTGCAACTCATAGAGCTTGACCCCATAAACGTCAGCAACACATACTACTCGACGCACCACCGCAGCTTAGACGAGCAAGAAGAAATGCTTAGAGAGAAGGCTGTAACAATTGAGAAAAGACCATCCATGCATAACCGCCTAATCTATCACTTGCCAAACGTAACCGTTGAAGTCGTGCATCCAATTGAGAACAGCGACTTCTGCATGCACTGCACACGAATGCGTGTCACAAGCGACGGCAAACTAAAACCATGTTTAATGAGAAACGACAACCTAATTGATATCCTAACTCCAATACGCAAAGGCGCAAGCGACGAACAACTAAAACAGCTTTTTATTCAAGCTAATTCGCTAAGAGAGCCTTATAATAAGAGCGCTTAATTGAAGCACTAGAGAACTTTGGAATTAGAGTTCAATTATTTTTGCTTCATTCTTAGCAGTATCTAACAAGGCTAAGGTTGATTTTCCTGTCAGGTACCCGCAGAGTTCCCCTGGGTTGATAGCAAGGGTTTTTCCTTTCTTTTCGATGCTTTTGTTGTGTGAGTGCCCATGAATTACAGCATCAAAGTAGGCACTGTCTATTATTGCATTCAGCAGTTCCGTTTCGTCTCCGTGCAACAATGCGATTCTGTAATTATCCAAAGTTACTGCGGCAAATCGGTCGTGTATTGTGCAGTTGGTGGTTTCGCTGAACCGTTTCTTTAAAAGTTCGTGGTCTCCGTCATTGTTGCCGAATACGCCGATTAGTTTGCAGTTTAGTTGTTTGAATTTTGGGATAACAAAACCTGCAATGTAGTCTCCTGCGTGAAGCACCAAGCCTACTTTTTGGTCATTTAGATATTTTACTGCTTTTTCTACAAGAGGCAAATTATCATGCGTGTCCGCTATTACGCCTATCAACATGTTGTTTCACTTGTTGCTTTTCTCGCTGAGGGCAATAAAGGTTTTCTGTACCCTTTTACTTAGAAGCCAATTATTTACTGGTTTAACCATTCACTATTACAAAAAAGAACTTGATGCAATTAAAAGCTTAAAAAGTTAAACATGATAAATATATACAATCGTAGAAGTGAAAGCAGATTTTAAGCGCTAAATCTAAAAGAAGAGATACGCTGAGCATAATGGCACAAATTCTCGAAATTACTAAAGAAGGCACACTGAAGACTCAGATAATGTATAAAGCAAATTTAAGTTTCACCCAACTCCACGATTACATTCAATTCATGTTAAATAGCAATTTAATCATCCACAAAACCCGTGAAGGCAGAGAAGTTTACTTCATTACGGTAAAAGGCTTGGGTTTCCTTCAAATGTACAGTAATTTACTTCAACTGCTAAGAACGGGCAGCAGTAGCATGAAAGTTAAGATTCCTTCAAAAACTCGCGCAAAACCTAAGACTTATTCTAAAAACGTTCAAGCACCATCGGCAGTTCACTAAGGCTCTTTATAGTCTGGTCCGGACGAACATGCTCGACTTTCTCGATGCGTCTTTCAATGTATATGGCTTTCATACCAACCGCTTTTGCCCCTTCAATGTCTGCATCTAAGGTGTCGCCGACAAAAACTGTTTCAGAAGCAGAAACACCCAGCGCCTTCAAAGCGCGTTCGAAGATTTCTGGGCTAGGTTTGCGCTTGTTCACTGCTCCAGAAACCACAATCGCATCGAACAGTTTATCTAAATCATGGGTTTTGAGCAGTTTGTGCACGCATTCGGGAATTGCAAAATTGGAAATTATGCCCAGCTTATATTTCCCATGCAAAGTACGCAAAAGCTTCTCGGTATTTTCGTCTAAATAAACAAAAGTCATGAATTCCTCGCAAAACTCAGCCGTTGCAGCAGCCACAATGGGACTAGAAACATCATAGTTATAGCCTAAACTTTTCAATGTTTCAGAAACCCGAACGTTGAAGTGTGGCTCCTCTAAATTTGCATCAGCTTTAGCGTAAAGGTCGTCACGGGCTTTGATGTACGCTTTCTGGAATGTGCCAAAGGAGACGTTTACGCCGTTTTTATTTAGGTACCTGTACATTCTCATTAATGATGGGCTGTAAAACTCGTGGTTTTTCCTAATCATCAAAAGAGTATCGAACATGTCAAATAGAACTGCTTTAGTCGGCATCGGTATTTTCCTAACAGTAAGCTTTATCGAGCCTTAAAATTCTTATCGCAGTTTAAAACGCCTTTTTCACGTTTCGCCGTCTTAACTTTTTACCTCAGGAAAAAGTATAACCGAGTAGTTGGAAAGTATAAATAAAAGTAAAACCAATTGCTATTTGATGGTGAAGAATGACTAAAAGGAATGTTGGACCGAAAGGGCAGGTTGTAATTCCTAAACAAATGAGGGATGCTCTGGGATTAAAGCCAGGTGTGGAAATAATCCTTGAGCTGCGAGATCAAGAAATAATTATAAAAAAACCACAAGTTAGAGGAAACTACACTGAATACTTCATAACTACTTCTTCTCCAAAACTAAAGAAACGAATAAACATAAAAGAGTTATTAAATCAAGAAGTCGAAGAAAGAAATGCCCTACATTGATGCAAATGTTTTCATTTACCCGATATTATACGCAGAAGAACAAGAACCCAAGGTTAAGTACGCTAAACAAATATTGCTGAGCATAGAAAAAGGCGAATTATCAGCATACACATCAACACTGACGTGGGATGAAGTTGTTTGGATAACAAGGAAGGCAATGGGCAGAGATGAGGCAATAAGCCAGGGTCAAAAGTTACTTGGTTTTTTAAACTTGCAATGGATACTTGTAGACGAACATATTCTAAGCCAAGCCCAAGCTTTAATGAATAAATACAATTTGCATCCTCGCGATTCCATACATGTTGCTTCAGCTATTAGCAGAAAAATCAATTTAATCATCAGCGATGATCTGGATATCGACCAAGTTAAAGAAATTAAAAGAACTCCACTACTTTGAGTTCAAAGGATGCAAAGTTTCAGGCGTGGTAACCAGCATTTGAGGCGGTCGGAGCGCTTGTTTTCTGCGAATTTTCATTTCTGTATCGCCATGGCGAACTTCAACAGTTATGCCTAATTGCTTGCTCCAGAACGTTAAGCGCTTGAACATGTCGCGGTTCAATGCGCGAAGAGGCGTAACGTAGATTACCTGTATGCCCATGTCCTTTTGCTCTTGATTTTTCTGCTCAACCAGCCTCGAAAAGACAGGGAGCAGAACGGCTTCTGTTTTTCCAGTGCCCGTCGGCGCAATTAACAGCACATTCTTACCTTCCAGCACCGGCGGAAACGCCAAAATCTGCGGCAAAGTAGGCTCAGAAAAACCAAGCTCTGCTAATGCCTTGCGAACAGGTTTAGCGAGTAACTCGAAAACAGGGCTTGAACTTTCAATTTGCATTTTCTTGGATAAACTATCGGGCAAAAGGGTGCTTTAACTGTTTAGCTTAAATTAGACTGATTTGCCCTGAAATAAATTTGAATGTGAATTCTGTTATTCCTGTTCCTTTTTTTTATCAAATTAACAAAAAGGTTCATTCTGCTTCTCAACAAGATTAATATGACTTGAAGTCTAAGGAAGATATAACGAAGAGTTAAACTTGCAGTTAGCATAAACTTGACAAGTTATCGGTTGGTGGGGGGAAAGTTGAACTTAAAACTCTACGCAATCAAGAGGGGGAATCAAAAACTTGACAGTTGCATCCAACTGGTCGTAGTTGACTTAGACAAAGGCAAACGTTACCCATTAAACTTCGTCTGCGTTCTGCCTCAATACCTCCGCTTACTTGAAAAACGCTCCAGCAACTTTGCTAAAATTTTCGGCGGAAAAAGCCTTCCTGTAGCAAAAAACCTTTTGGTTGAAGCAAAGCACAGGGAAGAAGACCCTGACATCCAGAAGGTCATCAGTAAACGGATAAGAGCCATCGACTTGGAACAGACTGTTTAGAAAACAGAACAGCAATTAAGCAAAATTCACTTTTACAAATTACCGTTTAGATGAAGAGATAAGAAGCGAAATAAGATAGTCATGTTCAACTAGACCGAACGCTCCATTTCTTGCAGAAAACTCATCAAACTTTTTAACGCCATCAGGCTTCAAAAACGGCGACTTAATAGCAAAAGGCACAGGGTCTCTTGAATGCGTTCCGATCCTAATTGGCGTGGGATGATCAGGCGAAATTGCAATCGCATAAGGCTCCGTTAAGCCGTCGAGAATTCTGCCTAGCAGCCTCTTGTCTAAGTCCTCAATCGTTTTAACTTTTAACGCGTAATCCCTAATGTGCCCCGCTTCGTCAGGTGCCTCAACATGAACAAAAACCAAATCATTATCCTCAAGAGCTTTCAGCGCAGCATCTGCTTTGCCTTCATAGTTAGTATTATACAAACCCGTTGCTCCGGGAACGTTGATTATTTCCATTCCAGCGTAAGTGCCGATTCCCTTCACCAAATCAACCGCAGATATGACTGCAGCTTTCAAACCGTACTTTTCTCTCAACGTCGGCATGGAAGGTTTTTTGCCGCCTCCCCACGGCCAAATCAGGTTGCCTGGTCTCTTGCCTGCTTTTTCACGGGCAATGTTTACGGGGTGAGTCCGCAGAATACCTCCGGAACGATTAATTAGCTCTCTGAGCAATCGTGCTGTTTTTTCGGCTTCTGCCGACTTGGCTTTTGGTAACACCGCTGAAACATTTACTCCGATAGCGTCATGCGGTGGGGTGCATTGGATAAGCTCTGGCTTTGGGATGTTTCGCAGTATCAGAAAGTGCCTGTAGTCAAGGCCTAGATAGAATTCGATTTTGCCTAATTTTCCAAATGCTTTATTTATCGATGCTATTAATCTGCTTGATTCTTCAGTTGTTATGTGACCCGCTGAATAATCAACGATAACTCCATCTTTCTCAGTTATCAAATTACACCTGTACGCTGCATCATTTTCCCCTAGCCTTATGCCTCTGGAAGGCGCTTCAAGCGGGCCTCTGCCCGTGCAATACTTTCTTGGATCGTACCCCAGCAGTGAACATATCGCAGTTTCTGAGCCTGGGCTTAACTCGTCAGGAACTGTTTTGATGAGGCCACTTTGGCCTTTGGCTGCTATTGAATCCATGTTTGGTTTGTATGCTGCTTGAAGTGGAGTTTTGTTTCCCAATTCAGGAACAGGGTAATCAGCCATTCCATCTCCAACAACGAGTATGTACTTCATTTAATCAACTTCAAAGTAGCCTTTTGTACAATTGCACAGCCTTAAACCTGTGCTTGCTTTTTCTTTGCTTCACAAGATACTGCAACCGTATATTTATCTACCTACTTTCTTCAGAGATCCGTAAGTGGGTTAGCTTTTATGGTCTCTCAATTAAAAACTCAAAAAAATATGGGAACATAGAAAAAAGTGAGCTATTTTAGAGTTAGGAGCAAAATTTTTTCGAAGAGTTGAATTCGCACAAATATTTATCTGCAAACCTCGGCGTGGTGAGTAACGGGATAGGGTATCAATTTAGCTAGTGGATTTCTCTAGCAAAATTGGAGTAGGGCGGGGTCTATTTTTTTAGATATTGAGAGTAGATGAAAAAAAGCGAGAGTAAACATGATGTTATGGTTTTTTGCTTTTGTTTTTCTTCATGAAAGCTTCTAGTGCATTGAACGCTTCTTCTAACTCTGATATAGGCGGTAGGAAAACTATTCTCGCGTGGCCTTTGCCGTAAACAGGGTCGAAGCCTGAGCCGTTAACGATGAGCACTATTATTTTATTCATAAAATGTTTAAAGGGAATCTTTAAAATTTGGGGTTGCTTTCTGTTATGTTTTTTAGGACCTCGTCTGTGGTTCTTAGCAGTCCGATTCTTGGAAAAATGTACTTTAGGGTTGCTTCATGTTCTTCTTTGCTGTTTGCAGCCATCGCGTCTATGGCGAAGATTTGGTTGTATCCGCGTTGATATGCGTCTCTGGCGGTTGTCTCCACGCCTATGTTGGTTGAAACTCCGCAGAGGACAATGGTTTCTATTTTTCTGCGTCTTAGTTGCAAATCAAGTTCGGTTCCGTAAAAAGCACCCCACTGCCTCTTCGCTATAACTATGTCCTTGTCCGTAGGCTTTATTTCTTCCATAAACTCAGCCCAACCTGCAGGCCTAGGGCCTGAACCCCACTGAACCTGCTGATCGGTCACGGGATGCAGCATGTCTCTTCCATCGATTGATGTCACATGTACTAAGAAAACAGGCATTCCGGCGTCTCTGAACTTCGTGACAAGCTTTGAGACGTTTGCGACAACTTGGCTTGCAGTGTTAGGCTCAAGTTTTCTGTCGAGTGCAACTATGCCCTTTTGCACATCTATAACAACCAACGCTGTCTTATTCAAATCTAGTTTCAAATCAACCATGCCAAATCACTACTTTGAAGGGTACAAAACGGTTCTTATATGCATTTTTTATCTTGGTTTTCTAACAACATGACAAGATAAAAGGATTGTCAAAGAGCCAAAAAACGGTAAAAGAGCTAAATTAAACTCGTCAAAGTCTTTTATAAGATTAAAAGAGCAGCGCACCATCGCGCTTTACTTGGCACTAAATCAACTAATGTGGCTACCATTTTGTTTTTCGGAATGATTTCCTTCATGCCTTCTGTGTTTTTGCCAAAGTTTTAAGAATAGCCAGTTCAATTGTTAAATGAGTGCCAGAAATTGGAAGTTCTCCGACAAAGAATAACCACTCTGCTGAGGCAACAAACTTGGGGATCAATAGATGAAGCTATCAGAATTCTTACAGAAGAAACACGTTTAGATGGAACATTGGACCCTTTTCGGAATCCTGACGGGCTTCTGTGGAATGATTTGGCACTAACTCTCAAGGCAAACGGACTGCTTTCTGAGGCACTCACAGTTTTCCATGCTTTTCTCGATCGGTGCTACGAGCTGCAGGAAGAGCATTCTCGAAGAATTCATAAGGGTACTCCTCTTCAGTATTTGGGACTGACTTATCAAGCCTTAGGTCAATCGGAACAAGCCCGAAAATATCATATTCTTGCTTTCATTGAAGACGTTATTAACGCTCGGGAAAACCCTCCAAACACAATCGTATGTTCGCCAGCGTCGATTGTTTTAAGACGCACTTACCGTATGAGAGAAACTGAACTTCAATCAATTCAAGATTATGTTTTGGGGAGACCTCTAATAGAAATTTTACTCTATCCCGAAGATTTGTTGCTGAATTGGATGGCTGAAAATGAAAGAAACGAACAGATATTAATAGCAAGAAGCAAAGAGGAACGATTGTACAAAACTAACCTGTTTCATTTGCGTAGGCTCATTAATCTCGCGTCAACCGATGTTAGTGGAGAAGCGATGGAGTTTTTAGCATACTACCTCTTTTCATGTGTTGACGGATTTGAACCTGTTCCCCGTAGAGGTACAAGCGCCTTTCATTTTGATTTAGTTGTTAGAAATTTAACTTGTGATCATCCATTGGTCGCAGGATTGGGAGAATACATAGGCGTGGAATGTAAAAACCTGAACAAAACTGTGAGCGCACAACAAATAAATCACTTTATCCAAAAACTCCGTCTTCACAATATGAAGTGCGGAGTAATCTTTACAAAAAACGGAATAAGTGGCGTGAAGTTTAGAGGATTAGTGTTTGGGCGATTAATTCAAGCAAAGACTTGGAACAGGGATGGAATAGTGGTTTTCGATTTGACTTCAGCTGATCTTGCAGGTCTTGGAAATGGCGATAATTTGGTTTCGCTTCTGCTTAAAAAATATGAGGCCATAAGGTTCCTTTGATCTTCAGGTGGAAAGCGTCACAAGAAAAATGATAAAAATCTTATTTGGCGAGTTCAATTGTTCCTATCTTAAATATACTCGCACTTTCCTGAGAGTTTCTGCTTTCCCATCAATATTTCCAAATGAGCCCTGAACGGAACAAACTTTTTGTTGATGGATTCAGCTTTGGTCTTAAGCAGAAGAAACTTCTCGCGTCTCTCATTGATTTCGTCGTCAAGTATGCTTCTCACTTTCTGAACGTCAGCAACATCAGTGGAGGGGTCAAGTTGAATTATGTTATTTCCAAAAGAAACCGTCAAATAAGTCCCCTTTCCAAACGGTTGAACTGCAGTGGTTAGTTGGTAGCCCCCAGTTCCCGCCATGCGGTTGAATATTGCAACCCCACAAAAGGGTGTCACACACTGGCCCGAAAAGTTCCAATCCTTCACTACTGGTAGACCGAGTTTCTTAGCTATGGATTCAGTCATCACGTTAGCAAGCTCCAAACTCTCTCGGTTGAATTGGTCCACCTTAGATGTCAGGTTTTCCCACTCTTCAAATAGCATCTTGAAATGATTTTTGCGACAATCTTCAAAAAACTCGTTCTCAATGTGAATTTGTTCGTCTTCCTGAAAGATGTTTGAACCTGAAGTGTTCTTAGGTGCAATACTGGCGACAATTTCGTAGTTTATGGGTTCCTCATTTAGACCAGCCGCGAATTTTTTTGTAATTCTTCTTTCCCAAGCCAGATTTTCCCTTTTGAATTCAATGATTGGCAGATAATATTTGTCCGTTAGGTCAAGCATTGGAGTCAACACATTAACTTTGATTTGCTTGTAATGTTCAGCCTTATTTTCGCTCTGGTCTCGGTATTTTTCCGTGAATCGAGCGGCGATAAAAGCAGCAGCAATACCGACTATTGCAAGAATTATAGCTGAAATTATCTGAATGGTTGAATCAGTATTCAACGCAAACTCCAACAGCATGCGAACCACATCTTATGAATCATTATTGTATGTTATATTTAAAAGCAAAACTTACAAAAAGCGGACCCTCGTGCTCTTCAAAGAAACTAAAATCTTATTTGACTTCAAGCAGGGGTTTTACAGCTGTGATTCCTATCCAAGTCTGCCGTACTACTCCATCATGAACTCTTGGCGGAAGGTCTCCATAAGCATGAAGTAGTTCATGAATTGTGGAATCTACAAGTGGCATGAGTTCCCTGCCGGTTCCAGGGTCGAAGACGAAAAATTGGCCGTTCTTCTTTTTTACCCACCGCATTAATGTAACTATCTTAAATTCAGTAGCTTTGTCGTTTTCGCATTCTGTTAACTGTACGTACTTTGAAGATTTGTAAGATTCAACATTTTTGTCAAGCATTTCAATGTCTACTTTTTCTGGAGCTCGCAATTTAAATTCAGGTTCCGCTTCGAGAATTGCTGTTTCCCGTTTGATGTCTGTTCCGTTGATGGTACTCCCAGTCTCAACCTTCCATTTGGCAAGTAAATTCTGTCTTACCTCATTGCATTTTTGTTCTATTTTTGAAACACCAAGGTCTGAAAATTTTCTCACAGTATCTTTGACCAAGCGTTCGGCTTCTGCAGTTTCAGAATCATAGGAATTTGTTGAGATTGTTTTTCCCTCGCTTTCTCAATCAATCGTTTTAAATAAAAAGGTTGTTAGATAAGCCAGCGCTAAAACCGATTTCTGCTGGCTTTACAGAAACCTTGAAATTGCTAAGGGGTCCTTTGGTTGAACGGACGATGAGATGATCGAGGTACGATGAAGCTGAAGGCGGGGAATTTAAGCTGGAGGCTTGTGAAGTCTTTTTCCGCTATTGAGTCCAAAAAGAAGCTTTGACGAAGAGGTTTCTTCAGTATATGCTTAATAAATCGCGGTACGCCGAAGCTGAAGGCGGGGAATTTAAGCTGGAGGCTTGTGAAGTCTTTTTCCGCTATTGAGTCCGCATCTAAAAAAATTTGGTCACTATATTTTGAGGATATCGAAGTACGAAGACGCTTTAAGGGCGGATGGCATCTTTTTCCGCTACCGAGTCCATCGACTTCGAGTTTTTTCCGAATTTTGGTTTCGTTAAAAAAGGGTTCAATAAAGAAAGAGGCTGGAGAGTAGGTTCTTATTTAGTAGGGTTCTTTTTTCCCGGTCATGTATGCCCAAGCGCCGACTATCGCAACTGTTAGGCATGCACCAGCAAATCCTGAAATCAGGAAGCTTGACGCACCGCCGAGCAACGGCAAAACTGCAATCATCCATGGGATAATGAAGACTGCTGTGACTTGTGCTATAATGCCTGCTACGAAACCTAAAACAGCTATTATACCAAATATTTTCAATCTACTATTCATTCAATCACCTTTTTGTTTTTAGCATTACTTGGCGCTTCTTTTTAGTCTAACTTACATGTTTTTGTCTAAACGGTTTAGCGCTTACATCGTCTTTAACTCTTCCATTTAAAGCCTAAAGCAACTTTTTACGTGACATATAGCTGTACAGCTATACGAGCATATCTCCACCATATTAACAATGCATAAGATTGTTCTCTGCACCTCTCTCTTCAGAGGTAATCTAAATTGTCAGAAAGATTTACAAAAAAGTGGGAAAGTAAACGGGAAGATGAGCCATTCTCAAACCGCATTAAAGACGCTGTAAAACCACCAGGACCATTGAAGCCACGACTAGATTTCGCCGTCAGGCGCATCGATCTTCAAGTACAGAAGCTTGATCAAGCCACGGACCGATTCAGTCAAAGAGACAAAGCAATCTTCGCTAGAATAGTTGACGCTTATGCAAAGCATGACAGCGCACGCGCAAATGTATTCGCCAACGAGTTAGCTGAAGTTCGAAAAATGTCAAAGTTAATAATGAATGCTAAACTTGCACTTGAACAAATCACATTAAGGTTACGAACAGTATCAGAACTAGGCGACGT
>JBEKKX010000026.1:0-33630 GCA_050010515.1 Bathyarchaeia archaeon
TAGATTTGAAAAAGGCGGATACTGCAAAGAAAATAGGAGAAACTGTAGCGCTCAAAATTGCCTTCAAATCATAAAAAGCAAATAAATACCATTTAAAACCATTTTTGCAACAAGCTGGCGCGTGCTCTGAGAAGTTGATGAATTGATTATATAACCAACAAACGGCTCTTTTAATAAACACTTAAAGATTCCTTTTATGATTGACTGTATATGCTATACTCAGAGGTTACAAGCTTTTACTTATTCTTTGATTGTCAGATTTTGCGCTTACGTAGTTCTATTCTTCTTGAGCACAACTATTTTAAGACCAGAAGAGATACTTAAAAAGTGGAAATGAGGCCATCGATTGGCAGCCGCATTAATCAGTAATGAAACAGCAAGCACGAAGGAAAGGTTACTCTACATGGACAATCTGAGGCTGCTGGTAATCGTATTGGTAGTCTCAGTTCACTTGGCGGTGACAGTCAGCAACATCGGCAGCTGGTACTACGTTTACAACACGCATCTGGACACATTATCCACCGTTTGGTTCGCATGGTACCAATCATTTACACAAGGATACTTCTTAGGCCTCTTATTCATGATATCAGGCTATTTCGTTGCAAGCAGCTACGATCGGAAAGGCTTCGGCGGATTCGTCGGAGACAGATTCAAACGCCTAATCATCCCCACGCTAATCTTCATGATAGCAATAGACCCCTTCATTGGATACATAGAACTCGGCAACAAACTAACCAGCTTTAACCTAATCAGCTTTCTCTCAGCCACTGGACCAATGTGGTTCGCCGCGGCGCTCTTCGGCTTTTGCCTAATTTACGGGTTGGTGCGTCTGATGTCCCGCAGGTCCGCATTCGCTTCCGATAGCAAACGTCTCGAGCTGACATTGGGCGTGGTAGTTAGCCTTATTTTGATTATTGCCGTCTTTGCCTTCTTGATTAGGATTGTTCAACCGATCGGGACAAGCATCCTGAACTTTCAGCTCTGCTATTTCTCCTCATACATCGTCCTTTTTATTGTGGGCGTAATAGCTTACAGAAACAATTGGTTAGCCAAGATCAACTATCGGGCTGGAAAAAGATGGGTAATCGGAGCCTTCGGTTTGGGTTTCCTCGTTTGGTTTGTGCTGGTGGCAGTTGCTACTGCAACCGGAACCACGACTGCCCTGTTGGGAGGGCTGACCTGGCAGAGCGCGGCTTTTTCATTATGGGAATCCGCTGTGGCGGTTCTTATGAGCTTAGGATTGATCGCAGTCTTTAGGGAAAAATTCAACCGCCAATCCAAGTTAGTCAAAACACTTTCAGATAACTCGTTCGCCGTCTACATGTTTCACCCAATGATCATCATCCCAGTCACAATATTGTTCGCTCCGCTTGTGTTGTACCCAGTCGCAAAATGGCTCCTGCTCTGCGTCATCTGCATTCCATTATGCTTTGCAGCAACGTACTTTGTCTTCCGCAGAATACCATTGTTGAAAAATGTTTTATGACCTTCAGAATTGGTGAAGGATGCGCTTAATACTTTAAGCGCATCCCAGCGGGCCCGCTTTAATAATCGTCAATTTATCTTCCCAATTCAAATATCCCACGATAGTAAAGAGTTTTCAATGTTCTTATAATGCCGATCATCATATTTTGTACTGAAATCCTGCATCCTTTCCAGTTCATGAGGTGACATAAATAATGCAATCGCTAAACCAGAAAAAGGAAATCCTCACCTTTTACTCGCAACCAAGCACCATGACGCTCCCAGGCAAGTACACACAAACAATAAAGAAGTTACCCAATGATATTGCCGAGCTTACACGCATTGTACAGGGTCTGGTCCTACACGAATATGTCGCGCCTCCTTTATCCAAAAGTTGTGGTGATAGCCTTTAGCTGTTATTTTATGGGCTTTCTCGCGTGGAATTTAAACGTGGGTGTAAATCTAACATCCCGCGCCAAACTCCTTTTGCCAATTAGAACCCAATTATTGTTTATTTGCGTAAATAAAGCTTAAAAAGGCTAAGAAATATTTGCGGAGACTACTGAGCGGCAAAGCTCGTTGTGTCCACAAAATAATAGATGCCAACGGCTATGAGACCAACGCCGATGAAGGTAAGCAGGTAATTTATTGAGGACACTGCGATCAAACTCAAATCAGCTAAGGAGAAGACCCCGTCTTTTGGATTAAACCCAATGATTCGGGCTTTTGAAGTTACCGAACTTGGATTCTTTGAACCCTCCAAAAATTATTTTTTGGTTACTGTGGAGGCACCTGAAGTGCTGATGTTTCCAAGTGTAGGTTGTCCGCTATATTGTAAGCTTGAAGCACCACTAACATTGGCGTCAAGCCTTCCGCTGAGATTAATAGTCGCGTGGCTTGCCCCGCTAATCTGCATATCTGCGTCGTTTATCGAAAGACCGCTTATGTTTAGCGTGCTAGCGCCTGAAACAGTTGCCATAAGATCATCTGCTTGACCATTGGCGGTTAATGTAGAAGCGCCCGATAAGTCCACAGTGATGTTTGTGGCTTGAAAATTGTTCATTTGTAGTGAACTTGCCCCAGCAACATTTGCGTTGAATGGATCCTCGTTGCTGAAATCTGTTGCTATAGCGTGTGAGGCTCCTGATACCGAAATTGCGCCAAGCTTCGGCATTGTTATTTCGGCTTTCGCAAAGAAAACGCCAACATTAAAGCCAGGTTTTACACCAATTGTCAGGGTGTTTCCACTCTGAGAAACAACTATCTGATCAAGCGTTCTAGCATTGGCCGTAATAGTTATGCTGTAAGTGTTTGATTGTTTTATGTTGGCAGTTAGAGCTGAGCTTATGTTGACTTGTGTAAATTGTGAATTTGAATATGTTCTTGTCTCTTGGTTGCCGATAAAATACCAATATGAAAACGCGGCAATTGATATTACCACAGCGACAACGACTAAGACTACTATGGCAACCACTAGAAGAGTGCTAAGGGCTTTTCTATCTCTTAGAGACTGCATATTCCCCAATTGTTGGTTCAATCTATTTAAAACTAACTAATATGTGACGTACAAAACCTCCTCAGGGCAACAATAAATTGCAATGCAGAAAAAACTATTTATTAGTAAGCCTCTCTTTGGCTTTGCAGTTTCAGCATTGACGGTTGCTCATGGGTTAACTTTGCTAATGCTCTTTTTCAAAGGTTTTTCCTGTGGAATTTAAACGTGGGTGTAAATCTAACATCCCGCGCCATTTCCAAATTCAGCTCAATATTTCTGTTAATTTTAGAAACGGAGCCTAAATTATTCTCCGAAAAAATGCGTTACCCCAAAACAATATAGGGTTTGAAGCCACGCCAACTCTAATCTGACTACAGGGGATGAGCCCGGAGAGTTTTGTCGATGAAAATATTAAAACTCGAGTCTCCCTCAAAAGAAAGAAAATTGATTTACAAACTTAAAGCTTAAGCGATACAAATAGCGGGATAACTATGAAGTATAGGCAACTGGAGAAAGCGGGCTTAAGGTTTCTGCACGGTTTAGTGCGCCCATCTCCTGTACACTTAGGGCTTGATGTTTAGAGTTCGGTTCCAAAACGGATTTGAATATTAAAAGTCGGCTTGTTAGGTCTAGGAGAGAGTGAGTTTTCGTTTCGAGTCCCAGCGGGCTCGCATAAAAAAGTTACAAGCAATGCTTGATGCTCAATTTTATAAGCCAGTTGCGCTACTGGAGGGTCGGTAATATGTATGCAAACCACTTCTTTGAACCCAAAACGGGGAAGGGAATCGTACTTCAACTCAAAAGCCCATCCCCAGTACAAAAACTGACATGAATGTATAGAGTTCGGTTCCCCAAACGGCGTGGGCGAGACAAGCGAGGTCTAATTAGTTTTGTTGCGTGAGCCAGTTTTGGTTCAAGTTCAGCTCGATCTCATCGTTCAGAGAGGTTAAAATCTTTAAGCAGGTTCCCTGCATAGTGGTCGTTTGGAAGCAATATGGACAAGACGGACATGAATTTAATTATGCTTTTGTCAGCTAATTCCAGAGTGTCCTACGCAGAACTGGCTGAAAAACTCAACCTATCCGTAAACGCTATCCACAAAAGAATCCAACTGCTCATCGAGACAGGAGTAATTCGCAAGTTCACGGCGAAAGTCAGCCTGCTTAGTGCGAACGCAATGGTGGTTTTTATTTCTGGTATTTCTCAACTAGGCTCTTTTCAAGATTTTCCCGCTAAACTGGAGGCGCATGGCTCAATTTACTGGCTCGCAGAGGGCAGCGGGAAATTCCTCCAAATAGGTGCTTACTTAAAAAACTTAAGCGAGCTCGTTGGCCTCGTCGAATTCTTGAAGAAAGAAGTTGGACTTTCTGAACCAACAATCGGAATAATGGCATCTATCCCCTTTCAAGTTACGGCAAATCCTAAGTCGACTGATCTGACTCTTTGCGACCTAGACTACAAAATCATACTGTCTCTGAGGGATGATTCGCGCAAAGCTGTTTCAGAAGTGGCAACTGAAGTGGGCGTGTCGGCGAAAACGGTTCATCGCAGGCTCATGCGTATGACGAAAAATAGCCTGATAGAACTTGGCTTAGAATGGTACCCCGACAAGTCAAACGATACCATAACTCTCCTTGACCTTCATCTGAAACCCGAAGCCGACATGGGCATCGTGCCCTACCAGATTCTTCGGAAATACGCTCCCAACACGCTGTTTTACTGGTGCTTCGTCAACATCCCAAACGTCGTAACTTTCACAGTCTGGACCAACAGCATGAATGAACTTCAGAGCCTGCGGGAAAACCTCGAGAAGGAACCAAACGTGGTGTCCATAGTGCCCAACATATTGTACACGGGTTACATCTTCAATACGTGGCGAGACCAACTAGTCGAAAATCATTAGTTCCACTTCTTCAACCGTCCGTGTGACAAAAGGGTCTTCCGCAGCTTTTTTTGTTCTCTTTTTTGCATGCAACAGTTGACATGAAACTAAATTCTCCAAAACCAACCTACGTTCATAAATCAAAATGGGAAGTAATCAAACATGAACGAATCATCAATAGCAATCGAGCATCTTAGCAAGAAATACCAAGACGTAACCGCATTAGACGACCTTACCCTACAAGTTGGAAAAGGCGAACTCTTTGGACTATTGGGACCGAACGGAGCAGGCAAAACCACCACCATAAACATTCTCTGCGGACTCATGAAACCCACTACTGGTACAGCCACTGTTTGCGGCCACGATGTCTTAAGGGAATCCGCTAAGATCAGAGACCTAATTGGCGTCTGCACTCAAGAAACCGCAATTTACACCTACCTGACTGGGGCAGAAAACGTGGATCTCTTCGGCAACCTATATGCAATGGATAAAGCCGAGCTTAACGCAAGACGAAGAATGCTCCTCACAAAGATGGGTCTCGCTGAGGACGCAAAGAGAAGAGCTGGCAAATACAGCGGCGGCATGAAACGACGATTAAGTTTAATACTCGCCCTAATTAGCGACCCCCAAATAGCCTTTCTTGATGAGCCTACAGTTGCCCTGGATCCTCAGTCCCGCCACGTGGTCTGGGATTTTCTAAAAGAGCTGAAAAGAGAAGAGAAAACCATCATCTTGACAACGCATTACATGGAAGAAGCAGAAGAACTCTGTGATAGAGTGGGAATAATTGATCATGGAAAACTCATCGCTCTGGGTACTCCCAAAGAACTGATTGCCAAAAATCAAGTGAACAATCTGGAAGAGTTATTTCTCAAACTAACTGGAAGAACCATGAGGGAGGAAGCGTAAATGAAACTGCAAAGAATAGCCGCTCTCACCAAGAAAGAACTAAAGAAAACAATCCGTGAACCTGCAGTGCTCTTCATGATTTTTCTGTTTCCAATTGTCTTCGTCTTCGCTTTTGGAGCTTCTTTCGGCGGAGTCGGCAGTAGTCAAACAGTTACCTACCATATTGGCGTAGTCAATATGGATACTGGAAGCTCAGTGAATGCTTCGCAAACATTTCTTGCCGCATTGACCGATACGAAAATAGTAAACGTCCACGTCTATGTTGACAATCAAACGGCGCAAAATGACCTCTCACAAGGCAACGTGCAAGCAGTGATGATAATTCCCTCGGACTTTAGCCAAAGCTTGGCTTCATACCAGGTAGCACCTAACAACCCAGTCCAATGGACAAACGCGACTGTTTCACTGTACTTAGATAAAGGTTCTTTAGTTGCCACCCAAGCCATACCTCCAATCATACAGCAAACCCTAACAGCCATAGCTGGCCAGGGTCAGCAAACTTCTAGCCCATTCCAACTGCAAACCGCATCATTAGTAGAAGTGAAGACTACCTCTGCGCTGGATTTCATTGCTCCAGGAATGTTCACGTTTGCATCGATATTTCTCATAATGATGGTTGCCCAATCATTCACTCAGGACAAAGAAAACGGCATGATGAAACGCATCCGCATAACGCCAACAACACCGACAGAGTTCATGTCCAGCCAAGTAATTTCCTACATGGGCATAGCGTTAATCCAAGCTGCTTTAGTATTTACAATGACGTATGCTTTAGGCTTCAGACCAAGCATTGGTATATCCACTTACGTATTCGCTTTCATGCTGGTACTGATATTCTCAGTGTCAAACGTAGGGTTCGGCTTGATCACGGCGACCATCTCAAAATCCGCGGGTGCGGCAACAGGCTTAAGTTTTCTTTTCGTGATGCCTCAACTGTTCCTTGGCACATTCGTCGGAGCATCACTTTCTTCAGGCGCTCAAGTTGCAGGAAAATTCGTACCCAGCTACTATGTTACCAATGCTTTGACTTCACTGTTCCTTAGGGGTGCTGCTATCACCAGCCCGGCGATACTGCTTGACTTTGGTGTAGTGTCTGTTTCGTGCTTGGCTATATTAGCTGTGGGCGTAGCGCTTTACGCGAAATACTACAAAGTCTAAGTCACTCTATCTGGTGAACAAAAAATGAATCAGACCAAACCAGTAGACACGAAGGCGCTGATGGAAGAGGCAAAAACATCTAGAGACAAAGAAGCCTACAAACTGCTGGAAAAGACTCCATCGTATCGGATCGGCGTCGGTGTTAGGATCGAACCGCCGAATCCGCCTTCTTTTTTCATTGAGGTAATTGTTAAGCTTTCCACGGAAAACAGCGAAGTAAATCTGGCACGCCTAGAAAAAACCTTACGTTTGCTAAAAGCGCTGCAAACAAGAGGCTACTCCTTGACTTATCAAGACGACACCAGCATCTCTTGCGAAACAACAACATCAATCAATGAAATATCTCAAGAATATACTACAGCAAAGTCGTTAATGAATTCTCGGAACATTGGCTTCATTGGTTCTTAAGCAGTTGAAAGTGGAGTGGCAAGGCCAGAAACAGAAGTACCATTCAAATGTTCTGCAAAAGTTCAAAAGCATGATGATCTCAACGTACCTCGTAGGTGCATTGTTTTTAGTTTCTGCCGCTCCGAATTTTTTGGGTTCCTACGCTGATCGGTAATGTGAGGTTCATTTTCTGGTATTCATCTTTCTTGATCGGTTTGGTTTCACGCAGTATTATCCGTCGGAAAAACACTAAGTCATAAAAAAGGATAAGTGACCGGCAATTAAAAGAGTTTGAAAGGGTTCCGCCAGACTTTGGGTTCGGGGCCAGCGGTTCCACGTTTAAATTTTTACTGGTAAAAAGGTGCTGGGATCCCCCGCCCAACACCAGTTGAATATTTTCAATAACACGGTGAAAATGCTATCTGACCCTTTGAGGCGCGGATTAATTCTTTTCTTTTAGTAACGGTTTTGAACCCAAATGGGTTTAGGGACGGGCAGCCCCACCAAGTTTATTTTGTTCTTAGATAATTCGAAGTTATTTACTGAATAGCCTGCTGAGAATTGAGTCATTAAGTGTTTTAAGTGGTTTTCAAACGTATTTGAAAGATTAAACCCTAAATCTTCGATTTTTCGACTAATTCTTTGTCAAGATAAAGCTCAACATTGCCCTTAGTTGTCATTGCATTCGCATCCGAGGGCAGGCAAGGGGAAGAACTGTGTTATATGTTTGGTCATTGTTTTTCCTACGAAAACACAATATGCTGCTTAACTTTGTGTATTTTTGTTGTACACATCTACAAGTTGGATTAGAAGTTCAGAACGTTTATTATTGATTCTTTCCTCAAAAATCATATGCGGCAAATTCAGATCAAAAAAACAGAATTAAATTTCAAGCATTTGTTGTTCAGTGCTGGCTGTTCCGAAAAAGCTGCAAATGAACTCTGGAAATGGTATGACCCTTCTAAAAAGAAGGGCGTGGCAAGTTTCTAATTTTATAATTTCTAAACTAAATCAAAAATAAAAAATTACGCTGTATTCTTCTAAAATTTTATCTTTTTAGAAATATAATTTAGAAAGCACCCCTTTCGATTTTCTTCCGGCGCGCTTCTACTTCTCTTTTAATTTGGGAATTATCTTAGTTGCCCATTCAATTTTAGTGGAGTAGATTTCACGCAATTTTGGAGAAGTATTGGGTTCTTTAGCCTTTGCATCCATACGACGTTTGGATCGATTAGCAGCGCTATTTCGTTTGGGTTGTCCCTTCCTTTTCGTTTTATAATTTTCAGGGTTCATATTCAATCTCTGCTAGTTCAAAGCTTGATACCTAACATATAGGAGTTTGCCCTCTTTTTTTGATTTAGGTGTTTGTCGCCATTAAGAAAAAATTGGTTCTTCTTGGAACCGCGTCAGGTCTGCGTGTTGAATAGGGGACTGGAGATTATCATGTCTGCTGTTGCTCTGTTACAGGCAGTTGGAATATTGTACAGTACTGCCATTCTAAGAAGAGCTTTAACATCAACATCATGAGGCTGAGACTCCAAAGGATCCCAAAAGAATATCAGAATATCAAGGTTCTTATTCGCAATCAAAGCTCCAAGCTCCATATCTCCACCATAAGGTCCGCTCTTTAGCAGATTTATCGGCAATCCTGTTTTTTCAATTATCTGCTCACCGGTGCTTCCTGTTGCGTACAGGTAAAATTGAGATAATGTTCCTTTGTTGAAATCACACCACTCAACAATATCCTTTTTCTTGTTATCATGTGCTACAAGAGCAATAGTTTTCATACGATTCCCTTCCATTTTGTATTAAGCCTTAAGGGCACATCAAATAAAAACATACCAGTGGGATTGGTCACGTTTTGTTGAAGTCATGTTATATTTGTAAAGGAAAAAAGAAAACTTAGCAACATGAGCAAGCCATTTCTAACCGACACCCAGCCACGCCAAAGGCTTATAAAAATAGAAACTGTATGAAGAAATGCCTTTTTTTGGGGTGCCTAGCCTATATAGTCAACAGTGCATTAGTACATAATTGTCGGATTATTCAAGAAAGAGTAAAACCTGCGCCCAAGAACATACTTTTTCAAGATAATTTCTGGCAAACAACATCAGAAGGAGAAAATTTGAACCGAAAAAAGACAACGATAATGGAGTACCTCGCTTTTCTTTCCGTAAAACAAGGTATCTACCTTTCAGAACTTTACCAAGCCATGGTTGTAGCCAGAGAAAAAGGAAAAACCACCTGTCAAAATCTACTAGTTGAATACCGTTGCAGCCTAAAAAACGAGGCCATCTTTCTAATTACCAAAGACACCAAAGTAATAGTGCAGTTTCGAGTTGCAGAAGAACTTCTCCGAAGAAAAGACATCTGCTTTGAAAACTGGATGGACACCGACAAAATACGCCGACAAATGAACAGACAAAATACGTCGCCTAAACTGTCCACTCTGGTTCAGGACCTGCGGTATGGAATGAAAAAAGTTAACATAGAAGCTAAAGTTCTCGAGACGCCAACGCCCTCAACAGTCCAAACACGATACGGAAACAGTGCCAAAGTGACCAATGCTTGGATAGCGGACGAGACAGGAAAAATCAAGCTTTGCCTCTGGAATGAACAGGTAGACTTTGTTACTGTGGGCGACACCGTTCAGATTAAGAACGCTTCAGTTTCCACGTTTAAAGGTGAAAGGCAACTGCGGCTCGGAAAAACCGGAACAGTCAGCGTACTGCAAAACCGAGTCGATTGATAAAACAAGACCCAAGCTGTCGCGAAAAACAGAATCTACACTTAAGCTACCGATTTTGGACTATAAGCATTCATTTGCTGACTTTGCCCTTATTCGGTTAATCTTTATTTTCACCAATGTTGCTGTTCAGCTTGCGGTTAGAAACCCAGTTTTCTTTAAATGACTACTCTTGGGTAGAGTTTAGCTCCGATTAGCACCAAAGCTATCATGACTACGAAGAGCACAAGCAAGTCCAAGCCAACGCCGTAGGTGCTTGTTCCACCTGTGATCATAAGTCCGCGCAAGGCATCTACTGCATACGTGAGGGGATTAACTTGCGCAACAATTTGCAGCCAACGAGGCATCATTGATAGGGGGTAAATGGCGTTGCTTGCAAAGAACAAAGGCATGGTCAATACTTGACCTACACCCATGAAGCGTTCACGCGTCTTCACCAGAGAAGCTATAATGAGTGAAAACGTTGAAAACAAAGCCGAAGCCAATATTGCAACGACCACCACCAATGTTAGGTTTATGGGATTCCAGTTTATGCCTACGCCAATCAACACAGCCAGTACATAGATGATTACGACTTGAGAAAGCGCCCGGACCCCTGCTGACAATGCTTTACCGAGAACCAACGCTTGCCGAGGAGTAGGACTAACCAGAAACTTGTGAAGAATGCCTAGGTCTCGTTCCCAGATAATAGCGATACCGTAGAAGATAGCTATAAAGAGCACGCTTTGAGCCAGAATTCCAGGCGTTATGAAGGATAGGTAAGATAGATTGCCAGTGGATATGATATGCAACCGTGTGAAGACTTCCCCGAAGATCAGCAACCAGAGCGCGGGTTGTACAGCACGGGTAATCAGCTCAGTTGGGTCATGGCGAAGTTTCCGTACCTCCATTTCGGCTATGCTCAACGTCTTATTGAAGAAGGAAACAACCGAATTGACCGCATTTTTCACCTTATCCATGATCGTTTTAGCCGAGCCTCCTCGCTGTGCGCCTTGTCATGGTCGTTTCCCTATAGCTCTCCCCCTTGTCGAGTTCTCCCCCAGTGTAGTATACGAACACGTCATCGAGCGTAACGTTCTCCTTGTTTAGAGACGCCTTCAAATCGGTTGGTGTACCAATAACAGCTAATTTTCCTAAATGCATGATCGCCACCCTGAAGCATAGGTTGTCTGCTTCTTCCATGTAGTGCGTGGTAAGAAAGATGGTAGTGCCGTAGTCAGCTCGCAATTTTTGGATATGATCCCAGACCGCTTTGCGCCCTACCGGATCAAGACCAAGGGTGGGTTCATCCAAAAACAGAACCTTAGGACGGTGCAGCATGGATAGAGCTATTTCTAAGCGTCTGATCATGCCGCCCGAATAGTTTTTCACAAGCTTGTCGCAGGCGTCGGTTAGCTCCATGAACTCCAGTGACTCGTCAATTCGTGTGGCGCGTTCACTTTTGGGGATATCATAAAGTTTGGCGAAGATCATCAGATTCTCGCGGCCTGTAAGGGTGCCGTCAGCGGAGAGGAGTTGAGGCACGTAGCCAATCAGTCTTCTTACGTTGCTTGCGTTATGCACAACGTCGAAGCCTCCAACACTTGCGCTTCCAGCAGTCGGAGGTAACAAGGTGGTTAACATTTTGATGGCGGTTGATTTGCCTGCACCGTTGGGACCGAGAAGACCGAAGATTTCGCCTTCATCCACCGATATGGTCAGGTCATCAACCGCCGTTAGCTGCCCGAAACGGCGAGTGAGGTGTTCTGTTGTGAGGATAGGCATAATGTTACTTCACGACTGCTTGTGTTTGTGTGCCGCTTATGAAGACAAAGCGCATAGCTTTCATGGCTTTGACAATGACTTCCCTGTCCTCAGCACTGAGGCTGGCTATTTTGTCTGCCAGATAAGTCAAGGTACCTCGACGTGAAGTCTCCAAAATCGTTAATCCATGATTCGTAACGCCTAATTTTACACGTCGCCTGTCAACTGGATTATCTTCTCTTGTTAACATGCCGCGGGCGATAAGGCCATCCACAAGCCTAGATGTTGAGGGCAGGGTCAGTCCCATATGATTTGCCACTGCTGAGAGCGAAGCGCCTTTATTGCGGTCCACAAAGGCTAAGGTTCGGAACTGAGGAACGGTTAAATCAGGTGACCTACGACTGCGCATCTCAGATCGGATGCCCTTCATGATGACTGGAACTACATCAAGCAACTCACGGGCTGCCTCGTCTGAAGCAACTGTCATATTAATTACCTTTTCTAATGATTAGAAAAGCTAACTATTTAGTCTCGCTTAAATATGTTCCCCAAACATTCCGAAAAAATTTTTGCCAAACCCAAATCTTTCAATCAATTTCACAGTCACTGTTTATCTTGTGAAATTGCGTTTGGCTGTTTAATCCACACTTTGACTCTGCTTTGCACTCTTATTCTTGCCTCTGTTTGCATCAGTTTGATTTGTGCTTGGATAAATCTGTCGTCATTACAGTTGAACTCTTTTCTCAGGGCGTCTTCCAGCTTTGGCAATGAAATATGTTCAATAGAGCCAACTTGGTTCCAGAAGTGGTTTTGTATTTTTTCTCTTTTCTTAAACGCTTCCTTCTCTGAATGAGCGGTCATTATAATCGTTGGAAACGCTTTAGAAACCGAATGATATCAACTTTGCGGGCTCCAAAAAATTCCAAATTTAACTTTCTCTTGCGCAAAACGGCAACTCATTCTTTGCCATATGATGCTTAACACATTCTTCACAGTTACTGTGGCGTGGGCAATCTTTTTTGGGGCAAGGACAATTAGGAGCAGACATTAATGTAGAGAATCTCAAACATTCCATATAATTATTGCTAACGTTAAAAGAAGAACAAAATCCAGTATTTGCTGAACGTTCAAACAGACATCACACAGGATATAGAACCCACGTATCATAGCTTGGAAACATTAAAAAGCAGTGATGCCATGAATTTTGTCTATTCTGTCAATATACCTTCCACTCGGTTAGCAGAACAGAAGGCTTGCCATGAAATCCGAAGAGCCAAAAAACCCGTCTGAACAAGAAACTCCATTTTCAGAATATGCCAAGACTGGGCTATCTTCAGAAGAAGTGGCGAAAAAGCTTCAACAGTATGGTCTTAATGAAATTCCTGAAAAGAAAGTTAGTCCATACCGCAAGTTTTTGGGTTATTTCTGGGGGCCCATCCCTTGGATGATAGAAATTGCTGCAGTATTGTCTATAATCATACAACACTACGAGGATTTTGTGCTAATTTTCACGCTGCTAATTGTGAACGCAGTAGTGGGATTCTGGCAGGAACGGAAAGCAGACAATGCTATAGAATTGTTGAAGAAGCGACTTGCACCAAAAGCCCGAGTGCTAAGAGACGGGACATGGCATGAGATACCTTCAAAGGAACTCGTCCCTGGAGACATCGTTCGTGTCCGCTTAGGTGACATTGTTCCAGCTGACGTTAAACTTATGAAAGGCACCTACTTGCTCGCCGATGAATCCGCGTTAACCGGAGAATCCCTGCCCGTGGAAAAGCACGTTTCTGACGTTGCTTATGCAGGAGCCATCATTAGGCAAGGTGAAATGGATGCTTATGTCGTTGCAACAGGAATAAGCAGCTTCTTTGGCAAAACCGCCAAACTGGTGGCAGAAGCTAGAACCGTCAGCCACTTCCAAAAAGCCGTCATAAAAATAGGAAACTATCTGATCATCCTCGCGGCAGTAATGGTTTCGGCCGTGTTTATCGCAGAGCTCTTTCGACATGCCAATCCATTAGCTATTCTTCAGTTTGTGCTGGTTTTGGTTGTAGCTTCGATACCTGTAGCTTTGCCTGCAGTTTTGACAGTCACTATGGCTGTTGGGGCAATCGCCCTCGCCAAAAAAGAAGCTATCGTGAGCAAGCTGGTTTCAATTGAAGAAATGGCTGGAGTTGATGTGTTATGCTCGGACAAGACTGGCACGATCACAAAGAATGAACTTACTGTTGCAGAAGCGCAAGCCTTAGGCAAATTCGAAATTGACGATGCTCTCGTGTATGGAACATTGGCTTCTAGGGAAGAAAATCATGATCCCATCGATGATGCTGTCATCGCTAAAGCCAGATCGGTCAGTGCAGTTGCCAATGTTCTCGGTCGATACAACGTTGTTGATTTTAAGCCGTTTGACCCTGTGTGGAAGAGGACAGAAGCCACAGTGGAAAGCCGCGATGGCGATCGCTTCAAAGTGTCCAAGGGTGCACCTCAAGTCGTTTTGTCTCTTGTTTCCAACAAGACAGAAATCGAAAACAAAGTTAGCGAGATTATAAGCACTTTTGCAAGCAAAGGGCATCGAGCGTTAGGCGTAATTAAGGGAGATGAAGAGGGCAACTGGCAATATGTTGGGCTTCTTGCAATTTACGACCCGCCCCGCGAAGACTCTGCTGAGACAATAAAAACAGCTCAGAAGATGGGCTTAAACGTCAAGATGGTAACTGGCGACCATATTGCTATAGCTAAGCAGATTGCTCAAGAAGTTAATCTGGGCACAAACATAATCCCTGCTTCTTCTTTCATAGACAAGCCAGACAGCGAAGCGAAAGACATTATTGAAAACGCAGATGGTTTTGCCCAAGTTTTTCCCGAGCACAAATACCGCATTGTTGAGTTGCTTCAAGAAAAAGGTCACATTGTCGGCATGACAGGCGATGGAGTAAACGATGCTCCTGCATTAAAGAAAGCGGATGCAGGGGTTGCCGTTGATGGAGCAACTGACGCGGCTAAATCCGCAGCGGATGTGGTGCTAACGAAGCCGGGACTTTCTGTCATCATCGACGCGATAAGAGAGAGCCGCAAGATTTTCGAACGAATGACCAATTACGCCGTCTACCGCATCGCCGAGACTACTCGAGTGTTAATTTTCATTGGTCTTGCAATTCTTGCCTTCAACTTCTATCCGGTAACGGCTGTTATGATAGTCATTCTTGCATTGCTTAATGACATACCCATCATGACTATTGCATACGATAATGTGAGGGTACAAGAAAAACCCGTTCGCTGGAACATGCATGGCGTATTGATCGTGGCTTCTCTGCTTGGCACAACAGGTGTCATTTCAAGCTTCTTGCTCTTAATAATTGGCTTAAACGTATTCCACTTAAGCTTAAGCACGCTGCAGACGCTAATTTTCCTTAAAATGGCTGTTGCAGGGCACCTGACTATTTATTTGGCACGCACTGGAGTGCGCCACTTCTGGAAACGTCCACTTCCAGCCAGTGTTCTTTTTGTAGCCACAGAGGGGACTCAAGTTGTTGGCACGTTGTTCGCTGTCTACGGCGTATTTATGCATCCTATCGGGTGGGGATTAGCTGCTTTCGTCTGGGGCTACGCGTTGTTCAGTTTCCTGATAACCGACCAGCTAAAGGTTCACTTCTTTAGATTCATGGGGCCCGAAGAAGCTTTGTCTAACGGACGACAACCTTACGTTGCTTCATCCACATTTCCTCATATTATCTCATCCTTTTTCAAAAATTTAAAAAAGCCTTCCAATGCTAAAAATGAAGACAGCTTAAAAGAAAAGGTATACCTCGTATAGGATTTCTTGAACGAAAGAATGAGCAAGAATAGCCATTGTTTGCAGTATATTTGTCAGTTGCGAGGTTGGTTTGTTAGCAGCCTCCTCTCAGTCGCGCTTTGCTTGCGGTATTCAGTTTTATGGAAATGAAAAAGAAATATAGTCTAATCAGTACTGACATGAACTATAGAAGCGAGTGAAGGTTTGCTTTGAATTTTATTGCTTAAGGTGTTTCAAGGGCGGCCTGTCTTTTTTAAGATTTTATTGAGTCGCTTCTTTGGAGGTTTAGGTTTCTTATTTCTTGTCTCTTCGACCAAAACATATTCCCACATCTTCATTGTTTTCGCTTCTTTTAAGGTTGATGTCAGTCCATTTAATGACTTACGATTACGCGCGCGCAGCGACATATCTTTTATTGAGAAAACTATAGAAATATGCTTGCAAATTATGGGTAGGAAGGACTAACATGGCTAACGTTATTCACTCATTAAAAAGACTCACTGTTTTCTTAATATTCATAGTAATCTTAAGCATAGGCACGCTCATCGTTTTCCACCTGTTCATTGCTGAACCCATAAGCTTATCCAAACTAATTGAACAAGCCGTAAACATAATCATCATTTTAGGTTTCTGGTTAGCGGCAATAATACTTATACGACGTTCTAAACCGCTTATGACTCAGCGAATAGGAAACCAAGCCGCAACAATGCTACAGTACGCACTGCTTGCAATAGCAATACTAATAATGACCTTCGGAATCCTAAACATTCTAGAAGTTTCTGCAACAGAACTTCTAACCGGTGCAGGAATAATCTCAATTACCGCCGGTCTTGTCATATCCACATTTGTCGGCAGCCTCTTGTCAGGCTTCTTAGTTTTCACTACTTACCAGTTTAAAGTAGGCGACGACGTCATGGTTAACAGTATCCCTGGAAAAGTCACAGAAATGACTGCGCTCGTTATGAGAATACAGACTGATGTGGGACAAGTTAGCATTCCAAACAGTGCAATTGCTTCAGGCGGAATAATCATAACTGCCGTTCGCAAATATGAAGAACCATTAAAGGGAGGCAGGCTACACTACGCTGTAGGTGACCGAGTCATCACCTCATACATGAATGAACAGGGCGTAGTCAAAGAAGTAACACCACTACAGACGGTTATCCATTTGGATTCTGGAAAAGAAATAACCTTCCTAAACAACAGCGTCCTATCAGGCGCAGTATCCATAGCAAAAATAACCCAAGCACCAAACCAAACAGAAAGAAAAACAGCGCAGTCTTAATTAGCAAGCTCAAGACACCACTTTCAAAACTGGTAATCAACGATGGTCATTGCTCCACTATCAAGCACAATTGTCGCTGTAGCCTTAATTCCAGTGGCTTTTCTGTTTTGCCACGCCTTCCTCAGCGGCAGACGAAAAAACCGTTTCCACTCCGTCTCAGGTGCCGCTGCAATTACATGGGATCTGACAGTATCTATCGGCTACATGATGTACAGAACTTTTGGGGGAGCAGTAAATGGAGAGACCCTTCAGATGTCTCCACTTATAAACGCATACTTTATGATAGTTCACGTGCCCATTGCAGTTATTGTCATGTCTTTGGAACTTGTAGTTCTCGCTATCGGTTTATTACAGCTGCATAAAAAAGCGCCGAACAAGTGGCATGGAAAACTAGCTAAGATTCTTTTTGTCATCTGGTGGTTTGCCTTCCTCTCTGGAGAAATATTCTACATAATAATGTACGTTGTATAAGAATAAGGTAAATTGCTTGCCGCTTATACCGCCATCATTCAACCCTTGAACCTTCACTTGCTTCCAGTAACGGCTAAATACTGCAAAGCCTAATTCCGTTGATGATTAAGCGTGGGGAAGAACACAAAAATGGAAAACTTCTCAGAATTAGTCCTAAACCTAATCGAAGCAAGCCGCAAACATGAACAATACCGAGACAAAGAATGCATAAACATGATTGCAAGCGAGGGACTAAAATCTCCAGCAGTCAACCAAATGCTCAACCTCTCTCATGACCTCGCATGCAGATATGCTGAAGGCGAAAACGACCTTCAAGGACACGTTAAAAAACGGTACTATCAAGGACAAAAATACATGTCCCAAATCGAAGACTACGTAACGGACATAATGAAAAGCCTATTCAAAGCTGACTGGGCAGACATACGGCTTGTTTCAGGCACCCACGCGAACCTAGCGACATTCAAAGGCTTATCATTAGCTTCAAAAAACAACAAAATGGTCGTCACCCCGCTGAGCTGCGGCGCACACATCTCACACGATTACACGGGCTTAGCTGGCAATGTGTTAGGTTTAGAAAACATAAATCACGTTTACGACGTAGATGAATTCAATATTGACCCAGACAAGTCAGCCTACGTCATACGAGCCGCCAAACCAGGCATAGTCACCTTCGGCGGCAGCCTCTTCCTGTTTCCACATCCAATTCAAGAGTTAAGAGCTGTCTGCGAAGAAGTAGGTGCATACGTAGCCTACGACGCGTCTCATGTTCTGGGTTTAATTGCAGGCGGTGAATTCCAAGATCCCCTGCGAGAGGGCGCAGACTTCATAACATCTTCAACTCACAAAACTTTTCCAGGTCCACAGGGTGGCGTCATCATGGGAAGCCCAACAAGTCCAGCGCTAGAGAAGGCGGTGGAAAAAATCCAATTCGCCATTTTCCCACTAAGCGCTTCAAGCACCCACCTGGGCAGGTTACCAGCGCTTGGCATAGCCGCCTTGGAGATGAAGCTTTTCGGCGCTGAACTAGCAAGACAAACAGTAAAGAACGCGCAGACAGCTGGACAATACCTGTATGAGAACGACATCAAAGTTCTAGCAGAGAAAAAAGGCTTCACTAAATCTCACCAAATCGCGGTTGATATTCGCAGCTTCGGCGGCGGCAAAAAGATAGCCCAAGACCTCGAAGACGCAAATATAATCCTCAACAAGAACCTCTTGCCCTACGATGACCAAAGCAGCAAAGAAGACCCTTCAGGATTAAGAATCGGCTTCCAAGACTTAACTAGACGAGGCTTCAGGGAAGGCGACATTAAACACTTATGCGACCTCATGCTTGACGTGATAAAGGGCAAACGTAAACCAGCTCATGTTAAGGAAGACGTGTTATCGTTAAAGAAAGAATTTAACCAAGTGAAATACGGCTTCCAAAACGTAGAAGAAGCATTAACCTACCTCAGAAAGGCTTAGATGACCTTCACTGTTTCCTCAAAAAACATCACATGGGCAAGAATCTTCTAAAAGCGAAAATTAAGCCTAAATATTAATAAGCTAACATTCTCCTCTTGAAAGCTGAAAATTACCATGGTAGACCTTTTCTTAATCTACGTTGCCATAACAGCAGTAGTCTTTGTAGCATTTTTCGTGTTGCTTCCAAGGTATGGACCACACACCATATCAAGGTTAACATGCCCGAAATGCAAGAAAAAATTTAACTACCATTGGGTTCCAGGAGCCAGCTTCATTTCCCTGTATCGTGGGAACACACGGCGCCTGCATTGCCCTTACTGCCATGCAGTATCAACCTTTAACATAGCATCCACCAGAATCAGCAAACAACAAGCCGCCGCCTTAAAAAACAAAGCTTAAGCATGCCAAAGGGAAGGCAAAATCTTCAGTTTTTCAGAACATTTAATATTCTTGGTTGCCAATCAACTTAAATCTCCAACCTTGATAACCACTAAAAGGAGTCGGCTAAAATGAAAGTATTGTTAAACGATGGCTTAGAAAAAGAAGGATTAAAACTCTTCCAAGACGCTGGCATAGAAACAGACACGCAAAAAAGAGACTTAAACAAGCTAATTGCCGAGGTAGGGCAGTTTGACGCGTTAATTGTGCGAAGCACCACAAAAGTAACCAGGGAAGCTATCGAAGCAGGCGCCAAAGGAAAACTCAAAATCATTGGAAGAGCAGGAGTAGGCTACGATAACATAGATGTTGAAGCCGCCTCAGAAAATGGCATAGTTATAAAATCTGCCCCCTATGGTAGCACCAATGCAGTGGCAGAGTTAACCATCGGTTTAATGCTAAGCATCTCAAGAAATACTCCTCAAGCTCACTATTCACTTAAAAATGGCGTTTGGAAAAAAAGGAAGCTCAAAGGAACTGAGTTGTCCCACAAAACGTTGGGTATTTTGGGCTGCGGAAGAATCGGGCAAAGACTGGCAGAAATTGCGCGCCGCGGCTTTGACATGGAAGTAATCGGTTATGACATAAAGCCATGCCTTGAATCAGGCATAAAGTTCACAACAAAACAAAAGGTCCTAGCAAAAGCCGATTATGTTAGCATTCACACAGGCGGAAAAGAAATGGTTGTCGGTGAAAAAGAACTCGCCTTAATGAAGCCAACTGCTTATCTGATTAATACTTCAAGAGGCAGCAACATTGACGAACAAGCACTGTACAAAGCACTAAAAGAAGGAAAAATCGCTGGCGCCGCATTAGACGTTTACGCTGATGAACCTAAAAGTGAAGGCGCTGAATTCAAGAGCAAACTCAAAGAGTTAGATAACGTGGTTTCCAGCAGTCACCTTGGCGCATCAACAATCGAAGCCCAAAGAGAAACATCAACTGAAATAGCACGTCTAATTTCAGGTTATCTTTTAGGCGGAGACTTTGCCAACGCAGTAAACGCAGGTGAAAGCATAGAGCTAGAAGAAATACCGGTTTACACCTTGTTTATTCACCACCGCGATGTGCCAGGAGTTTTCGCTAATATTGACAAAGTCTTAGCTGATAACGAAATAAACATTAGAGCAAACTACTCAAGGCAAATCGGAAACAACGGCTATGCCATATCGGTGTATGTGATCCACAAAAAAGTTAGCTCAGAAATAATAAAGAAGCTCAAAGCGGTCCCGAACGTTTGCAACGTAAAAGTTTAAGCCTAAAACGCCTGTTTCAAGCAGGCATATAAACCAGTTTTCTTTTTTAAAGTAGCCATGCGACTTGGAGTTCTGTTTTCAGGCGGCAAAGACTCAACACTTGCTCTTCACTTAGCTGCGGAGAAAGAAGAAGTCGTATGCCTCATCACCATAATTTCAAAAAATAAGGAGAGCTTCATGTATCATACTCCAAACATTGAGATTTCGGCGCTTCAAGCAGAAGCCTTAGGATTGCCTCAAATAACAAAAACAACTCAGGGCGAAAAAGAAAAAGAACTCTCAGAATTGGAAGATGCAATCGCTGAGGCAGCCAGAAAATATCAGATTGAGGGTGTGGTAACGGGCGCAGTGGAGTCAGTCTACCAAACTGAACGCGTCCAGCGTATATGCAATCATCTTGGATTGTGGTGCTTTAACCCATTGTGGAAGCATGACCAGAAAGCCCTCTTAGAAGAGCTTCTTGAAAAAAGGTTTAAAGTGATTATTACAGGAGTTTTCGCTTATCCCCTTGACGAAAAATGGCTTGGAAAACAAATCGACAACAAGCTAATAGATAAGCTAGTTGACTTACAGCAAAAGTATGGCTTAAGCCCAGCCGGAGAAGGCGGCGAAATTGAAACAACAGTTTTAGATGCACCTCTATTCAAAAAGAAAATCGAAGTCCTTGATTATAGTGTTGAATTTAAGGGAAATTCTGGAGTATTCATAATTAAGCAGGCTCGGCTGGTCTCTAAATGATTTTGATTATTGACATGAATTGGAAGAAGGATTCATTGGGCTTTTACGAGTTTGTATTACCTATAGTCACAATTGCTAAAACACAAGACGAATGCATCGTAAAACATTTCCTTGAAGTAACTAACCAAGACCTAAGTCAATGTGACAGTGTTATTCTTTCGGGCACAGCACTCAAGGATACAGCAACTTTAAGCCAGCCAGAAAAGTTCATATGGCTCAAAGAAACAGAAAAGCCAGTTTTAGGCATCTGCGCAGGCATGGAAACTATAGGCGTGGTTTTCGGTATGCGGTTGATTCGATGTTTGGAGATAGGTATGACACAGATAAATATGCTAAAAGAAAACCCGCTTTTCTGTGGAGACTTCAAGGCTTACTCACTTCATAGCTGCTGCAATGAGCCTTCAGGAGATTTTGAGGTTTGGGCAAAATCCACAAAATGCGTCCAAATCATTAAGCATAAAATCAAGCCAATCTATGGTGTGCTTTTTCATCCTGAAGTGAGGAATCCTGAATTAATCAAACGTTTCATTCTTTTGAATAAAAGTTAGTGCCTGATTAGATACCGCTGGAAAAGTAGGCAACAGAAACTTAATTACTAAGCAAACCAAATTTAAAGTATATTAGTTTTGTAGGTTAAATGAAGTGATCTTAACATGATAAACAAGTTGCCAATAGAAAAGCTCAGAAAAGAATGTGACTCTAATTTTATGCAATGCGAATCAACCAAGAATCTTGCTCCTTTAAGCGAAATTATAGGCCAAGAAAGAGCCGTTCGAGCGTTAAAATTTGGGCTCGGCATAAAAGACCACGGTTTCAACATGTATGTTGCAGGTTACCCTGGAACAGGCAGAAAAACCGCGGTTAAAAACTTCGTAGAAGCGCAAGCTAAAGTTCAGCCAGTTCCACCTGACTGGTGTTATGTCAATAATTTTGCTAACCCATATGAGCCAAAAGCGATTCAGTTGCCAGCTGGAAAAGGAAAAGAATTCCGCGATGATATGAAAAATTTTATCGAAAATGTTGTGCGGAATTCGCTTCCTAAAACTTTTGAAAGTGAAGATTACGCTACAAGAAGAGAAGCCACAATTCAAGGGTTAGAAAACCAAAGAAAACAGTTAATTGACGAATTAAACCAGAAGGCTCAGCGGGAAGGCTTTGTAATTCAAAGTACACCTATTGGCCTGCTACTTATTCCAGTGTTAGATGGCAAACCGCTTAGCGAAGAAGAAATGTTGGCGTTGCCTCAGAAGACGAAGGATAAGCTTCAGGAAAAAAGGGAAAAATTAGAAACAGAGTTCAGAAACACAATGAGGCAATTAATCGATATGGAAAGGAAAATACATGAAGCACTCACGAAGCTGAACAGGGAAGTGGCCCTTTATGCCATCGGTAACCAGATTGAAAGCCTCATGGAGAAGTACAAGGGCACACCAGAGGTCATAACCTACTTGAAAGAGGTAGAAAATGATATTCTTGAAAACCTGCAACAGTTTGTGAAGAGAGGCGAAACCCAACAGCAACTTCCATTCCCAATGCCTTGGATGAAAGAGGACCTATACAAGAAATATGAGGTAAATGTAGTTATTGATAACTCAGGTACTAAAGGTGCACCTGTAATCGTGGAAACCAACCCCACTTACCACAACCTCTTGGGCAGAACAGAAAAAGAAGCGCAGTTTGGCGTTTTAACCACTGACTTCTCTATGATTCGGGCAGGAGCCATACACAAAGCTAATGGTGGATACTTGATTATTCCAGTTGAAGAGCTGCTGAGAGACCCGTTCTCCTATGACGGTTTAAAACGAGATCTTAGAGACGGAAACATAGCTATAGAAGAACCTGAAGAGCGTTATGGCTATCTCAGTGTTAAAACACTTAAACCCCAGCCTATTCCTTTAACAGCCAAAGTAATCTTAATCGGTGACCCCAACATTTACCAATTATTATTCCAGTTGGACAATGATTTTAGAGAGCTTTTCAAGATTAAAGCCGAATTTGACAGTGTAATGGATAGAACTGACGATAAAGCAAGGCAGTATGCCGCTTTGATATGCACACTCTGTGAAAAAGAAAACCTCAAACACCTCGACGGCACAGGAGTAGCCAAAATAGTCGAATACAGTTCAAGGATTGCAGACGACCAATACAAGTTATCAACGCAATTCTCTCTTATTGCTGACATAATTCGCGAAGCAAACTATTATGCTTCACAAGAAAACGCCGAGTTCATAAACGGAAACCATGTCAAAAAAACTATAGAAGAAAAAGTTTACCGCTCAAAACTCATCCAAGAAAAAATTCAGGAAATGATAACTCGCGGGTTCTACTTAATAGACACCGTTGAAGAAAGGGTTGGGCAAGTAAATGGCTTATCCGTTATGGGACTAGGCGACTTTGCCTTCGGCACCCCCTCGCGGGTAACGGCAAGCATTGGCTTAGGCAGAGAAGGAGTAATCGACATTGAAAGAGAAGCTAAAATGGGCGGCCCCATACATACAAAAGGTGTCTTAATTCTCAGCGGCTACCTAAATGGCAAATACGCCAGGGACAAACTGTTGAGTCTTTCAGCAAGACTTGTTTTTGAGCAGAGTTATGGAGGGGTCGAAGGTGATAGCGCTTCAAGCACCGAATTATACTCGATTTTATCAGCGCTTTCTGGACTGCCGATAAAGCAGAACATAGCAGTAACCGGTTCAGTTAACCAGAAAGGTGAAGTCCAAGCCATAGGCGGAGTAAACGAGAAAATCGAAGGCTTCTTTGAAGTCTGCAAACTTAAGGGTTTCACTGGACAACAAGGAGTGATGATACCGGAAAGCAACGTGCAAAACCTGATGCTTAAAGAAGAAGTTGTTGAAGCAGTGAAAGACGGCAAATTCAGCATCTACTCAGTCAAAACAATTGATGAAGGCATAGAGGTTCTTACTGGAGCAAAAGCTGGGCAAAGAAGTACGGATGGAACTTTCGAGGAAGGAACAGTGAATTACCTTGTAGACAAGCAACTTAAAGACATGGCTGATAAACTCAAGGAGTATCCACCTTTCCAAGTGCAAGAGAAAAAAGTTGAAAGTTAAACCTAAGACACTGAAAGAAGTTTTACCTCTTCCTTTTTCCCTGCGCCTACAATTAGCATGCAAAGGCTTGTTTACAAGCTGGCTGATTTGGGTATAGTCTAATTTTTGATAAAGAAATTCATAAACAAAAATGACCCACCGAGGGCTCAAAGGTAATTAGTGATTTTGCATCTTTATTCTAAGTTATCAAAGCTTATTTTGCCAGCCCGCTGAAAGGGAGGCAGGGTTCAAAGTTGGTAGCTTCAAAGCGCAAACATAAACGCAGTAACTCCATAATAACCATGCTTCTTCCAGCAATGCTCTTCATATTCCTCATGGGATGGTGCATGTACTGCATCGGCAACCAAAAAAGACCAGATAAGATACAGCGTAAACCAATCAAAAAAGACAACGTGAGAGACAACGTAACCATTATGCCCATAATTTACGAAGAAACACAAGAAATAATAAATGAATAACGCAAAAAGCAACCGCTTCTTTTAATCATTCGCAACTCTACAATTTGTATTTTTTAGAAGCTCGCACGCTTGTTGTTGCAATTACACAATCACAATTCCATTTATACTGCGCAAAGACTTCTTAATTTGCGAGAAAATAGCCATCCAAGAGGTACACCCATGCTTGGCGGGTCAGCTGTTAAACAAGGCGCGGGTTGCCGTACCCTGACAATTCAGGCCCTCTTTTTGATTCGCGTCTCGGGTTAACAAGGGCGATCCGCCAAGCCTACTTTTGGTTACTGCTTGCATGGAATCTAGCCGCCTTTTTGTATTAAATTTATTAAGGGATAGAGGCATTGCTATTTTTCGTGAGCCAAATTGAGCTATAAAGCAAACATGCATCCTACGGTTAGCAAAGCAGAAATTGAAGTATTCAAAGCCCTAAGCATGGCTGGGTTAACCAGCGGCATGGTAACACAGAAAACAATTATTCTCAAATCAACCGTTCCTGACTTTTGCTGGATGAACAAGCGTAAAATCGTTTACTTAGATGGCACACCAGTACATTCTAGTGATAAACAGCAAGAGCACGATAACCAAATCGATGATCTTTTGAAAGCTCAAGGCTGGAATGTACTCAGAATTCCCTATCAACCGCCCTTAACAGAGAAAGGAATGCAAGAAATTGTGGCAACAATAAAGCGTTTCTTAAACGTGGATGAGGAAACATAGGTTTCAAATAAATTGATTTACTTGACATGAGCTTTTTAACATTCGTTTAACATTTTCTTGATTTGAGGTTTAATTCTTGGTAAGAGTGAAGTAGCGTTTTTCCATATGATTTCTGGGTCTCTGCTGAAATACTCATGCGACAGAAAATGGCGTAAACTTGCAATATCCTCCCAAGGAATATAATATTGATAAAATTTTGATTTTATCTCTGGAATTTTTGATAAAACGTTCATGGCTTCGCCGATGTTGCGCAAGTTAGTATCAACCGCGTCTATAGTTTTTCGATCATGAATGAATTGATCAAGCGTCATTCCTTTTGTGTATTCTTCGATTATCTGGATGTGCAAAACGATTTCTTGGAGATAAAGCTTGTAATCTGATGGACCGCGTGCTTTCTTCATACTGGTATAGCTTCTTTTAGAACTCTGTCTTTTATGATTGGGTTTATGTATTTTTTTGAAACTAGGTCGACTTTTACGCCGAGTTTTCTTCTGAGAAATCTTTTGATGTTGTTGACGCCTACGATGTCAGGTGTTTCTGAGTATGTAACCAGAAGGTCAATGTCGCTTTGAAGTGTTTGCCCACATCTGGCGTATGAGCCAAAAATTTCTATTGTTTCCACTTTATACTTTTCTTTGAGAACAGGTTTGAGTTCTTGCAGTTGCCGTTTTGTTTCCTCAAGCGTCATCAAAGCATTGTTCACCACTGTACATCAGATTAACTGTGGCAATGTATAAGTGTTTTACTAACGATTCGTTTTTGTTTCTTAATACATGAAAAGATATTTATCTGTAAGAGATAACCATTTTCCGAATGCTCCGGTAGTATAGTCCGGTCAAACCTTACTAAGACTTCTTATTAAGGGACTAAGTATAGCGGCCTCTCGAGTCGCGGACCCGGGTCCAAATCCCGGCCGGAGCACCATTTTACTGTTTCAGCGTGAAGTTTTTTTTACTGAATCTATTGCTATAAACAAGCTTGGTCTTTTTAGAAAATCTGTCAGTTCGTTTGTGTGGTAGACAGCCTCTTCTATTCCAGCTTCCTGCCTTCTTCGCAATATTTGATAGCTTTTTCCAAGTCAATACTTGAGGTGTCAACGCCAGAATCTTTCAGCTTCTTGGCCAGTTTTTTCATTGGAACTGCTCCACCTTCAACTATTTCTAATCGGTAGACATAGCTTGCTATTGCTTTGCGGACGACTTCGCTCCACTTGACTTCCGAATGCCGCTTCATCTTATCGTATAATTCTTGAGGAATTGATATTGTTATGTCTACCATGTGCATAATTATTTGATTGCTCCATAATTAAATTATCCGATGGCTTTTCGAAAAAGAAAATTATTTGTATGCGAGTGTTGAACACAATTCTTCTACTGTGCGGTTTAGCGTTAGTTCTGCCATGTTTTTGCTGTAGTCCATTATGCGTCTTGAACTGTCAAAAATTAAGCGCAACACTGAAGCCATGTTTGGGTCTAGCTTTTTGCTTGACATTAACATGATTAGCTCATTCTCGAGCGGAGTTAGGGATTCGCGTTTTGAAATTAGTTTCTCTGCATCTTTGTATTCTCTTTTGAACAATGCTTTTATGGCGTCTTCGTATAGCTGGTGTGCTTGCGAGCTGAAATTGACCAGTTGGTTGTATATTTCTTCGTCTATAGGGTCTTTTATGAAAAGTGTTTCATCATCGATTAATTTTTGCAGTGAACCCAAATTGTTTATGATATTCATGGCATTTTCGCCAATGTTTTCAATGTCGTTTGCTGCTATGCGGTATAAGAGAAACTCTTTGGGTGTTCTAAAGCCGAGTTCTCGGTATAGGTTTCGTTCTATGCCGTATTTTAGTTGGCGAACGATGTATAGTCCCAAGCGGTTTACGTCATTGTGAGAGTTGATTACGTTGTCAAATAAAGTGGTGCTTCTGTCTTTTAGGGTCGAGATGGCGTCTCTGTTTGCGGAGAGTGCTACGATAGCCATTCTTCTAACAGCTTTTTCAATGGGGAATTCTGACTGTTTTATTAGGATTTGCAGGGTAATTTCGTCTGATGTTTCATCGATTATTTCTGAACCAAGAAAGTTGTCTCTAGCCAGATTTTTTATTTCATTTTTGTATTTTACTGCGTCTTGAGTGTTTTTGAAGTGGACTCTTATTATGTCAGCGCCTATGGCATATAACGCGCGGATCATGCGCAGCGTGGATTGTGTAGGCTCTTTCGGGTCAACGTTAATGAAGTATTCTTTGAGTTTGGATGCGTTGTCTCTGCCTTCTTTTTCTTTGATTTTTCTTGGAACAAGCGTTAGTGTGGAGTCTGGTTGGATGTTGAATGCTATTTCGCTGCCTCGTTTTAACTCTAGGTCTTGGACCCATGCTTTCGGTAGGGATATTATGTATGATCCTCTTCCTGTGCATTGGACTTTTCTATAGCCTAGGTCTTTTTCTGCCAAAAAGCTCACCTGATATATGTTTCATTTAGATAACATAGTTCATGAACTTGCATATAAATGATTATCAACAAAGTTATATAGAATACATGCTATTTCATTGGGCTAACACTAATAAAAAAAGGGTAAAAATGCCACTAAACACCTGCAAAGTAATAATGAGAAGTGCTAAACAATCAACCACAAGCAATGGCGTCTCATGCACAAGCGACATTGAACTATACATTCTCATGCTCACTTGCCCACGCTAAACAAGAAATTTGATGAGGTTTAACTGTATGAAAAAAATAATCGCAAAGCAAGAAGTATGCATGGGCTGCGGACTATGCGAAGTTTACTGCATAGTCCAACATTCAAAATCAAAAGACATAATCAAAGCCTACAACAGCGAGCACCCCAAACCAATAAGCAGAGTAAGACTAGAAGTAAACAAGCCTGTCTCCTTCGCCATTCAATGCCGACACTGCGAAGACGCACCATGCGTAACCGCTTGCTTATCAGGCGCAATGCAAAAAGATGAAAAAACAGGTTTAGTGACCTATAACCAAGAGAAATGCATTGGCTGCTGGACCTGCATAATGGTTTGCCCATACGGCGCCATAATAATGGATCAGCAAGGCAAAGTAGTTGCCAAATGTGATTTATGCCAAGACATCGAAGAGCCAGCATGCGTTGCTAACTGCCCCAACCAAGCGTTGGTATTTAAAGAGGTGAAACCCTAAATGGCAAAGTACCTGATTGTTGGCGGTTCAGCAGCAGGCATAGGCGCAGTTGAAGCCATCCGAGAAGTAGACCAGACAGGAAGCATAACCATAATTTCTGAAGAGCCTTGCCCCCAGTACAGTCGTCCAATGATTAGCGATTTTGTCAGCGGCAAAGCAGATTTCCATAAGATGAAGTGCCGAACCGACGACTTCTGGAAAGAAAACAACGTAGAAGCACTCACAGGCAAAAAAGCAACAGACCTAAACCTTACCGAGAAAACTGTCCAGCTGGAGAGCGGCGAAAAAGTTGCTTATGAAAAGTTGCTGCTTGCAACAGGCGGCAAACCCTTTGTTCCAAAGATGGAAGGCTCAGATAAGGATGGCGTATTCACCTTCACCACTATTAAGGATGCTCAACAGCTTACAGCCAAAATTGATAGCATAAACGCTAAGGCGGCGGTAGTTATAGGCGCAGGACTAATCGGCATAAGCGTAACTGAAGCGCTCATGAAGCGTGGCTTAAAAGTTACAATGGTTGAATTGCAAGAGAAAATTCTCAGCTTGCTTTTGGATGCGAAAGCATCTGACCTTGTGGAAGGCGTCGTTAAGAAAGCAGGCGTAGACATCGTAACTGGTCAGTCTGTACAGAAAATCTTGGGCAAACCAGGTAACGAAGGGGTAGTCGATGGAGTAATCTTAACTAAGGGTAACCAAGTGCCCTGTGACCTTGTCATCGTAGCTATCGGTGTTGTTCCACGCACTGAACTGGTAACAGGAACAGCGGTGAAAACCAACAGGGGAATAGTAGTGGATAATATGATGCAGACAAATGTACCTGACGTTTACGCTAGCGGCGATGTGGCTGAAGCGTACGATTTCATCATGGACCAGAACCGCCTATTGCCCCTTTGGCCCCTCGCAGTCTTGGAAGGCCAAATTGCAGGGTATAACATGGCAGGCAAGATAACTACGTACATGGGCGGCACAAACATGAGCAGCCTAAAGTACTTTGATATTCCCATCGTTTCCATAGGCTTAGCTAATCCTAAGGAAGACCCGTCGCTGGAAGTGCTCGTTCAAAATGATGCTGAGCGCAATGTCTACAAGAAACTTGTCCTTAAAAACAACGTTATCGTAGGCTTGACGTTTGTAAACTGCATTGAACGTGCAGGCGTCTTCTTCTATCTTATGAAGAATACGATAAACGTGAAAAAATTCAAGCAAAAACTCCTCTCAGACGACTTTGGCTTAGCAACACTGCCGGTTGGTTTGCAGAGAAAAATGTGTGTGGTGCAATAAAATGAACCGTCAAGATAGAAAAATAATCAGTCCCTTCGGAGATGACAAGGATATCTCGGGCTGCGCCCTTTTCGGCATGATGAACACAGAGGGCAAACGGTTTAGCTCAAAAGATCCAGTCCGTGCTGTAACGAACATGCATGACCGCGGTAACGGTTTAGGCGGCGGCTTCGCAGTTTACGGCATATACCCAGAGTTCAAAGACTACTACGCTTTCCACGTAATGTACCTAAGCAAAGACGCAAAAGAAAGAACCGACCACATACTCGCTTCTAGATTTGACATAATCTACGACGAAGAAATGCAGACAAGACCCGCCAATGTCCATGACCCACCGTTAGTTTGGCGGTACTTTGTTCAACCTAAAAAACATCGACCTGAAGGCCAAACAGAAGAAGATTACGTGATAGAAGCCATCATGCACATTAACACTGAAACGGGAAAGGCATTTGTCTTCTCAAGCGGCAAAAACATGGGCGTATTCAAAGGCGTAGGCTTCCCAGAAGACGTCGCAGACTTCTTCTGCTTAGAAGACTACCAAGGATACCTTTGGACATGCCACAGCAGATTCCCCACAAACACTCCAGGCTGGTGGGGCGGAGCACACCCCTTCAACATTCTAGACTGGACAGTAGTGCATAACGGTGAACTCTCATCCTACGGCATTAACCGCCGCTACTTGGAAATGTATGGTTACAAGTGCACCATGCAAACAGACACTGAAGTGTTGGCATACACGGTTGACTTGCTCATACGAAGACAGCACCTACCAATTGAGCTGGTTTCACAAATCCTCGCTGCACCTTTATGGAGTGAAATAGACAGCATGGAACCCAAACAAGCGTTGCTTCTAAGAACGCTACGGCAAACTTACGGCAGCTTACTGATGAATGGGCCATTCAGCATAATCGTTGCTCACCACGGCGAAATGATAGGTTTAACCGACAGAATAAAACTACGACCATTAGTAGCAGGCTCAAACGGCGACTACCTATACTTATCGTCAGAGGAGTCAGCCATGCGTTTGGTTTCGCCAAATCTGGACAAGTTCTGGTGCCCAAGAGGCGGAGAACCAGTGATTTGCAGACTAAAAAACAGCAACCCCAAAACCGCTGAAGTTTTAGCTGGAGGGAAAGTTAATGAAAACTTACGTGATTCCTGAATATTTAGTTGAACGTGACCAAAACCGCTGCATACGCTGCAAAGTATGCGTTAACCAATGCACATACGACACGCACTACTATGACGAAGAAACCGACAAGGTTTGCAGTAAGGAAGAGAACTGTGTTAACTGCCAACGCTGCGTAACCTTCTGCCCAACCCACGCTATCACCGTAAGAAAGAACCCGACCGCTAACCGAGACAACGCCAACTGGACAGTTGAAGCAATCCGAGACGTGCAAAAGGAAGCTGAAAGCGGCGCAGTAATCTTAACAGGCATGGGCTGTGACAAACCATACTACACTTACTGGGACCGACTGCTCCTAAACGCTAGCCAAGTGACCAACCCTTCAATCGACCCGCTACGTGAACCCATGGAGATCAGAACTTATCTGGGCGAAAAACCGGACAAGCTAGAACTGGAAATGGAAAACGGCGAAACAGTACTAAAGACCCAGCTTACTCCGCAACTTTGCCTTGACGTTCCAGTAATGTTCTCAGCAATGTCCTACGGCGCCGTAAGCTTAAACGTACATGAATCCTTAGCCAGAGCAGCCACCGAATGCGGAACATACTTCAACACTGGCGAAGGCGGCTTAGACAAAAGCTTATACAAGTACGGCGCTCACGCCATTGTCCAAGTTGCATCCGGACGGTTCGGTGTGCATCCCAAATACCTAGATGTGGGTGCGGCTGTAGAAATCAAAATAGGTCAAGGAGCAAAACCTGGTATAGGCGGACACTTGCCAGGCGAAAAAGTAACTAAAGATGTAGCCAAAACACGCATGATACCGATAGGCACAGACGCGCTTTCGCCTTATCCGCAACATGACATCTACTCAATTGAGGACCTTCGGCAGTTAATTTACGCGCTTAAAGAAGCCACAAACTACAGTAAGCCTATCTCAGTGAAAATCGCAGCTGTTCACAACGCAGCTGCAATCGCCAGCGGTATGGTGCGGGCTGGAGCAGACATAATAGCTCTCGACGGTGTCAGAGGCGCAACTGGCGCAGCGCCCAAAGTCATCAGAGACAACGTAGGCATACCCATCGAGTTAGCCATTGCACAAGTAGACCAGCGGCTCAGAGAAGAAGGCATCAGAAATAAGGCTTCTGTCGTCGCGGCTGGCGGCATTAGAAGCAGCGCTGATGTGGTTAAGGCTATAGCGTTAGGAGCGGATGCCGTGTACATTGCAACTGCCGCTTTGATAGCTATGGGCTGCACTGTTTGTCAACGTTGCTACACTGGCAAATGCCCATGGGGTATTGCGACATGCGACCCGTGGATTAGCAAACGCATCAACCCTGACATTGCTGCTAAGCGATTAGTCAACTTGCTTCAAAGCTGGAGTTTAGAGATTAAAGATATGATGGGCGGCATGGGTATAAACGCCATAGAAAGCTTGCGAGGCAACCGACTTGCACTTAGAGGTGTCGGCTTAACGAGGACTGAGTTAAATATTCTAGGCGTAAAAATGGCAGGACAGTAAATGTATGATTGAACAAAAAACGATTGTGGAAATCGACGCGAAATTTCTTCCGCGAATAATAAAAGAAGGCAATGTGCTGAAGATCGATGCAGAGGGACTGCACTATAAAGAATTAAACTGCTTGCTGAGACAGGCAATCTGCGGTGACGCTGAAAGAATAGAAGTGCACAATGTCTGCGGGCAACGATACATTGGCACTGACCTGGACACAAACATCCAAATTGACGTTTACGGAACGCCGGGAAACGACCTTGGCGCCTTCATGAATGGACCCAAATTGGTGATACATGGCAACGCACAGGACGGCTGTGGCAACACAATGAATGAAGGACAAATAATCATAAATGGCCACGCTGGAGACGTAACTGGGCACTCGATGCGGGGTGGAAAAATCTTCGTCCGAGACTATGTTGGCTACAGAGTTGGCATCCACATGAAAGAGTACCAACGCTATTTCCCCCAAATAGTCATAGGACAAACGGCAGGCGACTTTCTGGCTGAGTACATGGCAGGCGGAATAATCCTCATCTTAGGCTTGAACCTGAAAGAAGGCGAACGCTGCAGAGCAAGGTTTGTTGGCACGGGAATGCATGGCGGCGTAATCTACGAGCGAGGCGAAATTCTTGAACCCGTCAATGGAACCAAAATAATGGCGGTTGGCAAGAGAGATACCCAAACAATTGAAGGCTTAGTCAAGCAATACGCCAGCCACTTCGGCACTGACCCCAAAGAAATCATGAGCGCTAAATTCAAGAAAATACTGCCCGTATCAAAAAGACCGTATGAGAAGCTTTATTCTCATTAATTTTTCACATTTTTGTTAAAAACAATGATGTAGTTTTTCACTTGTTTTTGAGCTGGAAGCATTTATGAAAGGACGGCTACCGGAGATCATTTCCCGTATTTTTCTAGTCATAACGTTTGTTTGTCAAGAAATCTTGACTTGTTCTATCTAGAAATAGCCTTACACTTTCTCTTTGAGGTATATTTCCGCTGGAGTTAAATAGTCTATTCCTTCATGAGGCCTTACGTAATTGTAGTAGCGTATGAAGCTCCAATGCTCCT
>JBEKKX010000027.1:0-32131 GCA_050010515.1 Bathyarchaeia archaeon
CAACCCTGCAGCCTCTTCTTTATAATCCACGCTTTCAGCTGATCTAAATCTCTATCCAAGCCCTTTCCACTCTTACGGTAGTATTAAGACGCGAGAGTGTAAGGCATTTTCTAGATAGAACAGGGATTGCTATGGATAGTGCCTGTTGCTGTTGTCGTTATAGTAGTAATTTTCATAATTTTATATATGCTCAGTCACAGAAAGAGTTAAGTTTCTAAGGTTTTTCAATATGCGGGGGGAGAGCTTTCTCCATGCATATTTTAAACTAAATTCTACAAATACTTACTTTTTAGCACTCTATTCTATCGTATAAATTATATTTAAACAGTTACGCTAATGTTTAAACCTAAAAAGCTTCAAAAAAAGAAGGAAAAATAGTATGGGAGATGAATCCACTTAGGCATTTTCCACTTGAATATGACACACATGTATGCTGCAAAAAACTGAAGCCGTCAGTATCATCACAAGTAAGGTTGGCATGAGGTATTTACTAACTCGTTTGAAGCTGCTCATGCTTAAACCTTACAATAGAGTGTCAATTTGCATATCCTTAATCTTTGTGATGAAGCATCCGCTTAGTGAATTCACTTGCAAAAAACAGCAACAACTCTAAATTTAATCTGAGCATGTGCCGTTTAAATAAAGTTTATTTTTCACGATACTTGTTCATCGCTTTCATAGGAACTCTGGTAGACTTGTTTTGTGAAGTCTTTTTTAAGAAGTCCTAGCATTAAACCAACCATAAAAAAGGAGAGAAAGAAAGTGGAACGCGCCAAAGTCGTGAAGGAAGAGTTACTTGAACAGGACACACGTTTTCTAGCCGTTTATGTGGAAGCAAAAAATTCATGCATGATAATGCTTAGCGAAAAAGAAGATAAGCTTGGAACCTTGGCAATCGCCGTTCCAAAACCCGACATGGTTGGCGCAGCTACCTCATCAGTGCTTTTAGGAGATAAGAACGTTATTTCAGCGAGAATGTTCGCTGAGTATGTGGCTTCTAAGAAGGGAAAAATAGCCCTCGTTTCAGTTTATCTAGACAAACTTGACGAAATGCAAGCGCAAGCATTCTTCATGCACCTCGTAGAAAAACTGACTCAAGCTGAAAGCCAAAAGGAGCCCACTGCAACCTAAACCTTTAACTCTAATTATATGGCAAAATTATGGAAAACCTGAAATGATTAGCAAACTAACAACCGGCGATTTTCAAGCAATCCTAACCGTGGTGAACAATGCCGCCATCGCCTATAAAGGCAAGATTCCCAGCGATAGGTGGAAAGAACCTTACATGTCAGCGCAAGAGCTTAAAGAAGAAATCCAAAGCGGAGTACAATTTTACGGCTTGAAGCACAACAATGTTTTGGTTGTCGTGATGGGAATTCAACCTGCCAACGATGTTACTTTAATCAGGCATGCGTACGTGTTGACAAGTTATCAGCGGAAAGGATATGGAGAAAAACTACTCAAACATCTACTCGGCTTAGCCGAAACATCCAAGGTTTATGCGGGAACATGGGAAGCAGCAACCTGGGCAATAAAATTCTATCAAAGAAACGGATTCAAACTGGTTTCAACAGAGGAAAAGAATAAACTCTTAAAAAAATACTGGAGCATTCCAGAACGCCAAGTTGAAACATCAGTAGTACTTGAACTAAAAAGGCAACTCCAATGAAAGAAACACTCCTCTTAAAAGTTGACTCAGAAAACCCAGACCCCGAAAAAATACAAATTGCTGCGCAAGTCATCCAAAAAGGCGGATTAGTGGCTTTTCCAACAGAGACAGTTTACGGTTTAGGTGCAGACGCACTCAATCCAGACGCTGTCTTGGCACTTTTTGAAGCTAAAAAGAGACCCTTAGATAACCCGCCAATCGTCCACGTAGCAAACGCGAGCGAAGTCTACAGACTAGTACAAGAAGTCCCAGGGAAAGCTGAGTTGCTGATGAAAAAGTTTTGGCCAGGACCATTAACTCTCGTTTTCAAGCGCTCAAGCATAGTACCCAACGTGACAGTTGCAGGCTTAGACACCATAGCGATTCGAATGCCAAAACACAAAGTCGCCTTGGCATTAATTAAACAAAGCAGTCTTCCCATCGCTGCTCCGAGCGCAAACCTTGCAGGCAAACCCAGTCCAACAACCGCCAAACATGTTTATGAAGACCTTAACGGAAGAATCGACGTCATCCTCGACGGCGGAGCCACAAGTATCGGTGTTGAATCCACTGTTGTAGACTTAACTGTTGATCCACCCATGGTTCTTCGTCCAGGAGGAACATCTTTTGAAGCATTAAAGAAAGTCCTCGGTGACGTGAGACTTCACCCCTTTGTTCAAGCTGAAGAGGAATTGCCGCTGGAAAAAATAAGGTCTCCTGGAATGAAACATAGGCATTATGCGCCTAAAGCAGAGGTTATTCTTGTTGAAGGAGGAGTTGCCGCCGTTACAAACAAAATAAAAGAGCTGTCAGAATCTTACAGGCTTAAAGGCGCAAAAGTAGGCATCTTAGCTACTGATGAGACACAAGCCGCCTACAAAGCAGACGTGGTTAAGTCTCTTGGTAGCCGCTTTAACTTGGCAGTTGTTGCTCAAAACCTATTCCGTTTATTGAGAGAAGTTGACGCAGAAAACGTTGACTTTATAATTGCTGAAGGCGTATCTTCCGAAGGAATCGGCTTAGCCATCATGAATAGGTTGCGTAAAGCGTCAGGTTACCACATTATCAAAGCAGAATAGCATTGGATTATCTGTGGATGAGCGAAAGAAGGTTATCCAAACTTATTGTAGCTAAACAAAGGACGCTGTCAGCTGCGCCGTAATAAACAAAAAGACGATTATCCAAGATTACGTTACCACAACTAAAAACAACGTTGGGAACTTTGCCGAATCGTTCATAATCTTCTTTCGGAGCTAAAACGTGCTCTTTCGAGCGGTAAAGAACGTCTTCAGGATGATCCCGATCAAGCAAGGCAATGCCTAAAGAATACATCCGTTCCACGCTTACCCCGTGGTGAAGGATTGCTTAGATTGCTACCAAACATGCACCGAAACTACAATAAGATGCTTGACGATGGGCGGCAAACATGCTGAACTCGAACACCTGAATCTCCTTATGGATTGCGCTAGAATATGTAATACAAATGCAGATTTTATGCTTAGAAACTCAACCTATTACCCACAAACCTGCGGCTTAACGGCTGACATCTGTGACGAGTGTGCTGACATTTGTGACAGGTTTGATGATGGCTTCATGAAGGAATGCGCCAGCGTTTGCAGGCGATGTGCCGAGTCATGTAGAGAAATGGCAAGATAACCTATTTTTTTTCAATTCTGATTTTTGTTCCCGTATTACGTGTAAAGTTGTGATTTTTTGCCTCCAAGAAGTGTGGAAAGTTCAAAGCGAAAGCGGCAATATGATCATGTTAAGGAGTCAGAGCTTAAGCGGGGCGCATCTGAAGAGGATTCATAGCGCATTGCTGCAGCAACAACTAATAAAACTGTGCGAGAAAAAGGCGAAGAAAAAAGCTAAAGCGGCCTTCGCATAATTAATTTTACCTTTGCTATTCACAAGTAGAAACCAGTTAGTTACTTGTAGCGTTGCTCAATGAGAAAAATTTATATTTAAATATCTGATTGTTGAATTCCGTTTATAATAAAGAAAATAAAAAAATGGTGAAAAGTATGTCTACAGGTGGAGGAACAGTCCCAATTCTAGTATTAAGAGAAGGCACAGGCAGAACAACAGGCCGTGAAGCACAGAAAAACAACATCATGGCTGCAAAAATAGTGGCTGAAGCAGTGAGATCTACGCTCGGTCCATGCGGCATGGATAAAATGCTCGTTACCAGCATGGGTGACGTTGCTATAACTAATGACGGTGCAACTATAATGAAAGAGCTTGACATTCAACATCCAGCAGCAAAAATGCTTGTGGAAGTTGCAAAAGCTCAAGACAACGAGGTTGGTGACGGAACCACAACCGCAGTAATTTTGGCTGGAGAGTTACTCTCAAAAGCTGAAGGTTTGCTTGACAAAAACGTTCATCCCACAGTTATAATTGAAGGTTTTAAGAAAGCTAGTGAGAAAGCTCAGGAAATTTTGGATCAAATAGCCATTCCCATTTCTATTGATGATGACAAAACCCTAAGGGATGTAGCCATCACATCTTTGGCTAGCAAAGGCATTAACGTTGCCGAAGAACACTTCGCAAAAATCATCGTTGAAGCAGTAAAACAGGTATCAGAAAAAATTGACGGCAAATACACAGCAGACATCGACCTAGTAAAAGTCGTTAAGAAACACGGTAAAAGCCTAGACGAAACAGAACTTGTCAAAGGCATGGTTATCGACAAGGAAGTTGCAAGCTCACAAATGCCTAAGATCATTGACGGCGCCAAAATCGCATTACTAAACGGCAAGATGGAGATTGAAAAAACAGAGTTCGACGCAAAAATAAACATTGAAAGTCCCAATCAAATGCAACTTTTCCTCGACGAAGAGGAACGCATGCTCAAAGACATGGTTAACTCAGTTACCAAGGCAGGCGCGAACGTTATCTTCTGCGAAAAAGGCATAGACGACATGGCATTACACTTTTTAGGCAAAGCTGGAGTCTTAGCAGTTAAAAGCTTAAGCAGTAGCGACATGGAAAAAATGTCAAGAGCAACAGGCGGCAAAATAGTTGCAAACGTAAAAGATTTGTCTGCTGACGCTTTAGGCAAAGCGAAACGTGTTGAAGAAGTAAAAATTGGCGATGATAAGCTCATTTACATACGTGACTGCAAGAACCCCAAAGCCGTAACCATCGTTATCCGAGGCGCATCCAACCATGTTATCGACGAAGCAGAACGCTCGCTACACGACGGCTTAAGCGTTGTAAGAAACGCTATCGAAGACGGCAAAATCGTTGCAGGCGGCGGCGCACCCGAAGCAGAACTAGCCAAAAACCTACGAGCCTACGCAGTTAAAGTCGGCGGACGAGAGCAACTGGCAGTGGAAGCTTACGCAGAAGCAGTCGAGGCGATACCGCTCACTTTAGCGGAGAACGCAGGCTTAGACCCCATAGACATCATGGTAGCGCTCCGAGCACAGCATGAGAAACCAGACAGCAAATACTTCGGCATCGAAGTTTCAACAGGCAAAATCAAAAACATGCTTGACCTGCTAGTCGTTGAGCCACTACGCGTGAAGCAGCAGGTAATAAAATCAGCCACTGAAGCAGCAAACATGATACTTAAAATCGACGATTTAATCAGCGTTAAAGGCGGCGGCAAAATGCCCCCAATGCCTCCAGGCGGAATGGGCGGCGGCATGGGTGGAATGGGTGGCATGGGCGGTATGGGCGGAATGCCCTACTAAAAACCCTTCTTTATTCTTTTTTAGTTTCAAAAACAATTTTTGCGTTGGTTTTTTGTTCAAGTTTTTTTAAGTAAACTTATTATTCAAACGCATAGACATTATTCGATATCTTGGAGACCCTGCTATGAAGCATGTTAAGATTACGGCATTTGACTGTCCTGAAGCTTGGGTTCAAATGTTAAATAATCTGCGAACTGAAGGAGAAGACTTCAAAGTAGGTTATGGATCGGAGATTTCGGAAACCAAAAAACTAAACACAACGATTGAAATATTGCATCCCGAAAATAGACCACTGCTTAGCGACAAAGCCCCATGCGACATGAAATACGTTCAGTGGTATGCGCTCACTTACTTATGGTGTGGGGAAGGCAAGCAAGACGAAACCTACACTTATGGTAGTAGGTTAAGAGAACCAGTAGACCAAGTTGAAGAGGCTATAAAAAGGTACTTGGAGGAGCAACAGGACAGGCAAGTAACAATGGTTATTAGGTTGCCTCAGGACATTAGTAAAACTAATCTCAATACACACGAACCCCATGAACCTCCTTGTTTAAGTTTGATTGATACGGAGATTCTGGAAGGGAAAGTACACATGACATGCTACTTCCGCTCTTGGGATGCTTATGCTGGTTTGCCTGCGAATATTGCAGGGATTCAGTTGTTTAATGAGGCATTTGTCTCAGAAATTAACAGTCGAGGGAATCTTAACTTGGAGACAGGCAAACTAATTTTTCACTCAAAGAACTGCCATATATACAAACGGCAATACAAACTTGTTGAAGATTTGCTTTCGCCTCAAAGCAAAGCTAATACTGTACCGCGAATGGCACAAATCATGAGAAAAGATTTTGAGGAAGAATAGAGATCGCCGAACCGTCTGATTCCACAAATAGAAATGCCGAGTTATTTAGTGATGATCTTCGAAAGGAAATGTGCATAAGAGCTACAATGTTAAGAGAAACAGGTTATGTGAATGCTGCAGAGTACCTTACGACAATATTTTATAGTTTCTCAGCCTTAACTATACCTCAAGGGAAAAGTATGAGCCACACAGCTACATGGAAAGTCCTAGAGGACCTGATGATAAGGCTTCGAAAAAAAGGCGTTAGCTTACCACCCGAAGTTCTTAACGATTTAAGAAGCGCCAAGCTTATGATTAAAATTTCAGAAGCGGAAGGCAGCAAAGGAGACGCATCACAGAAAGTTGAAGAGTACCTCGGAAGCGTTGAATCGAGTTTAATTACTGAAGCACAAAAAGTTTTGAGCCCTGAAACCGTTGATCAGTGGCTTAGGCGCTTGGAAGAAGCCAGTTTAGAAATATGCGAAGAGCAAGTAGAAGAAAACAAATTCATCACAGGCGTTCCCAGAGACCAGAAATGGGTCAGGGTTGAACCCGTCGGAAATCTGCCAACCGAGCGAATACAGCAGTTCGCCAAAGAAAGCAACCTTTCGGTCAACCCGCAAAAGGATGGGCGACTAGTAGTCTATGGTCAACCAGAATGCATCAAAGAATTCCTCAAAAAAATGACTGCAGAAGCAATTAAAAAATAAATGTCAAATAACCCTCCAATAACGCGAAACCATGTTTAGAAAATGATTTATACTAAAGATTTTTATGAAATTATTAACACATATAAACGGTGAGATTTATGAAATTTGCTGAGATTGCTGTTTTGCTAAGGGAAATTGTTGACAGCTGCCCAAGTTTAGATGGAGCCACCATCACGTTGATACCGCAGAGGGCTATGTATCCATTATTTCAGGGATACCACATTAATATTAAGGCGAATTTTACCAAGGAAAGCATGAGTTCTTTGAGGAAAATAGTGGAAGGGCATGATTTAGTGATGCAGATAAAGTCTGATTCAGTAATAGTGTATGAAACTAGATCATGATAAGGAATTCACTATTTGAGGGCTAAAGAATTTTGTGAGCGCTAAAGTCAGCAGTTTTTGTTTAATGATTGTTTTTAGTGTTTTTTGTTTCGATATGTTTTTTACGATAAGTCGCTAGTGCAGTATTGGGAACCATTTTGGTAAAACTCAAAGGATTCCAAAAATTAACATTAACTGACCAAGCACTACAAAGCTGGCTCAGTGCACTGCAAATTGGAGCGCCCAAAGCTGCTTCTGTGTCTTTGCAGGATGCGTTAGGCCGTGTTTTAGCCCAAGACGTAGTCGCCCAACAGGATTTGCCGCGGTTTGACAAGTCAGCCGTTGATGGGTACGCATTAAAATCCGCTGATTCCGTTGGTGCTTCACAGTTTAAACCACCAGTTTTCCAATTAACCGAAAACCAAGAAGTAAACGATAAGCAGGCTAAGCAGGTTTGGACTGGAAACCCCATTCCGAAAGGCGCAGACGCAGTAGTTATGCTTGAAAACACCAAAAAACGCGAGGGAAAACTGGAGGTTTGGAGTCAACTTGCGCCGGGCGACAACGTTTCAAAGAAAGGCGAGGACACCAAAAAAGGCGACGTCGTGGCTAAGGCTGGGACTCGCTTGAACCCCTACCACATAGGATTAGCCGCTGCATTAGGCTACAGCCAGCTAAAAGTTTCCGAGAAACCGAAAATTGGCGTTTTAGCTACTGGAAATGAGCTTGCGGAAGTTGGCACGCAGCTTTCCGGCAACCTAATTTATGATTCAAATAAAATTATGCTTTCAGCCATGTGCAGAGAACTTGGTGCAGAAACAACTGATTATGGCATAGCCAAAGATAATGTGGATGAAATTGCTGCTAAAATCCAAAAAGCCCTCAAGGCTCAGGATGCAGTAATCACCACTGGCGGGACAAGCGTTGGAGGATTAGACTTGGTGCCAGACGCAGTTAACAAGCTTGGAGAACCAGGCGTTATTGTTCATGGTGTTGCACTTAGACCAGCGATGCCGACAGCTGTTGCCATGTTGGAGGGCAAGCCCGTTTTGATTTTGTCAGGTAACCCTGTGGCGGCAATTATTGGTTTTGAAGTGTTCGGTAGGCCGATGGTTTGCAGGCTTCTTGGAATGAGCAAAACGGAGCCAAGGCCAATGTTGAAGGCTACTTTAACCAGAAGGGTTGCTGGTGCGCTTGGAAGAAAAACCTACGTTCGGGTCCGAGTGATTCTGAGGGGCGGCGAGTTTTATGCTGAGCCAGTTAGCGCGAAAGGTTCAGGATCTATATCCACCATGACGCAGAGCAACGGTTTCGTGGTTATTCCTGAGAATCGGGAGGGCGTAAGCGAAGGCGAAACGGTTATAGTTCACATGTTTGGCAGTTTGGAGGCTGATGCGGATGTTTAGGAAGCTTATGACCTTTGATGAGGCGCAAAAAGCGATTGAAGACCAGTTTAAACCTGCTGTTTTAGGTGAAGAAGAAGCCGTGCTGCTTGAAGCTTACAATCGTGTTCTAAGTGAAGACGTAGTTTCAACGCTTGATATTCCACCTTTTAACCGTTCAACCGTTGACGGGTACGCTGTTAGAGCCGAGGACACTTTTGGAGCAGAAGAAAATCAACCTGTAACCTTGAAAGTTTGTGGTATCGTGAACGTTGGTGAGCAGCCGAAAGTGGTTTTGGCGAAGGGTGAAGCTGTTGAGATTGTTACTGGCGCTCCGATTCCTGAAGGCGCAGACGCAGCAGTTATGGTTGAAGACACGGAAAGAGAAGATGTCGAGTTGCATGTTTTCAGCGCTGTCACCGTGAATGAGAATGTTATGAAGAGGGGCTCAGACATAAAGAGTGGCGAAGTGGTGCTTAGAAAAGGCCAAGTTCTGGGGTCTTCAGAGATTGGTGTTTTAGCTGCTTTGGGTTTGACTACAGCTAAAGTTTCCAAAATACCCATAGTTGCGGTTTTGTCTACAGGTGGTGAAGTGACTGAGCCTGGTAAGGTTTTGCCTGCGGGAAAAATCTATGACATTAACGCTTACAGCCTAAGCACAGCAGTAATTGAAAGCGGTGCAAAACCAGTTTACTTCGGCGTTGTTCCAGATGACAAAGCTGCCTTGTCTAAGGCTTTGCAGACTGCTTTAGCTTCAGCGGATATGGTGATTACTTCTGGCGGCGTCTCTGTTGGTCCAAGGGATTATACTCCGCAAATCGTGGATTCGCTTGGTAAGCCTGGAATAGTTGTTTACGGTATTGCAGTTAAGCCGGGGAAACCTACGACTGTTGGGTTTGTGGGGGAAAAGCCTGTTTTTTCGTTACCTGGTCATCCCACGTCTGCTTTGCTGATTTTTTATTTGCTTGCTAGGCCTTTGATTCAGCGGTTGGCCGGTAGACCTGTGACTGGGATGAAAATGGTTAGGGCTGTTGCTGGCGCACGAATGTTTAGTGCTAAAGGTAGACGAACCTTTGTCATGGTTAAATTAGAATTTGATAAAGATTGCCGGTTGATTGCTGAACCTGTGGAAACTGGCGCTTCTGGCGCAATCACTACTTTGGCTAAAGCTGACGGATTTGTTGAGATCCCTGAGAATGAGCAGTTCTTGGATATGGATGAAGAGGTCGCTGTTGTGCTATTCCGAAATGTTTCAGGTAAGGTTTAGAATTTAAGCCAAAAAAATTAGTTGCCTTTGCGAAATTAAAAAAAAATTAAAAATTGCTTCCAAAAAGTTGGTTACAATTTATTTTCTCTTTAACAACAAAAGGTATATTGCGAATACCCACGTGAGCACTGCATAAACAGTCATGCTTATGCCTATTAGTAGATTGCTGAATCCTGCGACGGCTAAGGTGTAGATTGTAAAGGTTGATGCTCCAGCAAATAAGACGAATAACAGCCATGGCGCCCAAGCTCTCTTTGTAAAGATGCCATAATCTGTTATTAAGCTGAGGACGCCGAGTAAAGCAAGCTGCGGCGGAAAACCAGTAAAGGGCAGAAATACCAAAAGGATTATTCCACTGATGGCATAGAAGGCTAATGCTGCCAATTCTATGCGGTTGAAACTTTTTAGTCTAGACGCTAATGATGCTAAAGACACTTTGTGCTCGCCTTTACCCTATGCAGTAGAGGTTTAATTAATAAATTTTTGGAGTGCAGCTCCAGTAATCTAAATAAAACTTAGGGAAAATGACACCTAATGACTTCCAGATGGACAATCCTAAAGTTGTAAACATTCTTATCGTGTAGCCGCATTAAGTGGAACTGCCTAAAAGATTTTTGAACATCGGAAAATTGATTAAAATTAAAACAATTTAGTTTTTTCAAAGTGAACTCAGTATTAATCCCATGTTAATGACATCATGGTAATTGCCGTCGCGACCATAGAAATTGTCTTTGCTTATCCCTTCAATCTGGAAACCACATTTCTCATAGAGATGTAATGCAATCTTGTTTTCCGCTACGACTTTTAACTCTATTCTATGCATTTTTTCTTTTTTTGCGAGTTTAAGAAGTTTTTTGGTCATTGCAGTTCCCAAACCGACATTTTGGAAATCGTCATGCAAATAAACAGCGAGGTCTCCTGTTCCCTTCCTGCGTTCATGAGGAAACTTGTGGATGACTGCATGACCGACAATCTTGCCTTGGTATTCCGACACAAGCGGAATCAAGTTTGGAAGGTCGTTCATCCATCCTTCTATACGGTCTTTAGTATAAGGAGCCATACTCCATTCAAGAGCCTTCTCGGACATTGAGGAAAACATCAGAAAAAGGTTATTTGCATCATCAATTCTACGGAATCGAAGCGTGACCTCTTTACCGTTTTTCAGTTTCGCCTTCCACATCGGCATCGCTTTCACCTTTTCTAATACAATCTGAGATTTTTGACTATCGGAAAAGCGCTTAAAAAGAGTTGCAGAAAAGAGTTTATTATGCATCTTAGTTGAGCGAAAAAGTTTAGAGTAAGCTTAAGTGAATACCAAGAAGAGGATTGAAATTACCTATGAGTTATCTTGAATTGTTCACTTCGCAAACTAACGTTTTCAGCGGTTTGCAGAAGCCGTTTGAGGAAGCGAAATACGTGATTTTTGGTGTCCCATTTGATGCGACAAGCACTTATCGGACGGGTGCAAGGTTTGGTCCAAACGCGATTAGGCAGGCATCTTTGAATATTGAAACGTACAGTTTCCGCAGCAAAATTGACCTTGAGGATTTAGCTTTGCATGATGCCGGAGACCTGCATGTTTCACCTGACGCTCAGAAAACGGTCGATATGACTAGGCTTGTGGTTGAGGATATTTTGGCGGCTGGAAAAATGCCTGTAGTTTTAGGCGGAGAACACACGATTACGCTTGGGATTGCCAAGGGATTGGGCGCTAGGGCAGCGAAAACAGCAATTGTAAGTTTTGATGCCCATTTGGATTTGCGATGCGAATTTTTAGGTTCAACACTGTCCCACACGACGTTTATGCAGCTAATAAGTGCGGAAGTGAAGCCCGCGAAAATCGTTGAGGTTGGCACCCGCTCAGCATGCAAGAAAGAGTTGGCTTATGCCAAGAAGGCTGGGGTGGAGTTTTTTACTTCTCAGCAAATAATCAAGCAAGGCTCAGATCGGATTGCTGAACAGTTGAAACAGAAACTTCTACCTTACGAGAACGTGTACTTAACGGTGGATATGGATGTGCTTGACCCGGCGTTTGCTCCTGCAGTGCAGAACCCTGAGCCTGAAGGAATCACCACAACCGCCCTGCTAGACATTGCCTGTGCCTTGTGCGATAAACGCGTGATTGGCTTTGACGTGCTGGAAATTGCGCCAATTTACGACCAAGGCGTATCAGCAGTCGTTGCAGCAAAAGTAATCTTCGAGATGCTGTGCCAACTGGAAAAATCAAGAAAAAAATAGCTTAGGTTCTAACAATCGAGATAGTTTATACCTCATTTAAAGCATGGTGATTCGCCATCCTCACGCTTTAGCATTTTTAGGATCCTGCATTCTTTCATTTTTTGTGATTGACTTTTCAGTTGATTAAAAGCAAAATTTCTGAGCGACTATTTTGATTGCATTATTTCGTTTTGACTTAATTCTTATATGTAAGGAAAACATTACCTATTATAAGAGCGCGAAGTATCATGTCTGATGATCTAAAGTTTCATCTCAGGGCTGCCCAAGAAAAAAGGTTAGCGGCTTTGGACGAGTACGCGAAGAAGAGAAACAGCGTAGTAGGCGATTTAGCCATCAAGGCTGTTGAACAGGCGATTGAAGTTCTGGCTGCATCTGAGGGAAAACACTTCCATATAACACCAAGGAGTGCACATAGCAACAGAATCCGTTGGATAAAAGAAAAGTTTCCTTCTTTATCTAAGGATTTAGACGAGCTATGGGGAGCTTATGGCGCTTTAGGTTATGAGGGTCTCAATGGAGAAAGAGCCCAGAAAGCTATCTCTGCAATGGAGCGTGTTTTTGATGAGATTGAAAGAGCAGCAAAAGTTAGACTTAAATAAAATCGTTAGTTCAGTGTCGAAAATTCAGAGTGTTGTAGGCATTGTTCTCTTTGGTAGTCAAGCAAGAGGAGATTATGATGAGTTTTCCGATTATGACCTCTTAATACTGTTTGAAAATAAACCTCTGATGTGGGAAAATTGGGACGAACTTTTCCAAGTCGTTGGAAGTCTAAACATAAATTTGCATGCGATTCCAGAAACACTTGAAGAACTTAAGAACGCTAACCCAGTCTTTTTAGATGAACTATTTAGATATGGAAAAGTGCTTTTTGCCAAAATGCCCTTAGAAGTTTACCTCCAGCCCTTAAACTTGAAATCTTTCTCCTTAATCACGTATGACATGCGAAACGTGAATTACGCAGACAAAATGAAGGCTTCATATTTCCTTTATTCCAAGGGAGGTGCAGGCGCTGTAGCGAAGGCTGGGGGAACCAAAATCAGCGACGGCTGTATAATTGTTCCAAGCGATATGGCTGACGAAATAATCTTGGTCTTAACTTCTCTCGGTATTCAAACTATAAAGACAGAAATTTTCATAAATCCAGACGTGCCCAAGTCATGGCCAACTCAAAACAGAATTCAGGCTTCCAAGGTTCAAACTGAGAATCCTCAACATGGCTAAATCGCTCGCTTTTGTAAAAATAAGCTCGAAACAGCCTTTTCGGAAAAGCGGGGAGGTACTTTTTAGCGAGATCCAACCCCATAAATACGCATTATCGGGGCTGATAGGACGTTTTGAATTCATATATTATATCGCCGCATAGTAATTAATGCTGAAGGCTAGTGTTTTGGCTAAAGAATCAGAATTAACTGTCTTCACAATAGGGCACTCAACAAGGACCTTAGACGAGTTCATCGTGTTGCTCAAAACTTACGGCGTCACCTTGGTTGTGGATGTGCGCACTGTTCCCCGCAGCAGACATAACCCACAGTTTAACAGGGAAACCCTGCCAAACACACTTAAACCCTGCGGCATAAAATACATCCACATGCCAGACATCGGCGGCTTACGCAGACCAAAACACGACTCCATAAACTTGGCATGGCGCAACAGCGGCTTCCGCGGCTACGCGGACTACATGCAGACCAAAGAGTTCACAGATAACCTGCTAAAAATCATCGCCCTCGCACGGGAGAACTGTTTAGCTTTGATGTGTGCTGAAGCGTTGCCTTGGCGGTGCCACCGAAGCCTCATCTCCGACGCACTCGCGGTGCGGCACGTAAAAGTTGAACATATCATAAGCGCAACCAGCTGCCTCAACCATCAGCTAAACGAAATGGCACAGGTGGAAGGAACAAAAATAACCTACCCCTTATTCACTAAAGAAACGCCTCAAAGAACACTTGGCGACTTTGGAACCTTTACTTAGCTTTCTCGTTGCCTTATTCTTTCTGAAGCTTTGCTATGAAGAAGCCGTTGCAATGGTGAAGTTGCGGATAAAGCCGTTGACATTTTATTAATCCTCGCAGCCCAGGCAAGCCAATTTTCGGCACTATTTCCACCAATGAGAATTCAGGATGCCACTTCAAAAACCGCTCAATTATCATCTCGTTCTCTTCCACAGTTATGCTGCAAGTAGAGTAAGTTAATGCCCCGCCAGCTGCGACTTTTTCGGCACAGCTGTTAATCATTTTCCACTGGATTGCCGCCATTTTCTCAATTGACTTTGGCCTTAGGCGCCATTTTGCTGAAGGCTGCTTGGCGAAGACACCTGTGCTTGTGCATGGCGGATCCAAAACCACCAAGTCAGCTTGCGTATTGAAAGGCAAAGTGGCGCATGCATCAGCTATTACTGGCTCAGCAATACTGGCTCCCATGCGCACCGTTTCTTTTTTCCACACTTTCATTCTTCTATTTGAGAAATCAACCGAGCCTATGCTGCCTTCGTTATGCATTAGCTGAGCCAAATACGTTGTTTTGGCGCCGGGTGCAGCGCAAACGTCAAAAACCACGCTGCCGGGCTTGGGGTCTGCGGCTTCTGTAGCGAAGCAGCTTGCTTTATCTTGGATGTAAAATAAGCCTTCTTTGTAGCTGGGTAGTGTGTTTAACGGCTTTTTCATTTCGCCGATTTTGTAGGTGTATTTTAACGGTTCAGCCTTTTCTATTTTAACGCCTTCTACCTCAAGTTTTTGCGCAATTTGTTCTTCTGTTGCCGCCAGCGTGTTCACTCGGATGTAGGTGGGCGGCGGGTTTACGCTTCCCTCCAAGAAGGCAACTGCTTCATTGCGCCCAAAAAGCCTGTAACAATACCTTACAAACCATGAAGGATGAAAGGTTTGCAGGCTAACTTTCTCTACATCGCTTGCCGCCTTCAGGATTGGCTCCAGCTGGCGCGTAAGCAAAAAGCCCAAAATCGGCTCAACTTCCCGCACGGTCTCCCAGCCCAAAATGGACCTGCCAAGGCTCGCGATGCTTTCGGCTTCTTGCAAGTTAATTTTACCCCAGTTCTTGGCAACACGCGTCTGATAAACATAAAGCCGCAGAAAAGATTGAATTCCCAAATTGTACTCGCCAATTTTCTTGGGCACAGCTACAGTGTTGACGAATTTGTCTATTAGGTTTCTGCGCCGTGTAGTCTCAACCACTAAACCGTAAGCAAAGCGAATAGCGTTCGGGTCGCTTGCACCAAGCTGCTTGATTGTTCTTGCCAGGGCTAAGCGTTCGCTTAGTTTTTGCATCTCCATCCAGCTCAGGGTTTCGATAGCGACTGTCCAAGCATCCTTTAGCAAATTAGTCCCACATCTAAAGACAAGGATGCAACGCTTCTAAATAAGAATTCAAAACGCCGCTGTTACTGCATATGGACAGCCACATATCTTTAAGAATTATTCATTCATGTTAATCCATCTGTGTTCTAAAACTGAGCTCCAAAAACGGAGGTGACATGTTTGTCAAGAAGGCGAAATGAAGAAATGAAAAACATGGGGAAAGGCAAAATGACCGTAAGCGAAGCAGGTAGAAGAGGCGGCGCAAGGGGCGGTCCAAGAGTCCGTGAACTCATAAGAGAAGGAAAAGAACATGAAAACGAGTAAACAAGTGTGTAACAAATTGTCTGCACAAATTAGTTTATGTTACTTTTTTCCTTTTTTCTTAGTCATGAGAGATGAGTTAATGAGTCAAGTGATTAAGCGCAGAAGTACCCCTGAAACCAAAGCGGGGCAATACATGTGTCCTGAGTGTGGTCAAATCTTCGATACCAAAAAAGAAGTCGATAGCCACCTCAATATGATGCATGAACCTCACCTTTGACCGGTACATGGAAAATTGCATCAGGATTAAACTTTATTTTACGGTTTTCTGTTTATATGCATGTTATTTTGACCCCTATAATCTAAAGGTAAATCAGTAGTTTTTAGTAAGTAAAGATTTTAGTCTCCATGTACCATAAAGAGGCTAAGGTCAAAGGGGATGGCGCGAACACTATTAGATTATTTCGGTAACGAACAAACTAAACTTCTGCCAAAAGAAGAAGTAAAAGCGGAAGCTCCCCCCTCGTCCTCTCCAGCTAAAAACAATGAAGAAATGAAACAGGAAGAAGCGAAACAACTAAAAAAGAAAAGACCTATCGCCTTTCCGCCAGTGGCGCCTGAAAACCTGCCCGCTTCCTATTTTGTTTCAGCATCCTACGATGGACGCCAAAAAAAAGTGGTTATCAAACTTTATGAGCCTGAATCAGGACAAATCTATTTTTGGTATGATAATACTGGTCATAAACCCTACTGCTTAACCAACTTAACTTTAGATAAATTAAAAAAATTCGATCGGATAATAAACCATGAAGGTTTTTATGGTTTTGAAACACAAAAAAAGTTCGACCCCTTGGAAAATAAAGATGTTGACTTAATCAAAATAGTGACAAAAGACCCATTAGCCATCGGTGGAAGACCAGCAGGCACAATCAGAGACATAATTCCTGAAGATTATCAAAGCGTTTGCGGATGCAAAATACAGGATAGCGATACTAAAGTTTGGGAGTCAAAAATAAAGTATTATCAATCATACATTTACGACCGGCAGCTTTTGCCTGGCATGATTTACGAGATTATAGACGGCGACCTTGTTCCTAAAGTTCTTGAGGAAGCCACAGAAAACCTAAACCAAATAAAAAACCTCTTCAAAGAATGCACTGATGAAGAACGTGAATACGCTGAAATGTGGGCAAAACTCCTTGAGTACCCAGCCCCAAAGTTCCGCAGAGTAGCCATAGACATAGAGGTATATTCGCAACTATCCACAAGAATGCCTGACGCTCGGGAAGGCGCGTGTCCAGTAATCGCTGTGTCGGTTTATAGTTCAGACGGCGAAAAAAGGGTCCTTGTTCTTAAGCGCGAAGGCGTGCGGGAAGGCAGCCATCACTTAGCTGCAGACATAAAAGTAGAGTATTGCGAAACCGAGGAGGAACTGCTTAGAAAAACATTCGATGTCTTGTGGGATTACCCGTTCATTTTAACTTTTAACGGCGACGACTTCGACCTCCGCTACCTAACCCACCGAGCAATGAACTTAGGCTTTAGAAGAAGTGAGATTCCGATAGAAATAGGCAAACGGGTCTGCTTGCTAAAATATGGCGTTCACATTGACTTATACAAGTTCTTTTTTAACAGGTCAGTCCAAATCTACGCTTATAGCAACCGCTACCGCGACGTAACCCTCGACGACGTCGGTTACGCCTTAATCGGTGTGGAAAAAATACATTTAGAAAAAACGTTCGGAGACTTAACATATTCTGAACTTGCAGCTTACTGCCTGCGGGACTCAGAAATAACTTACAAACTAACTAGTTTTGATAACGATTCAGCAATGAAACTAATCCTGGTGCTTGCCAGAATCGCAAGTATGCCCATGGAAGACGTAAGCCGTCAAGGTGTAAGCCGCTGGATACGCAACTTCATGCATAGAGAACATCGAAGAAAGAATATGCTGATTCCAAATGCGGAGGACATTCTTACAAAGAAAGGCAAAACTTCCACCACAGCCACAATAAAAGGGAAAAAATACAAAGGCGCCATAGTTGTTGAACCCACACCTGGTGTTCATTTTAACGTTTCAGTCATGGACTTTCCAAGCCTATACCCCTCAATAATTAAAGTGTGGAACCTAGGCTACCAGTCAATTGATTGCCAACATAACGAATGCAAATGCCACATGATACCGGACACGCCGCATTGGGTTTGTAGTGAGAAACGGGCGCTAGAAAGTTTACTGATTGGTTCACTGCGAGATTTACGGGTAAAATGGTATAAGCAGCGTTCAAAAGATCGAACCTTGCCACCTGAGCTTAGAAGCTGGTACAACACCACGCAGGGAGCGCTTAAAGTCATTTTAAACGCTAGTTACGGAGTCTTTGGCGCCGAAAGCTTCGATTTGTATTGTCCGCCAGTAGCGGAAGCAACGGCAGCCATAGGCAGGTACTCTATCACCCAAATACTCAAGCACGCTGAAGCGGTTGGCATACAGGTTCTCTACGGCGACACGGACAGCTTATTTTTGAAAAACCCCTCTAAAGAGCAAATCGAAGAATTAGTCCGTTACACAGAACATGAATTAAACATGGGCATCGACGTCGACAAAGTTTACAGGTACGCTGTATTTAGTTCACGCAAAAAGAATTATCTCGGCGTCTTGGAAGACGGCACCGTGGATGTGAAGGGCTTAACTGGTAAGAAAAAACACATCCCTGTCTTTATCAAAGATGCTTTTAACGAAATGAAAGAGACACTTGCACGAGTTAAAAATCCATCTGACTTCGAAAAAGCCAGAAAAGAAATTGCCGAAATAATCCGTGAACGCTACACACGGCTAAAACGTAGAGAATGGGTTGACATTAGTGAGCTTGCGTTTCATGTAGCTTTAGGCGATGAACTTTCAAGTTATACTAAAACTACGCCTCAACATGTGAAAGCCGCAAGAATTTTACAGAAAAGCGGCAAAGAGTTAAGAGCGGGGGACTTGATTAGTTTCGTTAAAGTTATACGCTCGTCGTCTCGTGGTAGTTCCTTGGAAGATTCCAACTCTGGTGTGAAACCCGTTGAGTTAACATCAAGAAACGAGGTAGACGTTGACAAATACGTTGCCTATTTGCATTCTACTTTTGACCAGGTTTTGGATGCTTTAGGCTTAAGTTTTGACGAAATTATCGGCTTAACAAAACTTGAAAGATTCCTTGCCTAATTATAATAATTGAATAAGTACACCAATTAGCGTAAAAATTCCAACTATCAAAGCTATTATTCCAACCACTTGCTTCTCAGTTAATGGCCGATGATAAGTTATCACTGTAATTAGACTTCTTCTATGGTCAGACGAAAGCTTTTCTCCATCAAACGAAACTTTAGCTTTTTTACGTGTAAAGAAAACCATCAACAGTATTATTGCAGAATTGAAAATGTAAGGCAGAATTGAAACTAGCAAGCTCAATTTTAAGTCAGAAATCACGGCGAATGACGCTATCGTTATTCCTATGGCGAAGGAGCCTGAATTTCCCACGAAAACTTTACCTTGAAAGTTGAAGTAGGCTAAAATTAGCCAGAATATCAAGGGACCAACCATTAGACTGTATAATGGTGATACAGCCATTAACCCTAAGATAACTATGGCTGGGCATATTGTTTCTAGTCCATTCAACCCACCCAGCTGGTTTACAGTATTTGTAACAATCATAACGATTAGTGGAATAATTACATAGAAGTATATTGAACCGAACTGTATTGTTCCAATGAATGGTAACGCTATAGATGTTCTTGCGCCTGTTTCTTTTGCGTAGTATATGAGAGGTAATGCTGCAATTAAGGGCATGAATGCTTTGTAACGCCATTTCAAATCTATCCAGTCATCAAGCAAGCCCATGAAACCTCCGAAAAGAATGCATGCCGCTAGGATTAATGGTGCTGAAATGGGTGCGGAAACGTTTGCTGGGCTCTTTATGAGATCTGAGAAATAGAGAAGAAAAAGGTAAACAGTAGTGAATAGGACGTAAAGTACGCCTAAACCGTTGGAAATTAAAGGTTGCCCAACTTTATGCTGATCTGGAACCTTTGGAAACACTGGTCGCTTCCCTGCTCTCTTGCAATATTTTAGCCTGTGCCTGTTGTGCCCGTCGCGCTATAGTATGCTGGGTAGTCAATTTTGTATATGGCTACTAACGGTACTAATCCGCCGTACTGGAATGGTGACGTATTTAGGCCAGCGAAGTAAGCTTCTGTGAAGTACGTTGGCGTTGTAGTTGTTGTGCTTGGCGTAATGCTAATTTGTCCTGTGGCAGTCCATTCGTTGCAATATGTTACCTCTGCATAGTTCATCAATTCGTATATTGTACAGTTATCTCCTTGGTTGTTCCAGTTCCACTGTCCAGTTTGATTATTAGCGCTGCCGAAGTTTCTTTCATCCTTCCATACTGTTGATGTTGCTGCATTCATGTAACCATGTTGTATATACCATTGCTCTATTGTTCCTGAAATGCTTGCCATCCACGGCCATTTTCCTTCATCTCCATATCCGGAAGGAATTGCAGTGTATCCTGTGCCGCTGCTTGACGTTTGTAATTGGAGGACGGTGAAGACGAGGATGTAGTTGACCCGTCCAGGATTATTATAGTTCTCATATTTAGACAGCATTTGCATTGACTGGTTTTCATTGCCCATCATTATGAAGCCTACGTTTTCGATTTGTGTGGTATTGTACGTAGTGTTATCGCACAAAGTTGTTACGTTTCCAAGATTGGTTAACCAGTCGCCGTAGTCCCACCAAGCAACTACCACATTATTCGAGGGAACGTTGCTTTTCAGCCAACTTAACGCGTCAAGCCATGTACTCACTGGTTCAGTAAGGCTTGCGCCCCCTATTGGAAGGCTTGATGCACTAATTGCTGTTGGCACGAAAGATGAGTCGATGGCTCTTGGCACTCCGCCAGTTTGTGGTGAGAAAGCCACTTCCGTCATCAGAATAAGGAATATCAGAAAGACTGCGACACCGCTGTATTCCTTACTTACACGTGCCATTCTACGTTTTGTTTTTGCCAGAGCATGTGGCGCTTCCTTCAGTAAAGTGTAAAACGGTTGTATTAGGCCCAGAACACCTATTCCTGCTATGATGCAGAAGGCTGGAGCAAAAATTGCCAGTAAGCGAATCATTGAAGCAGCAAAGAAAAGCGAAGTTACAGCGAAAACTATTAGGAAAATGTTTCTGGTTGTTGGATTTTTTAATACAAAGTAAAAGCCAATGAGGAAGAATAGGATGCCTACGCCAAGCTCGACGTAAATGTTTCCCCAAGCTGTAATTTGCTGTTCAGCCACTGAATTAATAATAGGTGAACTTGCCCGGATAAAGGGGTCTAAGACTGTACTGAATTTTCCTTGAAGGCCACTGCCAGTAATGAATCCAGTTGCATATAGTGTAGAAAAACCGCCGACAATTATAACCAGTGAGGCAATTGCGAGAAGCACCTTGCTCCTCAAAGTTATATTGTTTCTTAAAAGTTCTGCAATGAGAAGTAAAACGAATCCTACAGCGACTGGAATTACTGCACCTGACGTCAAGTAGGTAAGTCCCAGATAGGGAACTATTGCTGCTATGTATAATGCTAAGCCAAAAGTTATGCTGTAGCTAAGCAGAAGCCGTTGATTATACCTCTTCAATAGAACTACAACAAAAACGAATAGTACGGTCATGTCAATCATGTAGTATGCTCCGCCCCAACCTGCTATGAAATAAGCTAAGGCAGCAGCAGCGCTTAACGAGTACAATATGGATGCACGTAATGACCTATTGTTATCAATAGATCTTAGGAATAAGAATACAAATAATATAAGACCAATCGTACCCGGGACTTGTGTATCAAAGAATCCAAGAGATGTTCTTTCGATGATTGAAGGTTCTAACGCCAGGAATAACGCAGATATTAAACCGACCGTTCTTCCACCAATGTCCTTGCCTAAGAAATAAATTACCAGAACTGAAAGCACACCAACAATGGGCGGTACCATTGCGCAAAGTGTCATTAAATTAACGTTTGCTCCTAACGCTGTGATGACATCGTAGATTGCTGCTCCTGTTATAGGTATAGATGGCAAAGCGGTAGACATGTCAAGTCCGAAAGGATACCACAGCTGATGGTTGACCCAATGCGTCGGCCAAAAAGGTGAAAGCAAACCGTGAGTTACCATGTATTGTGTTACGCTGAATTGATAGTAGGGGTCAAACTCGTTAAGAAGTGATGTTCCTCCGGAGAGATTTTCCCAGCGTAAAGGTAAAATGCGGACAATAAAGGCGACGAAGAGTATTAGAGCTAACGCAGAATATGCGATTATTTGTCCGTGACTTAGTTCGATGCGTAATGGTGCCAGCCTTTTACTAAGCCGATCTTTAATTCCTTCCCCCACTTCAAGCCATCTCTCCAAACATTAATTTCGATTTCTTGTTTAATTCTTAATTTATACACATTGGACGTTTATTTATGGCTTTCCAAAATGAACTAACATAGCTTGGTGGCTAATGTAGTTTGATTATATTGCAATATAATCCCATAGCCAAACTATATAGCCTTTTTTTTAACCAACCTCTAAATTTCCAGCTTAAACAGGCAAAAAGTCGCCAGAAACCCTTAAAGGGCAATCAACAATAACCGTATTTTTCTTCGCTTTGAACCCTGTTTTGTACAGACGTTGCACAACTTACAGGAACTTACCATTCTGGTTTTGGTCGCTTTTTCTCAATGCTCTTCAGGTAGGTTTTATCGAAGCTTTTGGTGAGTGTTTCCTAGTCTATCGACGCTTGTATATGGGTTTAACTTCAACATCTATAGGTAACAATGAAAGTTTCCTATCGCACTTTGGGCATTTTCCATTATTTTGCGAAATAATTTCGTCTGGCGGTTTAAGCTCACTGCCTTCATATAAAACATGATTGCATCCATGGCAAATTACTCGTTGCGGCATCCCAAATCCCCCAAATCCCCGATAATAACATGCTATGGCATATTTATTGGTTGCTAAAAAAAATTAACCTTTAGCTAAGACTGTGCTTGTCAAGTAACTGCAAAGTTTATTTTAAGAGGGACTATTTGGAATGTTAAAGCATGTGGTTTAACAGCCTTTGGAAAAATACAAGTTAATTGTTACTGAAAAACCTGATGCCGCAAACAGAATAGCTATGGCTTTGGACACCGATGGAAAAGCCAAAAAAATAGTTGATAGCGGCGTTCCATATTATCAAGCATACAGAAACGGCAATTTAGTTGTTGTTCCAGCAATTGGGCATCTATACACTGTTGCAAGCAAGGAAAAAACTAAACGGGATTATCCAGTTTTCGATTATCACTGGGTTCCAAGATACCTTGCTGAACGGGGCGCATCAAAGATCCGTGTTTGGCTAAATGTAATTGCTAAACTAGCAGAAAACGCTGAAGAGTTTGTAGATGCTTGCGACTTTGACATTGAAGGCAGCATCATAGGCTACTGTATACTCAAGTACGCTTGCGGTAGCAAGGAAAAAACTGCCAAACGCATGAAATACTCCACACTCACAAAAGAGGAACTGCAAGAATCTTACGCTCACTTATTGCCGCATTTGGATTTTGCTCTTGTTGAAGCTGGATTGACAAGGCATGAAATAGATTGGCTCTACGGCATAAACCTGTCTAGAGCCTTAACAATGGCTGTGAAAAGCAGCAGTGGACAATATGCTACACTCAGCACTGGTAGAGTGCAAGGGCCAACCCTCAAATTTTTAGAAGATCGAGAAAAAACCATAAAGTGCTTCGTGCCCGTTCCCTACTGGAGCATAACCGCTAAAATAATCATAAACGACACAGCATACGAAGCTGAATACGAAAAAATCCTCGAAAGCAAGCAAGAAGCAACGGCAGTAATGGATGCCTGTAAAACCAAAGAAGGTCAAATAGAAACAATAGCTGTAAAAGAGTTTGAGCAGAACCCACCGTTACCCTTTGACTTGGGCGCTTTGCAAAGTGAAGCTTACAGAAATTTCCGTTTTATGCCGATGCGTACTTCAAACATAGCTCAGCACCTGTACTTAGATGCATTAATCTCTTATCCGAGAACAAGTAGTCAAAAGCTTCCGCCAGCAATCGGCTACGAAGCCGTATTAAGAAAACTAGCTAAACTGCCTGCTTACGGAAAACAGGCAGCTGACCTGCTCTCTAAACCAGTTTTGAAGCCAAATGAAGGAGAAAAAGCCGACCCAGCGCATCCAGCCATTTACCCGACTGGGAACCTGCCTGAAAAACCCCTTGGCACAGTTGAAAGAAATATTTTCGATCTTATCATACGCAGGTTTATGGCTGTTTTCGGTGAGCCTGCCATTCGCCAAAGCACGAAAGCAACAATTAGCATCAGCGGGAATCTTTTTCACTTGAACGGAACGCGAACGTTAAGTGAAGGATGGCTTCGATTTTACAAACCTTATGTTCAACTGAAAGATGTGACTTTGCCCTCCTTAACTCAGGGACAAAAAATCGCTGTTAAACGAGTAGTTGTGAAAAATAATTTTACTAAACCGCCGGCAAGGTATAACCCTCGCAGTTTACTTTTGAAAATGGAAAAAGAGGATATAGGAACCAAAGCGACGAGGGCAGCAACCATACAAACGTTGTACGACCGCAAATACCTCTACGGAACCGATAGTCTTGCCGTTTCTGACCTTGGCTTTGAAGTCATCGACATCCTGGTAAAGTATTGTCCAACCGTTGTCTCACCTGAACTAACTAGAAAGCTTGAGGAGAAGATGAATGAAATCCAGCAAGGAAAAGAAACAAAAGAAGCTGTATTGCAAAACGCCGTTGAAATCTTAAAGCCAGTCCTATTAGAGCTCAAAGAAAAAGAATCAGTTATAGGCGAACAATTAAGTCAAGCGTTGAAAAAAGCTCGGCTTGAAGAAAGAATAGTTGGTGCATGCCCGAAATGTGCTGATGGAAAACTAGTTATTTTGCGCTCCAAAAAAACTGGTAAACGTTTTGTTGGCTGTACAAACTATTTCGAAGGTAAATGCAACGTGACTTTTCCGCTACCTCAAACTGGCAATGTAAAACCGTTAAATACCACTTGCAAAAGCTGTGGGTGCCCCATATTGCGTGTGTACCTGAGAGGGAAGAGGTCTTGGAAATTATGCCTAAATCCTAACTGCCCCTCAAAAGGAGCGAGCAACCAGTGAAATGCAAAATTTGCAGTAGAGAAGCATAAGAAAATGTTTTCTGCATATTGCATTTTAGGGCTTACCAAAATGTTATTGAGAAATTTGATATATGGATGATGAAAGCTTCTGGTATGTTTTTTTTGGGTTGATTATTTAGTTGAGATTCAGAAAAATTCATTAACTGGAGAATGGGCTAAAGATGTAGTAAACACCTGATCAAGGAGGACAATGGAAATGGCAAGTAAAATAAAGAAGCGATCTTCGTCTGTATCCTTTTCGCTGAGTCGATGGTTCAGCAAAATTTCAACAGCTACTCCTTCAGCACTCTTAATTACTGTTGCAGGAATTTTATACTGTGTATTTCTCTTCGGCGGTGGCTTGTATACTCTTATTACCCGTCCTGCTCCCTCAGCCTACGTTAATGGAAATTTCTATTTCCTCTATCCAAATCTCAGTTCGCAATTCATATCTGACACTGTGATCTCGGTAATATTGTATGGTTTTGGTTTTCTCGGTCTGTTTGTTATTTATCAAAGTACCAAGAGCGCTTATAACCCAAGGCAAGCTTACATGATGCTAATCATAGGCGTAGCATTTTTGCTTCTTTCATACATATTCTTGGAAGGCGCGATTGCTTTCAAATCATCCGGCGGAGCTTAACTCTGTCTTTTTTCCATAGGTTTTTCTTTTTACCACGGGTTTCTTTTTAGTTTCATTTTGTATGCTAAGAAATTTGTTAATAAATGAATAGGCGGAGTAATCAGCAAAACTGTAACTGCCAATTCCCAATTTACAATGGCTAAAGGAACCGAAAACACGATTGCACCAATGGCAAAGTCAACTTGATCAACTATAGGAAGTAAACCCCCTGGAGCAATCCCTATCCTTCTCTTTAAAAAAGCGCCTGCCAAATCGCCTAAAAGTGCCCCCAAAGGAATCAACATGCTAAACAAGATTGGAAAACCAAAAAGTACGCACTCAATTAATCCAACTAATACGCCGATTGCTAAGCCGAAAAAGAAGCCCCTGAAAGTTTTGTTATTTCCAAAGATTCGTTTTCCATCATAAAAGTTCTTTCCGAAATCCATCTGCGTTCCCCCGCCAGCAAGCACTGGCGTGGCGTTTGCGCAGTAGGCTGGAAAAATAAATTTTAATGCTTCAACGATCAGCTGAGTTATTTCCATGTGGTCAACCATCATTTTTGGAATTCAGTATCTTTTATTCCGGTTTCGCCTATTTGTACATAACAAGTGACTTCTTGCTTGTTTTCCCGTGTTTCAAGAACAGCTTTGATTGTTTGAGGATAGCCGGTAGGTTTCATAGCGATTATTGTGTCAGCCCAGAATTTTAAAACTCTGTTTGCAACGGGCGCGACGCTGACGTTTGGGTCATCAAAAACGCTTCTTACTTGGCTTACTATTATAACTGGGATTTTTCGGATTTTTGCTGTTTGCGCTAAAATTGCTAATTGCCTGTTCAATTCACGGTTTACGCTGAAGGCTTTGCCAGAGGACTCAGCAACTTCTGCTCCATACAAAGATGTGAAGGTGTCAATTACTATTAACCCAAAATTTTTTGCTGTATAATCTTGAATGCGGTCTATAACCGCCGTTTGTTCATTGAAATCCTTAGGTTTAATTAAAATGACTTGCTCAGCAACCTGGTCGAATTTATCGCCTGAAAGTTGTGAAAGCCTTTTGGTCGAGAAAGTGTTATCGCAGTCAACAAAGAGTGTCTTGTAGTTTTGTAATGCACAACTAACGGTGCATTGTATCGCAAACGTTGTTTTTCCAGTTTCGGGTTCACCATAAATTAAAGTAACGCTTTCGGGTGAAATGCCCCCGCCAATGTTGCTATCGATGCATCTGCAGCCTGTGTGGATTGTGACCATATTTTACCCTTTTTCGCGTCAAGATTATAAACCTGAAACTAGTAAAGTGTTCTGCACTTAAACGTATACTATTAAGGTTGATTTATTGAAAGAAAAAGTTGCTGTAGCCACAGTAGAGGGGAAAGCGTACTTTCTAATCGTAAACGTGTTAAGAGAGCAAAATATCTCCTTCATAAGTTTGGTTCCGGGCGAGTCAGTGCCTGCCGAAGTGAAAGCGGTAATAACAACTGAGAAGGAAAAGCATTTGGTAAAAAACGAAAACATACTAATCTTAGCAAGCGAAAATGAAGTGGACAATTTGGTTAACGAGGTAAAGCGAATACTTCAAGGAAAAGAAGCCTACGAAAAAATTTTAATCGGCATTGACCCAGGTGAAGCAATTGGGCTGGTAGTGATTGCCGATGGAAAAGTTATTGAGGAAGGCAACTGCTTTAGCTCGCAAGAGGTAATTAACAGCATAATTAAGACAATAAGAAACGTTAATTCCACAGTGACAAGCGTTTCCGTTAAAATTGGGAATGGTGTTCCTGTTTACAAGGAGTTAGTCGAAGCCTTAGATGATGCTTTGCCGTCTGCAGTGGTGCTGGAAGTGGTGAGTGAGGCAGGAACCAACCGACCCCTAAAAAAGAACGAGCGCAGCCGAAGAATCAGGCATATTTCTTCAGCCATACGGATTGCTGGAAGAACAGGCTATACTATTCCAAGGAGGAAGATGATTGCAACAAACAGTTGAATCCAATAGGACACTGCTAGTGGATGGTCCAGCATCTGTGTGTGTTGTTTCTGGCAAGGCTGAAATGTTCGGTTATCAATTAAAACAAGCAGTAAGAATTGTTGTTCGTGAAGGAAAGCGCCTGCCATTTTTTGTCCTTGAAAAAGCAGTTTTTGATGTTTCATTAGGACCAAACGCAAGCATTGAAGAAGTTGAGGGCGGCACAATTCCAGAGTCATGGAATAAACCTCTTGAAGCAATTTTGAGCGTGCAGAAGAAGCCAGTTGTTGTTTTGCTTTTGGGGAAAATTGATTCTGGAAAAAGCAGTTATTGCACTTATTTAGTAAACAAGTTGGTTAACGGAAAATGCAGGGTTGCTGTTTTAGACGGCGATTTAGGTCAATCAGACATTGGTCCCTCAGGAACCGTGGGTTATGCGATAATTTCCAAGCCAGTAACAGAATTGGACAATTTGAAGTTGCAGAACGCTTTTTTTGTGGGTGATACCTCGCCGATGATGGCAATAGCCAAAATAATTGAAGGCTTAGCCGCTATGAAGGCTGAGATTTTACAGAGACCCATTGATTTTGTGGTAGTTAATACTGATGGTTGGGTTACAGACGATATTGCTGTAAGCTACAAAACGCAATTAGTCAAAGAATTAAAGCCAGACATCATAGTTGGCATACAAGTTGAAGATGAACTTACGGCTCTTATTGCTAACTTGGAAAACACTTCAGTGATTATGGTCAAGCCCTCTTCTTCTCTTAATCAGCGGAGCGCAGAAAAACGCAAAAGCCTGCGCGAAATGACTTATGCAAAGTACATGAAAGACGCAAAACTTCAGTGCTATCCATTAAGCCAAGTGACAATTGAACCAAGAGAGGCTCTTCCAAAGTATCAAGAGCCAGAAAAGGGGCTACTTGTCGGGCTATACGGTTCTGGAAGCAAATTCTTAGGGATCGGTGTCTTGCGTGAAATTAACCAGATGCGGAAAGCGTTAAAAGTTCAAACTGCAGTTTCAGCTAAGCCGCAGAGGCTTGTTTTTGGAAAAGTCATCCTAAACGAGAAGTTACAGGAAATTCAAGACTGAATTTTAAAGAAATTGCTGATTTCGCTGGCTAAAACATTTTTTTCGTTAGGTAACGTTTTCATTCCATTACTTATCCATGACGGGAGGAAGCCACGACAGTAATTTGTGGCAAAGCGATAGTCTAAAAAGACTATGGCTCCTCGGTCATCCAATGTCCTGATTGGTCTTCCTGCGGCTTGAGAAGCCTTTTTCATAGCGGGCAAAACATAACCATATTCACGCCCAAACCCCGGAAAACATTTCTCGTAATAATCAATCTGCGCTTTCACCCTCGGCGTCGGCGTGGCATACGGAACTCCCACGACTATTACGGAGTTCATTTGGTTGCCTGGAAAATCCACGCCTTCCGAGGTTCTTCCGCCTTGAACGCCAAGGAACACGGCGCCGTTTCGGTCGCCGCATGCTTTGAAGTCTGAGACCATTTTCTCGTTTGCTTTAGAAGTCATGCCTTTTCGCTCGTGGAACAGCGGTTTATCTATTACGTTTTCTAAGCCTTCGTCAAGTAGCGCTTTCAGTACTTCGAATGAGGCAGCGAAAATTCCAGTGTTCGTGGGAGTATTCTGTGCAACCTCGTTTATCCGTTGATTGATTGTCTGGTACATGGTGGGGGTTCTTTTTTCCATGGCTGTTGTGACGCCGAGGCAAACGGCTGAGAACACGTGTTCTTTCGGAAACGGCGATGGCACAATGCATTTCACGGTGTTTTCTGGGAGTCTTGTGATGCGTGCGTAGGCTTCCAGCGGCTGAAGTGTACCTGACATTATAACGTTAGCGTAAGTTGATGAGAAAACTGGTTCAGTGATTTTCGAGGGGTCCAGCGAAACTATTTCGAGCTTTGCTGTTTTATTGTTTTCTTTGTTGAAGTATCTGCTTGCGACATTGATGAATGAAGCGTCGCCTAGGTTGTCCAGCCACTTGAGCATGAATTCGCTCATTGCATGAATGTAGGAACGTGGGTTTTTTCCCTCAGCCAATAAACTTTTCCTTACAGAATTGCCGACTTCGTGGAATTGCTCAAAGAATTCTCTAGGGTCGGTTATGTTTCCTTGTTTTTGAATAATTTCAATAATGCGGTCTGGAGGAATTATTTCCTCTCGACTAATTTGGTCGGTTAATTTTTCCACTTCAATCCTAAAAAAATGTGCGAAATCCTCAATGTCCTTATTGCCGAACCTGTTAGCTTCCAACTCTGCCTGTTTCATCACGAATAGAGATAGGGTGCTGCTTGAGATGTCAATAGCTGTCTCAGGCAAGTTATGTGCTTCGTCAACGACTAGAATGATTTTCTGTAGCTCTGTTTCAAGATTCTTCAAAAAAGCTGTGCGTATCACGGGGTCAAAAACATACAGGTAGCTTAGGGCAACGACTTTAGCGTCAGATAGGGCAGATTTGACAAGTTCATATGGGCAGACTTCTCTTTTCTTGCAGATGCTTAGGATTTCAGACGCCATGTACGGTCGAGCAGCTATTTGCCGTTGAAGCAAAAGGTAATCATATGTTCGCTCATCCACGTTAACGTAGTACGGGCATCTACTTTTCGCCTTCAATAACTCACAAACTTCCATAAGAGACTTTGAATCAAAAGCGCCTCTGGTAGCGAAAACGTTAAGGCACATTTCATTGCGTCCTCGAATGGAAACGCCTGTAACTTGATGTTTTCTAAAAACTGCTCTTAACTCTTCAATCACGCGGTCATGCTGGCGGTGAGTCCGCGCAACATATAATATTTTCAGGTTTTTCTCTATGGCTACAGGTAAACAAGCAGAAAGGGCAGAAATTGTTTTTCCAAGACCGTTGCTGCCTTCAATCAGAACAGAACGTCTATCGTGTACGGCGTTGAAAACTGTGCTTATGAACTCGTCTTGGTGTGGCCGCACACTATTGTAGGGGAAATACTCTGTAACTTGGCTTGGCAGTTTAATCATGCTTATCCCCTAAACAATTCGATGGACAGTAAGCGTTAACTGGACACTCTGGACAAAGCGGCTGCCTTGCCTTGCAGTATCTTCTACCGTGCGCAATAAACAGCAAATGGACCGCCAAGTAATCTTTCGGGTCAAAAAGTGACTGGAGACTCAAGCGCACCTCCTCGTAACCGCCGTTTGCAGGCGCTAAACCAAGCCGTTTCGATACACGATTCACATGCGTATCCACAGGAATGGTGGGCTGATTTGCTGCGAAGAGCAAGACAACATCCGCTGTTTTCGGTCCAATTCCAGGCAGTTCAGTAAGCGTTTTTCTAGCCTCTTCAAGAGGCAACGATAAAACAGGCTTTAGTGAGCCCTGAAATTTTTCCAGAATGATTTTTGAGACTGTTTGTATTGTTTTGGCTTTGCTTTTGTAGAGACCGCCAACGTGAAGGCAAGCTTCAATCTTGCTTGTTTCGGCTTTTGATAGTGCTTGAGGCGTTACTTCGAACTGCTTCGAGAGGTTTTCGAAGGCTCTCTCAGTATTGCGGTCAGCGGTGTTTTGTGAAATAATCGTTATAACTAAGGTTTCGAACGGGTCGTTTATTGGTTTAACCAATTTAGGCACAGCTACCGTGTCCCGTAGTATTTGCAAGATTATTGCCGCATGACTGTCAGCCATCATCGTGCCTTCATAGGTCTCGAAAATATTAACCTCCAACTATTGATTTGCCAAGTTATAAATATCCTTTCAATTGATAATTAGGTCTTACTGAGTACATCTTAAGACCTTTTAATGTACTCTGGAAACTTCAAAGTGAAAAGACTGTAATTCTTAATACTAAATTGAGAGAGAAGAGAATAGACTTTAGAAGAGAAAAGTCCTTAAGACCTTCTTAATGTACTCTGGAAACTTAACGTTATTGCTTTTTAATTTCTTTCTTCAGAGTCTCAATATCGTCTTTATTATTTTTTATATCGTCTTTAATCTTTTTTAATTCTTTATCACTCTCACTATTTTTGTGTGTTTCAGAAAGAAAAGCCCAAACCGCAATTATTACAAAAGACGCAAAGAAAAGAGCATATAGAGAAGAATCAAGAACTTGTGTACCTACCACTAAAAGACATACGATACCAAGAAGAAGTAACAAAAAATTAATTTTTGAAAACCTCAATTTAGTTTTCTCCATTCATTTTTGTTTTCCTTGTTTAGTCTATTTCTACGCTGAGCAGATTTAAGACTTATCATCCATGAAAACTTAGCTATGCGCCAAGACATATTCGTTTATTAATCTTAATTCGTCATCTGATAAAGGCATATAGCCTTTATACGCTTCTGTACCATCGTATTTTTTGTCGCTGTCAATGGTTTCCTTAAAAGCTTTTAATATCCATGGGTCACCTGTCAAATCTTTTTCGGTATAAGGTTTCAAAATGCCTAGTTTTCTTGATATTTCTAAAATGAAGTCCTTATTTTCCTCAACTAATGGTCTTGCATCAGTTATGTCCTTCGTAATTTCTTTCAGTTTTTCTTTATCGTTTGCATCTTTAACCATTTTTATTAGGTCTTCATGCCTACTTTTGGCGATTATCTTTCCCCAAAAGATGAATGCTCCTATTGTTTTAAGCGTTATTAACGGCATGAATTCACCTGATTTTTCCTTTGGAATA
>JBEKKX010000028.1:0-31320 GCA_050010515.1 Bathyarchaeia archaeon
TCCATATGTCCATAACCAGCATACAAGACTTGTTTGAAAAGTAGATAACTCAGCTCCAGTCGGTTGACTCTTCTAAAGTTTTCTGTTTCTTGTCGGTTAGTTGGTAGTCGGATGACTTACTGGCACCCTTTATAAATAGTTTTGAACGATACCCCCTTTATAAATAAAATTGAAGGAAAATAAAAATGCAAAAACTGAAAAGTAAAACTATGGCTATTCTTATTGCAGCACTTTTAACATTTTCAATGACAGCTTCAATGACACTAATACCAAACGCTAACGCCCACACACCACCATTGAAAATTCCAACGTATTCTTTCATCAGTGCTTCACCCAACCCCGCAGGTGTCAATCAAACTGTTTACGTTAATTATTGGATTGACAAGGTTCCGCCAACAGCAGAGGGCATATGGGGTTATAGGTGGCACAATATGATGGTGACAGTTACGAAGCCCGACGGAACCACTGCAATTGTGTACACAGCGAATTCTGATGCCGCAGGAGGAACATGGGGCTCGTATGTGCCCGACGAAGTTGGCAACTACACTTTCGTAGGTACATTCCCTGACCAAATCGTAACAGTCGAAAATCCCACTCCCTATCCCAAACTATACTACCCCTATACCACCAATAACATTGGAATGATGAACATCAACGATACTTATACAGCCAGCAGCGCAAAAATGACGCTTAATGTACAAGAGAAACCAATTTACACAGCTTATCCAAGTACTCCGCTTCCCACCCAATACTGGACTACCCCCATAAACTCGATGAACACGGAATGGTACAATATCAGCGGAAATTGGCTTGGCCTCGGAGTACCACCATCAAGCTATAATGGAGCGTACAGCAGTAATGGGAACTTCGATCCATACACAACGGCGCCAAACAGCGCCCATATTTTGTGGACAAAGCCACTTGCTTTCGGGGGCCAAATTGGAGGAGCATTTAACGATAGCGAAACTGGTGTTTACGCGACAGGTTCACCCTATGAAAGCAAATTTGGAGCAGTAATAATAGACGGCGTACTCTACTATACCGAATCTCCAGGGGCTGCTAACGACATAGGACCTTTAACAGCTGTAAACCTACACACTGGAGAAACACTGTGGACTGTACAAGCTAATGCAACCCTAAGGGGTGGTATGGTATACAACTTTATAACCGGCGACCAATACGGCGCACACGCTTATCTATTCACCGCTCCTCCGGCAAATTATGGATCCGTATTGCCACTTCCTCCAACCAACCTATGGTCAATGTATGATGCTATGACGGGACAGTGGATACTGAACATTGCCAACGTAACCGCTGGAACGCTAGTTACGGGTCCAAACGGTGAACTTTTAAGTTACCGTGTGGCTGGTGGTATGTTGAGTCTGTGGAACGCAAGCAAATGCATCGCAGCAGCTTCCCAAAAGTATAACACCTATTACCAATATAGCAGTCAGGAGATCTGGCGTCCTCCACCAGGAGCAACTATTGACTGGAAGGGTGGATACGAATGGAGCGTACCCGTAGCTAGTAAGAGCGCGAGCGGCGCGCCTATAAGTCTGGGACTTGTAAAAGTTGACACCTCAGACGGTGTAGCACTTTTGGATTGTTCACCCCCATTGCCACCGCCTGGAGGTTCCCAGACGGGTTGGCGAATTGACGCAGGCTATAGTACAATTGACGGGCATCTTTTGTGGGGTCCACTAAACAGAACATTAACACCATACACAAACGTAATTATATCATACGCATCGGCGGGAGAGGGAGTCTACGTTGAATACACTAATCAATTTGAGACTTGGACCGGTTACAGCATTTTAACAGGAGCTAAACTTTGGGGACCAACCGTGCCCTATAACAATCCTTGGGGATATTACGATTGGTATGACAAGGGAGTTATCGGCTATGGCAACTTGTACACATGGAGTATGGACGGTCATGTCTATTGTTACGACGTTAAAACGGGTACTGAGAAATGGAATTGGACCGCTGGAAATGCTGGAGCCGACACTCCCTACGGTACATGGCCTCTTGGCACGCGACCGTATGAATATATTCTTGCGGACGGAAAGATTTACGTAGATGCAGGTCATGACTACACTCCACCCTTGTTCAAAGGTGCACAGATATACTGCCTAAATGCTACTACCGGAGAGCTAATTTGGAGCTCTTTGAGCTTTAATGTTGAGGCCTCGCCTGCTATAGCCGATGGCATCATGCTTTGGGACAATGCCTATGATACTCAGCTATACGCTTACGGCATGGGACCAAGCGCTACCACTGTTACGGCACCTGACGTTGGCGTGACAACCGCCACACCAGTGACGATAACGGGTTCAGTGATGGACATCTCTGCCGGCTCACAACAAAACGCAGTAGCAATGAACTTCCCACATGGTCTTCCATGCGTATCTGATGCAAGCATGAGTCAGTGGATGGAATACGTTTACGAGCAGCAGCCAATGCCAACAAACGCGACCGGCGTCCAAGTTACCCTGACAGCCATTGACCCCAACCACAACTTTATCACCCTTGGTACAGCTACAACTGACACCAGCGGCAACTACGGCTTCATTTGGACTCCTCCACAAATCCCAGGAACCTACCATATCACAGCCACATTCAACGGAACCAATTCCTACTACAGCTCATCCGACACAACCTATATGAACGTGCAAGCATCGGCAACACCAGCGCCAACCGCTACACCTATAACAGGCCTAGCAACAATGTCAGCCCTAACTTATGGAATCGTTGCTGTAATAATCGTAATAATCATTGCAATCGCCATAGTCGGCTTACTCTTACTAAGAAAAAAGCCATAAAAACAAAACAATAAAACAACCACAATCTCTCTTTCCCCTTTTTTAGTCTTTAGAAAGCAATGGAGAAAAAGGATAAGGGCTGAGAAGGCTCTGGTCAAATTCACGATGTTAGCCATAGCAATCGTGATAGCTTTTGCATTCTTTTCTCCTAAAGAGTGTTCCAGAGCCTCAGCAAACCCTCTCTGTACAAAGAAGAAAGTAGGCCGTCCAATTTAGATCAGAATGTGGATATATATTGTTGTGGCGTTGGCCATCTGTCCGGGATTTTCCTTGAGCTAGCTTCAACTTTTGTTATACCACAGATTCTGGCGATTTGATCTTGGATGGCGAATGCTTGCGCAATGTCTCTTATCATAGCTGTTAATTGTAGATCATAATCGCCGCTAGTTTTTGTAATTATAATTACATCGGGTATTTTCGCAAGTGACTCAACTATTGGCTCCGACAAGCCGCCGGGAGTGGTAAAAGCTATGTTGAAATCTAATATCGAGGTGTATCCAATTTTATTTGGGTTTATTTGGATTGAAACCTTTATTGCGCCCTTTTCCGTGAGCTTGTGATATCTTTTTACGACTGTGTCAGTTGATAATCCTATTTCTTTTGCAATTTTAGTAAACGAGGCGCGTCCGTCCAACGTAAGTTTTCCTACTATTTGCTTGTCCAACTCATCAATTATGATTCTATCACCCAGTGTACGGATTGCTTTGATTGAATTCCGTTGATTGCTTTCGCTGGTATCTTTCAGAGTGCCTGTCAGGTTCAAGTTTTCAGGAATGTTTCTAACGCCAGTCCAGATGTAAGTTTTTAATCCCATAGTAGGCAGCTTTCGCTTAATTACCTGCTTCACATGATCCAATTCATTTAGGTCCCTTAAAGTTGCAACTGCTCTAACATTGTAAACACTGTTATACTGCCGGTAAGCACGCGCCTCAGTTATTTTCCCTATAAATTCCATAACCTGTTCCATTTGCTGAGCCTCAACACTTATGAGCAGAGTTGCAAGTGCTTCATAACCGAAATGACCAAAATTCATCTGAGTTGTTGCTCCTTTAATTATGCCTCTTTTTTCCATCGCCCTGCAGCGTTTCCAAACTTTGTTTTTTGATACTCCACATTGTTTTGCTATTTCATAATAGCCGGTCCGACCATCTTGTAGCAGATTTTTAAGTATTTTTGAGTCAAGCTCATTGATTTTAGGCACGCAGTTTTCCCTTATGTAAAGCCTGTGTGAATTTTTGAGATTTAAAATTTCTTGTTTTCTCGAAACATTTTAGCTAAAAATGCAAATTTATTTAATTTTTGGCTAATTTGACGACCAGATAGCTTTGTTTAAAAAGTCGATATATATTGGCGCGGCGTTGGCCATTTGCCTCGTACTCTCACTACCTCCATATCAATTTTCAATATTCCTCGAATTTTTCCAAGCTCTTCTTGAATTGAAAGCAACTGCTCTACATCCTGTACCATTGCCCATATTTGCAAATCGTAGTCTCCTGTTGTTTTCATGATGCTTATGATGTCAGGTATCTTGCTGATTTTCTCAATAATTAATAATGAATTTTCGTGCGAGGTGATAGTGAAAAAAAGGCATAAAGCTTGATAGCCAATTTTAATAGGGTTAATTTGAATTGTGACTTTTAATACACCGTTTTTCTTTAGTTTTTCGTATCTCCTTTTAGCAATATCAGATGAGATTCCTATTTCTCTACTGAGTGTCTCCATGGACAGCCGTCCGTTCTCAGAGAGTTTATCCGCTATTTTTTGATCAATCTGATCGATAACCATGGTTTGAGGATTGCTTTTTTTCTGAGTCTTCGTCTGATAATTGATTGTTTCCACAACATTTTTCCTGTTATCAGGAATTATTGCCAAGTTATCGTTCATTTCTTTTACATCTGTCCAGATTGCAGTTTTCATTTCTAAGACCGAAAAATGCCTTTTGATGGCATCTTTGATCTCGTTCAATTGTTCAAGCGTTTTAAGGGTTGTAATAACATCTATGTTCCCTTTGACTCCCCTTTTATAGAAGGAATAAACCTCTGGCATTTTTTGCAAGTATTCGATAAACTGATCTTCTTGCCGTGAGTCAACATTGATTAGGAGGTGTGCTACCGCTTTGTAACCAAAGCTTTTATAATTAATATGTATTGTCGCTCCTGTAATTATGCCAGCTTGTTCCATTTGGCCACGATTTTTCTTAACAATTTCTTTGGTCAAGCCTATTTTTTTCGCAATTTCACTATCACTTTTGCGACCATCCGCTATTAACTCTTTGAGAATTTTTGCCTGAACTGCGCTAACTTGCTCGGTTAAGACTACTATCCCTCTTTTGACGTTCATGGTACTTTTTCATCATATTTAAATTCATCGCACATGTTACTTTTTCAGTTCTATTCGTTTTTATATTTATTTAGATTTTTGTTCTTCCGACTTTAAAGCTTATATTATTGCCTTTTATTGTAGAAAATGGCGATTTTATTCGGCATTTTTGTTAATTTTCCAAAGTTTTAAATATGAAACAACAGGAAGACCTTGATTACCGAAAAAGGAGAAAAAAAGAAAAATGACAAATAAACTAATGGGAATTTCTAAAAACAAAATACGAGCTATTGCGATCGCTATATTCTTTATGTTTTCAATGACAGCTTCAATGATGCTAGTGCCAACTACTAGTGCACATTCGCCAGCATGGAAAATTCCAACATATGCTTACATTAACGTTTCACCTAACCCAGTAGGTACCGGTCAATCAGTGGAAGTTATCATGTGGCTTAACTTGGTAATAGATGGAGCAGCAATACCCAATGATGTTCGATGGCATAACTACAGTCTCACCATTACTGCGCCTGACGGCACAAAAACAACAACGAGTTGGGCTGTTGTCCAAGATTCAACAGGAAATCAGGACTATTTCTTCACACCAACCCAAGTAGGCACGTACACATTTACCTTCACTTTCCCAGGACAACAGTACACTTACACTGAGCCAGTTTTATCCTTCATCTACTTTACTTATGGAGAAAGCCCATACTATGGCGATACTTATGAAGCCAGCACTGCGTCAACAAATCTCACTGTGCAAAGCTCACCAGTAGCCGCAATTCCAGCAACTCCGCTTCCGACTGCATACTGGACACGACCAATATACGGTGAGAACTCTAACTGGTACACGATTTCATCAAACTGGTTAGGTGACGGCGCACCAGGATATTATGGGTTCGCTAATACATACAATTTGGGAGGCAACGGTGAACAATTAGCAGGAGCAGGAGACCTAGTAGGTTCTCTTACCAGCCACGTTATGTGGACTAAGCCCCTGCAAATGGGCGGCATTGTCGGAGGAAACCAAACTGCAATCCAAGGAGACTCATTCTTCGAGGGTTCCGCGTACAATCAGAGATACAACAATCCGATAATTGTTGGCGGATTTTTGTACTACACTGAACCTATATCATTCGCAGGTGTTCCTGGTTCAATGACTGGTAGTGCTTATGGACCAACCGACTGCGTCAACCTGCAAACAGGGCAACTTGTTTGGTCTCGCAGCGACGTACCTGCACTGTCATTCGCCTACATTTATGACGTTCAAGACTCTAACCAACACGGAGTTTACCCGCCAATACTCTTCACGTCAAATTGGGAGGCTTTTGATGCATACACAGGAGATCCAATGTTTACCGTAACTAATGTTCCCTCAGGCACAACAATACTCGGTTCAAATGGCGAACACCTAATAATAAGCATGGTAAACTATGGTCCAGTCAACGAATATGGTGCTCCTACAGGTCCTCCAAAATACTATCTGCAAGAGTGGAACTCATCTCGACTGTGGACTGGTCAATACAATGGTGAATCAACATCGCCCGCTGTAGTTCCTCCATATCTTAACGGAGCCAATCCAGTCATGCTAGACTGGAACGTTTCCGTGCCGTACCTGAACACTGCGGGGTCTACCACCGAAGTAGGAGCAATCAATAATGATCTGCTGCTTTGTTACAACGGTAGTCTACCTGCAATTGGCGCCGTGTTCATGGGTTTACCAAGCTGGACTCCCTACGAGTACTTCGCAGTCAACATTGACCAAAGTAGCGGCAGTCTCGGTTCGATACTATGGCACCAGACCTATAACCCGCCAGCAGGAAATATCACTGTCCTAGAGGCCGGAATTGACCCAGTAAACCGTGTCTTCGTCGAAAACTACAGGGAAACTGCGCAATATGTAGGCTACAGCTTGGATACAGGTCTGAAGCTCTGGGGTCCAACTACACCGCAAGCATACCTTGATTACTATGGCAGCCCAGCATCCGGCAGCTTGGCAAATGCGTTTGCTTATGGTAAAATGTACAGTAGCGCATACGCAGGAATAGTCTATTGCTACGACACAAAGACTGGCGACTTACTATGGACCTACGGCAATGGCGGCGAAGGCAACAGCACAAATTCTGGTGTTGAAACTCCATTCAGCCACTATCCAACCTTCGTTAACGCTATCGGCAACGGAGTAGTATATACTGTTACCACTGAACATACCCCTGAAACACCACTTTTCAAGGGTGGATTAGCACGCGCTATTAACGCTACAACTGGAGCAGAAATCTGGACAATCTCAGAGTATACTGGTGAATTCGAGAGTTTCAGTTACGCTATGGCAGACGGCTACAATACATGGTTCAACGGTTATGACAACCAAATCTACGTTGTAGGCAGAGGACCAAGCGCTACCACAGTTACCGCACCTAACATTGGCGTGACAACCGCCACACCAATAACGATAACAGGTACAGTAATGGATGTTTCCACGGGCACACAACAAACAGAGCAGAAAGGAGACTTTCCGAATGGTGTTCCAGTTGCATCTGATGCAAGCATGACTCAGTGGATGGGCTACGTTTACCAGCAACAACCAGAACCAACCAACTTCAAAGGCGTTCCAGTACAAATCGCGGTCTTAGACTCTAACGGAAACCACTATCCAATCGGCACTGCCACAACTGATGAATATGGCACTTACAGCCTTACATGGACACCTATCATTTCAGGCAACTACACTGTTTACGCTACTTTCGCTGGCACCAACGGTTACTGGCCATCATCTGCAGACACACACATCTATGCTAGCGCGCCACCAGCAACACCAGCGCCAACCGCTACACCTATAACAGGCCTAGCAACAATGTCAGCTCTAACTTATGGAATCGTTGCTGTAATAATCGTAATAATCATTGCAATAGCCATAGTTGGATTGTTAATACTCAGGAAACACGCATAGAAACAGCACAACCAAAAATCCACTTCCCCCTTTTTTAGTCTCTAGAAAGCAATGGAGAAAAAGGATAAGGGCTGAGAAGGCTCTGGTCAAATTCACAAGAAACAGTAGCCATTAGCAAGCTTTGCATTCTTTTCTCCTAAAGAGTGTTCCAGAGCCTCAGCAAACCCTAAATGCTAAGATGCCACCTGTCCCTCATGGTTTTTTTAAGAAAACATGGCTTAGTTTTTCCAAGAGATGCCGGGGCAGTTTTGATTTATGATAGCTATTGGGGATTAAACGATTTTTTGTATAAGCCAAATATCAGTTTTAACATAAAATTCTATGTTCGAAGCGCCTTTTTATGCACTCCTTGGCACTATTGGTGCTGTTCTTCTGCTTGTTGGCTGAATGGATATATTTTTTAAAAAATCACGGATGCCAATGCGATTGGAATCAAGCTTGGTTTCTAAGATTAAAGCCCAAGAGAACTTACCGCGGATGTGTTGTTATATTTTTTGTGTCTGTTTTGATAAGGCTTAATAGTTTCCTATGCCGTGTCATCTTAATTATAACGTGACCTTGTTATGGTTGATGTTTGGCTTCCCTACGGAAAAACCGACGTGTGCGTCCGTGTTCCAGCCCGAAACCTCCTTGGAACAATCGAGCCCACTGAGCGCCAAGGCGCATTGGATGCTAAGGCTGAGGTGGAGCGGGCTCTAAAAGAACCCATAGGCTCAAAACGCCTATGCGAAATCGTCAAGCCCGAGAGCAAAGTGGCTATTGTTGTTGACGATGCTACTAGGAAAGCGCCGAGTGAAGTGATGCTTTTGCCAGTGCTCGCCGAACTGAATCTAGCTGGCGTAAAAGATGAGAATGTCATGGTTATTTTCGGTTGCGGAACGCACCGGGCGGTTAAGCCTGAGGAAGCGACGGCGCTGCTTGGTGCGGAAGCGCTTAAACGGGTGAAAACCATCAGCCATGACTGCCGAGCGCAAGATTTAGTTTACTTGGGCACAACTAAGACGCATGGCAACAAAGTGCATGTTAACCGCGTGTTCGCAAAGGCAGACGTGAAAGTGCTCTTGGGAGATGTTGGCTTCCACTATTATGCTGGTTACGGCGGTGGAAGAAAAAGCGTTTTACCAGCGGTCTGCGGCGAAGAAACCATAAAGCAAAATCATGCAATGCTACTTCACGCCAATGCACGAACTGGAGTTCTGGAAGATAATCCAGTGCATCGCGACATGACTGAGGCAGCAAGATTAGCCAAAATAGACTTCATAGTAAACGTTGTTGCGAACAAGAAGGGCGAAATCGTAAAAGCCTTTGCTGGGGATTTAGAGCAGGCATTTCTGGAAGCCGTAAAACTGGTCGACGAAATGTACCGCATAACAGTGGACCGTCGAGCAGACATCATAGTTGTAAGTGCAGGCGGCCATCCAGCGGACATGAATCTGTACCAAGCTTACAAAGCGGTCGACAACGCGTTGGACGCAGTTAAACGCGGAGGAGTAATAATACTTGTCGCTGAGTGTCCTGAAGGGCACGGGAACCAAGTGTTTTATGATTGGATGACGCGTTTGGGGGATTTGAAAAATGTTGAACGTGAAATTAAACGCAACTTTGTTTTGGGCGGCCACAAGGCTTATTACCTTTTAAAAGCTCTGCAGAACCACCAAATCATATTGGTATCATCCTTGCCTGATTACTATGCGACGAGCATATTCAAGTTGAAGACGGCTCGAGCCGTAAATGACGCTTTTGCTGAAGCGTTGAAAATTACGGGTTCAGCTTCAAGAGTTTGGGCGATGCCTCAGGGCAGCAACACCTTATCCGTGTTCAAGGCGCCGGAAGAAACAAAGACTTAGACAATCTGCCTATGCAATGCAAGAAAGCAAGAGATTGTTGCGTAAAGCGTAACCTTTAAGTTGCAACGGTGAAATTTGGTTTAAGAAGGCGAAACAATGCAACAAACCTTCAAGCTCCGCAAATTTGTCCCCGATGATTTACAAAGTGTAATGCAAATCAACCGCGTCTGCCTTCCAGAAAACTATACTGACTTCTTCTTCATGGACTTGCATCAACGGTTTCCTGAGACCTTTATTGTAGCAGAAGAGAACGGAGTTATTGCAGGTTACACCATGTGCCGAATTGAAGTTGGCTTATCAAATTATGGTTTCGGCGGCTTAATAAGAAAAGGACACGTGGTATCCATAGCGGTTCTGCCACAATACAGGCGCAAGGGGATTGCCCAAGCAGTAATCACCAAAGCGTTGGAGGGCATGCAATATTACAAAGCTAAACAATGCTTCCTAGAAGTCAGAGTGACAAATGAGGCTGCAATTTCGCTCTATAAGAAGTTAGGATTTGAAGTTACCCGAACCATTAATGGGTACTATTCAGACGGCGAAGACGCAAACGTCATGGCAAAACGACTTTAAGCTGAGTTACCATTCTTTTTAAGGCTAACGGAACCGTCAAGTTCACCGTAATAATCAACGCTAATAGTCCATATTGTACTCCCGTTGCCAAAGCGGCAGTGTCAACGAATACTTGGAAGTTTTGTGCTCCAGCCATCAAGTTCATCATGCCCATGCCAAGTGTCAACAGCGTTAACGGTATGGTAGCGTAGAGGGCGATGCTTTCCTTAATTTTAAAGAGCAAAATATAGGAGAAAATTAATGTTGGAGCGTAATATGCGAATGCGCCTAAAATGCCAAGCGGCCACCCGAGCGGATTCAACTCTACCGCTAAACCTGTAACGTTAATGGCGTAGAATGTTGTTGCAATATCAAACATCCAGAAGGCTAACGCAACACCTTGAAAAGAAAACAGCAAATTCCGCCATTTCTCAGAAGTGTCTGGCGCTGCTTTTGGGTTAGTATTTTTCAGCTTAAGATATGTTATGCTGGAGACCGGAATAAGCAAGATGAGCGCGTATGTTAAGCCTAGCCAAGCGTCGCCAGCTCTGATGAGCGCGGCGATGTTGAATATCCAGATTAGTCCTGTGGCAACTAGAAAGCCTTGAGCTAAGCTTTTCAGTGACCCCATAACAGTTTTTCTCCCCCATTATCGCCCTTTAGGGTAGTTACCTACATAACTTTTATTCCCAAAACGCAGTTTCAACCGTCCTGTTGCACAACGGAACAATATACGTCAACATCTTTTCCGATGAATCGAACGAATAACCAACTTCTTTAAAACGCTGGGCACATAATTATCTTTGAGGAATCAAGTTTGTCAATCCAGAAAATACCAGAAAAAAACACTATCTTATTCGTGTGGTTTAACCAGTATGCTGGAATAGTCCTAAAAACCCCCAGTAAAACCCTTGCCATAGACCCAGTCGACATCAAACCCAAAAGCCTCCAAAATGTAGATGCAATCCTAATAACACACGAGCATTATGACCACTTGGACCCAAGACTAATCACAGCAATCCAGAAAGCGACAAACTGTACAATAATCGCTGATTCAGCCTCAACTAAAAAACTGCAACACGCAATACCCGCAGAAAAACTCCAAGAAATCAAACCAGGCGCTGAAATAAAAATCGGCGAAGTCTCCGTTAAAGCAGAAAAATGCAACCACAATGCTCAAGCGCCAGTAACTTACATAATAACCAGTGAAGACGAAGTCAAAGTCTACCATACAGCAGACAGTTTACCCTTTCCAGAACTAGCAGCTATAGGGCAAAGAGAAAAATTCGACGTAGTCTTCTGCACAGTTGGCATAGCGCCGGGCTCCACGCCGCAAACAGGATTTGAAATAGCGCGGTTAACTAAGCCTCAAGTCGTAGTGCCCTATCATACAGCGTCAGCAGCTAGCCAAACAGAATTCGCGCAAATAATAAAGAAGGAATTGCCTAGAACTGCATGCTTGATTCCTGAACAAAATAAAATCTATCAGGTATCAAAAAGGAAGTGAAAAAATTGAAAATAGACAAAGTGGTCCAAGACAAGAAAGACAAAGTGGCAAACATACTCTTCAAAATTGACGCAATAAAATTTGGAGTGTTCAAACTATCTAGTGGAAAAGCAAGTCCCTACTACATTGATCTTAGAGTAATTCCCAGCTTCCCAGATGCCTTCAGAGAAATCTGCGACTTCTACGCTGAATACATAACCAACCAGATTGGAGTAAAAACCTTTGATAGAATGGCAGGAGTACCATTAACAGGAATTATATTTGCGTCCCAAGTTGCGTATAACCTCAAAAAACCCTTCCTTTATGTGCGCAAAGGCATCCGACTGCATGGAAGAGAACGGAGGGTGGAAGGACTTCTGGTATCAGGGGACAGAGTTCTATTAATTGATGATTTAGTAACCACTGGGTTAACTCTCAAAAAAGCTGCGGAAGCTGTTAGAGCTGAAGGTGGCGTGGTAACAGATGCCGTCGTTTTTCTAGACAGAGAAGAAGGCGGAAACCAACAGCTTGAAAAAAACGGAATAAATCTTCATGTATTGCTGAAAATAAGCGAAGTAGCTAACATGCTCTATGAATTAGACGCTATTGACCAAGAAGACCTAAAAACAATCCTAAAACAGGTAAAAAAACAGTAAAGCTCAAATTTTATTCATAAAATATTAGACTGGTTTCTTCAAGTAGCGTATGCAATTTTTCCACCGCGTCATAAACGTCTTGTTCTTTTTTGGCTCCGGTGCAAACGAGCTTTCCACTTGCAAAAAGCAAAATCACAACTTTTGGCTCTTGCATCCTATAGATTAAACCTGGGAACTGTTCAGGTTCGTACATTGCGTGTCCAAGCGTGTATGCAGCTTTTTCTAAATCGATCATGCCGCCTAAACCGCCTGCAGCAACGATGTTTTGTATTTTAAGTTCTGGTTTGCTGATGATTATTATGCCGCCTTTCTTAAGTTCCTTAACAACTTTCATTACGGCTCTACGAGCTTCTTTCTCCGATTTAGCCCCTGTGCAAACCATCTTTCCAGAACTAAAAATTAAAGTCGCGGTTTTGGGGCGTTTTAACCTGAAAACTAGACCTGGAAACTGTTCAGGGCGATATTCAACACCTGGGTAACCCTTTACCACGGCGTTCAAGTCAACTTTCTGGTTCAGCGTTGCGGAAGCGACCACATTCTCGATACTTATTGTAGCTTTAACTTTTGGCACTCAATTTCCCTCTTTCTTTAACGCCCTTTAAATATCCCTTATCAACTGACTTTATAAAGACATCTGTGACTGCGGCTGCATTCGGTTCTGTTGTTCAGGTTTTTTCTCTCTTAATATGGGCATAATAAATTCGATAACTATAAGCAACATTATAAGCGCAATAACCACTGGCAAACCCCAAGAATTATCCCTCATGAAAAGTGTTACCCAACCAAACCACGGAATACGCATAACAACTATGCCTACTATATAGTTTGAGGGAACTCCTGGTGGATTGCTGCTGTCCCAAGGGTCTAAGCCTGATGTTGGAGTTTGTGGCCATGGGTTTCCGTTTCCGTCCCCTTTAGTGAGATAATATGTGTTGCCGTTGACTACTACGGTGCCTATTATGCGGTGCACAATTAACATATTATAATCGTAGGGGCTATGGAAGACGATTATGTTGCTGTTCGGGTAGTTAGTGTTCAGGTCTTTAGGGTTTACACCTTCGACGATTATGATGTCACCCATACTTAGGGTTCGGTCAAACGGGTGAGCTATGCTTAACCAGAAGTTATCGACGCTATCGTAAGGAATACTCATGCTGCCGCTTTCCACAGTTAACGCAGGATCAGGCGTGTGAAGCGCTAGTTGCATGCCAAATAAGAAGCCAAGAACAATTGCAACAATCAAGACGATGACAACTACGGTTTTGAAATAATCGTTTTTCCAGATCATTTTTAGATCGCTCAAATTTTTGCCTCGGCTATTTGAAGTATTCCTTTTCATAAGGAGTTCCTATGTTTTAAAACTTACCGTTTCATAACAAAGAAAAATAAGAGAGGACAGATAACGCAATCAGTAAGTTTCTGGTTGCACTGTTTAGATTTTCTTTTTACTTAACACTTCGCGGAATACTTTGCCACATTTTGGGCACTCGTAGAGTCCGATTTCTAGTTGCATGCGTTTTCCAGCTTTATCTGGACGACCAGCCATTTTCCAAGTCTTTTTCGTCTTTGAAACTTCTGTTCCGCATTTTGGACATTTAGCCATTCAATTTCCTCCATATTACCGATTCCATGGTTTATCATTATAGAATAAAAAACTTTCCATACCTTTCCAATACATATTCTGCGTTTCCACGGTATGTTTAAACAATTTTTTGTATACATCATTGAACTTCGTTAAAGGAAATAGTTGAAAGCCTTTAAAATATCATATATACTAGCCAAAAACAGCAACAATTAATCGAGCCATTAGCATTAAAAGTTAAAAATTGCCAAGAAAAGCCTGGAGTTCTTGTAAACCTTCCCTAACATTTTTTATAGCAGAATCCCAGCTTATCTTACCATTCGAGGTTCAACTTATATTGCAGGCAACTTCTGAAAATGCTTTTGAAATGCTTGTGAAGCCAGTTCGAAGGCTCGTTGAACAGAAAGGATTCTCTAAACCAACTGAACCTCAAGAAAAAACAATTCCAAAAATCCTTGAAGGAAAAAATGTCCTGTTAATTTCACCTACAGCCACAGGCAAAACAGAAGCCGCTTTCCTGCCTGTGCTAAGCATGCTTCTTAAAGAACCCAAAACTCCAGGCATAAAAGTGCTATACATCACACCGTTGCGGGCTTTAAACAGAGACTTGCTTGAGCGGCTTCAGTGGTGGTGCAACAGCCTAGACATAAAACTTGCCGTTAGGCATGGTGACACTGAAACAAAAGAGAGAACCCGTCAATCCCGAAGCCCGCCTGACATTCTTATAACGACTCCTGAAACCTTGCAAGCTATACTTTCCGGCTGGATTTTACGTCAACACCTGCAAAGCTTAAGATGGGTAATAATTGATGAAGTACATGAGTTAGCTGACAGCAAAAGGGGAAGCCAGCTGTCATTGGCACTGGAACGGATCAGAAGCCTAATCGGAAAAGACTTCCAAATGATCGGTTTATCCGCCACCATTGGCAGCCCAGAAAAAGTCGCCCAATTCCTCGTTGGAAGCAAGCGACCAGTCGAAATCATCCGTGTTCCCGTTGCCAAAATGGTGAAGCTGCAAGTAATCTACCCGAAGCCAAGCGAGGAAGACGTTAGGTTTGCATCGAAAATTTATACGCATCCAGAGGTGGCGGCTAGACTGCGTATTATTCGCGATTACATGAGCAAACGAAAATCTGTTCTTTTATTTACAAATACACGTTCAATCTCGGAAGTTTTAGCTTCTAGATTTAAGGTTTGGGACATTGATTTTCCAATCTCGATCCACCATGGCTCCTTAGCTAAGGTCTCAAGGATAGCTGCTGAAACTGGGTTAAAGCGGGGTGAACTTAAGGGTTTAATCGCTACCAGCAGCCTCGAATTAGGCATCGATGTCGGACGCATAGACCTAGTTATTCAGTACATGAGTCCAAGGCAAGTAACCAGGCTTATCCAGCGCGTAGGACGGGCGGGTCACACTTATGGGCAGGTGGCTGAGGGCGTAATAATTGGCTTGGATTCAGATGATACGCTTGAAGCCTTAGTTATCGCCCGCAGAGCCCTCATTGAAGAGTTGGAGCCTGTTGAAATTCCAGATAAACCCTATGATGTTTTGGTTCATCAGATTGCTGGCTTGATGCTGAAGAGTAGGCGATTAGAATTTAACGATGTTCTAGAAATAGCGCGTAACGCTGCACCGTTTGAGAACTTAACATTGGAAGATGTCGGAAAAGCCTTCAAGTATATGCATGAGCGTTTTCCACGGTTAGCTTGGGTGTCTTTTGAGGATCAGGTGGCTTTGAAGCCTCAGCGGTCTAAGACTTTGTTTGAGTACTATTTTGATAATTTATCAATGATTCCTGAGGAGAAACAATTCCTTGTAATTGACGAGTCATCTGACACTTCAATAGGTGTTTTAGACGAAGCGTTCATGGCGGAGTACGGCAAGCCTGGAACAAAATTCATCATACGTGGCAGCCCATGGCAAATAATTCATGCCACAGAAGACAAAGTATATGTGCGCCCTGTTGATGACCCGACCGGTTCAATTCCCAGCTGGATAGGCGAAGAAATTCCCGTCCCGTATGAGATAGCGCAGGAAGTGGCGGAAATACGTGGTTTTGTGGAAGAAAAAATGCATAATGGGCTTACGCCTGAACAGGTTAGCGCTTTGCTTTCTGAGCGTTACGCAGCTGATAAGGAGACTATTTTGCATGCGTTGGCAGAGACGATGGAGCAGGTGAACTGTGGCTTTGCGGTTCCTACTTCAACGCGGATTGTAGTTGAGGATTGGGGTGAATTTGTTATTATTCACTCTAATTTTGGTTCACTAATTAACCGTGCCTTAGCGCAGTTCCTTGGGGAAGTGTTGTCTGATAAGCTTGGTCATGGTATCGTGGTTCAGCATGACCCTTACCGCATTTTTGTGCAAACCATGGGCAGTATGAGTGCTGAGAGGCTGGTTGAAGTTTTCAATGAACTGAAAGGCATGAGTTCCCAAGCGGTTAAGGACACGTTAACTAGGTCAACTGTGAAGACTGGCTTATTCAAGAGACGGATAATACAAGTAGCAAGACGTTTTGGTGCACTAAAGAAGTGGGCTGACTTTAGCAACGTTAGCATCCAGAAGTTGATTACGAGTTTTGAGGGTACGCTGATTTATGAGGAGGGTCTAAAGGAGGTTTTCTCTAAAGACCTTGATGCAGATGGGCTTGTCATGGTGCTTAAGCGGATTCATGACGGTAACGTAGGCTTGCAAGTTGTTGCCACTGGCGGAGATGCGACTCCTGTTGCTCGCGTGGGTATCGAGCGGGTAAGCATGAAAACCGATCTTATTCCGCCTGAGAAAATGCGTGCAGTGCTTATTGCGGCAGCCAAAGCACGATTACTTAATGAAACGGGCAATTTTGTTTGCACTAGCTGTTGGGATTACATGGAGACGATTCGCATCAAAGATTTGCCTGATAAACCAATGTGTCCCAGATGCGGGTCTTTTGCCATTGGATTGTTGAAGGTGGATGAGGAGAAGGCTTTACCGTTAATTGAGAAGAAAGGACGCTTAGCTAAGGACGAGGAAAAGATGCAGTTGCAAGCTAAGCACACTGCTGAATTAATAGAAAAGTATGGTAAAGTGGCTGCGGTGGCATTGAGCGCTCGACGGGTTCCAACGGTGGACATTGCAGCTGTTTTGGAGAAGGAGCCTAAGCTTTCAGACCGATTTTACGAGTTGGTTTTGGAGGCTGAACGTAAAGCACTGAGTAAGCGGTTTTGATAAAAATGTTTTGATTTCTTTTTTAAAATTGTCTGTTTATGCGGAATAACAGCAACTTTTTAAACCTAGCTGCTTATTTGCTTATCTGTTTATAGTGCCAGTAGGAGATTTATGAAGCGTGGAAATAAGTCGAAAGAATTTACGCAGTGAAGTTCTTGAACGCATCAAATATGTAAAAACTTGTGTCATGGCGCGGGAGCTGTGTTTGCTTGTTCGCACCAATAGGGCTATCTTGGAACCTAAAGATGTGCAAGAAGTATGCCAATACATTTCGAAACTATGCAAAGAAGAAGGCTGCTCTGAGCCAAGTGAACTCTGCACGAAAGCAGCTAACGCCGTTGGTTCAGCAGATGAAGAAAAATATCTTGATTTATGCGCTCAAAGCTGTGCAAAATGCGGAGAAGCTAGAAGACCGGTTCCGAAAAAAGACGCTTACGTGGCATAAAAGCATAAATGACATTGGTGAAGTCTGAAAATGTTTATTGCCCCTTTCGTTCCAAGTCCAAACAGTGTTATAGAATATATGCTAAAGTTGGCTGATTTGAAGGCTGGCGAAGTATTGTTTGATATGGGTTCTGGAGATGGCAGAACCGTAATAATGGCGGCCAAAACTTTCGGTGCCCGAGGCGTCGGCATCGAGTTGCGTGAGGATTTGGCGAAAAAAGCGTTAGGTACTATTCATGAGAATGGTCTTGAGGACAGAGTAACCATTGTGAATGGCAGCATGTTTGATGTTAACTTAACATCGGCTGATGTAGTTTACTTGTATTTGACGACAAGCGCAAATGAGAAAATCAGGCCTAAGCTTGAAAGCGACCTTAAAAAAGGCGCACGCGTGGTCTCGCATGACTACGAGATTATCGGTTGGCACCCGGAGAAAGTTGAGAATTTCTGTGAAAACCCCCAACTCGGCTATCCTTCCCACACAATCTATCTTTACAGAAAGCCATAGTTTTTTCGCCTTGTTTATTCAGTAGATTGTTAAGCCGTTTTTTTAAACGCCTTGTAACTCTCTTGCGGATTTACTGTTATTGGGAAAACATTTTTAATCTCTATTCTTCATGATTTCCAAAGAGTGACCTCTAAAGATGAAGTTTGTTCCATGGCAAAATATAGCTGACTGGCATTGTAAAGCATGTGGTTACTGCTGCAAACTCTACAGCGTGGTCTTAGGCTTCACGGAATGGCTGCAATTAGCTAAAACTTTTGGCATGGAAACCACCGTGGCAGGCTTAGATCGCTTCTACATTAAACGTGCCAGCGACGGCTCATGCGCTTTCCTATGCAACCGCACAAACAACTACTACTGCGGACTGCAAAACATGAAGCCTGAAGCATGCAAACTCTGGCCCTTCAAAGTGCTTTCAGAACCAAAATATGGAGAGCCAAACCAAGCAGCCTATGACTATGGAGGAATCCGACTGTACATTTACGGGGACACCATGTGCAGTGGCTTACGTTGTGGAACGCCAACATGGGACTTCCGTTACACCACCATAAAAGAATTCACAGAACTAGCGCTTGGAGTTAGGCAGGTACAGTATAAAACCACTAGACCTGTTGCGTTTAGGCCACAGCAACAATGGGGAAGACAACTATTCCCATAAAAAAGGCCTTTTTTAAGAGTTAGTTACGTTTATTTAAAGAGGGAACCGTTTTAAGTATTGGATTTCCCGCTTGTCTCAATTAGGTTATTAAGCGGGTTTTAAACTCTTAACCAGCAAAACTAATCCGTTAACAAGTGAGGTGACTGTTGTATGCCCAAAGCTAAGGTTGGCGTTTCAATGCTCTACTGCCTAAGTGAGCCATTCAATCGGATGGTTAAGCGTTTAAACAGCATGAACACACGTACCATTGAAGTTTTAGACGAGGGCACGCATGAACTTGACAAAAAACGCGTCGCTACCCTCAAGGAAGCAGCAAAATCATACAGTTTAGAGTATTCGTTGCATGCGCCCTTCGCTGACATCAACATCGCTTCCCCATCCAAACCAATGCTAAACACCGCAATAAAACGCCTCAAACAATCAATGGCTTTTGCTAACGCGTTGGATGCTAAGGTTTGGGTTTTTCATCCTGGAACGCAAACAGGCATAGGCCAATTCTATCCTGGTGCGGATTGGAAACAAAACAGCCTAAGCATTCAAGAACTCTATCAGGCAGCGGAAGAATACGGGTTAAATATTGCTTTAGAGAACTTGCCGGGAAAGTATTGGTTTTTAATGAATAAGCCAGAAGAATTCACGCGATTTTACCGTGAAACCAACCTGCCAATCGGCATCGTCATGGACCTTGCCCATGCAAACTTGGAAGCCCAAATAGAGCCATTCTTCAATATGTTATCAGACAAAATCGTTCACATCCACGCCAGCGACAACAACGGCATAGAAGACCAGCACCTAGGCATAGGAAAAGGCAAAATCGACTGGAACTGGTTCGCACAAACCCTGAAGAAAATGGGCTACGACAAATCTGTAATCGTCGAATCCATAACCGATGTCCCAGAAAGCATCAAAAAACTAAAACAGCTCTTAGCTTAGCTCTCGTTAAGCGGCAGTTCCAGCTCCATAAAATCCTCTGCTAATATGCTATTCGCAAAGACCTTTTTCGCCTGCTCCAAAAGCAAAGTGGCATCGGGATACCTTGCGCTAATATGTGTTAAAACCAGCCGCTTCGCATTAGCTGCCTTCGCTTCCTGCGCCGCTTGGCTTGGCGTTGAATGTCCATCCACAGCCGCTTTCTCGGCTAGTGAATCGTCAAAGGTGCTCTCATGAATAACTAAGTCTGCATCTGCCGCAAACTTTGCAAACGCTTCGAACGGTCTTGTGTCGCCTGTGTAAACAATTTTTCGTCCAGCTCGAGGCGGCCCCATAACGTCGTTTGGCTTAACCACTCTGCCGTCTGGCAGCGTGATTTCTTCTCCGCTCTGAAGCTTGGACCATAATTCACCTTTGATAACTCCGAGTGCTTGAGCTTTTTTGGGGTAAAACTTTCCAGGGCGCGGCTTTTCCACAAATGCGTAAGCGTAACTGTCTACGGCATGGTTGGACCTGGCGGCTGTTAGAGTGTAGTCTTCTTCATCTAGAATTGTGCCTTCGCTTAGAATTTCGTTGATTTCAACCGGGAACGTTAAGCCAAAATTGAGGGTCTCTTTGGTGCAAACCAGAAAATCCTTAATCCCAGGTGGCCCGTACACAACAACTGGTTCTTTGCGGTCCATCAGTGCCATTGTCTGCAAAACGCCTGGTAAACCCAACACGTGGTCCCCATGCAAATGGGTGAGGAAGACTTTTAGTTTTTTGTGGAAGCTTATTTTTGCCTGCATCATTTGCCGCTGCGTGTTTTCGCCGCAGTCAAACATCCACAGCTCCTTTGGGCATTGGACAACGACAGATGGCAAGCTCCGCTTTAGGGTTGGTACGCTGCCGCTTGTTCCCAAAAACACCACGCGAATACTCACTTAGTTTTGCACCTTCTCGAACACTGTGATTTCCCTTGTAACGTTCTATATGCGTAGGCGAAATGGGACTCCACATGCCTATAGCCCAATGCTGTGCCTAACGCTTTAATGCTTAATGTTTTAGGCGAAGCAATACAAATTCCTTCCCTTCTCTATTATAGGTGAAACATAGTTTACTGTTTGTAAAGTGCTTTTAAAAACAATTAAAGTATGTATTTAGCTCTCGTTTTTTGTCTCAGGGTATTTGTGTGTGCACAAGCTACCTCCTCGGTCTACTAGATGCGCCTAATATGCCCCAAATATGATTCAACATAGATGTGCATAGAACTAAGACCGCGCACTTTGCATGCAAAACAGTACTTTTCAACATAGAAAAAGCTGTTTTTTGATGTAGAAAAAAAGCACTAAAAAAAGAAAAAACAAGAGCTAAATATACACAATTAAAAAAAGGGAATAGTGGATGTGCTTTTACTTTGTTTTAGTTTCTGGCGTCTTAGGCGCAGTTGAATCCAGTTTAATAATGTAGTTCGTGTTATTTTTCACTGGAACGGATGCTGGTATTGAAGTGTTGTATCCTGTGGCGTTGGCTTTGATTGTGTAATCGCCTTTTTGTACGTTGCTGAAAATGATTTGTCCCTGGCTTCCAGTAGTGCCTGTCAAAGTTTTCGGGCCAGTGGCTGAGACAGTTGCTCCAGAAATGGGCGAGTTCGTTTGTGAGTTTTGCACTGTTACTGTAAGGTTGCGGTGGCGTCTGTACCATGCAAGGATTATGAGGATCAACACTATGATGATGACGATGACCACTATGACCCAGTCAACTGGGCCGAAAACGAATGCTGCTGCAGTTGCTGCTGGCGTTAGCGTTGGAGTTGGCGTTGGCGACGCAGTAGGAACTGGAGTGGGCTTTGCAGTAGGAACTGGAGTGGGCTTTGCAGTAGGAACTGGAGTGGGCGCCGCAGTGGGAACTGGCGTTGATGTTACAGTGGCCGAAGCCGTGACAGCCGCAGCGGTAGACTGAGCCGAAGTCGCGCCTGAACTGTCAGTAACCGTCGCAGTAATCGAGTAAGAACCCGCGGAAGCAGGAGAATAACTAAACGTTGACGCAGTCTGACCTGACTGAGCAACTCCATTCACATACCACTGATAACTTGTGTAAGACCCTGAACCGCCGCTAGGAGTAGCAGTAAACAGTTGAGACTGCCCAACATTCAAAGTCGCAGTTCCAGGAGAGACAGTAACAGTCGGAGCAGCAACATTCACCGTAACCGAAGCCGCTGCAGACGTAACCACAACCGCGGTAGTGGCGCTGTCAGTCACTTGAAGCTCAAAACTCCAAACACCCGTAGCCGTAGAACCAGAAGTAACAAAAGAAAAGCTTGCTGAATTCGTACCGACATCAACGTATGAACCGCCAGGAGCCTTCTCAAACCATTGATACGTGTAAGGAGAAGTACCCGTAGACACAGCAGTAGAAGTCAAACTGCTAGTCTGACCTTGATCAACCGTGCCAGGAGTAGGCGTCACGGTTGGAGCAGCCAACGCAGGGTTCACCGTTACTGCAACACTGGATGAAGTTGCAGTTGCCGCTGGAGTCGCAGAGCCTGTTCCCGTATCTGTGAATACTACGTAGATTCCAGTGTCTGAGGCTGCAGGAGCATATGTAGCAGTTGTTCCCGTTCCAGATGCGCCTGATATGCCTGATGGATTGCTACTATCATACCACTGCCATGAAAATGACCCAGTTCCACCAGTCACCGTAGACGATATTGACTGCCCACTGTCTATGGCTGCAGAAGGCTGCACAGATATTGAAGGCGCAGAGTCCACAGTAACCGATGCAGCATTTGATGGAACCGAAGTCGCACTTAAACTGTCAGTAACCTTCACGGTAATCGAGAAAGTGCCTGCATTTGGAGACCCCCAAGTCATCGTTGACGCCGCTCCAGACTGAGCTAATTGCCCATTCACATACCACTGGTAACTTGTGTAAGTGCCTGAGCCGCCGCTGGGCGTAGCAGTAAACAGTTGAGATTGACCAACATCCATCGTAAACGGACCCACAGGAGCAACACTGACAGTAGGCGAAGTATTCACAGTAACGGATGCAGGGGTTGACTGTGACGAAGTGGTTCCTGTGTTGTCAGTGACAGTCACAGCTATTGAATGTGAACCTGTTGTTGATGGCGTGTAGCTGAAGCTTGCTGAGGCTGTGCTGCCTTGTGATGCGCTATCCACGTACCATGTGTAGCTGGTGTAGGTGCCAGAGCCGCCCGTTGCCGTAGCAGTAAACGATTTCGATTGGCCTATGTCCATTGTCCAACTTGTCGGGGAAAGATTCGCTACTGGAACGTTTGGCGAGACGTATGCGAGCACTTGGCCACCGTAAACGATGTATAGTATGCCGTTTACAACGGGGGTTGAACTGAAAAGCTGGTATCCGGCGTTTAGGTGCCAGAGTTCTAATCCTGATGTCACGTTAATGGCTTCAAGGCGGTAGGAGTAATAGCCGTTAAATCCCAAGTACAGTACGTTGCCTGCAATTACTGGAGAGCACCAGGTGCCGTAACCCTGCCCAGTGGGCAGTGAGTAATTCCATACGCTGGCCCCCGTCGCAGCGTTGACAGCGTAGATGTTGCCGTCCCATGAACCGAAGTAAACCACTCCTGCGAAAACAGCTGGAGTGGAATCGATTGATCCGCCGGTTGTAAAGTTCCATAATGATAGCCCTGTGGTAGCGTTGAGAGCGTAGAGGTTCTTGTCCCATGAACCGAAGTAGACTATGCCGTTGCTTACAGTTGGAGAACCATAGTTGTTGCCGCCTGTGGTATAGTTCCACAATTCATTTCCAGTCGTGGCGTTAAAGGCGAAGAAATTCGGCACCGAGTTGAGAGTGGCATAGAAGGTTACGTAAACGATTCCGTTAGCGACACCTGGAGCACAGTAAGTACCCCAACCGCCCACTCCCGTTGAGCAATTCCACAGCTGAGCCCCCGTCATCGCGTTGAAAGCAAATACGACGCTTTGGCCGTCGCCGATATAGAGGACATGCCCACAACAACTGGGCTTCCAGCGAAATCGTCGCCTGTAATGGAGTAGTCCCATATTATTTGACCTGTGTTTTCGTTGAAGGCGTAAATGGTTCCGTTCAGTGATCCATCATAGACCATACCGTTTGCGACGGCGGGAGCACCGCGGAACTCGTAATTGTCACCTTCATTGAAGGCCCAAACTGTCGCTCCATTTGATGCGTTGAAAGCGTACAGGTGACCATCGTCGCCCATAAAAACTAGGCCGTCGGCAATTGTGGGTGAACCTCTGCCGCCGATAATATCAAGGTTGGCGTGCCACAGCTGGATTGGAGAGGCTGTTGGTCCTGCAGTAGCGGTGTATCCTGAGTTGGTTGCATCATGCGCGAACATGGGCCAGTCCGAGGGCACGCTTATCACCGACACCGAGTTGCCTCCGTTATTTGCAACGTAGACATATGGGCAGTTATTCGGTGCAACCACGCCCCAAGGGGCGTTTAAACCTAAACCGGTTATCGTGTCCACCACTGTGTTCGTAACCGTGCTTATCACCGCAACTTCATTATCGCCGTAAATTGGAACATAGACATATGCGCCGTCGGGTGTTACAGCAAGAGAGTGACCTTGACTTAAACCGGTTATCGTCGCCGTAATCGGATTCGAACCCGTGCCTATCAACGAGGTTTGTATCACCGAGACCGTGCCCGTGGCGCTATTCTCAACATAGGCGTGTGAACCGTCGGGCGTTATAGCCACACCCCAAGGGTCGTGGTCAAAACCGCTTATCGTCGCAATCACATTGTAGGGGCTAGCCGTACTAAACACCGTGACCGAGTTGCTGCCTTGATCTGCGACATAGGCAAGTGAACCGTCGGGTGTTATGGTTATATCGCGAGGCCGGCTTAAACCAGATACACTCCCCACCTGTGTGTAGCTAGTCGTATTGAACACCAAGACCGAATCGCCCGTTACAACAAAGACGTCACTACCATCGTGCGATACAGCCACACCCCACGGGGAGTTGCCAATAAGTGTTGAGGTTTCGATTTGCGTCACCGTATTCGCAGTCGTGTCTATCATGTAGAGCCCTCCGCCGCTTTCACCTTCGGGGTCAGTTGTAACATAGACATCATGGTCGTTGGGCATGGCCACGCAATCAGGATAGCCATCGGTTACATTAAACGTCGTCACGGTATTATCGGATGTCCGTATCACCGAGACCGTGCCCCCAGTACTCGAAGCAGTGCCCCCCTGAATCGCAACAGCAACGTATGCACCGTCGGGCGATGCACCCATTCCGCGAGGCCCAACGGCCGGAGCTCCAACGGATATCGGGTTCGTAAACGCTCGCACCGGCTGGGGCAATAATGCTAAAGAACTAAACAAGAAGAAGATGGCGAGAAAGATGCAGCCAACTCTCAAAGTTTTTGTCGTCTCATGCTTCATGCTTTCGCCTCACCAGTCAAACCCTGCGCTGATGTCAACGAAATGCTCGTAGCGTGAGCGAAAATTATGTTAACTAATGCTCCTTCTCCCCGTAACCTGCCCATTGTATAAACGCCGGTTTTATCTTTTTGGGGCTAGATGTATTTAGCACTTGCTATCGATTCTCTAATGCACCCATTAATTAAGGCGCCCTTCGTTAACGTGGGCGAAAAGAAGAATAAGAGATAATTTGAAAAGAATAAATAAGAACTTCACATAGCACACGAGCTTAACTTATTAAAGTGTCATGCATGATTTTTTTTAAAACAAGAAACAGCTATTCCTTTTCGTAAACCAATACTTCGCGTGTTAATGTTCGGTGAACAAAGACTTTATGCGATTCTATTGTGCGGTATCCAAGTTTTTTAACAAAACTGCTTATCTCGGCAGATAACTGCTCAGTTTTGCCTTCTCCGTTTACCCTTATGGGAAGGGCTATACAAATCCGTTGCCCCGCCCCCAGCAAGTCATGCGCTGAAGCCAAAACTTCTTGTACCAGCTGCTTAGTCGTGGACCTAAGCGTGCTTGATGAACGTCCATAAGGCGGGTCGGTAACAACGCAATCAACCCTAGTGAAGGGCAACTGGCGTGCGTCAGCCCAGATTAACCCTTCAGGCAAGATATTGAAGTGCCGCAGGTTTTTTTGGCAACCCAAAATCATCCTCCTTTGAGCATCAACCCCTAACGCTCGGCAACCGATGTAGGTCGCTTCAATAAGCGAAGTGCCTGTGCCACAGAACGGGTCCAGCACCAAATCTTCCGTTTTCGCATGCGCCAAATTCACCATGCAACGGGCAAGCTTCGATGGCATCGCGGACGGGTGGAAGAACGGTTTTTTTCGTGGCCTGCGCTCAGAGAATGTTTTGGTCTGAATTTCTGTAAGCTTTAAGCCGAAAACGAGTTTTTCGTTGGTGACTATGCCTATGAAGGTTTTATCTGGACTTTTGAGGTTAACTTTTGTGGTTTCTGTGCGTTGCAGTATTATTTTGCCCAGTTTTCCCTCTAGCCTCATTGTGTTGATGGCTTGGTCAGCGTAGTTTTTTATGCGGTTTATCCGCACCGAGAAGCTTTCGCTGGGTTTTAGGACAGATTTGAAGTCTATGTTGCCTGCGGCTTCAGCGATGTCTGTTTCAGTGGCGTCTGATTTGAAGAGCTCCAAGGCGCAAAGTCTTGTGAACGCGGCTCTAACCTGCACCGTTTGGACGCTGCTTAACTCTGCTTCTAACCGTAAGGTCTGGTCGAGAACTTCAGTGTTCGCATATGGGTAGCCTTCGGCTTCCAGTATCGCTTTAACTTCCGCCGCAGGCAGAGACTCGCTTTCGCCTGATAGGAGGAAAAACAGTTTAGCCAACTATTTTTGCGCCCTAAGTTCTTGGCTTAAAAGCGGCGCCAACGAAACCTTGCTCACACTGCCTGGTACGCTGTCGGTTCCCACGATTTCCTCCACGCCTGCGTCAAGTATGCGTTTTTCAGCGTCGCCAATGAGCAAACCGTGCACGCAAGCGCAGAAAACATGTTTGGTGCCCTGTTCGCGGAGAATTTTTGCTGCTCCCACGATGGTGCCGCCTGTACTGATGATGTCATCAAAAATGATTACGGTTTGGCCTTTAACGTTTAAGCCTTCAGCAGTCTGCTTGGTTTGTCCAGTGTAGCGGTCACGCTGCTTATCCAAATGCCCAGCATCGCCGCCTAAAACCGCTTGCGCCTGCTTAGCAATATACATCGCACCCTTGTCAGGCGACAATGCAAATGCGCCTTTGTAGCCTTTCTGCACAAAATACTGTGCCAAAAGCGGTATAGCGCTCACTGTTTTAGCTGGAAACGGAAACTGCCCCAGCGCCTCCTCCGAGTGAACGTTAACGGTCAATAACTCTTCGACTCCAGCTGCCTTCAGCATCCGCGCCACAGTTTCAACGCTTATGCCTTCGCCCACTAGAAACATCTTGTCCTGCCGAGCATAAGCCAAATACGGCACAACAGCGGTCACTTTGACGGCGCCGCCTCGCTTTGCCGCATCAGCCATGAACGCTAACTGAAAAAGCTTCCCATCCTGCGCTGGCGGGCATGTTGTCTGCACAATAGCCACACTTTCGCCTTGAACGCTGCCTTCCAAACGAACATACGATTCCCCGTCAGGAAAAACCTTGGAAGCAACAGGAACATTCCCAAAGCCAGTTAACGCTGAAACCGCTTCAGCAAGCTCCTTCGACGCTGGACCACAGATAACCTTCAACATTAACTCCTCTTTTCATTAAGAATGACAAGCTCAGGTTTTAAGGCTTTATCTCTGCAGATTTAAGCAAGCTTTTCAGAGAAAATAATTATCGAGGCGTACAGATTTTTTGACCTACTTTCAATAGCTAAAAAGTAATCCCTTTTCCTCTTCTCATCAATTTAGATAGAGAAATTCAACAACAAAATTGATACCCTACCCCGCCTCCTACGAACGGCATCGCTTTTAGCTATTAAAACGGTCAAGAAGCTTTGCTTTAACTTCCAGATAGCCTTCGATGGCTTCTTTGATGTTGCTTAAGGCGTCTTCTTTAGTTTCGCCTTCGCTTGCAACTGGAAGCTCCAAGCACTTGACAACAAAACCGCCTTCCTCGGCAGGTTCAAGTAAAACAGTGAATTTACGTGCAACCATTAGGCAATCCCAGCATTGTACTTTATTTTGCAACTTGCATATGAACATATATGCATTAGTACATTGTCGTTTGCATAACAGTTTTAAGCAATACTCAATTTTTCATTGGAAAGGGTTGAATTGTATGGATACTTGGCGTTTACTGCCGCTTCAAACTGATAATGCGTTTATGAATATGGCAATTGACGAGGCAATCTTAACGGCGCGAATCGCTGGGCAAGTGCCGAACACGCTTCGGTTTTATCGTTGGCAACCATCCACCGTAAGCATCGGCAAAAACCAGAACCCTGAAGACGAAATTTACCTTGACGCCTGCAAGCAGCTGGGTGTGGATGTGGTTAGGCGCATTAGTGGCGGCGGCACCGTTTACCATGACTTTGAAGGCGAAGTCACCTACAGCGTAACCGCCAAAGCCGAAGCCTTAGGCACAGCAGACATCACCAGCGTTTACGCCAAAATTTACGAGGCGATAAAGGATGCGCTTAGGCTTTTGGGAATAACAACCGACTTCAGCAGCGGCGACGCCAAAAACTGCCCGAACCTGACCGTTAACGGCAAAAAAATCTCAGGAAGCAGCCAAACCATAACCCGAGGTGTTATCTTGCAGCACGGCACGGTGTTGCGGAGTGTTGATTTGCCCAAAATGTTTACGCTTCTAAAACTAAAAAACGCCAGTTACACTCAAGCCGCTGACATTGCAAAGCGTAAAATCACCAGCATACAAAACGAGTTAGGCCACGCTGTTATGCCTGATACGGTTGCTAATGCGCTGGCTCAGGGTTTTAGGGCTATGTTGAAGATTCAGCTTGAACCTGGCGAGTTAACGGCTTACGAGGTGGAGCTTGCAAATAAGCTCTGCAAAGAAAAGTACGGTAGTCAAGAGTGGAATTTTGAGGGCAAAACCGTTTAAGCTTTTTCTTTATGCCACCTTACGCCTTGCGCTGTATCCTCAAGTATGATGCCCATTGCCTTAAGCTGCGCTCTTATGGCGTCGGCTTCTTTCCAGTTCTTGGCTTTTCGGGCTTCCTCACGCTTCTGCACTAACGCGTCAATGCCAGCAGGCAGGGCTTCTTCTACTTCCACTTTGCCAATAACACCTAATACCTCATCTATCCACATCATCAAACCGCCAACATCTGCCGCTTCCGACTTGCTTACCATGCCTGCATCAAGCAGGTTGTTGACGTCCCGCACGAAATCAAACAAGGACGCCAACGCTATCCCAATGTCCAAATCATCATCCAGTGAGCCGCCAAAGCATGCCTCAAGCTTTGCAGTTAAAACGGCGACTTTTCCCTTGCTATCCTTACCCTCAGTGTCATGCAAGCGCCGAACAAAGTTCCTTAGCCTATCCACTGCGCCTTTTGCGGATTCTAAGCCTTCAAAAGTAAAGTTGAACTGCTGCCGATAATACGTAGACATCAGCAAGTACCTGATTGCAATCGGATCATAACCCTTAGAAAGCAACTCGCGGAGCGTGTAGAAATTGCCGAAGCGCTTGGCCATTTTTTTGCCTTCAACAAGCAAATGCTCATTATGCAACCAGTAATTCACAAATTTCTTACCTGTCGCAGCCTCGCTTTGCGCAATCTCGTTCTCATGATGCGGAAACATGTTGTCTACTCCGCCGCAGTGAATGTCGAAGGTTTCGCCAAGATACTTCATGCTCATAGCGGAGCACTCGATGTGCCAGCCGGGTCTGCCTTTGCCAAGCTCAGTCTCCCAAAACACGTCGCCGTCTTCTGGCGTCCAAGCTTTCCATAGGGCAAAGTCTTGGGCTTCTTCTTTGGTGTATTCGTCTTGGCTTACTCTTGCGCCCGCCTTGAGCTCGGCAGGTTTGATTTTTGAGAGTTTGCCGTAATCTGGGAATTTGCTTATGGCGTAGTAGATTGAGCCGTCTTCGCCGCGGTAAGCGTAGCCTTTAGCCATCAAAGTTTTGATTAAAGCAACCATCTCAGGAATATGCTCAGTAGCTCTAGGGTAAACATCCGCGGGTTCAATGTTTAAGGCTTTGATATCTTCAAAGAACGCTTTCACGTAAAAATCGGTGTACTGCTTAAGAGGCACCTGCTGCTTTTGGCTGCCCTTGATGGTTTTATCATCGATGTCCGTTAGGTTCATGACGTGGTTAACTTTGAAGCCTCGGTGCACAAGCCAACGCTTCAGCAAATCCTCAAACAGAAAAGCCCTGAAATTGCCGATATGAGCATAATCGTAAACCGTGGGGCCGCACGTGTACATTTTCACTTTGCCTGCTTCCAACGGCTTAAAAACTTCTTTCTTACGCGTTAAAGTATTAAAAAAGCAAATACTCGCTTGACTCGCTGTCATATCTATGCACGAAGAAAATACAATAGCCGAAATTATTTAAGCATTCACATGCTTCACGCGTCCAGTGTTTTGAGCATGCTTCCTGACCTGTAGCCTTCCAAATTAACTGTCACTAGAAGCTAAATGTACGTTAACTTGTCGTGTCAATTAGAAGGCTTATCCTATTTTGTAATAGGTCAACCAGTTTCTTTGTGTCTTCGATATAGGTAAGTGTTAGTTTGAGGGTTTTTTCATTGGTTTTGCACGTTGTGAAATTGAATTTTGCGTTTGCGGTTATTATGGCGATTTCATCTTTGATTCCTTCAAACATGCGTTCGATTTCTCTTTCTTTGAACTCTGTCCTTTTTCCAGAGGACTGTTTGTCAGTTTCCATTTTTACACCCCGAATGCAGTAACACAGTTTAACAAAAAAGTAACACTTATATTTAAGAGTAACACTTTTTTAAGAAAAGGTGTTACCGTTAATTTGGAGGAAAAACGAATATGCCATATTTCAGCACTCGAGAAATAGCTACGATAGCAATTATAGCAGCATTATGGGGAGCTATGAATGACACTGTTCTCCCAATCTTCTTCACTATATTCAATGGCATCCCATTTCTGTGCGAAATGGTAGCGTTAACCGCTTTAATCCTAGTCGTAGGTTTGACAAGAAAATTTGGAGCAGCAACAGCCACAGGATTAATTATGGTGCTTATTACTCTCATCGTCTACCCTTCCTCTACCTATATCCTGGGCTTCATGGCTGCCAGCGTAGTATTTGACATCGCAACAAGACTTGTGGGTTACCGCCTCATCATACGGGTCAAATCAAAGATAGGCGCCGCAGGCCTAATACAGTAGTTCCGCAAGTAACTTTTCTTGCTTGATTTGACGGCACTGTAGAGTGATTTTAAATCTGGGAGGCATGCACAAGCACCAATCAGGTGACCCAGATGAAACCAATAGCCCA
>JBEKKX010000029.1:0-30875 GCA_050010515.1 Bathyarchaeia archaeon
CTCCTAGACGGTAGACGCAACCTGCCGTCTAGGAAACACACTTAGCGAGTTAGCAAAAGAACCTACTGCCGATTCATCTGCAACCTAACGGTTGCAGTATTCTCGTCAAGTTTTAATAAAAAAAGAAAATTTATTGGCAGCCTATGAAAAGATTGATTGCTTAGAGTCACGTGTTTTAAACTCGGCTTCCGAACTTTTTCTTCGTACATTCTTCGCAAAAATTGTCCTTGAACCTTCTTATCCGTCTGGGCTGAAAGAGTTTTCCGCAACCACTGCACTTTATTTGATTAACCCCTTTAGGCTCAAGCAACTTAAGTCTTCTCTCAATCTCAGCTTTAACCTCAGAATTATCCTCCCTCTCCAAAGCAGCTTTCAACAAAGCCTTAGCTTGCTCCAAGCTTTTGTCTTTGAAAACATGAAGGAAAAAACAATCTGATTTTCCAGCGCCTAATTGTACCGGTAGCATACAAACAAAATTTTGAGGATAACTCTTAGACTTACTAAAGTCAACAACAGCGAAGCGAAAGCGTTTTCGCATACTATTATTATCATCCGCATAATACTCGAAAACTTGCAGTCTAAGATCCAAGTTGATAAACCTTGAATGAAAGAGGAGACGAATCAAGTTAATATCTGTGTCTAATAGTTCGCTTTTTTACTTTAATGCCATGTAACAGTTTCTAATTCTCGCTTCAGGAATTATTTAAATCTGCAACTAAGAATACTGAACTCATATGTTTGAGCGTTTAAGCGTTTAATGTTACTTGCAGTATTTCGCTGCTTCCTCGATGTAGTCTTTGATCTCTTGAAGTAATGTAGGTGGATAAAATTGAAGACGAATCTTCGCTTTTTGCCTATCCTTGAAATATGCGGTGAGCGTTTCGCTCTTTATTTCGGCTTTCTCAAAATCGCGTAAGAGGTACATTTCAGGGTCTTGCCTCTCCATTCCCCACGAGAATCTTGGCGAGTAAGTCCGCTTCTTGATGAGGAAAAAAGAGAAAAATAGAGAAGTAAATGTGCCTACGCCGAGGTTTTACTTTTTCTTTTCTGGGGCTTTCTTTTCTTCTTTCTTAACTGGTTTCTTGGCCACTAATAATACCTCGGGATTTTATATATGTCAGTAATTTGTATTTATAATTTGTTAAAGCCCACGCTGTATTTGAGACTCTTTAATTGAAATCGCAAGAATTAAGCCATAAAATCTCTAAAGGTTTCTGGGTTTCGATTGCTTGCCTTGGACAAAGTTAAATGGTTCCATTTCGAATAGCTTGTAATTTGGAGCCAAAAATGCCTTACCTGAGTCAATTTAGAAACAAAAAAAGAAGATGTTACGTTTTTAATTTAGAGGAAAAAGATAACAAAGGTTAATATTTCTTTAAAAAGAAAAAGAGGCTAGGAGTAGTCGTTATGACTGAATTAGAAATAGCTGTAGCTCCCATGCACAGGTTATGTAAGAAAGCTGGTGCTGACAGAGTGAGCGAAGCAGCAGCAAAGGAACTTGCAAAGACACTTGAAGAAATCGGCGTAAAAATCGCTAAAGAAGCACTGGATTTTGCGATACATGCTGGAAGGAAAACCATTAAAGCTGAAGATATTGAAATTGCCGCTAGAAAAGTCATGGAAAAATAATCAGTTAGCTTCCCTTCTCTCTTTTTTGTCGAAGCTCAATGCGACAGGATTGAAGTTGCAGGAAGCGTAAGAAGACTTATTTCGGCTTTCTCAAAATTGCGTAAGAGGTACATTTCGGGGTCTTGCCTCTCCATAATGTTAAGGCGCGGGTTATGCTTCTCTTGTTGGGCGTTGAGGCGATGAGTGGTTAACCAGCCTCACCATTTGCCAGCTTGAAGGATAAGATTTCTTTTTCGCCGGGAAAGCCATCAAATTTCATAATGCCCTATTGTGAGTAAGTGCTATTTCCTTTTTTTCTTTTTTAAGAAACCTTTCACTTTCACTTACCCCTTCACTGCCCAAATGTGTAGTTTGTTCGCTTTCCTTTTAAGCGGTCTAAACTATATGCACGAGCCCAAGTGAAAGCCTATGAAAAAGCAATTTCTAAAATGCTTGATTTAACACTATACTGTAATGCTCATTTGACATTTGAAGGTTAAATAATGTCTGGTTCAGGGAAGCAACTATTATCGGAAATAGAGGCAAGTCGGCTCTACTTTAAGGAGGCTCTTGACGCCTATAAGGAGAAAATTGGGCAGCTTGATCGAATAGAGTCTCTTAAGCTAATTAACCAAATAGTTGACGAAGGTAAGATTTTTCGCCATCTTAGTATTGTAGGATATATTTTGCAAAAGATTGCGTTGCCAGATAATCTCTTTTTTGAGATTCTAACGAAAGTTATGGAAAAAACAAGTCGTGATATGGCACAGTCTTTACTTATAAAAGACTTAGTTGAAATAGGCTTTGAAAATCCAGAGCTCGGTTCAGAAATATACCAAACGGCAAAAAAGTTGAATAAACCCAGCCTTTTGTTATCCTGCCGTTGGATTTTCGGAGGCGTTGGCGAAAGGAACTTTGCATTAATTCATAAAGATGTACTTCAGGATATCAAGGCAGTTAACCCTGAATTACGTATCTCTGCCTTAACGGCAATAAAGTTATCATTCGCAAAAGGAACCATCCCAAGTTGGGTCTCTGAAATTTTTTCGCTTTTGGATAGCAAACAAGATGATCCAGACCAAAAAGTGAAAACAGAGCTTCTCCGCACATATTTGGCCTTCTACAGCTATGCTAAAGACCGATGCTTTTCAGCGATTTTAGACCTTTCTAAAAAGGATAATGAGCTAATGGATGATGCATCAAACTTACTGTTTAACAAGGATTTGACTACACAACATTACTTGATAATGGTGGAATTTCTAGCAGGCAGTAAAGAAAAGCGTATTCTTGAGACCATTTTGCTATCATTCCACAACTGGGCTAAGAAAGAACTAATCGAACCTGAATTGAAAATTGTTTACGGAATGTTTCAGCGTTTTTCTTTTTTTGACTTAGGAACTCTTAATGAAGCTTTAAATGAAATGGGAAACGCTGACTTAGAAACGTGCTTAAAATATGTTTATTGCTGGTCACAAGACGAAGATGCCAAGATCCGATACTTTGCACCAAATATAGCTGTAGAATTTGCGCGAAATGACTTCGGCAAACTAGTTGACAGCATAAACTTCTCAAGTAATTCAGAAAAGGACTGGTTCATTTTCGAAACCTCACGAATCCTACTTGAACAAATTTATGAAAGATCATCTGAAGGAAAGAACCTTACAGAATCTGACCAAAGGACCATCAACAACTTGCTTGAAAAACTGAAAGGTTTAGCTAAAACTAAAGGTCTAAATTCGGAAGAAATTGCAAATAAAGAGCAATTGACTTTCTACAAATGCCTTATTCTAATAGAGGTAATGAAGAATGCATGCGCAAACATAGACTACAACTTGGTCAGCCACAATCTTGAGTTATTTCCAAACATTAGGAGGTTCCTAGGGGATAAATGGCTTAAGAAAATGGAACAGGAGCAGAACAAAACCCATCCATTATTAGCGTTCTTAAACGATAAAATGCTGGACCCACAAGAGCTACAGCACAAAGTGGTCGAAGCAGAGACTTTGCAAGGTACGTCCAAAAGACTTGCGTATCTCCGTATTAAGCACTCGCTAAGAACTCGTGCTTTACTAATTCATCTTGAAAATGAATTATCAATAATTAAAGACAGCCCTTGCTTGAAAAATATGAAAGCGGCACTTCGCAAGGAAGAGCATTTCTGGAAAGTCTTTAGTGAAATAGATGTTATGAGCCGCCTTATCAGGTGCTTTTCTTTGGAAATATCACCACCGTTAGAAATACAAGACGGTCAGATAACCAAAGTCAAACATCCAGACTTTGGTCTAACATTTAACGGAAACAAGCTTTATGTGGAAGTAATTGCCCCAGAAATGTTTTCGGCGTTAAGGTATTTTCAAAGTGCTGGTTTACCTGACAATAGAGTTAGAGCTAAAATAACTGAAGAACTAAAAAGCCATTTCAGAGGCATGAAAACCACAGGAGACGTCATAATTATCGTCGATTTAGCAAGCACAGAATTACATTATGAAAATATCCAAGACTACGTCGAAGGAGACATGCAATTTATCTTTAGAATGAATGCACAGACTCGTGAGGAGGGGGGAATTTATACTCAGCGTGGAGAACCAATGATAAATAAGGATGAAGAAACCAAAATAGTAGTCGGTATCATTGGATTTACGAGGGTTATAGGGACCGATGGCAGAGTACATCTGAAGGGTCGAAAGTTTCTTAATCCACAATCTTCACAGAAGTCCCGATTATTGGATAGTGTAACTAAAGCCTTGTTGGGATAAAGAGATGAAAAAAAGGAAGAAAGAGAAGCTTGTCCTTATCGCTCCTAGTGGTGAAGAATACAAAATTGGCTTTCTAAGGCCTTGTACTGATGGATTTGTTTTGGGGACAACACAAATGGAAGGAGAAAGCTCGCATCTTACTATCCTTCACAAGGAAGACATATTGTCAGCTCATATTACTCCTCAGAATTCATTAAAACAGCAACAGTACTTTCCCCCAGTTAGTCTGAAAGAAACCAAAACCCGGTTAGGCTACCTGATTGAGAACAAAATGATTTTTCAACTTTCACAAGAACAGTTATCGGAAGAGGTATTTTACCTAACCAAGAAATTCCAAGACTGGTTTGATGCTTTGATCAGTGCTCTCTTCCAAAAGGAAACAAGTGAAAATCAAGTAACCTATGTCATTAATTTCAAGAGACTGTTCGATGAGCTTCCCAATCTTGTTGAGCAGCTAAAGATCTCACCACAATCTTTCTTTGGAATATGCAAAGCTCAGAACATACTATCAGACAGTTCGATAGCAATAGGAATTAGCAACTCAAAAAGCTTAATTATCCCAATCGAAAAAGAGCTCATAGGCATAGACCTAAGCACTTTTACAAACTTAGAATTCATACCCTCAACAGACAAGCCCCAATTAGATAGTCCCCTAACCGAAATATACCAAAGTATGGGAATAAATCAATACATAAAACAAGAGATCATAGACAAACAGTTTTTTGAGAAGTTGCTGACACCTGAAAAGTGGCAAGCTGAAGCCTTAAGGCTTGAAACAAAGCTAAAGAAAAATGATCACACTGGCTCAGTTTTATGAACGTATCAAATCATTACTTTTGCAACTATATCTAATAGTGATTTAAGCTATGCATTCACTGTGAGAGTAACTTCATGAGTTGCTGCTTCATTGCCATCTGCGAACACAGTAATGGTGATAACGTACTTCCCAGGCAGCATATTTTGCGACACTAGATTGAAGCTGTAGTCTATACTTGTCCCTAATGAGCCTAAACCATTGATTGAACTAAAATTAGGTGTTATCGTTAGCCCTGAAGTACCTGACTGCGCTGTTGCTGTTGCTGAGAAATCCGTATAAGTGGCATGACCATCGCTCTTTATTTCAAAGTGCAGAGCTGTATTATCATTTTGTCCAATTTGACTTTTTTCTGGAACAAGTGGATACCCTAAGGGTTCCGTCCAATGAACATTTACAATTTCTATTGATGGGAGCACATAGCACGTAGGATTAATATTAGCTACAGTTGTGGTTCTATTGTAGGTATAGCTAACTGTTATTGGGTAATAACCATTAGCAATATCTGCTACTTGAATGGTGCAGGAAACTTGTTTCGTAGCGTTAGCTGAGATGTTAATTGAGTTTGAAGTAACTGTGCCAAATGCGTTTGACTTCAGAGTCACAAAAACTCCTTTTGCCTCTCCACCAGTATTCTGTACACTAACAGGAACTGTATATGCTAACGTCGCTTCTGCTAAAAATGAGTCTAAACTGACAGATAGTACTGCTGGTTGTGTTGGTTCTTTTGGTGGCAAAGTAAGGTAATAGCCTGCTACTACGCTTGCTATGACAATTATAGCTATTGCAATTGCTGCAATGTACTTATTTTCCAATTGTCAGTGCCTCAAATTAAATACTTTAGCGTTTGCAGTATTTAGTTTTTGTCAACTTATGTATGTTAAAATCACGTATTTTCATCATTTTTGTTGCCACACTTACTCAGAGCATGCAAAGCAAGCGCGCCGCACTTTCATTATCTACTTTTGCTCTTTTTGTATTCTTCGTACTTTTCCAGTAGTTCGTTCATCTGGCTGTTTATGAAGTGTTCAGCATCACGGAAGGGCGTGTCCATCTCTTTCACGGCTTCATTTACCTTCTCGTATTCTTCCCGGGAAATCTCTAGGCGCTGGTTGTCACCTTTGAGCCAGGTTAACCTGAAGCGTATGGCGTCGCGCACAAACTCTTCTTTGGTGGTGAAGCCCAACTGCTTGTTTTCTTCGATGAAATTCTGAGTTTGAGTCGGCAGCTTCTGTTACTCCATGAAAACGTCAATTTTAGTATAAATAGGGTCAAAAGAAAAATTTGCCCAAGGCATTTCTAGCCTAGAAAAATTTTGCCTCAAGTCAAAACCGCCAAAACAGGCACGAATAATGTGATAAGCTAGTTCCGAAAGCCCTAATTTTTGCTCTCAGCGTCGGAGGCGAACTGAAAACTTTGGCGCGGAAGAACTGCAAAGGCACAAAGCTTGAAGTGTTTAGTGGCAAACAGGAGAGCCTAAACCGAGTCATATGCCAAATTCTTGAATGGAAGAGCCCTCTCATTGCTTATGATGTTTGGCGCCAACTCAAAGCAATCAAAGGCTTCAAGTACATCGATTCCAAGACGGCTTATAGGCGTATGGAAGCATTAGAACAGGAGGGCTGGATCGTTCAGAAAGGAACAAGACAGGGAAAAAGAGGCGGGGATAAAATACTCTACGAGTTGACACTCAAAGGGAAAGCAGCTCTTCGGCTATATGAAAAAAGCTTAGAAGAATTTCTCCGCACAGCCACAGACGAGCAACTACTCAAGTTCATCGACTCATTCTCATAGCACGGGATATAGCAAACACTTTAAGTTCAAATTCAGATCATTCTCAGACATTAATTTAATGCCTCTGCCGAATCAGGTTTGCAACCGTTTCCAAATTCCGTTGGAAAGCCTATTCATCAAGCTTACACTGGATTAACCACTTTTTAATCTCACGGAGACAGCAAAATTTAGATTTGGAGGATATATCCGATTTTGGACACATGTCTTTACAAGCCTCAAAAAGCCAAGTTGGCTTTTCAGCGATAGATGCTTTTTATTTTTAGCCTGCAAGACCTTAATGAAACGTGGGCAAGCGCTTTTTGTTAAAGCGTCCTTCAGTTTCACCTCGCCGCCTTCGAGTGGCTTTTAGGGGATATTATGCACAAGAGAAACGTTGAGAAATTGCAATCTGTAAAGATACAGAAAATTATACTTCACAGTAGCTTCCACGATAAGAAATTAGCTGAAGTGATTTCTAGAATGACACGTTTAGAGGTGATGGAGCAGTTGAAAGAGCCTATTGAGGTTCATCTTGTGCCAGATGTGGAGAAGGGCGAAGTGTTACTTGATTTGCGTGGAAGGGGCAGTTTGCAACGGGAAAATGATTCTGCTCAAAATAGCAGGTTTAGGCTGTATTGAGTAATCGCAGATTAAACAAAAAATTTAAGAGGATTATAACTATGAGGCGTAATCCAAGTTCCATTGTTCTAGTTGAAAGGCGTATTTTTGATCTTCGACAAACAGCTAGACAAACGCTTAAGACTAATGTAGATACGCAGCTTCTTAGAAATACGTGGATTGAGAAACTTGATGATTTGTTTTCTATCGCTACTTCGATGGCGAAGGGTGACGGCAAACCACAGCAAGTTGGCGATAAGCCAGAGATTATAGCTCCTAAGGAGCGGCAGCTGTGGGCTCATGTAGCTGCTCATACTGCGGAGGTTATGGGTAACTTGGCAAGGGGGTTTGATGAGCGGCAGTTTAATGAGGATTTAGCTGAATTGGAACGGTTGGTAGATGAGATCAAAAAGCTTCAAGCTCAAAGAGCTGAGAAAGGAGATCGACCAGCAGAAAGGAAACCTGCCGATAAATGCAGTGAAACAGGCATCGAAAGCGTTAGTGATCCCTGATGACCCTGTTGTTTTTGCGCGGGATTTCTTTGGTTTTGATGCAAAGGAGTATCAGGCTGGGCTTCTTCGGGACAAGAGTAAGCGGATTGTGGTTCGCTGGAGCCGGCAAGCTGGAAAAACCACGTGCATTGCGTTGAGGGCAATCTGGTTTGCTTGCATGCACCCGAAGACCTTGACCTTGATTGTGGCTCCTACTCTGCGCCAGAGCATGATCATGGCGGATCGCATCCAAGACTTTCTTGCAGGCTTGCCGAAAGATAAGAGATCAGCGCTTGTTGAGAAGTTTCAGCGCACAACCGTTGGCTTTTGTAATGGCAGCCGTATAGTTGCTTTGCCTAATAGTCCGCAGTTGCTTCGTGGCTATACGGCAGCTCAGGTTATCACTGATGAATCAGGATTCTTCAAGGATGATAAGCTCGTTTTTTATAACGTGCTTTATCCTATGCTGTCAACAACAGATGGTACATTAATCGCAAGCAGCACGCCTTGGAGTAAAGATAGCGTTTTCTTCCGTATGTGCCAAGCGCCAGAATTCAGTAAGCATTTTATAACATGTGAGGATGTTGTCCGGAGTGGTTTGGTTAAGCAGAGTTTTATTGATGAGATGCGAAGTCAGTTACCGTTTGAGCGTTTTCAGCGAGAGTTCATGTCTGAATTCGTAGAAGAGATTGATGCATGGCTAACGCAGAGCCTTATCGTCAGTTGCATCGACAGTCAACTAGTGTCTTACGATTTTCAAGCCCAGCTGAAAGGTGATTTTTATGTGGGCGTTGATTTTGGCAAGGAACAAGATTTCAGCGTTGTGCTAGTGGTTGAGAAGCAAGGATCCGTACTGCGAGTAGTACATTTTCACCGTTTTCCGTTACACACGGAGTATGCTAGCGTCATAGGTTATATCAAGAGTTTACAGGATCGCTGGAAAATAATCCGAGCAGTATATTCTGACATCACAGGAGTTGGAAACTATATTGTTGAGGATATGGTTCGTAGTGGGATCCAAGGCGTAACTGGAGTAAACTTCACAGTTAAGTCTAAAGAGGAGATGGCGACGATTCTGAGGGAAAAGATGCGCAGTGGCGAAGTAAAAATCCCCTATGTCCCGACAAGAAAGCTGGACGATATTGATCTAACGGCTGAATTGAACATTGAAAAGTTTGAGCTCATGAAGACTGGGCACTTGCGCTTTAGTCATCCTGAAGGTGGCCATGATGACGTGTTTTGGAGTATTGCACTCGGTGTTTATAGTGCTGTCCAGTCTCCGTTGCCTGGTAGGGGCGCGGTTTTGCTTCCGCATTAATCAAAATTGGAGGCGAGAATAGATGAAATTGTTAGAAAATCAATGTAAGAAATGGAATGATCGATTGGCTGCTTTGCCTGAGTGGATGCAGGAGATTTTCCTTGAGGACCTATCCGATACTATTGAGAATAGATTTGTGGTCTTTGAGGCTCTAGCCAAAAAAAACGCCGGTAAAACAGAGGCTGACAATAAGTAATGAGTTCTGATGCGGAAAAAAAACAGGTAGATGTCGTTAATCAGCGAAGCCGCGAATTGGCTCAAAGATTCCGCGCTCAACGTAATGTGCCGCCGCAGGTTAGCAGGCAACAAATTCGTGAGGAGATTCCAGTTACATGGGAAAAAGACGCTAATTTGCTGGGTTATATTAACAAGTATATGCTGAAAGGGTCTGGTGCAGGCTTTGTTGTTCCGCCTTACACGGCCTATTGGGAGCGCCTCTGGGGCGCTGTACCCATTGAGGATCTGCCGAAGTATAAGGATCTCTACAATTTTACTCCATACATTAAAGCAGCTATCGACTGCACTATTAACTTGGGCATAAGTAACGGTTTTGAGTTGGAAGGCGGCGACGATGCCGTTCGCGAATGGCTTAGTAATTGGCTTGATGAACAGAACATTCTTGAGACATTGCGTGTGGTTGCGACGGATATGCTGGATTTCGGCAACGCTTTCTTGGAGATTTGTCGAGATGAAGCCACTGGCGATATCGCATGGCTTAAACCGCTAGATCCTGTACAAATGCGCGTTCGCCGCAACGAATACGGCGAAGTTTTCGGGTATATTCAACTATTAACGTTTCCCCCAGTAGTTTTTGAAGCTCAAGACATAATTCATTTTCGCTGGGGCGCTAAGTCCTGGTGGTACGAATTCAATTACGGCATAAGTTTGCTTAGGCCTCTGCTTAAGATTCAAGCGTTAATTAACCAGTTTGAAGACGATATGTCAGTTGTCGTTCATACTTACGCAAAGCCGATGCTTGTGATTAAAGCAGGAACTCCTGAGAGACCTTTTAGTGATGCTCAACTTCAAACGTTAATGGAGGTTTTTCGTGATCGTAAACCTGCGACGGATATGTTTGTGCGTGGAGACGTTGCAGTTGATGTCGTTCAAAGTATGACTAAAGACGTTAATCTGCAGTGGTGGCTCGACTACCTCTACAAGCAGCGGGAAGCTGTCCTTGGCGTTCCCAAGATTTTTCTCGGGGAAAGTGAGGGAACAAATCGTGCAACTGCTGAAACTGTCATGCAGGAGTTTGTTACCCGGTTGCGGATGATGCAGGAGATCCTCAGCGATATCCTGGAGACTGACTTGTTCAAGCAGCTGATCGAGCATCAATTCGGAGAAAGCGTTGAAGTGCCTGAGATTAAGTGGAAGCCGATTTGGGAGCCAACAGTTGAGGATAAAGCGAAGTTTCTTGTCGGGTTAGTTCAACAAGGCATAGTTACTCCTGTTGAAGCGCGTATGCAATTGGGTCTTCCGGTTAAGCCTGAAGATGGAACGTTGCCTAAGCAGCCTGCAGAGGTCCAGGAGCCGGGTAAAGGTGGCGGCGCTGCAGCTGGGCAGTTTGGTAGTCAAATGCTTGTCCGTAAGGATGGCCAGGAATATATTGTCTCAAAACTTAAGCCGAAACCAAGTGTTTCTTGAAGCAGTTGATGTCGTTGAAGCTATAGAAGTATTTAGGGCTGCTGTGGTTGATCCAAGGATCCGGTATACTGTTTGGGGTTATGTTACTGAAGGGTTGGCTCCTAGCCCGAACATGTGCGATGATTGTGATGATCAGAACTGCGACGAGTTTGAGCTGGAAGACCCCGATGATCTCCTAGATATGTTTCCCTATGGCGAATGGCTTGATGATGATACTTTCGCGGTTAACCTGCATCCGAATTGTCATTGTACAATTATCAGAGAGGAAGATGTGTATTGGTAACTGGATTTAGGTTTGAAAAGCTATGCCTAGAATTGATGAAGACAAATCAGTTTGGAGATATCGTTATCGTAGCATAACTGAGTTTGATAAGCTAAAGGTTAACGATGTTGAACGGGGCGTGAAGGTTACACTTGGAAGATTTAAAGGTACATATCGCTGGGGAATTCTTAATTTTATATTTGAGAAAGAACGGTTTAAGACGTGTGAGCAAATCAGTGGCTGGATTGAGCAGCACGTGAAAACTGAGACTCGCACAGCTATGGATCATAAAGTATGGAATGAATACCGTAAAATGCTTTTTCAACTTTACATGGAAATATCCCACATTTCATAGTAATTGGTGATAAAAAATGAGTTTTAAAGCAGACGTTTGGACAACAGCATACATAAATGATTTACCAGATTCAGCCTTTGCAGTTATTGAACCTGGCGGGAAAAAGGATAGTGAAGGTAAAACTGTGCCGAGTAGCCTAAGGCATTTGCCATATAAGGGTAAGTCTGGCAAAGTTGATTTGCCTCATTTGCGCAATGCGTTAGCGCGGTTAAGCCAAACTAAAATAAGTCCGGAATTGAAAGAGAAGGCGCGTGTGAAGCTGGTTAACGCTGCTAAGGATGCTGGCGTCGAAACAAGTTTAGATGAAAAGAAAAGTATGCTCAGCGACATTAACGCTTTCCGCGCTTACCAAGAAGAATTTTATCGAATGCTCGGCAAAAAGGTCATGGTGATTTAAGTGCAGCTTCATTATTTTGTGCCTTTTAAGGCTCAGGAAGGCGTTTCTGAAGCTTTAGCGCTGAAGGAAAAGCTCATAAATATTGAGGGTATCGCTGTCGATACGAGCGTAAACGCAAATAAATGGCAGGTTTCTGAGAAAGATTTAGATGTGTTTACTCAGTCGCTGCTAGGCGTTCAGTTGCGTATGGATCATGCGGAAAGCGTGTTGATGGTTGTTGGTAAAGTCTCCGCGGCAAAACGCAACGGCACCCAAGTGTTTTTTACTGCTGAAGTTGGCGATGAAAAATTAATCGAGAAAATCCTTCGTAAATATGTAGATCACGTAAGCGTCCAAGTTGATAGTGACGACGTGGAGTGCAGCATGTGCAAAAAGCAGACGAGAAGTGAAGGCATGCTGATTCATCTTTGTCCTGGAGCTTGGGAAATCGTGCATAAACCTAAGGTCCGCGAATTAAGCGTTGTTGCAAGCCCGGCATATCAGAATACGGCTTTTAAGCCGGTAGGCTTCGGCGCCGCAATGGATCAGAATCAAAGTGAAGCCGAATTGCTTAACGCAAAAAACGTTTTAACCTTAAAAATTTGGAAAGCCCAAAAAACAGCACAGTTAGGCCAGTTAGCAGATTCCATAATTTCACAGTCATTTGTTCACACGAGTGATGATGAGGGTTCTAAACGAAAGTTGCAAGAACCTGAAAAGCAAAAAATGAAAGCAAGCAAGGAAGTGAAGCATATGTCTGAACTTAATGCTCAGAATAATGCTTCTTCAGATAAAACACATCAAGCAGCTATAGTAAATACGGGCGGCGGAGAGAAACCAGGCAAAGATGAAAGCTACGAAGACATAATGAGTCAGCTTGAGAAACTTAGTGAGGCAGTGAAGAGCTGCGGCGGCTCAGGAAATGAAATGGCTGATTTGAACAAGAAAGTTGATGATTTGACAGGTGAAGTAGCGAAGAGAGCTACTAAACGTAGTTTAAGCATGAAAATCAGCGCTTTACAGAAGCAACTACAGCAAGATGGCGACGACGATGACGATGACGCGGAAGCTGAAGGCGCCGAAGCGGAAGGCGCCGAAGCGGAAGGCGCCAAAGGTAAAAAGGGTAAAAAGAGCGAAGCATGCAAAAGTGAGGGTTCAAAAGCTGAAGGCAAAGCGCATGGTAAAGGCATCGTTGCAACTGATGAGTTAAAAAAAGATGCAGCTGCATCCGCGCTTAACTGCGAATGGTTCAAAGACTTGCTTAAAGCCAACAACAAAATGAAAGGAATGCAATAATGTCAGCAACAGGAGTTTTTGAAGGAACTACACCGCTTGTTTCAGATGAATACCTTGTTTCAGCTTTAGCAGGCTCAGCTATCACGATGGGGCAAGCTCTTGCCATTCAAACAACGTCAACCAGTTTTCCACCGACTGTTATACCGTGTGCAACAGCGAATGCGCCTAACTTTATGGGCTTCGCGCTGACAAGCCAACCAACCACTGGCGGACCTATAACTGTCGTATGCAGAGGCGTATGCAGGGCAATATCGGACGGTTCAGCAGCGATAACGGCAGGCGACCAAATAACGTGTTCAGCAACGGCAGGTCAGGTAAAAACTTTTGCTCCCACAACTGACGCAACCATAGGCGGAGACATAACAGCACCTTCAGGCGGAGGCGCTTGCACAGCTTCAGGCGTAGCAGCAATCATAAACGCTACACGAACAATCATAGGCAAAGCATTGACGCCAGCAGTCGCAACAGCAGGCACAATCTTCTATATACTTGTAAAATAAGAAAAGAGGATTGATTAGACATGGCATTTGTTGAATCGGCACTAACGTGGGTTGACTCAGGCGCAGTTGCATATCCAGCGCTGCATCAGAAAATCATCGAATTAACCATGCCGGCACTCGTTGTCAAAAAGCTGTTTCCAGAGTTTCCGTTAGTTCAGGGCAGAACCGCAACGTTTGTGAAGCAAAGCGGCAGCAGAGCAGCAGCGATCAGTCAAATTTCGGAGGGCGCTGAAATCCCCATGGACTTTACGCCATACACGGAATATACTGTGACACCGTACAAGAAAGGCTTACGCGAACGCGTATCACGTGAAAACATTGAAGATCTCTATATACCGGTCATTGAGGATCAGCTTAGGCGTGTAGCTCGAAGAATGGCTTTCACCATAGATAATGATTGCATGACCGTGATAGATCTAGCTGCAGGTAATGCTCCAAGTAACACTTTCGCTGCGACAGGCTTAAGCTTGGGCTCAACAGGAGTACCGTTTGGTCCCTTTTATCAAACAGGCTCAAGCGGCCCAGTAGCGATCGGCAGCAAAGACCTCTTAGCAGCTAAAGCACTTTTGGAAACCTACAGCTTAATCGCGGATACAATATTGATTAACCCGGTAAACTTACGCGACGTCATGTATCTACCGCAATTCAGCCTGTGGGCTCAGTATGGCAATGAAGGCGGCCAAGGCGTATCGCCAACGCAAACAGGCAAGGTCGGCACGATCTTCGGCATGAACGTTTACGTAAGCATGGTTGTTCCAGTAGGCAAAGCATACGTTATATCCACAGGCCAAAACTTAAGCGCGGCATATGCACCATTAGGATTCTTCGTTATCAAAAGACCTCTCATGACTGACGTTGAAATCAAGAAAGAATTCGATGCTGTTGATGTGTCGTTAACTACCAGATATTGCCCGGTAGTAACTTACGGAGAAGCAATCGTTAGAATAACAAACTTAAGCACAGCTTAAACTTAAACTTGAATTGCGATTAAAGTTTTATTCCTTTTTTGTTTTTTGCCCAGTTGAAAAAGCTGGCCCTCTTTAGCTTTATGGCTGGGAGAAGCGGGCAAAAGGAAGCGAAAAACATGCTGAATGAAGATAAAATATTGACTATTCTTGGCTTTGTCGTAACTATAGCAGGCATTGCAAGTTCAGTTGCAACGGGCGCAGGCTACACTCAAGTAGCAACAATTATTGCAGGTATAGGCATGATGGCTAAAGGTTGTGGAGACTTCATTAATGGTAACGTAGCAACAGCAACTCAAGAACTAACTACGGCCGTACAAGACGTAAAAGCGGGAACGCAAGCGCCGGCAACTTCAAAAGCTAAGAAAATGAAGGATGTAGTGAAAAACACTTTGTTTGATCACTTTCATCCTTAACCCATCTTTTTTTATGCATGTTTAAAATTAAAAGGAGTTTGAAAAAATTTGAGTCAAACAATAGTTGAGAATGCAGATTGGAAACTGATAAAAAACGCAGACGGCACGCTGCTACTGCAAGACATCGCATTGCAAGAAACAATCGGTATCACAAAAGCGAAGCTGCTTAGTCTTAAAGCTATAGTTGATGGAGCTGCCAGCAATGTCTAAAAAAGCACATGACAAAGCAAGAAGCGTCGACCGCGTAGCAGCCAGAAATATGTCGACTGTACGTGACAGATGTACGCATAAGACGCGCTGGACAATTTTCAAGTTCAGTGACGAAGACGGCTTAATCGAAAAACTGCTAAAGAAAGGATTCACGCAAGAACACATTGCTAACTTGTTTCCGCATAGGCTACTTGGAATTTCGCGGTTTATTGGGCATCCTAATGCTAAAGGAAACTTGTGCTTGAACACTGGAATTCAAGGATTCGAGAAGTTAATTGCTGGGTTAAGTTCGCCGCCTAATGCATGGAGTAATACGTACGCGTATTTAGGCGTTGGAGATTCAACAACAGCAGCGGCAGCGACACAGACAGACTTGCAGGCGTCAAGCAACTATACTTACGTTGCTATGGCATCGGGCTATCCGTCGCAGTCTTCGCAGACACTTTCATGGCAGGCAAGCTTCAGTTCAGCAGTAGCTAACTACGCGTGGAACGAGTTTGTTGTTACAAACGCAAGCAGCAAGGGTAGCGGAGTAGTTTTAAACCGATTAGTTAGCTCGCAGGGAACCAAGACCTCAGGGCAGACATGGAAGAAGTTACTTTCTCCACTGTATATGGGTCTTGACTGTAAGCATAACCTGGTCATAAACTGCGCGTAAACCTTTCTTTATTTTCCCTTTTTTGAAGTTAAATAATAAATAAATGGAGTAAAAAATCGTGTCAGCAATAACGCGTGTTCAGGGTAATGCAAGGGGAACAACTACATCATCCACGTTAACTATAACGATGGGTGCTGCGCCTACTGCAGGAAACCTGCTTATTCTTACTTACGGTAGCGGCGGCTCTGGCTATATCACGATTTCTTCAATAAGCCAAACAGGTGTTACTTGGACTCTAGCAAAACAGAAAGAATATAATAGTATGGTTGACGACGAGATCTGGTATGGGGTCGTGGGTTCAAGTCCGTCTGCTACAATCACGGTTAATCTTTCTGGAGCACCTTCTTCTTATGGTGCAGTCGGCAACGTATGCGAATACACCATAGGAACACCGGCTATTTGGACTTTAGACCAAACCGCCTCAGCGACGGATTCTGGCACGACTCTCGTCACTGGTACGACAGGAACAACTTACACCGCTAATGAAGTGATCGTTGGTAGTGTGGTTATTGCTAATACTGGACAAACTACGCCAGTTGGCAATAGTTTTGCGTTGTTGGATGGCGCACAATATGAGTATATATCCGATGCTTACTTGGAGTATATAGCGAGTGCTACGGGAACGTTTAGTTCAAGCACGACAGTAAGCGGAGCTCATAATTCTGTGGGCGCTATCGCTACTTTCTATGGGATACCGTTAACAGTGGACGTTAACGTTTCTGATTCAGGTTCAGGCTCAGATGCACTTGCTGTTGGTGCAATACCGATTAGTGTATCTGATTCAGGTTCAGGCTCAGATGCGACTGCAATAACTGCAAACATGACAGTGACAGAAACAGGTTCAGGAAGCGACAGCGTAACTTCTGGTGGGCCAGTCGATGTGTCTGATTCGGGCTTAGGCTCGGACGCAGCATCTGTGCTAGCCCAAGTCGGTCCGGTTCTGCCGATTTTCGCTGATAGCTTTCAAAGCGGCGATTTCAGCGCCTGGTCAAATGAATATTTCAACGCGGGGAACTTTCTTACTGTTTCGAGCGCCGTGACATATAATAATGAACCTTTCAGTGCAAGCGTCTACATCAACGAAGTTGGTGCTGCAGTCGGGGGCGCTGGTTCCTACGCCACGGTGAATAAAGTATTTGCTGAGTCGCAGTCGCCCATTTATTGTCGGTTCTACGTTTATTTGACGGAATTGCCGGGTCCCGTGGAGAACGACGCCATAATCTTGTTTACTTTGTACAACGGTGAACATGACCTTGTCGAAGTCGGCCTAGTCAGAAAATCAGGCAACTTGGAATTTAGAGCAGACGAGAATTATCCGAGCGAGATCTACAGCTATAGTTCCCCCGTGGACTTCCAGGCAAATACGTGGTATTGTATAGAAGTCGGATACGTGCAGGATCCGGTCAACGGCGCGTATTACATCTTTTTCAATGGGACGCAAGTCCTCAACGATACGGGCTTGAACACGAGCGCGGGAGACGCGACATCAATAGCCTGTCCCTCCAACAGGCAGCAAGGTACGTTGACATATCCTGTAGTTTACACGGATTGCGTTGTCATGGCCAATACGTATATCGGGCCAATAGGCTACGGACTCTCGGACATAGGGTTAGCGGTTGACGTAGCTTCGACTCCAGGAGTCATCTCCGTCTCCGACATATGTACGGGTGACGCAGGCCTGATCATGTCATGGCCGATCGGGGTTTCTGACGCAGTCTCAGGAGCAGACAGCGCAAGCATGGTCGTTGCAACTCAAATCCCAGTTTCCGACACAAGTTCAGGAGCTGATGCTGTCGCCAGTTTGCAAGCTCAAATCCCAGTTTTGGATGCTGGGGCAGGAGCGGAGAGTATTGGAGTTCAAGGCGCGATACCTGTTTCCGATGTAGGTTCAGGAGCAGACAGTGCAATAGTTGGCAGCCCCGTAAACGTTTCTGATAGCGGGTTGGGTTCTGATATTTTAGTAGCAGTTAACGTTCAAGTTTTAATTTCTGATGTGGGCTTAGGCACGGATGCTTTAGCAGCAATAATTGCTCAAATTCTCGCTACTGATTTAGGGTTGGGAACTGATAGTTTACTTCTTGGAATTCCGGTAAACCTTTCTGATTTAGGGTTGGGAACTGATAGTTTACTTCTTGGTACGCCGGTAAACCTTTCTGATTCAGGTTTAGGATCAGACGTTGTTGTAATTAAAGCTCAAGTTTTCTTAAGTGACATAGGAACAGGTTTGGATGTTGCGGTTATTGTTGGAACGCTGCCTACTCACGCAATCATAATTCAAACTGAAAAAGGAAACGTAACGCTTCAAAGCGATTCAGATTAATTCCGAAAGATGGCGTTTAAGGTTCGGGAAATAATTTGGGCTATGGTCATAAGAAGCCTAAGCTTCCTTGTAAGAGTCATCAGCATCGATGGATGCGTTTTGGTTGGCATGGGGGACCTGTGGGTTTAGGCGCAAAATTACCAAGTGATTATTGCTATTTCTGTCGCATAACGCGTGAACAGTTTGAGGAATTTGAGAAGAATTTGAAAGGATGTGTAAAACGCGAGTATTCCAAGTGTTGAAATGAACACTGGCGATTTGTCGCCTAGCATTGTTGCTACCCTGCAGAATAGCGACGGCTCAATTTTTAATTTGACAGGTTGCACTGTGCTATTCCAGATGAGTCAGCAAGGACAAATACTGTTCAGTCATGCTGCAACAGTGACGAATGCAACGAGCGGTGTTGTGCAGTATAATTGGCAAGAGAGCGATACAGAAGACGTTTACGGCGTCTGCACCGGGCAATTTATCGTTACATTGCCAGGCGGTGCCACGCAGACTTTTCCAACAGTCGATGTCTTCTACATTATTTTTCCGCTTCAACCGGTAACTACACCGTCAACGCTGCCGCAATTCACCACATTAAGCGAAGTTATGGGGCACCTTAACGTCCAAGGACCTGACAGCACCGGGAACTATACTGTTTATGGGTTGCCTGTTTCTCAGCAAGGTATCCAGGCGCAGGTTGATCACGCGAACACGTACATAAACAGCCTATTGCCAAATGTGACATCGACGGATCCGCGTTATCCGTCTGCTCAGCTAGCAGCACTTGATATGGCATGCATGGACGTGTTAGTCGCTGCAAGCGGCGGCATGCTCCTGGGCGCAGCAGATTACAAGCTTGGCGACTTATTCGTAACAAAAGGCACAATTACAAAGTTTGCATATCAAACTGCTGTCCAAAACTTCAAAGACGACTTCGTCCGAAACATAACGAATCTTTCAACTGTTGCAATAGGCGCCGTAGCACGTACAGCATTCTCAGTACCACGATACCAAGGAGGCTTGATTTCCCCTTGAGTGAATCAAATCATCCTAACGTAGTGATCGTTGAAAATGCCATTGTCGGATCATTTCGGATTCGGCGTAACCGCATAATCGCTAAAGTCAACAACGTAAACACAATCATGACTAGCGCCGAATTTGAGCGGCTCCGGCATGAAGGCTACGATTTAGAAGCAATCGGTAGCGAATGCGAAACAGGGGCGTAAATTGACGTATCATGAAGCAACCATACCTCATCAGCAAGATCCATCGATAACAGTTGTTGAGGAAGCTTGTTATCTTGCAAAATTAACCTTGCATATTTCAGATTGCCGCCAATGCTACGGAAAATCAAGCTGTTCTAAAAAGAAGCCAGGTGTTTAAAGGAGTTTAACGTGAATGTCGACTGATCAGGCTGCGGTTGTTTCGGAGTTGCTGCAGGCTAATTGGAGCTTAGCTAATCCGGTGGCGGTTGCTAATATTTTGTGGCCTACTACGCGGATGGATGCGATTGGGGTTACTCAGGGCAAAGGATCCTTGCAAATAGCTGTCTATAATGCGAGCCCTTCAAAGCAGGTTGATCCGCTTAGCCGTGAATGTTACTTGGTTGCTGAGAAGCTGGTTGTTGATGTTATCGTGGTTAATGCTAGTCAGAGCACAAGTGATTTAGCAGCGGCAGAAGTAACGTTGGAGTTGTTGCAGGCTGAGGTTTACCGTATTATTCACATGCAGGATCCGAATTATGCGGTGTCGGGGGAGCCGATTCATAGTAATGCGCCAGACATAACTCGATTGATGATTAATGTTGACGCAGTGTACTTTCAAGTTTCAACTTAACAGGTGTTTTTGATGGGTAAGAAGTCAAGAGAGAAGCATACGGGTTTAACAGCAATGGGGCGGCAGAGATGCCCTAAAAAAGCAATCCCGATTGCTCTGCAGTTCACGCAAGGGAAAAAAGGATGCGTATGCGAAGGCGTCAGCCAAGCAGCTTAGGTTACGTGTTCTAAAATGAGTATTGAAGTTCAAGTTAACTTATCGAATTTTAATGTGTGGGGCAGTTGCTTGGAGTGTCTTTGTGAGCAGTACCCGGAGGCTGTGGGACAGGCTATGGTGAATGTTGCAGGGAATATTTTGGCGACTGCGAATGTTCTTGTACCGGTGCGGACTGGTTTTTTGAAAAGTACCTTGGCGGTTGAGCAACCTAGCAATTTTCAGCTTAAGGTTAAGGCTACGGCGCCTTACGCGTATTATGTTGAGTTTGGCACAAGAAAAATGTCTGCGCGGCTTTTCCTTACTAACTCGGTTAATCAGCATCTTAGCGAATTTGCGCCGGAAATTGAGCAGCAAATCCAAGATTTACTGCAAGGTTAGCGGTCTTTAAAGTAACTACATGTAATCGAGGCGAAAAGTATGAGTTTAGCTACCACACCGGTTCTAAGTCGGAATGCAGTTGTTCAAGTGGGCGGAACGGCAATCGGTTTCCTCACTGACTTCACTATGGATGTTAAGGCGGAAATGATTAAGGAATACGTTTGCGCGTCAGGTGGGTCTCCATCTCCAGCTTTCACGGCAAGCGGCAACCAGTCTTACACGTTTAAGGCTTCTGCGCTTTATGTTCCCGCAAATTATGCAGCATTGCTTACAGATGTTCTTAACGGCTCATTGGTTACTGTTATTTGGGGTCCACAGGGCACGACTACGGGGTCAGGAACTCCAAAAATCACGTTAAGCAACGTTGTCTTGACAGCTTACAGCGTGAAGAACGGCCAGAAAGGCACAATAGCAAACGATATTAGCGGAGAAGCGCAAACCGTAGCAGAAAGCACATTCTAGCGTTTTTTTTCTTTTCGTCTTAGTAGTTTGAGTCGATTTTCTTATCGCCAAACTCGATGAGTGAGAATTAAAATAGCGAGGACTAACATGAATATTCCAAGCGCAAGAGGTACTAATGCAAGCAGATAACTTGCAGATGTTTCCGAAGCAACAGTTGATCCCTGTTGCTGAGTAAGCGAAAATGAATCCACTATTGCCTGTATGCTTGAGCTTGCCAAGAAGTAATATTGACCTTGGGGCAGGTTGAGTGAGACACTTCCAGCTTGGAGGTCGTACTGGGTTATGTATGCAGTTGGAACACCAGTGAAATTTGTCAAAGCTACAGATACCTCCCCGTTCGTCGTGTGTTGCAGCAGTAAAGCATCATGTTGTGTGGAGTTCTGAATGTAAATTGAAATAATGCTTGAAGCGCTCCAAGTAATATTCAATGGTGAAGCAGATTGGATATTCCAAGATAAGAGCGATACAGTTGTGTTTTGAGGTATAACCTGATTTGAAATTCCCGCTTGATCTGTACTGACTGAGGTGATTGGAGCAAACGCAAAAGAACCAAGCGCAGATGCGATTAGCAGAATACCGACGAGAATTAGAAGCGCAGCTGCCACCATTTTTAGAGTCGATTGATGCTTCTTTTCCTTTGAAGCCTTCTCAGGGAAGGTCTGAAGCAAGTTGACGGCAAGCTGTCCTCTTTCAGTCAGGTGATACATTCCTTGGTCATCTTTGGAAATAAGACCATTTAATGCCTTCAGATGATAGTTAAGCCTGCCCGTGTTTGTTACTTTTAAGATCGCCATTATTTCGGTATAGCTAATCGCGTCTTTTTCCTTAAGCAAGTCAAGAATACTTCTTCTTGTAGTATCGCCTAGAATCTTATGCAAGGATGACCAATCAACTTGTTCCATACTAATCGCTTCTTTCAATGCTTCATTTTAACATTTTTGATAAAATCCGTTATCAATGCGTTATCAAAGAAATGTTAGGCCGACAATAGAAAAAAAGGTTCCCTCGTTCCCGATTATGTTGAAGTAACTAGCATTATATGGGCATTAATGGTTATAATGAGGTGATTTGATGAGTGAAGAAAAATTTGATGCTGAAGGCTTCGAGAAACTTAAAGCTGCATTCAACGAATATGAAGCAGAGCAAAAAGAGCGTTTCAAAAACTTTAACGTAGGCCTACTGAAAAACAGTAAGGTCCCGCAGGAGGCTAATGTTCCTGGCGCCGGATGGGTCAAATTCGTATTACTTACCCATAACGAACTGAGCGATTTAGCGAAGTTTTACAAGGATGATCAGCGCGAATTCGAACTGCAGGCGCTTCTAAAGATGATGAAGCCCTGCTACCCAGATTTAACAGAGAAGGACCTGCGTGATGCCCCATGGGACCTCGTACGGGCTCTAGAGAAGGCTTTGCTTAATGAGGGTTTTTTACCGCGTCAGGTGAGGCGGTCAATGACTGGATTTACTGGAGCAGTGAAGCCCAGCGGATCGCAGCCGTCATCAACCTCTACCACTACACCCTAGAATACGCGTCGTCTTTAACGGATTTTCAGCTTGAATTCTTAATTCAATCAGCCGTCTGGTTCAATAAATTGACTTCTACTTAACATATAGTAAAAAACTTAAATGAAGGCGGAGATATAGGTATCAGTTAAGGAAGAAACATGTCAAAAGCTGAATACCAAAAAAAATGGAGAGAAAAAAATCGTGAAAAAATGCGTAACTATAACAGAAATTATAGAGTTTTACATAGGGAAAAGAGAACAGAACAACTAAGAGAATGGCGAAAAAAGAATCCTGAAAAAGTTCTTAATTGTAACAGACAGTATAGCGCCTTACATAAAGAAAAGAGACGAGAGTACGCAAAAGAATATTCAAGGAAAAGAAGAAAAGACCCAGAATTCCGTAAGCGAGAACGTCTCGCAAACAATAAAAGTAGAGATAAGCTTAAAGTTAAGGTTTTTGAATTGCTTGGCGGTCAATGTGCCAATCCTTATGGTTTACATGATAAGCCATTCATTGATGTCAGATGTCTTCAAATTGACCATGTTGATGGAATCAGAGATTCCAAAGATTACCCAAGGAATAAAGATTATAGAGGTACATATGCTTTCTACAAGGAAGTCTATCAAGAGCTTCTTAAGGGTTCAAAAAAGTATCAATGTTTATGCGCTAACTGCAACTGGATTAAAAGAAGCGTAAACCACGAACTCAGAATGCAGGATAGAAAAAATTAACAGAAGGTTAGCAGTAAATAAAATGCGCTATAAAATATATCAAATCATGTGGCAATGTTGCGACGGTTCGCTTTTCTTTGCTGTTTATCTTACAGATGAGAAAACGGGTAAGATAATCGGCACCAAAGGAACTACATTAAAATGTCCAATGTGCAAGGGCGATCTTCGTATAAAAAAGATAGGCGTGATGATGTGAATTGAGTGGGGTTCCTGCAGAGATAGATATTGTTGCGACTGATGATGCGTCAGACGTTTTCCAATCAGTCAGCAGCAACTTTACTGATATGAGCAGCAGCGTCAGCGAAGCTTCTGAAGCTATGAGTAGTGATGTTTCAGATAGCATGCAGGAGACTGCGAGTTCTGTTTCAACTATGTCAACAACTGTAGAGGCTGACACTAGCCAGATGCAGGATTCCTTCAATCAAGCCGGAAGCACCGCTCAGGTGAGCATGGGTCAAATAACAACTAGCACTGGAGCTGCAACCGATGCGACAGATGCTTCTAGCCAAAGCTTTAGTCAAAACGCTATGCAGATGAATAGTGCAGCTATGAGCGGTGCTATGCTGTATATGGCTGTGAACAATATTGAGAATGCTCAAGTTAGCCTTAGCCGAGCAAACTTGATGGAAGAAAAAGCCGCGAATTCCGTGACGTTAGCGCAGCAGGCCTATAATTTGGCTGTTGCAAAATACGGTGAAACCAGTCTTCAGGCGCAGGATGCGGCGAATAAGCTTAACCTGGCCATTCAGACTCAACAAGTAGATCAGGAGCGTGTTGAAGAGGCAAGCCGTAACTATAACAGTACTTTAATGATGTCGGCGCTTACTGTTATTCCTGCGGTTATTAACGTTGTAAACTTGGCATGTAACGCCACGAAAATGTGGGAAGGCGCTCAAGCAGCTCTTGATGTTGTAATGGATGCTAACCCCGTGATGCTTGTTGTATTAGCTGTCGCGGCTTTAGTTGTCGGTTTCATAGCTGCTTACGAATACTGCAAGCCTTTCCGCGACATCATAAATGACATTGGAAGCATCATGGGCGGCGCCGTATTAAGTGCCTTTAACGCTTTAAAAACAGCAGGCGACGCACTGTGGAATGGCTTAAACGCTGCTTACACTGGAATTCTTCTGCCAGTAGCAAACTTTTTCAAAGAAATTTTTGTTGCAGACATAAACGCTGCCTTAGTACCTATCAAAGCTTTTGAGTCAGTTATTGGCGCCGTAGCAAACGCCGTTAAACCGCTCGAAGGTTTCATAGGCGATTTAGGTTCAGCATTGGGTAAATTGTGTTTTGCGCATGCATCGCCAGCTGCTGAAGAATTCAATAAGCAGATTACACAGAGCATAGCGCTTAGCGATCAGTTAACACATAAAACCGGCACGTTAGGATCCAGTCTCCAAGGGCTTTCAGGTAACGTTAACGTTAAAAGCGGAGCTGGAACAAGCAACGTCTCAATCGGCTCACCTAACATTACGATCGGCAGCATAACCGGGACAGCTTCGCTAAAACAGACACGAGATGCCGTGAACAAAGGTATCTGCGATGCAATGTACAAAAAAGGCATAATGAATAAGGTGACATAGATGAGAAAAATACCTTTATTCATCAAAGCTTGTTTACTTTTGCTTGTGATGTTGGAGCTTTATTTTTATCTGATTTTTGGAGAAACATTAGGAGATAAACTTCGATGAGTTGGCAGATAACGCAAGGATCTACAACAATTACGTTGCCTTATGCTCCGCAGACTAATACGGATGAAGCGCCCACCGTCGATGATTCTTCAATCAACATTCCTGAAGTAGGAACCACTCTTATCTCTGTCTGCAATGACGTGCGGACTTTAACGATGGAAGGCTTTTTCTATATTGCAGGATCCAGCAAAACTGCAATCGACAACACTTACGTTATTCCCCTACTAGGCATGCTGCATGGCTTAGTTGTGTTAAGCACTCCGCGGCCCAGCCTCAACGCTACCTGGAAGTTTGATAAAGCAACTTTCACAGAAACCAAAGATTACGCTGCGCAGTCAGCAATCAAATTTACTCTTGTTTTCAAGTTTGCAGCAAACTACGTGGTGCTCTAAGTGACCAGTTGGACAATACAATACTATAATGGTTCAGCATGGGTAACTAAAACTGACGCAGTAATCGATCAGATAATTGATGAAGTCAATGGTCAATTAGGAACTGCTGGCCAACAAGAATTCGATTTCATCATACCGAATACGCCAGCGAACTTAACTTTTGTTGAAAGTGATCAGCAAGTTCAAATTCTCTGGGGCAGCACAAGCGTCTTTTCAGGATTACTACGAGCTTATAAAGCAAAATTCCTGAATATTTCATGTACAGTTTATAACAACGTTTTTGAATTGATGAAAAAGCAGAGTATAACAGGCAAATACAGTAATGTAGCTGCAAACACGGTCTTCGCGGCTATTTGTGCGGTCTGCGGCATGACCGCGGGATCTTGCCCCTCAACAGTTATTAGCACGCAGTTCAACGCAACTGACTGTTATACGGCAGCGCTTAATGTCGCCAACATTTTAGGCCTCAACTTATTCAATTCAGGCAGCACCATAAATATTGCAGTAAAAGGCAATCAAATTCCTACAGCCATAACAATTGACACGGAAAGTGAAGTAGACATAGATCGGAGTAAAGCAGGGTATGATGGGGTAATTATCCGCGGTGTTGATCAAGCTGGAAACGCAATCACGGGTTCTGCCGGGAACACTGGATCTGGCTATAGTGTTAAAACTTTAACTAATAAAATTGCTATGAGCCAAGCAACGCTAAATAGCCTTGCAACAGAGTACTTGCAGAGTCTCCAGCAGACGAATAGCGGTTCTCCCCTGGTATGCGATATCGCTCAAGCGGCACTACTCAATAGTGGCGACTTAGTTACTGTAACAAACGGTGCAGCCTTCGGGCTTTCTGGAAACTATGAAACTTGTAAGATAACGAAAACTTTAGTGAAGGCAACTATTGAAATTGTGCATTCAGTTAGCGACTTCAGCAACTTAGTTGACGCCATGGCTTCTTCAACAACTGCACTAAGCACTTTGCCCGTTAGCAGCGATCAAACGCAAGGCGCAAGTGTCAGCATGCAGAGCCTCTTAGGCTTTTATCATCTTGGCGAAGGCAGCGGTACAGTAGCAATAGATCAAAGCCCAAATGCAAATAACGGTGCGATAGGCTCAGGAAACACTTGGATACCTGGACCAGAGACAGAAGTTTTAATGTTTAACGGAAACGGCTCCTACGTTGACATATCAAACAATATAATTGATTTTAGCGGCTTATCTAAATTTTCATTTACTTGCTGGTTCTCGCCGACGTCGGCAGCTGCGCAATATTTGGTGTATAAGGCTAATCAGTTTTACGTGGAAGTATTAGCTAACGGCAGCATCGTTTTCGGCTTATATATCGGCGGCGCCTGGGTAACGTTGACGGCGTCAGCAGGATCCGCACCGCTAAATGGGCGTTTATTTGTTGCTTGCATTTATGACGGAACAAACATGTACATGTACCTTAATGGGCCTGTTCTGGTGCAGCAGGCTCAAACAGGTGCAATCGGTAGCAGTACGAGTGACACGTATATAGGTGCACAAAGCGCTTCTGCAGGAGGCTTCACTGGAGTTGAGTCTGAAGTTATGTTTTTTGCGCGTGTCCTCGGTGCAGCAGAGGTGTATTCGCTTTACTTTTTTCCCCTTATTAGCTACGTAAATGTGCCTGCTACAGTTACCGTAAGTAACGGTGAATTATTCTTAACTTATGCGACGAACATCAAAGCAAAATATGCGGTAAACCTGAACTATTTGCTGGATAACTGCATTTTAAATGACATAGTTATCGTTTCTTCACCTACGGGAACAATGAACTGCTACGAAGCCGGCTACGCAATATTAGCAATGTTGCAGTATGGCGGTTCAGCATACTATACTCAAGTTCAAAACATTTTAGACTTGTGGGTTTCGCTACAAAATTCTGACGGTAGTTGGTATCAACAGTATAATCCCTATTCGCCTTATGCTGTTGTTACTGAAACTTCAGAGGGCACAGATGGAAACTTAAAGGTTGATTCCGGTGCAGCTCTGCTTGCCTGGGCGATGAGCAACTATGATCGATTAACAAGCGGAACGCGATACAAGGCAAATGTGCAGCTTGCGCTTGATTTTCTGCGTGCACTACAGTATGCTCATACTGTGGCTTACTCATCGAATCTTATCGCAAACGAAATCCTTGACGGAACCACTGATACGACAGCTTTGCTTGCAGACTGCGGCGAATGCTTACTTTCAGCGAAATTCGCCATGGACGCTTACGGCAGCACTCTATTAACAACTTCAGGTTATAGCGTTCAAACCTTCGCCAACAACCTGTACTATAGCATAGCCGTTACCGGATGGCGCGGTAGCGCTGCTCAATATTATGATACGTCTTATCCTTACGGGCAAAACACTAATGTACCCTTCACATACGAAGAAAAAATCAGCTACACGCAAGCACTTTGCAGCTGGGCAGTCTACGTATTCGCAAAGAGCGCTTTCCAAACAGTAGGCGATTATAGCAGTCAATGCGAAATCTGCCTAAGCTATATCAATACGTTAACTCGTGGTTCATGGGGCGGCGAATACTACTGTCCCTATACCGGTGCTACTGGCCAAACACAAAACGAATACTCCGGGTACGCGGCATTGATGGCTATAGCCTGCCAAACCGTAGGCAGCACCACATACACATCATTGATTACGGGATTAATCGCTTTTATCAAATGGTTAACGCTAAACGGCGGACAAGTATGCGACATGGTCGATGTAACTGGAAGAGTATGGCGAAGCCAAATAGGAACCACAGAAGACGGATTCTTAGTTTTGCCTATTGCGTTAGCCTTGCTTGCAGGTGCGGGAACCTAAACGCCAGTTGTCACGAGTGCAATTTCATGGTAAACGATAGTGAAAGGTGAAAAGGTTTGGAACAAAAAAATTTGAAGAAGCAGCTTGAATCTCTTTGTGTAGGTGACTTGATCTGTGTGGAATGGTGCGATGCTAGCACTGGCAAGAGCCTGGGCAGTGGGGCATCTATTGATGTGCCTGTTAAGAGCTGGGGTGTTTACGTAGGTTTATTCGGGAACAAAACTAAGCATGTTGTTATTGCGCAGAACAGTTTTCGTTATGCCGACGGTGTCTTTGACTTGGATTATACGGCTATTCCTCTTAGTTGGGCTGTGGGCGTGTCAGTGCTGGTTAAAGAGCACATTCCCAGAGAAGCGGCTGGCAAGCTTGTTAACAGCTTCTTGCTGGGCGGGCACCGTACGCTTAGTCGCACGCGAACTTTTCAGCGCCGTATGTTTCAGCAGAGGTTAAGCGTGGATGGCAGGCCTGATTAAGCGTGCTTTGACGCGCAGGCGTTTTCAACGTGGGCATTTCATAGATGAGGAGCCTGACGAGACGCTTGTGTATGTAGTAAAGTTTGGTATGGGTATGACTGCTTGTTTTTCAGCGCTTGAAATCGCTAACATGGCATTTCTGCATAGTTGGAATAGCGAAGTTTTCAGCGCCATTACCGGCTTAACCGGGATAGTTGTTGGTGTTTTTGTTGGGCGCAAAACGTAGAGTAACCAAAATAATTCGCTGTTTTTTCGCATAGTTTAGTGAGTGTATGTAGCTTTTTTTGGCATTTTAGATTCATGGTCAGTGGAGACTACGCAAAATGAGAAAAGAAAAATCCGACTTAACTCGTATCCGAAAGAAACTGGCAGAACGCAGGGTTAATGGTGAGTGCCGAATCGCGAGAAGGCACGAGGAGTTTTTCCGTATCAGACAGTTCCGGAGAGTCTATGATAGGGATGTGGGCAAGTTCACATTCAACATAAGCTACGAGACCCACACTAAACCAACTCCAAGAAGCCTTGTTGTCGCAGAGGCTTTTGGCTTAGGCATTGACGAAACACAGAAGTTCACAGTGCTGAATACTGAATTAAAAATAAGCCCAACAGATATCGTCCTAGTGACTGGGGACAGCGGCAGCGGAAAATCAGTCCTACTGCGAGCAATCAGGACAGACCTTGGCGATGAAGCCATCGACTTATCGGATATTCAAGTTGATTCTGAGAAGCCATTAATCGAAACTGTCGGCGCAACTGTTGAGGAAGGGCTTGAACTTCTAAGCAAGGTCGGACTTAACGATGCCTTCCTATTTTTGCGGTCGTATAGTCAATTGAGTGATGGGCAGAAGTTCAGGTACAAAATCGCAAAATTGGTCGAGTCTGGGAAAAGCTGGTGGATGGTTGATGAGTTTTGCGCTTGCTTGGATAGAGATACAGCGAAGATTATCGCTTTTAACCTGCAGAAAATCGCGCGTCAACAAGGAAAGGCGGTGATTGCTGCAACCACGCATGGTGACTTGTTTGAGGACCTAAACCCCAGCGTGCATGTGCATAAGCGGTTTGGAGAAGAAATCCAAATAAAATACTTCTCGAATGAAGCAGCAGCTGAATGCAGTTTAATCCGAGAAATGAGAGTTGAACAGGGAAGCAAAGCGGATTGGTTTAAACTCTGCGTTTTCCATTATCGTGGTCATAGGTTTGCTGTTTCTCGCAGGATTTTCCGGTTAGTCAGAGGTGACGAGCTTTGCGGCGTAATCGTTTATAGTTATCCTCCGCCCGCCTGCTACGGAAGGCGACTAGTGCTACCGCGAATGTCAATCCGAGAAATGAACAAGCAACTAAGTATCATCAGCCGAGTGGTTATCCATCCAAAATACCGAACAATAGGCTTAGGCGCCAAACTAATCCATGAAACCCTTCCTCTAGTAGGCACGCCCTATGTTGAGATGATTGCAGTCATGGCGAAATATAACCCGTTTGCAGAAAAGGCAGGAATGCAAAAAATAGCTGAACAACAAAAGGTTGAAAGCGTTTCAGAAGTCTCTAAAGTACTCTTAAAGTTGGGTTTTGACTTGCAACTCTTAGGCAGTGAACGCTATGTCAAGGGAAGACTTGAGAGCTTGAACTTGGAACAAATAAATGAGCTTAAAGCTGCATTCATAAGGAATAAACATCCGCGGTTCAAGAAGGAGTTTGCAGTTAGTCGACATCAACCATTCGGCAAAACATCGGACTACATTGCCTGCATTGAGAAGGCAGACCATGTAAAAATGGCAAAGCTAGTCAAGCTTGTTGGAATGCTTCTTCAAACAAAAGTTTATCTGTTTTGGCAAGCTCAAAATGAAGCAATCGCCTATTCTTAAAAAAAAATTAAGCTGAAAGGGAACCTTCTTCTCAGTCTTTCTTTCGGCATTTAACTTCTTCGGCGGGAAGTCTCCATCCTTTAGTGTGGGGATGAAAGCCGAAAAACATATATTTTGTTTGGTTGAGTTGTTTCGTCGTTAGACCGCAATTCCCAGACTGGGTGGCTTATCGCCTATAAGAGATCAGT